>CAYOJQ010000025.1:50099-53093 GCA_964404325.1 uncultured Oligoflexales bacterium
GCGGAGCTTTTGCGTTTGCCGGATGGTGATGTTGGCGCCGTTCTTAAAGGTGAACGACGCGTGCGTGTGCAACGGCTTTATAAAAAGCGCGGTCAATGGATGGCGGAATGCACGGCTTTGGCCACAGGACTTGGCCGTCGTTCCACGCAGGCGCTCGCCCTCGCGAAAACCTTGCGTCAGCACATTCAACGTTTTCTCAAAACCGACGCGGATATTGCGCCTGATGCGCGTCATGCATTGCTTATAAACGATGACGCCGCGGTGTTGGCGGACCTCGTGGCACCATATCTCTCCCTCTCATGGGATGAAAGACGCGCGATCCTGCAGACTGTGGCGGTGAGCGAGCGTGTGCGTCGCGTTCTCTCCGCTCTTAAGCGTGAATTGAATCTGCAAAAACTCACCAGCGATATCCACGATCAGGTGAAGGGGGATCTGAGTGAAGAGCAGCGCCGCGCTTACTTAAAAGAACAGATCGCCGCCATCAAACGCGAATTAGGTGAATTGGATGAGGCCGCCGACGTGGTGGCGCAATTTGAAGAAGCGTTTGAACACCTAGAGTTACCTGCGCTGGCGCGTGAAGCGGTTTACGAGGAGTTGGATCGACTCAATCTTTCCGCGCCAGGCTCACCCGAATACATCGTGGCGCACAGCTATCTCACCATGATGCGTGATTTGCCGTGGCATTCTGAAACGCCCGAGGCGTCTGATTTGCAAAAAGCGGCGCGTATTCTCAATCGAGATCACTTCGGTCTTGACGATGTGAAGCAACGTATTCTGGAATATCTCGCGGTGATGAAACACAAGGGTGATCTTCCCGGACAGATCCTTCTTCTCAATGGGCCGCCGGGGGTAGGTAAAACATCCCTTGCTCGATCCATCGCCGATGCTTTGGGAAGACCCTTCGTACGTATTTCTTTAGGGGGCGTGCGGGATGAAGCGGAGGTGCGTGGCCACCGCCGTACTTATATTGGTTCGATGCCGGGAAAAATCATTCAGGCCATCAAGCAAGCCAAGACTCAGTATCCCGTGATTCTTCTGGATGAGATCGACAAGGTCGGTGGTGAAACTCATGCGGGTGTGGCCGCATCTCTTCTAGAAGTATTGGATCGCGAGCAGAACCAATCTTTTATCGATCATTATCTGGCCGTTCCGTTTGATATTTCCAATGTGATGTTTATCGCCACCGCCAACAATGCGGAGAACATTCTTGAACCATTACGGGATCGCATGGAAACGGTTGATGTGGCGAGTTACACCGATCGGGAGAAAGTCGCGATTGTTCGTAAGCACGTGATTCCGAGTATTCGCAAGGAGTTTGATTTAAGCGCGCAGCAGTTTCGCCTGGATGACAAAACCATTCAGTACATCATGCGCCACTACACGCATGAAGCCGGCGTGCGTCAGCTTAAACGAGAAGTGCAGCGCCTGGCGCGCAAAGTTGTTCTGAAAGTCGTCACCCAACGGGGCAGAAAAAGTTATCCGCGCTTTAAGCCGGAAGAAATACCACAGTGGTTGGGTGTGCCGCGCTACATCGAAGAGCCGCGCGACAAGATCCTTCCACCTGGTGTGGCGATTGGCTTGGCTTACACCACCGTCGGTGGCGAAATCCTTTACGTGGAGACAAGCACCAGCGGCAATGTGAGTGGCAAAGGTTCTTATAAGCTGACGGGAAGTGTGGGAAAGGTGATGCAGGAGAGCGCCCAGGCGGTTCTTTCTTTTATTGCCAAGAACGCGCTCTCTCTCGGCATCAGCGATAAAAGCCTGCAGGAGGCGGATATCCATATCCATCTTCCCGATGGCGGCACACCGAAAGACGGTCCGAGCGCCGGTATCGCCATTATGTGCGCGGTGACGAGTGCTCTGAAAGGCAAGGCCTTGCCGACAACATTGGCGATGACGGGTGAAGTGACGCTGCGTGGACAGGTCTTGCCGGTGGGCGGAATTCGAGAAAAAATCCTAGCGGCCTATCGCTACGGTAAAAAAACGATTTTGTATCCGGCGATGAATCAGCGTGATCTGATGGAAGTTCCCGAAGAGGTCAGGGCGAAATTGAAGCTTATTCCCGTGCAGACCATGGCGGAGGTGTTACGTTACGCCGGACTCTGGCCCATGACGAAACCCGGCATCCCGCTGAAACCTATTTTTTCTTCTTCTCTGCAGCCTGAAGCATCCGCGCCGTGAATGGGGACAGAGGGCTCCGTCCCCAATTCAAAAAAAAGACGGACCCGCTTTGCGGATCCGTCCAAACTGTGTCGGGGTAATTGGCACAGTGTTTTTCAACACCGATTTTTAGTTACAACGGCGCCATGAAAGGCCGTAAATCTGCGCGACTTGACCGTCGACGGAGTCAACCGTCATGGAGCCGCGAGCCATCGCGCTGCGTGATTGGAGGCGTACTTCCGTCTTCACGTTCAGAGCGCGTGATGCGCCGCAGGGTGACCAAGCAGCCGCTTGGAGGCCAATGGTGTCACGGAACTGGTAGCTGTTGTTGTAAGCACCGTTAATCACGGAATCAAATGTTCCGGTGTAGCCTTGACCTTGGAAGTAGTAGCTCGCCACCTGCATACCCGTCACGCCACGATCGAGGTTTGCGTAACCACGGTAGTCGAAGGTACCGATGGTGTAGGAGTAGCCAGGAGGCACCACTAAATCGATCGCGAGCTGGCAGCTCTTACGGTTTTCGCGGCGGGGCACTTCAGGGCCAAGTTCCGCGATGTATTCGTCCATCAACAATGTGAACGAGGTCGCGTCTGGAGCCATGATTTGTGAAACGCTGCCTTGTGGGCAGCCGTTACCGCCGTATGCGATATTGCGGATGTAAACACCTTGTGGCGCTTCGCCATAACCAAATGCGGCCGCGCTTGTTCCTAAGCCTAACACGAGAGTCAATACGCTGTTTTGCCATGTCTTAATGAAGTTCATAACGCCCATCCTTTCCCAATGTTTGTAAAACACGTCGTTTCGTTCTGACCTATTTCACAAGGCGTACCAAAA
>CAYOJQ010000025.1:53193-55027 GCA_964404325.1 uncultured Oligoflexales bacterium
GGAGTGTTGATGAGGCTGGGCTGGAATAAATCGTTTTGGCGTATTCATACGCCTGAAGAGGAACGTTGTTCGCGCGCGCTTCTTCCGCATCGGTGCGGCAATTGCCGTCATCAGTGGCATGTTAACTACGATCGTTTTTCCTTTTTTCGTGCCACACACGCCAGAAGTCATTGCCACGAACGTATTTTGGCTGCTAATCGCGGCACTCCTCGCGAGCATGTTTCTCTCCACAAATGCATTTGTCATCTACTTCGTGGCAAGTTGCTCGTGGCTTTACCTGCAATGTGGGGCGCGTTACCGGTTTTTCATGCCCATGATTGAGATGAATGTGATCGAGGCGACGAAACAGATGAGCGAAACAACGCTGCGCATTGCTAAGATTAGCGATCATGGACAGGGCGTGCGTCAAGAAATGCGAGCATTGTCATGAAAGATCGGGCTGTTTTAATTGTGGATGATGAACCAGAAATCATTGAGCTGATCCGCTTCTTTTTGCGTGATGAGGGATTTCGGGTTGTAACCGCGGACAATGGTGTCACCGCGCGCGATGTTCTTGCGAAAGAAAAAGTCGGCCTCATCATTTCCGACATTCGCATGCCGCAGGAGGATGGCTTTCATCTGCTGCGTTTCGCGAAAAAAAATTATCCGCTGATTCCGTTTATTTTTATTTCCGCGTTTACGGATATGAATGTGGAAGAGGCGCTGCGCCTGGGTGCCCAAGGCTTTATTCGCAAGCCTTGGGAAGAAGGCGAATTGGTACTGACCGTGCGTCGGTTCTGGAATCAAGTCACGGGTGAGGGAGGAGGAGGTCGGCTGCAAAATGCGCAAGCTCCTCGTTCCGGAGAAGAGGAATAACGACGGGAAGACCGGCGTCAATCCAATTGGAAAACCCACCGAGATTTTCCGCTTTAAAACCATGTTGAATGAGTAAGTCCACAAACTTGGCCGCGCGACGACCTGTGCGGCAGTAAACAATCACCGTTTTATCTTTGTCGAGAGATGCGAGGAATTCTTGCACTTCCGGGTCATTCGCCTCGATCTTCGAAGTGGGAAGCCTCACCTCGCTCCATCATCGCCGCGGCGGTGAGGGGATCAAAAAAAGTTTCGCTGAGAGCTGGGTGTGAAAGACCGGCGAGTGCGAGGAGAAAAAATAAGAAGAGTTTCATGTTGGTTCCTATGTCGGAGGTGCTTTTCGTTCTCGCGAACAATATGCATCCATCCGACTTCGGATACAACGAAGTTTGCGGCTGCTAAAGTGGCTGTCCGGGCTGAAGACCGCTATCAAGAGAGCCCGCTTCCGGCTCGCGGCCGAGGCCATGTTTTTTGAAATATTCGTTAAAGTAATCTTCAACGGCGAAAGGTGAAGCATAGAGTTTAAAGCTGTTTTTAGCTTCCAAGCTCACCTTGCTTTGTGTCGCCATATAGACAGCCATGTCATAAGTCCACTTTGCAATGGACTCCATGGTGTCGAAATCCACCTTTTCCGGCGTATCCGTCGGCTGGTGGTAGTTGTCATGTAAACCTGTATGCAAACACGCAATGGGAATTCCTGTTTGTTGAAAGGGAGCGTGATCGGAACGATCAGGTGCCGCCTGTGATGAGTCGATGGTTAAGTTGGGGTATTTGCCGTTCACGCTGGAGATAAAACTCATGGCGGAAGTCGAGGCGGAGGCGCTGAGTGCCTGGAGTTTACCCTTGCCATATCCAACCATGTCCATGTTGATCATGAACACTGTTTTGTTAAGAGGACGCAGCGGGTTTTGGACGTAGTGACGTGAACCCAACAGGCCAAGCTCTTCGCCTGAAAACGCCATGACAACCACGGTGCGCTTCA
>CAYOJQ010000026.1:0-48063 GCA_964404325.1 uncultured Oligoflexales bacterium
CATTTGCCCCAGGGGGAAAACGTTTTATTGGTGGCCAATCATCAGGAAATGACAGATATCCCCGTGCTTATTCCGTTGGCGGCGGCGCAAGGATGTCTTGGGCGTCTTAAATGGTTTGCGAAGTATCCGTTAAAATTCGTTCCCGGTCCCGGCTGGGGCATGCATTTTATCGACTGCATTTTCTTAAGACGCGATTGGGCCAAGGACCAGGAGTCCATCAAGGCGACTTTTGCGACGATAAAAAACAACAAGGTTCCCGCGTGGCTCATCATGTTCCCGGAGGGAACGCGCATCACGCAGCGTAAGTTGGATGAGTCACGAAGATTTGCTGGTGACAAAGGCATGTGGTCCCCTGAGCATGTTCTAGTTCCGAGGACAAAAGGTTTCGCGGCGGTCGTCGCGGGATTGCATGATTACCTCGACGCCGTGTACGACGTCACGATTGGCTACCCGGATGGCATTCCAACCTTAGGTCAATTTATGAGTGGAAAGTGCCCAACCGTACACGTCCACGTTCGACGACACGATATGAAAGATGTGCCCCGCGGTGAGATCGCGGTAAGCCGGTTTGTGCGGCATATGTATCAGGAGAAGGATAAGCGTCTCGCTTCATTCAAGCAGGATCGCCGCTTTTCGTAAGCAGCCTTCACAAGCTGCGTGATGGCGGATGGCAGGAATGCGCAGAGCGCCATGGCCACCATGACGCTTACAACGACATGCCACTGTCCACGGAGATAATCCGGAAGATGCGCCGCCAAGATGTTTCCGAAGGAAGGATCGGGCTCTTGAATGCCAAATCCCAAATAACTCAGTGATGCCTCGATACCGATAGCAATCTGTAAGTGAAACCGCATTGTCTCACCCATTGCACCGAGCCAGGCTCGCCTCATGCCGTAGTGAAAGACACGGTAGGATAGATTTCCTCCGAGAATTTGATTCGCCTGCCAATATCCGAGATGCTCGCTTTCTCGAAACCATCCCCAGAGCAGTTGATGGGCCCGCAGAAAAAAAATGATGCTAACGGCCGCCGCAAGGCTCCAGAACCCAGCCGTTGTCTGTAGAAGTGAGATTGAAAAAGCACTGATTCCCACGGGCACGCTGACAAGCAGAAGAGCTCCGAGAGAAAGGATGCGATCGATAACACGCAGTTCCTTTTGGGGACGTATGTAAACGATGTGAAGAAACGCCATCCCAAAACCAGCGAGGGTCGCGAGACATGAAACGCCCCAGAGAGGGAGCACTGTCAGTAAGAAACAGCCGCGCAGGCGTAAGAATAAATCGCGCCCGACATGATCTGTCCCTAAAGGGTGAGCAATGCTTGGGCCACTCATCAGATGACTCAAGTCAATCTGATCACTGACCCAAAAACCCCAAGGTAGAAGGCAAAGACCCACAATACTTGTGGCCAGCACCGCGTATGCGGTTTGGGGGCGCGTAAGTGTCCTATTGGTAGCCATCAAGTCGCCTTCCCAGTCGGTGGGTAAAGAAATAGAGGAGCGATGAGAAGATGGCGTAAATGGTCACAAGTGTTATCAGCGGCAAAATCAATTCCGATGTTCTTTGGGTTCGCGCCATTTGCCATGACGCATATCCAAGTCCCGGTGAGTTGAAGATGCATTCGATGATGATGAGCTCACCCATGAGCCAGGGCAAACAAAGATGCCAAGATGTTAGAAGAGATTTTTTGCCCGCAATGGGCCAGAGTTGGCGATACCTTTTTTTGCCGCTGGCGATGGCCACTGTGTAGAAAGGTTTCTCACGCCAGTAATTTGTTTCCATGATTGTAAAACGGTAGATCTGTAAGGGTAGCCCTGCCGCGATAAATAAGATCAATGAAGGAACAAAGCTCGCGATCAGCAGATCCATCGCGTCCGCTAGCATCGACGTCGGATAAATCAAATTCCAACGAGCAATCTTATAGGCCGCCAGAAGACTCAAAGGCGCAAGGATAAGAGCCGGCCAAAAGGTTTGTGCCTGTGCGAGGAGTTTTGTTTGACGCCTTAGCGCGACGAGGAAGCACACGCGTGCCGCGAGCCATGCCCATAGCACGCACCAACCGATGAGCAGAAGTGAATGTAAAGAGGAACTAGTCCAATTCACTAAAAACCTCAACGGCACGAACCGCGCGAGCCCAACCTCGGAGCTTATGCTCACGGGCTGTCTTCGCGGTCGCATTTGTTTCTGGTTTAAAAATTTTCTCGCTGTGGCGTGCTGTCGCCAAATCGTCGAAGGATTTATAAAGACCAACGCCGAGTCCCGCGAACAAAGCCGCGCCGAACGCTGTTGTCTCTAGATTCCTCGGGCGATCCACCGTGATTTCGGCAAAGTCCGCCTGCATCTCCATCAGTAGATCGTTGGCGCTGGCGCCGCCATCCACGCGAAGGATTTCAAGCGGCTTTCCAAGGTCTTTCGCCATCGAGCGGATGAGATCGGCCACTTGGAACGAAATGCCTTCGAGAGTGGCTCGCACGATCTGCGCATTTGATGTACCGCGTGTCAGACCCAAAAAAGCGCCGCGCGCTTTTGGATTCCAGTACGGAGCGCCAAGACCGGCGAGAGCTGGAACAAAATAAATTTCGGGTGAGGCTATCACATCTTTTGCCATGGCCTGCGTGACTTGGGCGCTCGGGATAATGCCTAATTGGTCGCGCAAAAACTGTACGGCCGCGCCCGCTATGAAGGCGGAACCTTCCAATGCATAGGTGCGTTTTCCACCGAGGCTCCATGCAATCGTTGTGAGCATTCCAGCCTTTGAAGTCACACCATGTGATCCCGCGTTTACGAGAAGGAATGCTCCGGTGCCGTAAGTGCATTTTGCTTCGCCAGGTTGAAAGCAGGCCTGGCCCGCAAGAGCGGCCTGTTGATCGCCGAGGATTCCCGCGATGGGGATTCCATCTGGAAGGAAATCCAAACCACGGGTGGTGCCGAATATTTGCGCGCTATCTCGAACTTCCGGAAGATTTGAGGCTGATGGAATCTCAAACAGCTTGAGAAGATCATCCGCATATTGCCCCTTATGGATATCGAAGAGTAGGGTGCGAGAGGCGTTGCTTGGTTCGGTCGCGAACACATCGCCAGAGGTTAGGCGGAATAATAGGAACGTGTCGATGGTCCCCCAAACAGCTTTGCCCTCGCGGATGCTTTTTGCGACGCTTGGATTTTCACGCATCAACCAAGTCATCTTTGAGCCGGAGAAATAAGGGTCTAACACCAATCCTGTTTTGGCTTGGATATTCTTCTCGAGTCCGGCCTGGCGCCATCCTGCACAGAGCTCCGTCGAGCGACGGCATTGCCAGACGATGGCGGGAGCCAATGCTTTTCCCGACTTCCGTTCAAAGGTGCAGAGAGTCTCCCTTTGGTTGGTAATGCCAATGGCGGCGATTCCTTGCGCGGAGAAATTGGCTCCCTGGGTCTCGGCCTGCGCCATGGCTTGCTGACAAGCTTTCCGAACGGAAAACCAAATTTCATCGAGGTCGTGTTCGACCCAACCTGGTTTTGGATAGTACTGCTTAAAGTCAACGGTCGCCCGACCCAAGATTTTCAGGTCCTTGGGGTTCTTCGCGTCAATCACGAGCACAGTGGATCCCGTGGTGCCCTGGTCAATGGCGAGGAGAAAATTTTTTCCCATGGCAGCTCCGCTTGTTTCGGGTTTTTCTCAGTATAGAGCCTGGCTTAGACACTGCCAACGAAAACGCTAAAGAGGTTTCCCCGGGGCCCATTTCGCGTTAAAAGGCTGTTACTCAGGAGGAACGGAATGCGCCTTGTGTACTTGGGCTCACCCGAAGAGGTGATCGCACCCTTAAAGGTTTTGTTAGCGGACAAAGACCATGAAGTTGTGGCTGTCGTGAGTCAGCCAGCAAAGCCGATGGGACGTAAAAGCATTCCACAAGATCCGCCTTTAGCGGCTTTCGCGAAACAAGAGGGGCTCACTGTCCTTCAGCCAGAAAAGGCCTCAAACCCTGAATTTCTCGCGACGCTTAAAGACCTTCGGCCCGATGTCATGATCACGGCCGCTTACGGACAAATTCTCACGGACGCGTTTCTTGCGATTCCTGCGCGCGGAACGATCAATATCCATCCTTCTCTGTTACCCGTTTACCGTGGAGCCACACCGGTTCCGGCCGCGTTGCTTGACGGCCTGATGGAGACGGGTGTGACGATTTTGTTTACCGTTAAGAAGCTTGATGCGGGCGCTATCATTTGCCAAGAAAAGGCGGCCATTGAGCCGGACGAAAGGGCCGATGCATTAACCGATCGGATGTTCCGTCTTGGTGGTGAACTTTTACCAAAAGCGCTCGATTTATTGGCGGATAAGTCTTTTACTGGCATCCAACAAGATGACGCCAAAGTAAGCCTCTGTCGGAAGATTCAGAAAAACGACGGCCAGGTTTTGTGGACAAGTTCGGCCAAAGAAATCGTCAATCGCTTTCGCGCCTTTCATCCTTGGCCCGGTACATTTTCATTCTTAGGTGAATTGCGAGTTGTCTTAGAGTCGATGGCCATGGCGCAGTGTGCGAATCTTCAGCCAGGGCAGTTTGAATTTAGTAAACAAGAAAAGGTGCTGTTTGTCGGTACGGGGGATGGATGTATTAAGGTTCATTCGCTAAAACCGGCTGGCAGCAAAAGCCTTGATGCGGCGTCTTTTTGGAATGGATTAAAACAACGTGACGGAGCTGTGTATTTTACACACCGTGAAATGGAGGGGGATCAATAATGGGTCTCGCGGAAAAGCATCTCTCAGCAGATAATTATGTGAACAAGGCCTTTCGTTTTCGTGATCGTCAGGCTGGTGTTACCGTGATCTTCGATCCTGAGCGCGAACTTTATACTTACAACGCCTACTGACTTGAGATAACATTCTTAAAAGAATTATATAGTGTTGACTTTGATTATTTGGATGATGCTCTGAAGCTTATCAACGACGAGTTTGGTACTTGGGAGTTGAAAGACATCTTTCCAGAAGAAGGCGGTGGTTGTGGAGACTGTGCGGCTAAGAAATAGGTTCCTCTCGAAACTTATTTTTCTATGCATCCTTTCTCATGCGTCAGTCGCTGCCGCCGGTATCGATGAAAATGCTCTACAGAATAAGCTCTTCAACGGCGTGCAGCAGCCAGCCTGTCAGGTTGTTAGTCGTGGTCCGGGAGTTAAGCTTCAGGACGTCGATAAGTCTCTCAATGACTTCGTGCAAAGCATCTACAAGAAGCTCCAAGACGGAGACGGCAGCGGGTTTAAGCCCTTTTTTCATCCGCAGCTGAGAGTTAAAAGCGATATTGGTGAGCGCATCATGGCGATTTTCGGCAAGACCTACCGAAAGCCGTGGCAGTTTTCCGTTTATCGCGTTTACGCTCTGTTTTCTCCCAAGGCGGATAAAACCGAGATTGCGTGCCCAGACGACCAGATCACAATATCCGGGCGTTACGGCTATAAAGTGCAGTTCGGTGTTTGGTTGCAGATCATGGGGCAAAATGAGCTCGGTCGCATCTTCTTGGCTGTTTCGCCTCGTGACGACAAATGGTTCATCACTGGATGGCATTTCCAACAATGGAGTCAAAGCGGTAAGGACTTCGAAGCCTGGAGCAAGGCGGGCACGGATGCATTCAATGCCAAAAAGCCAGTTTTAGCTCATATGTACTTTGATGTGGCGCAGAAGCTCCTCTTTGGCGGCGAATTTGTCGATTTTGAGGTAAAAAAACAGATTATTGCCGCTCGTGATCAAGCCATGACGAAAGACGCGTGGCTCGAAAAGACCCAAACCCTTCTCAAATCAAAAGATGTCGTCTACGTCGGGACGGTCTTGGCGGAAGACGGTGTCGGTATTCTCTTGCGCGAACGTGTGTCAACCGGGTATGCAACCAACGAACTTCAAAAGAGGTGTCTCGCTAAGGGGAAAGCCATCCTAAAAGAGGGTTGGTTGACCGCTGGCTCCGGTGGCCTCCGCTGTGAGTTTGTTTTTCCTGGGGAAGACCTTGAAAAAGAAGGTAAATTAGGTAGTCTTTACTACTCCCGAACGGATCTCACGCAGAAGAATCTTTAACCCCATGAAATTTCTATCTAATCAGAGGCTTACAGTAAAAATACCCATCCTTTTTGTCGTTAGTTCTTGAAATCGCAAAACTAAAGGTCCATATTCATCTCTATGGCTGGGTAAAATTACCAATGCCGGTTCGATAAATTTTGGGCTGAAGCGTTTGGCCTGATCCCTCCTTTTTCTCGGTGATTCAGTGAGTTCATTTTTCTCTTCACTTCCGGAAGCGGTGCGCGGGAAGCTCAGCGAACAGGGCATCTCAAAACCAACAGCCGTTCAGGAAGAGGCGTTTGAACCAATTCTAAGCGGTAAAGACGTACTCGCACAGTCGATGACTGGTTCGGGTAAAACTCTTGCGTTCGCACTTCCCTTAGCAATGCGATTGGTTCAGTCAGATTCTAAATCAAGGCAGCCGCGAGCTCTTATTCTTACACCAACGCGTGAACTCGCAACCCAGGTCTGCGATGTTTTCAAAACATCCTTGAGTCCATTAGGGCTACGCCTTCTTTCTATCATTGGCGGAACTTCGTACACGCGCCAAGAAATGGCTTTGTCGCGTGGCATCGATATTGTTGTTGGAACACCTGGGCGTGTTGTGGATTTGATCAAGCGCGGTACCCTCAAGATGGATACCATTGAGTGTTTTGTGCTTGATGAAGTTGACCAGATGCTTGATTTTGGCTTCGCGGATGATTTGAACGAAGTACGTAAGGCTTTTACCAAAAAAGCCCAAACCCTTTTCTTCTCCGCAACCATTAGCGATTTTATCGCGCGCTTAGCCAACCAAATGTTGACTGAACCTCATAAAATCCGCATCGCTTCCGTTAACAATTCTCCTTCGACCATCAAGCACGGCTATTTATTTGTTAAAGCAGGTCACCGCTTAGCGGCCCTTGTGAATGCTCTGATGTATTACGATCCCGCACAGTCCATTATTTTCTGCGAAACAAAAAAAGAGTGTGCGGAAGTAACGGCTTCTTTGATCAAGCGCGGATTTAACGCAAGCCAGTTGAACAGTGACTTGGGTCAACAAGAGCGTCAAGCGACGTTGGATCGATTCCGCACCGGTGAGCTTCGTTACCTTGTTGCGACAAATGTCGCGGCGCGCGGCATTGATATTCAGGATTTACCACTTGTTGTGAACTTTGGTGTGCCGCGAGAAATCGAAAGTTACACGCATCGCTCGGGTCGAACGGGACGCGCTGGAGCCTCCGGTGTTGCTTGGTCGATCGTCACACCAAAAGAAATTCGTCTTTTTGTTCAGTTGATGCGTCAGCTGAAGATTACTCCAGAGCTTATCGCGATTCCAGATCGCGTTGAGATCTTAAAGCGAGTTGCCGAACGCGAAGTGCAGTCTTTGTTGAAGCCGGTTGAAACATCGAACATCAAAGAACTCACGGATGTCGTTGATAAAACTTTGGAAGCCGTTCCTTTAGAAGCCGCACGCTCAATTTTGGCGGGCTTTTTGGGGCAAAAACTTTCTAATCTTGAGATCTTTGATTCGAACGAAATCCGATGCACGGGTGAGCTTAACATCAATAACAATGGCCCTCGTCGGCATTTCAATGGACCACGAGACCGTGGTTACCATCGCGATCAACAACGTCGTCCTGCTCGTCCGTACCCACAAAGAAGTTAGGCCTTTTCTAAAGGCCTTCTAATTCTCTTCCGACCTCGCATGGTTACTAAGGCTGGGCATTATGTGCCGGCTTTCCTCTGAGCGCCCCGTGCTAACATCAGACTAGAGCATCCTATCTAATATTCATAAAAAGCAGGTACTTGCGTGGCTGTTAGCGCGCAACAACAACTCAACGCCCTTCAGCGTAGTCTCTATGAAAAAGCGGTGGATGAGGCCAAACAACTGGCTTCCATCGGTGCGCCGACTATTCTGAACTACTCTGAGAAGTATCTGCGATCTCTGCCAAAAAACTTTGACGTTTGTGAAAAGAACGACGTCATTGATGCCATGGCGAATCACCAGATAGTTCTCTACGGGGACTTTCACACGCTGCGTCAATCGCAGAGAGGTCTTGTGCGTCTTCTCCGCAGCTTTGAAGAAAAATTCCCCAACCGACGCATCGTGCTCGCGCTCGAGATGTTTAAGGCAAGAGATCAAAAGTATATTGATGCATTTCTCGAGGGGCGTCTTAAAGAAGAGCGCTTCTTAGAGAAAACTTCCTATGAAAAGGAATGGAGCTTTCCTTGGCACAATTACCGCATGCTAATGGATTACGCTCAAGATCACAATATCGACGTGATTGGCATCAACACAGACAATGCCGGGAAAGATCCTCTTTCTGTGCGTGATCGATTCGCGGCGGAAACCATGCATAGGATCGTGCGTGAGGATGCGAGTGCTCTCGTGGTGTGTTTGATTGGCGAATATCATCTTGCCGACCCCTACTTGCCACACTGCCTCAAGGAAACATTTCTCTCATCGAACGATGAGCCGCGCCTGATGCGCATCTTTACCAATGTGGATCAATACTATTTCCAGAATGACTCCATCCAAGGTTTTGAAGGCTCAGAGTATCTTCAGCTCAAGCCCGCGGACTATTGCATTCTAAACACACCTCCTTGGATCAAGTGGCAGAGCTACGTGATTTGGGAGGAAACGCGCGGAATTGGACAGCATAACCTCGACGATTGGGAAGACCGAGATATCGCTCTCTATGTGGAAGATAGTTTCGACATTGATTCACAGGCCTTGGAGATCCTTCGAACACTCGGGGGCTTTCTCGGGCTGAACCTCGAAAGCAGTGCTCTGACAGGATTTAGTGTGCAGCTAAATCCAGGCGAGAGCGTGCTCAAACACTACATCCGCAAATACCGTGTACCTCTAAAAGATCTTCACGCGCATTCCCATCGTATCAGTGTCGATGGCCTCAGTTATCTTGTGCCAGCCGGAATCATGTTCTTAAGAGATTTGTCGCTCAACGGATTCGCGGAAGTCTGCGGACAATATCTAGCTTGTGTTGGGTGGAGAGAGCATAGAACAAGCCATGTCACCGAGGCATTCTGTCGCCGCGTGCTTCAGTTCGCTGGTGGAGTGGTGGCGGCAAAGATTCTAAACCCACGGCGGAAGGGTAGCGACCTCTGGGATTACCGAAAACTATTGCAGCAAACAAAAGGGAAAAGGCTCATCGGTTCCGCCCAACTGAAACGAGAGGCCACGCGGTGGCTGTTTCGATTTTTAGAAAAGGTTGAAAAGAACGGCTCTGAACGCCTCTCAACAAAATGGCTGCAAACCATCGCACATTGGGACGATCAGAGCTTCTATGAAATCAGTCGCGTCATTGGCGAGGTGATCGGTCAAGAAATCTATCGCGCTGTTCTTCGTCAAAAGATTCCAGCGGACGCCTTGCGAGATCTGTTCACGACAATCTCTTCCGAAAGCGCTGCGGACAAGGTGCAGCGCTTAGCTCGTCATATCAGTCCGACCTAATGCCACAGCCTCTCTTTCTCCTGTAAAAACTGATGGGACAAACGGAAAAGGCTCCAGGTCTCTCGATCGGCGTTGTAACAAAACCATTCCATCCAAATGTTCTTTCCGCAAAACGCCTCTTCCGCCAGCTGGCGCCCTCGAGAAATGAGCTTCACGATATTTTGCGATAGCGCCTGCCGGTAACGATCGGTGCGTCCCTGCCTAAAGCATTCACCGTAGATAAAGGCGACCAATTCGTCGCGATTGAGTGGCTTTTCCGGGGCCACGAGAAAAGCCTCAAATAACTTCTTTGTGAGTGGTCTTCTCTCCAATGAGAGGAAACGATTTTCACACCACAGACTATCGCCACAAATTTTGATGCGAGGCAAAACGCGGGGGATGGGGATCGACTCTAAAGGACTCACCTCTGATCCATTATCGTCACGACTTAAAATAAGGTCTGTCATCATCTTAAACTCCTTCCATGGAAAATGAGAATGATGGCAGTTCTTTAATGAATCGTTTTTTCCAATTCAAGTTAGAAATTTCAGGAAAAAAAGAGGCGCCAGAAAGGCGCCCTTTTTATTTATTCGATTTTTTAAGTGGTTAGAAGAAAAGGACATCGCCACGGTTGGCTGTTCCGTCTTGTTCTTCCTGCTTCTTGTCTGCCTCAGCCGTGGGATCCGCCGGTGGCGTGAATTCTAGGACTTCCGCAGTTTTTGCGCTCTCTCCCTTTTTTGCCGCTGTTGGGGCTGCCGCCTTGGATGTCTTTGCGGGGCGTGTGATGGTCTCGCGATTGCCGTCACGGTGAACGATTTCCAATCGAGTGATCATGTCGTCAGCAAGCGTGCCGATTTGTTTGATGGGAGAAAGTGCCGTTTCAATTTCCTGACGTGTGATGTCTTGGAATTGAAAACTTAGAATAATTTGGTCAATGTTGTGAGCAACGCTTTCAGAACTGATCACGGAACTATCAACAAGTTTCGAGAAGACTTCCGTAGACTCACGAGCGGACTCGAGAAGCGTTTCCACGGCTTGGTTGACGCTTTCTTTTTTGCTTTCCGTCTTGGCGAGGTTTTCGGTCAAGGAATTAGAGATGGCTTGAACAGAGTCGTTAACCTTCCCAACCCTTTGAGTGATGTCGTTTGAAGCTTGGTTGGTGCGGTCAGAAAGCTTTCGGACCTCTTCAGCGACGACGCTGAATCCTCGACCATGCTCACCGGCGCGCGCGGCCTCGATGGCGGCGTTCAGGGCGAGAAGGTTGGTTTGATCCGAGATGTATTGAATGTCTTCGGTAATCTTGTTGATCGTGGCTGTGTTTTGCAAGATCGCCTCGATTGAATTGGAGTAGTCGAGGTTCAATCGTGCGTTCTCTTCCAGCATGTCAGTCATCTCTTTCAAAAGCCTCAGGGCGTTTGAAATAACGCTGGAGAGAGAAAGGTATTCTTTCCCTTCGGCATTGACGTTAGGTGTCTTGCCAGAGAACTGCTTGTTGATTTCATTTGATTCCTGCAGATGCTCTTGCGCTTTCTCATAGATGTAGCGGACTTTGTCGCCAATCTGGATGGCCGATGTCTCCGTGTGATCGATAACGGAATGCATCTGTTTTTGAATTTGTGGCACGAGCTCGAGAATACTGCGCAGGAGTTGTTCTTGCGCCGCGAGCTGTTCATCGCGTTCGCTCAAGAAGTCTTCCAGCTGCCGGATGCGGTCTCTAAAGACATCGGATGAGCCGAGGCTTTCAGTCGCGGTCGGATTTTGCGCCTTTAATGTCGCATTTTCTGATTGCAGCCCGTTTACTTTTTCATTGCTAACACGCAGTCGTTCGGTGATCTGAGTGATCTCAATCTGCTGATTTTGCATTTGTTGACGCAGGTTTTGTACTTCGGCTTTTAACGTGGCTTTTTGAACGTCAAAGTCTTTTTCGATCTGTTGCTTTAAGATCGCCAAGTTCTTTTCGTTCGCCGAGGACCCTGTCTGACGCAGTTCGTTAAGTTCGGAACGAAGTTCTTGCACCTCGTCATTTCCATCCGCTTTTGGACGACGAACAAGCCACATTCCTAGTCCGGCTGCGACGCATCCAGTGATGGCGAGCAAAGGAACTAGAAAGCTACTGTATCCAACAATCGGATGAAGGATCAGTGCTGCGGTTGGAATGATTGTGAGAATAAGCCACAACCAAGGTTCGCGAAAGAAACCTAACATAACATCCTCGCCCAGTAGGGGTAGCAAGACTCTTCTTCATCCGCTGCTTCGGGATAAGCGGCGTTTATCTTTAGGTTTGTGTGTGGAGCGGTCGAGGGAAGTGTTGAATGGGACGGGGTAATTCCGTGATTTTATCAAAAGGACAAAGTCATTCACCCCACAACTTTTCGAACTCTGTGCGTCGATTGTCCAAACGGGCTTTGGCATATTTGACTTCAACAATATCGGCGGAGCCATTGTCGCGAAGGTAGCGCCAGAGTGTTTGGGCTGAAGGAGTGTCGTCAGCGGCGTAAAGGCGCTCTGAAAGTGTCCAGATAATGTTGGCAGTAACGGGATCAATCGGAATGGATGGGCGGCTCGCGATGCGCTGCGCCAAACGTTTCATTTGTTGGCGATAGACGCGCGATTCAAATTCCATCAATGAATAGCCGCAGGTTGGTTGGGCATGAAAGATGTCGACGAGTCTTTTGTCGATGATTTCTGTCGTTTCATTTTGGACCCAATTGCGTTCACTATTAGGCACAGATTTTTGGTCCCACAGGCGCGATAGGGTGGGATAGACGAGTTCGCATGTCAAAAGAATGTTTTTATCCGACCACTTGCGCGAGAGCTGATAGAGCCATGGCAGGTGATAGGAGGCAGCTTTGCTAGTGAGGATGCGGCTAACATAGAGCCGCGGTAGTTCTTCGGCGCCGATGCTCCAGGTGCGCCCTCGCAGGATTGACCCCAATTCCGCGTTTCTTTTCTTCCAGATGCTTTGTGTCTTGATGTCGTTTTCTGCCGCGACAGCCGCAAGGCGAAGGAAATCGATATCCGTTTTGGCGTGCTTCTGAGCGACGGCCCAGAATTCTGCCGCTCTGTCCGAATGGTTGATATCCGCGTAGGCGTTGAATAAGCGTCGCTTGAGATCATCCGAGACCTTCGGAAATAAGATCTTTCTTGTTTTTTCAAAGAAGGATGTGGCGCCATAGAGATCGTTTCTTTGAAAGTAGGGTTCAATATCGCGAGCCTGAACATCGCGCACTGGTTCCACCAAGCTGTTTAGAAAGCGCGAGTGTGGATATTTCCCTGCAAACGTACGAACACGTTCAACCATATCTTTTGTTCGTTCATGTTGGGCATAGGAAGCGGTCTCGCAGGCCCATGCTAAATGAAGTGCTTCTTCATTAAGAGGAATCTGACCGCTCGCTTTGTCCGTAGGCTGCTTTTGTGCTTTCAATTCCGCGAGGAGGTCACGGGCATGTTTAATGTTTTTGCCCTCATATTCCGGAAGCTCGAGACAGGCTAGACGAATCTTGGCATCGATCGCGCTCGGATGGTTTCTAAATTCATCGGCATGCCGAAAGTAAGCCAGTCGTGCCTTTTCAAGAGGGAGTAAAGCTTGCTTCAAGGCATCTTTCGCGCGATTTTTTTCGGTTTGAAGCGCACGTGGGCTTTCCGCTTTACGATCAATGGCGACGACGTTCTTTTTGGCGGCTTCGATCTTCTTAAAGTCAGTGCGTCCCAGCCAACTGTCCGCCATACGAATGCTCGCTACGGCAGCAAAGTCATAGGATAGTTGTTCCTCGGAGTTGGGGAAGTTTTCGCTGGATCGTGCGTAGTGGAACATATTCTGGGCGTCTGAGAATTGCCCCATCCAAAAGAGCGCTTCACCTCTGAGGACAAATCGCGTGGGATGCACCAGGAGCGCTTCCTGATCGATCTTTCCGGCCAGTGCGTAAGCATCTTCCGCGAGTTCGAAGTTATTTAAGTCAAAATAGATATCACCCACTCGCGCAAAGATAGACGCGGCGGTTTTTTTGTCGATATCTTCACGCAGTGTTTGATCCAATTCTTGTACAGCTTCCAGATACGACCGGTTCTGAATATAGGATTCAGCAACCAGGCGACGGAAAGCGGGGCGAAAGTCGGTGCGACCATGTTGCCGTAAAAAATTTAAACCGTCATTCGCGGCGCCAAAGGCGGCGGCGTAACGATCATAGAGGTAGTAGATGGCGGCGAGGTTGTAGGTCGCCCGCGGTGCTTCCTGATCAAGAAGAGAATCTTTCAAGTCGGCCTTTACTTGGAAAGCCCAAGAAAGAAAAGTCGCAGCGTTATGAAGGTGGCGGCGTTTTTTCTCGGGATCCTCTTCTTTCATGCCGAGGGCAAGAAAGGATTGCCCGATAAAGTAGTCAATCCTTCGATGGTATTCGTGTTCTTTTCCAAAGCGGGCGCGCGCACTGAGCCATGTGGTGCGGGCCTCGTCATAATTTCCTTCAAGGAAAAGCTGCCGCCCGCGGTTGATGTGTTGGAAGTCGCGGCCGTCTCCAGTTGTCGCGGGAAATGCTTTTTGGAGCAATTCATCGTTTTCATACCAGGCGAATGGGAAAACATTTTTCGGAATCTTCAGGGGATAACGCCAAAACACTTCTTCGGAATTGAGGGGGCGTGTTTCAGGCTTGATATTGAAGTCACCCACGAAAGCGTATTTCGCGATGATGCTTTTAAAGTCTTGTTGATGGAGAGGCTTTTCAGTCGCGGCGGATAAAAGGAAGACAGCAACCGTCACGATTGCTGAGATGCGACTTCTGGATGATGGGATAAACTTCTTCATTCATTTTCTTGGCTGGTTTCCGGATCGTATTTCACGCGCAATTCAATCCGTCGATTCAACATCCGTCCTGTTTCCGTGCTGTTACTCGCCATGGGTTTGGTGTCGGCGTAGCCTGCGGCCGCGAGTTTTGTCGGAGGGAAGTTGTTATTTTGTACCATGTAGTGAAGGACTTCCGTGGCGCGTAGGGCTGAAAGCTGCCAGTTCGACATCGTCTTGGCTGGAACAGAGTCCGTATGCCCTTCAACAACAACCGGCCTGCCAAGATCCTTTAAGACGGCAACAATTTTATTTAACTCCGGCAAAGCTTCTCGTTTGATCTTTGTTTCACCGGATTCGTAAAAGTGCCGCGCGAGTAATTGCACCTTAAACCCATCTTCCGTTCGAGAGATGGAGTAAACGCGCGCCGCTCCAGGATCCTGGGCTTTAGGGAATTTGTTAGGTCCGTACAGACGCTCTTCGAGCTGGAGTTTAACCCGATTCATTTCCTGTTCGATGATCTTTGGCTTGTCTTTTAGACCTGGGAACTTTTTCTGAAGGGGAGGGCGAATGGAGCTGCCGCGGAAATGCTCAAAAATGCCATAACCCGCTTCGTTGGGACCAATACGATGGCGCTCGGGAATATCTTCGAAAGGACGATTGAAGGCCTCTTCGATGGACTGTGCCGCTTCCGAAGATTTTGAATCGCTATTTCCAAGAGCGTAAAGTACCACGAATAACGCAAACAAAAGCGTCAACATGTCGGCGTAACTAACAAGCCAACGCTCGTGGTTTTCAAACTCCGGACATTTCTGCTTCTTACCCACTTATACTCTCATTCGGCCGGTTTGTGGTTGTGGCAGTAGATCGAGATCTTCTCTTCAATGACTTTTGGGTTGAGACCCGAAAGAATTCCGTCGACGCCAATAACGACCATGTCGCGAGCGTGCTTTTCCATGATGGCTTTGCGTTTCAGCTTTTTCCCGATGGGGATACCGAAAATGTTTGCGGAACCTACGCCGTAGAGAGTCGCGGTAAAGGCTACGGCGATACCAGGGCCGATTTTTTCTGGTTGGTCGAGCATCATCATAACGTGCATCAGACCAAGTACGGCACCCAAGATACCGATGGTCGGGCAGATCGCGCCAAAGTCTTCGAAAAATTTAACGGCCACCTCGGCCTCTTCTTCAACGTAGTGCGCTTCGGTTTCGAGCGTGTCGCGAATAATCGCTGGGTCCGTGCCGTCGACCGCAAGCTTCACGGCTTTTGCCAGTGGCTCGAACGAAATGCCTTCGCGTTTCTTCTCAAGAGCCAGGATCGATTCTTTACGGGCCGTCTGAGCGAGGTCGAGGATAGTCGCCATGATCTCATCTGTATTGGCGCTTGGATTTTTGAGCCAGCGTCCGAGTGCCTTGAGAGCGGCAATGATATCAGGAAGTGGATAAGCAACCATCAACGAACCGATGGTTCCTCCGAATACGATCATCGCGGCGGTCGGAGCGACGAGCGAGGAAAGGTGAACACCTTCCATGGCCGCTCCGGCTAAGATCAAACCTATGGCTATGGCTGGACCGAGAAGGCTTGTTAAATCCACGGTAGTCCTCGTCGTGATGGCGTCGGCGTTTTTGATGCAATTTTTGCGTGAATGAAGTGTCTAACTGTTATTTTACATTCGCCTCACGGAGTACACGCGCCTTGTAGTCGACAATCGCGTCCGTGACTTGATTTAGGGTCTCTTTAACAACCACGGATTCCCCGTTGGTGAACATAATGAGAGTGTCCGGAATCGATTCAAGATATTTAATGGTCTCTAGACTGACCAAAATCTTACGATCATTAAGTTTTGTTAGAAGAATCATGTCTAGATAAACCAGAAGGCGAGGGTACATTAATCTGGTATGCTACCACCTCCTATGATACTTAGAGTCGGTTTTTACTGTCAACGAAACCAGCGGTGCGGTTTAGTTCTTGCGGGGAGAAATTTATGGATCTTCATCAATTGACATCACTTAGTCGGGAAACATTCGATAAGTACGACCAGGTGTGGAGGTTTCTTTGACGTCCCACGCAAGCAACGTCGCCTAGACGAGCTTGAGGGGGAAATTAACGCTCGCCCCGATTTTTGGACCAACCCGAAAAGTTCAAAACCGATTCTTAAGGAAAAGAAAGCGCTCGAGCTGGCGCTGGAACGAATCGCAATCTTAAAAAGTAAAAAAGAAGATCTCGCCGCCGCTCTCGAGTTAGCTCAAGAGGGGGATGCTGACTATCATCAAGAGGCCGAGTCCCTGCTGGCTTCCCTTCAGGAAGAGCTTCGTGTTCTTGAAGTGCAGAGTCTCCTGAGCGGAGAGCTTGATAGTAACGGTGCCATCGTCACCATCAACGCCGGCGCGGGTGGAACGGAGTCTTGTGACTGGGCTTCGATGCTTCTACGTATGTATCTTCGTTATGCTGAACGCCAGGGGTGGCAGACGGAGATGTTTGATTTATTGGACGGTGACGAAGCCGGAATCAAGAATGCGACCTTTCAGGTCACTGGTGACTTCGCCTTTGGCCTGCTGAAGGCGGAATCCGGTGTGCATCGGCTTGTGCGAATCAGCCCCTTCGACTCGAACGCACGACGACACACATCCTTTGCGTCTGTCTTCATTTCTCCCCTTGTCGATGATGATATTGAGATCGACCTGAATCCGGCAGATATTAAGGTGGACACCTACCGGGCGAGTGGTGCGGGTGGACAGCACGTCAACAAGACTGATTCAGCTGTTCGCATGACGCACATCCCGACAGGAATTGTTGTGTCGTGTCAGACACAGCGCAGTCAGCATCAAAACCGCGACCAATGTCTTAAGCTCTTAAAATCAAAACTTTATGAGCGAGAATTGGAAGAAAGACAAAAAATCAAAAACGAACTGGAAGGGACTAAACAGGATATTGGCTGGGGTAGCCAAATTCGCAGTTACGTCCTGCATCCGTATAAGATGGTGAAAGACCATCGTACTAACCATGAGGAGCATGCTCCTGATGACGTCCTCGACGGAAAAATCGAAGTCTTCGTTCACGAATTTCTTTCCATGACCCTGCTTGGCAAAGCCAAGAAGTCATCTTCCTCCCCATTAGACGATCTTTAATATTTCCTAAGGCCCGGCGGTCTATGATGAAGAAATTGCCGGGGGCCTTTTTTGACAGGAAAATAGGACGCCAGCTATCCTATAAAAGGGGAGCATGCGTCATATTCCCGCCTCTCGATTCGCATGTTGGACCAAAAGAACGCGCCACCAAGGAGCGAGCATGGATGCCAGTAAGTTATTTAATGTGATCAATGACAAGCGTGCGAACGAACAATTCAAGGAACAGCATTGGGCTGGTTCTTTTGAAGAATATCTAAGCATGGTGATCGAGCGCCCAGCGATAGCCAGAACGGCATTCCAGCGCGTCTACGATATGATCGCCAGCTATGGATCGAGTCAGTACAAAGAGTACAAGAAAGAGATCATCCATTGGAATTTCTTTGATGATCCGATGGAGAATGGTCGCGACGCGATCTTTGGTCTCGATGTGCACCTCAACAAGCTTGTGAACGTCTTTAAAGCCGGCGCGCAACGCTATGGACCAGAAAAACGCGTGATCTTGCTTCACGGTCCAGTGGGTTCTTCAAAGTCCACGATTGCTCGATTGTTGAAAAAGGGCTTGGAGCTTTACTCACGCACGCCAGAAGGTGCGCTTTACTCCTTTGGCTGGGTTAACATCGGAGAGATCCTGAAAATGGATAACGAGATGCTTTGCCCGATGCATGAAGAGCCACTGCATCTTGTTCCGCACGAAAAAAGAAGCACCGTTCTTGAAACGGTCAATCAAAACCGTGATCGCGGCGAGGCTGTACACATTGAGGGTGATCTTTGCCCCGCGTGTCGCTTCGTTTACAAGAGCTTGATGACGCATTACCGCGGTGATTGGAAACAGATGGTGGACAATCACATTCGCGTGCACCGCCTTGTGCTCTCTGAAAAAGATCGTATCGGTATCGGCACGTTTCAACCGAAAGACGAAAAGAACCAGGATTCAACAGAACTCACTGGTGATATCAACTATCGCAAGATTGCGATGTACGGTTCTGATTCCGATCCTCGCGCGTTTAACTTTGACGGTGAATTTAACGTTGCCAACCGCGGCATCGTGGAATTCGTCGAGGTTCTGAAGCTCGATGTGGCTTTCCTCTATGACTTGCTCACAGCGAGTCAGGAACACAAGATTAAGCCGAAAAAGTTCCCGCAAACAGATATCGACGAAGTGATCATTGGTCACACCAACGAGCCGGAATACCGTAAATTGCAGAATAACGAATTTATGGAAGCGCTTCGTGACCGTACCGTTAAGATCGACGTGCCCTACATCACGAAAGTGAAAGAAGAAGAGCGCATCTATCTTAAGGACTTCAACGCGAAATCAGTGCCGCACATTCACATCGCGCCACACACCGTTGAAATGGCGGCCATGTGGGCGGTGTTAACGCGCCTTGAGGAGCCCAAAAAGGCGAACCTCACATTGATGCAAAAATTGAAGCTCTATAACGGCAAATCCATCCCGGGCTTCACGGAAGATAACGTGAAGGAACTGCGTAAGGAAGCCGTGCGTGAGGGTATGGACGGGATCAGTCCTCGTTATGTTCAAGATAAGATTTCCAACGCTCTTGTGATGGATAAGGGCAATGGTTGTGTGAACCCATTCATTATCCTGAACGAGCTTGAATCCGGCGTTAAGACGCACTCGCTGATTCGCGACGAAGAGACGAAGAAGCACTACCGTGAGCTTCTCGCACTCGTGAAGCTCGAGTACGAAGATATCGTGAAGCACGAAGTGCAGCGTGCGATCACCGCCGATGAGAGTGCCATCGACAAACTCTTTGGTAACTACATCGACAACGTCAAAGCGTTCACACAAAAAGAAAAGATTAAAAATCCCTATACCGGTGAAGACGAGGAACCAGATGAGCGTCTGATGCGCTCGATCGAGGAAAAGATCGACATCGCTGAGAGTCGCAAAGATGATTTCCGTCGCGAAATTATGAACTACATCGGTGCCCTCGCTCTTGAGGGGCGTCCCTTTGACTTCCGAACCAATGAGCGGTTGCACAAGGCTCTCGAGTTAAAGCTTTTTGAAGATCAAAAAGACACCATTAAGCTCACTAGCCTTGTTTCAAACGTCGTGGACAAGGAAGCGCAGGCGAAGATTGATGTTGTTAAGAACCGCCTGATTAAGAATTACGGTTACTGCGAAATTTGCTCCAATGATGCGCTAGGCTTTGTTGCGAGTGTTTTTGCTCGCGGCGACGTGCTTAAAGCAGACAAGAAGTAATAACGAGGGTATCGATGCCGCTCAAGATGGAGTCGGATCTCAATCGATTCCGAAAAATTGTCAGAGGCAAGATAAAGAAGGAATTGCACCGTTTTATTTCCAATGGCGACCTCATCGGTCGTCAAGGAAAGAAGTTGGTGACAATTCCTTTGCCGCGCATTGATATTCCGCGTTTTCAGTTTGGCGACAAGAATCAAGGTGGCGTTGGCCAAGGTGAGGGTCAGGTCGGCGATTCCGTTGGCCAAGGCGAGCCGGAACCGGGGGAAGGTCAAGCAGGCCAAGGAGAAGGGCAGCACAATCTTGAAGTGGATGTGACACTTGAAGAGTTGGCGCAGATCCTCGGTGAAGAGCTTGAACTCCCGAATATTGAAAACAAGGGCAAAGAGAACATTGAGGACAAGCAGTATAAGTATACTGGCATTCTCAAGCAGGGCCCTGAATCCTTAAGGCACTTCAAACGTACTTTTAAAGAAGCGCTTAAGCGGTCCATTTCTTCTGGTACCTATGATTTTGATGATCCAATCATTATCCCTGTGCGCGAGGATCGTCGTTACCGTTCCTTCAAAGTTGAGCATAAGCCTGTTGCGAATGCGGTCATCATTTACATGATGGACGTGTCTGGATCCATGGGTGACGAACAGAAGGAGATTGTTCGTTTGACCAGCTTTTGGCTCGATACATGGTTGAGCAGTCAGTACAACGGTCTTGAGCGACGGTATGTGATTCACGATGCGACGGCGCGTGAAGTTGACGCCGATACGTTTTATCGCACCAAAGAATCTGGGGGCACGCTGATTAGTTCAGCGTACAAACTGGCTCTTAAGATCATCGAAGATCACTTCACACCGAGTGAGTGGAACATCTATCTCTTCCATTTTTCTGACGGTGATAACTGGTCAGGAAATGACACGGCCGAATGTATGCGGTTGCTTGAAACAAGCCTTATTCCCATTTCCAACATGTTTGCCTATGGGCAGGTGGAGTCTCGGTACGGGTCAGGACAGTTCCTTCGGGATTTGCATAAGCATTTTGGTGAGAAAAACGATAAAATCACCACCACGCAAATCAAAGACCGCGATGCGATCACGGATGCCTTGCGTGCGTTCCTAGGGAAGGGAAAATAGAAATGCATAGCTCCTTCAATACACGGCTCACACCGGAACTCGAAGAGATCGCCATCAGGCTTGGTGGGATTGCGAAGGAGCATGGTCTCGATTTTTTTGAAACGATCTTTGAGCTTGTTGATTATAAGCAACTCAACGAGATCGCGGCTTATGGTGGATTTCCCACTCGTTACCCGCATTGGCGTTTCGGGATGGAATACGAGCGTCTTTCTAAAAGCTACACTTACGGTCTTTCAGTTATTTACGAAATGGTGATCAATAACGATCCCTGTTACGCGTATCTCTTGCGCGCCAATGATATGGTGTCTCAGAAGACCGTTATCGCGCACGTCTATGGCCACTGTGATTTCTTTAAAAACAACTACTGGTTCAGCAAGACCAATCGTAAGATGCTCGACCAGATGGCGAATCACTCCACGATCATTCGCCGCTTTATCGAGGACATCGGACAAGATCCCGTCGAGGAAATTATCGACGCGTGTCTGTCGCTCGAGAACCTGATCGATATCTATGCGCCGTTCTATGGCAAGAAGAAGGAAGAGACCGCCGAGGAGTCTTACCGCCCGGATCCCATAAAGAAGCTGCCGTCGAAGAAGTACATGGACAGCTATATCAATACGGCAGAGTTTATCGAGGCACAGAAAAAGAAGCAGGATGATGAGTTAAAGAAGACAAAGTTCTTCCCAGAAGAACCAACGCGTGACGTTTTGAAATTCTTGCTCGAGCATGCCCCCCTGGCTTCTTGGGAAAAGCGCATTCTCGGTATCGTTCGTGATGAAGCCTATTATTATGCACCTCAGGGCCAGACAAAGATCATGAACGAGGGTTGGGCAACTTATTGGCACAGTTTGATGATGACGAAGCTGGCCCCGCTCCATGACTCCGAGATTCTGGAATACTGCTCACAGTATGCGGGAATTGTGGCTGCGGCACCTGGTCAGTTAAATCCCTATAAGCTAGGCGTTGAGCTTTTTAGACACATCAAACATCGCTGGGATCGCGGGCAATTTGGTCTCGACTTCCTCAATTGCGATGATCCAAAGAAACGCCGCGAATGGAATACCAACGCGGGTCTTGGTGATAAGAAATTATTTGAAGTGCGTCGCACGCACAACGACGTGACCTTTATCGACGATTTCCTTAACGAAGATTTCTGTCACGAGCATAAGCTTTTTATCTACGATTACGACAAACGGACAAATCGTTATGTGATTTCCGGGCGCGATTTCAAAGCCATTAAGCAGCAGCTTTTGCGCCAACTCACCAACTTCGGCAATCCAATCATCAATGTTGTTGACGGCAACTTCCGCAATCGCAACGAACTTCTTCTTGATCACGTGCATGACGGGGTGGATCTCAAACACGACTTCACCATTGAGTGTTTAAAGAACCTTCATCGCCTTTGGCGCCGACCGGTCCATATAAATACACTGATCGAAGGCGTTAAGCGCCGGGTATCCTTCGATGGCAGCAGCCATAACGTCGAAAAAATTTAAGGAGTAGGTTATGTGGGGTATTCGCGACATCGCGAAATACGGTGCCGGCTGGGCCGCGGTTTGGCTCATGATGGCGCGTCCCGTGATCGCTTCTGAAGTTGGCGCGCCTATTCCCGTCATTAAATATGTCGGTATTATCCCGACCCAATTTTCCGGCGATCGCGCCATGAGTGGGGCGAAGGAAGACTCTCTGAAAGGGATTTTTTCAGATGTCGTGCGTGAGTCCAAACGCTTTCAAGTTCTCAACGATGAAGTTGTTGGCGATCTTTGGGCTAATCCACAAGGGCGCGATGAGTTGCGTCGTGAATACGAATTGCACGGGCTGTTTAGTTTGCAAATTAAGAATGCAACCGACACTGTTGCCATGACAGTTCGCCTTCTTGGCCCGAACCTCGATAATTACCTCGTCGAAGCCGAGACAATTTCTCGCAGCTGGCTCGAAGGATCTAAGCAAGAAGATATCAAGGAAAGACTCGAGAACCTCGTCTTTCGTCTGATAAATCGTTTACCAGTGGATGTGAGTGTCACCTCCGCTCAGGGACGATTCATCACTGTTTCTGGTGGTGAAGATCAAGGTATTCGCGCGGGTGATGAACTGACGTTTCAAAGAGTGACAGTCGCTTCTCTCCATCCCGCGAATCAATCGTGGCTAGGCTTTGCGACAAAAAAGCTCGGACAAGCGAAAGTCATCGAAGTAAAGAAGAATGCCGCGGTCGCGGAAATGACCGAACAGAGTTATGACGGGGCCATTAAGATCGGTGATGGCGCGAAAGTAGCAGGTTTAACATCACGGCGAAAATTCGCACCGAATGTCGCGGAAGAAGAATTCAAGCAATCGCGCCAATCCGTTATCGTCCCGCCAACGGGCCACAATCCAACCGCTTCTAGAGAAATAAAGTCAGTTCCCGCGACTGCAGAACCCACTCCACCACCTGCACCTGCCGCGGTAGATGAAAAAGCAGCAACGCCAGCGCAAGAACCGTCGTCGGACAATGAGCAGCCAGAAGCCGTCGCCGAGTCACCGGCCAAAGAAGAAGAGCCTTCTCTGGACGGTGTGATGGCGCAATTGGGACGCTACTTTGATGTGCTCTCAATCGGCTTCGGTCCTCGTCTTTGGTCCGCATCGGGTGCGGCATCCGCCTCCAGTCAGATCCCTCCCTGGTTATTAAGTCACGGAGAAGTGCGGCTGGGACAAAAGTTTACTGATTCACTTCGCATGGACTATCGCGGCAATTTCGGTTTTGGTCCGACGAGTAAGGGAAGCTTTTTTGGTTTCGGTGTGCGTGGCGATTTAACTTATCAGCTTCCGTTTCGTGGTGTCATTCCCACCGTTGAAACATTGAATGTCGGCGTGCTTGGGCAATATCAAAGCATGGGCGTGGATGGTCAGACGTTTGGTGGCGGAGACGTCTTCTCCTTGTGTGGCCTTGCCGGCTTTAATGGCAAACTGCTCCTAAGCGATTCCTCGAAAGCGATCGATTGGGATGCTAGCTTCAGCTTCGTTCCGCAAGCGTTCGGCAAGATGGGGACGAAAGGCGGAAAACGCGATATCGTGGGTACTTTTGGCTATCAGTTCGCGGGCAACGCCGTGATTGCTGGACGACCAAAAACATGGGAGTGGGGCGGCACGGCGTCTTATGGCACGATGGACTACACTCTTAGTCGCAGAAGTCTATCTTTCACGGATTTTTTCGTGGGTGGCTTAACCCGTTACCGTTTCTAGTTCAGCGAGGAGCTGCGCTAGTATCGGTTGTGCAGCTTCGATGCGAATGTCTTTTTCCTCTAAGAAACCTCGATAGAACTCGCCTTCGTTGTAGAGCAGAAAATTCGGTTTATCCCAGCAATCCAAGCTAAGAATTTTTCCGACGCCATTCTGCCGAGGTTCGGCATAGGGAACATGGAAATGACCAAAGATTCCATGATGGCAATCATCTCTATTTAGCCACGCGTTAGCTGTTTCTATCAGACCTAGATGATCCATCTTTCGTGTGTCGTCTTGAGCGCGCGAGATCTCCGCGCTCTTAAGAGTCAGACGATCGAGGAGCCTTCCGGGAACAAGGCTGGCGATTTCTTTTACGGGCGCCGATTTCACCATCTGGCGAAATGCCGCGTAGACCTTTGACGGATAAATCATATCGCCATGGGCTAGTTTTATTTTGGCTCCATCTTGTAGATGAAGGATGTGATCCCCCGACTCGATGACCCTGACATCCTTCCAACCAAATCGCTTCAAATTAAATTCGTGATTCCCCTCAAAGAAAATAACCTTCGTGCCAGACTGGGCCAGCGCTGTGAGAGCCTGTCCGATGGGAGCAAATTTACGGCGGTAAAATTTTGACGACCCTAAGCCAAAATCAAAGATGTCCCCCAACAGGACGAAGTATTCCAAGTCGAGTTTTTCCAGGCGGTTAACAAGCGTCAGCAGGTTTAACGCACGTACATCATCACAATGGTGTAGATGAATGTCCGAAACGACAATGAGCGAGGCTTTGTGGGGCCAGGACATGAAAAACCCTTTGAGCGGAATCGTTATAAGGTGTTGCAGTCTAGCGGAAAACTGACAGATGCGCCAATAGCTGTGAGCACAGGGCCTTAGAGGCTCTTGTCACTTCTCACGAAAAGGACTATCTTCTTGCATTCCTTTAGAGATTCTGGTTCTTTAGGAGCATTCAAAAGGAGTCGGCAGACATTTGGAGGTTCAGGAATGTCGGCAGAAATTGAGAGCAAGTTAAAGCAAATTATCGTGAATCAGCTGGGCGTTGAAGAAGCAGCTGTTGTTGGCAAAGCTAAGTTCATTGAAGACCTGGGAGCGGACTCTCTGGACATCGTTGAGCTTGTGATGGCGATGGAAGAGGCCTTTGGCATCGACATCCCAGATGAAGAAGCTGAAAACATCCGAACGGTTGATGACGCCGTTGGTTATATTAAAAAGACACAAGACTAATCTGTCTTCTGACCCCGCCTGAGGTCTACCCCGACATGGCTGAAACGATAGGAGTCGCATCCGATCACGGTGGTAAGCTCCTAAAAGAGCGCGTCAAAGATTTTCTCCGCAAGCAAGGTTTTGAGGTGAAAGATTTTGGCGTGCCCGCAGAGCAAAGCGGATCCGTGGATTATCCGGATTATGCCGCTCAGCTCGCTGAAGCCATTTCAAGGGGTGAACTAAAGCGGGGAGTCGCCATTTGTGGCACTGGTATTGGCATGTGTATCGCTGCCAATAAAATTCCTAATGTCCGCGCTGCATCCATCTGGGATGACTACACCGCAAAAGTTTCTCGACAACATAATGACGCCAACATTGCTTGCCTGGGCGAACGGGTCCTAAATCCCGATCGAGCCATGGACTATCTTACGGTCTGGTTGAATACCCCGTTCGAGGGTGGTCGCCATGCGCAACGTGTCGATAAAATCAAAAATATAGAAAAGCGTCACTGCAAAGGATCCTAGGAATGCAAAAGCCTTGGCAATCAATTCGCGAATACGATCCCGAAGTTTTTCAGCTCATCGAAGCTGAATTGCGTCGTGAAGAAGAGGGCCTCGAACTGATTGCTTCGGAAAACGTTGCCTCCACCGCGGTTATTGCGGCGATGGGTAATGTGATGACCAATAAGTACGCGGAAGGTCTTCCGAAGAAGCGCTATTACGGTGGCTGCGAGGTCGTCGATACCTGCGAGCAGCTTGCCATTGATCGCGCCAAAACTCTATTCGGCGCGAAATTTGCGAACGTTCAGCCTCATTCGGGAGCGCAAGCAAACGCGGCTGTATACCTAGCTTTGTTAGAAAAAGGCGGCAAGATCCTCGGCATGGATTTGTCTCATGGGGGCCATTTAACTCATGGTTCGCCAGTGAACTTTTCTGGAATGCTTTATGAGGCTTCTCACTACCGCCTCGATCCGGAAACAGAACGCATCAATTACGATGAAGTTGAGCGTTTGGCTCAGGAGATTCGCCCCAATGTGATCGTGGCCGGCGCGAGTGCCTATCCACGCGAGATTGATTTCGCTCGTTTTCGTCAAATAGCCGATAAAGTCGGTGCCTATCTTTTTGTGGATATGGCTCATATTGCTGGACTTGTGGCGGCTGGATTGCACCCATCACCTGTTCCTCATGCTCATGTTGTTACGACAACAACGCACAAGACGCTTCGTGGTCCAAGGGGCGGATTGATTTTGTGGAACGATGAAAGCCTTAAAATCAACAAGTCTGTATTTCCTGGCATCCAAGGCGGACCGCTTGAGCACATCATCGCTGCGAAAGCCGTTTGTTTTAAAGAAGCTCTTTCTCCTGAATTTAAGAAATATCAGGCGAGGGTCAAGGATAACGCGGCGGCACTGGCGGCAGGTCTTGTCGCTGAGGGCTTCCGACTTGTTTCTGGCGGTACGGATAACCACCTGATGCTTATGGATTTGTCCGACACGGAAATTTCCGGAAAGCAGCTTGAGGAGGCGTTAGGTCGCTGTGCAATCACAGTAAACAAAAATACTGTGCCTCGTGAAAAGCGTAGCCCGTTCGTCACGAGCGGCGTGCGTCTTGGAACTCCCGCCGTGACCACACGCGGTCTCGGAACAGCCGAGATGCGTTTGTTGGCTGAGTGGATTCGCAAGGCTTTCGATCATGTCGGTGACGAAGGCGAGCTGGAGAAGGTAAAGAAAGAAGTTATGGCGTTAACGAAACGGTTTCCGCTTTATCCTCAGTGGAGCTAATGGGTGCGTTGTCCAAAGTGTAGTCATTCTGAAACGAAAGTGCTCGAAAGTCGGGTGAGCCATGAAGGCCACAGCATCCGACGCCGGCGCTCTTGTCTCAATTGCAACTACCGCTTCACGACTTACGAGAAGGAGGAGGAATTTACCTTCCAGATTCGTAAGAAGGATGACAGCTTCGAGGAGTTTGATCGTTCCAAGCTCATCCGAGCGATTACCACTGCTTGCCGAAAGCGCCCCATTACCATCGAGGATGTTGAGACGATGGTAAACCAAATCGAACTACAGCTGCGTGCTGAGGGCGATAAGGTCGTGAGCAGCAAACACGTGGGCGATATGGTGATGGAAATGTTGCGACAGATCGATCAGGTCGCGTATGTGCGTTTTGCCTCCATTTACAAAGACTTCAAAGATACCGACCAATTCCTCACTGAGCTTCAGTCTTTGAAGGGCTCGGACGCAAAAAAAAACAAAGAATCCGTTGAGCTTAATTGATGTTTACAGGTCTTGTTGAGCAGACTGGTGTGGTTAAGGCGCGCCGCGACTTGGACGGTCTCGTCGAGTTTCGTGTGCGTCCGGATGAACTTCCCTTCGACAATGCACTGGGTGATAGCGTCGCCCTGAACGGGTGCTGTCTAACGGTCACACGTTGGGATGGCCCCGATATGTTTTTCGATGTCAGTCGAGAAACGCTTTTGAAGACCAATTTTTCTCAGCTCAAGGACGGTGCGATTGTTAATCTTGAGCGCGCCATGCGTTTAGGGGATCGCCTCGGTGGGCATATTGTTTCAGGTCACATTGATGGCTTGGCCGAAGTTGTGAAAGCAGATCAGCACAGCGATGGTTGGGTGATGGGCTTTCGTTTACCACCCGCATTTCAAGCTTATGTTATTCCCAAGGGGTCTATTTGCCTGAATGGCGTGAGCTTAACGATCAACGAAGTTCTTGATCGCGATGACGGCTGCGACATCTCCGTGACACTTATTCCAACAACCCTCGCAAAAACGAATCTGCGGCAGCTCCGTGTTGGCGATAAGGTTAATTTTGAAGTCGACCAGCTTGCCAAGTATATCGAACGCGTCTCACTTTTCCGTAGATAAGATCTCACCGGCATTCGCCGGAATAATGCAGCGAAATGGCTCTTCCGAGATTTCTTGGAAGAGTTTTTTATCATCTCTTTTTTGGATGCGGCGTTCCGTAACGCCCGTGTCGCGACAATGCAAATATTTGCAGTAGCCTTTGTAGTTGCGCGACAGACCAATGCGTCGCGCTTTATCCACTTGCCGCGGCGCTGATGCGCGCGATAGTACGAGGTAACTCACCGGCAGGCTACGAAGGTCAATTTTGAAAGTTTTTGCGAACTCGCGCCACTCCGCGCTTTGAAAGATTTCGCGAGGTGGCTCCGCGAAGTGATGACACCAATGCTCTTCTGAACCTTTGAGGCCGCAAGCCGCTTGATGAGTACAAGGAGCCCATATGGAAAAATTCTCGCGAAGGGTCTCTCTCGCGGAGATAAGTTTACGGCTCGATTCTTTTGCGCCTGGTTCAACCCAAATAATGGTGTGTGCGGTTGATAAGCTTCTTGCGAGGTCGAGAACTTCTTCTTCCGTGAGCTCCGTTGTGACGTGACTTAAAAGAACGACGCTCTCACGCCTGTTGAAATCTGGTTTTCCCGGATGAGCGTCACCCTTGAATCCAAGTTTTCTGGCGGCTTGTTCCGTGAAGCGCATGGCGCGGGAAGAACGGTCATAAGGAGCTATTGAGGTCGGCTCAGGAAAGTCCATGGCGAGAAAACTTTGAGTAGCGCTGCCACTACCGCAGCCCCAGTCACTGAGCTGATAGTCCTGCGGGGGTGTCCAGCCGAGAGCCTTCAGCTCTTGTAAAACGGTCTGCCATTTCCAGCGGATGCGCGCGCCAAAGGTCGCGTCATAGTCGGCAAGGAGGCCCTCTGACTCCCAGTAGTCTCCCCTGCCAACCAAGGATTTCTCACCACCCAAGTAAAGCCGTCGAAGACGTTCAAGTCGTTGAAAATCTATTTCTTTTTTAGGCCTGTCTTTCATGGCGATGGGATCCTTTTTGGGCGGACCCACATTAGGTCCTGTGTTTTTAATAGTCTATTAAAAATTTAAACATTTTTATTGAAACCTCGATTGTGTTTGGTATAGATTCCCCTTCCTCCGAGCAGAAGCCGCAAGGCCATGCCAGCTCTTTGACAAGTGAGTGAAATTACCTGGATAAAGTATGACGCCGTTTGATCAGGAAAAAGTCATCGCCAAGGTTACCCGCGCCATCGAACAAGTTCGTTCTGGCGGGATGGTTATCATGGTGGACGATGAAGATCGCGAAAACGAAGGTGATCTCGTTTTTGCCGCTGAGTTTGTGACACCACAATTGGTGAACTTCATGGCGAAAGAGGCGCGCGGCCTTATTTGCTTAACGCTCGAATCTGAGGTGGTCGAAAGACTCCGCCTTCCGATGATGGGCGATACGACGAACTCAGGCGGAAGTCATGGTACCGCATTTACCGTCAGCATCGAAGCGAAGCGCGGTGTGACGACAGGAATTTCAGCTCACGATCGTTGTCAAACGATTCGAACCGCAATCCAAGAAAATACCAAACCAGAAGACATCGTTGTGCCGGGGCACATCTTCCCCTTAAAGGCGCGAAGTGGTGGCGTATTGGAACGAGCCGGTCACACGGAAGGTTCTGTTGATCTTGCGCGCCTTGCTGGTCTCAAGGGTGCCGGTGTGATCTGCGAAATTATGAATGACGATGGCTCCATGGCGCGTATGCCAGACTTAGAGACCTTCGCGCAGAAGCATAACCTCCCAATCGTCGCGATCGCGGATATCATTGCGTATCGACTGCTGCGTGAATCGCTCGTGCGAGAGCTTGATCGTCAGACTGTGAAAACAGAATACGGCGCTTTTACAGGTCTTCTTTTCGAAAATATCGTTGATCAAACAAAACATTTCGCTTTGGTGAAGGGAGAGCCCTTTACGGATGAATGTGTTGAAGTGCGCGTGCATAGCCAGCGTCCGCTTCAAGATGTTTTCGGCATGTCTCATGAAGGGGCTCGTAAGCGCTTAACGTATGGTTTAGAGCTTCTGCAACAAAGCGATCATGCGGTGATGCTTTACTTAACCCAACCAGAGATGGAGTGGGATTTGGCCGCGGAAATGCGTGAGCTTGCTGGACTTGCGCGCGCCGGAGCAACATCGGAAGCGCAGAAACCAGAGCCCACGGATTGGCGCCTTCACGGAACAGGTGCGCAGATTCTTCGCCATCTAGGTGTTAAACGCATGCGCGTGCATGCAAGCTCGGTTCGACACTTGGTTGGTCTTGCCGGCTTTGGATTAGAAATCGTTGAAACAAAACTTATCACTCCCGAGGTTATGCAGTGAGCCAGCAGTATCTGATTATCGCCGGTCGTTTTAACGACATGATTTCCCGTCAGCTCCTTGAAGGAGCGCGTGATGCGTTTGAACAAGCAAAAGTTCCCGTGAGCAGCATTAAAACTGTTTGGGTTCCGGGAGCATTTGAAATGCCAGCGGCTGCCGCAGTTGCGGCTCGTTCTGGAAAATACAGTGCCATCATCTGCCTGGGTGCGGTGATTAAAGGTGAAACACCTCATTTTGATTATGTTGCGGGTCAAGCCGCCGCTGGTCTGATGAAGGTGGGTGTGGATACGGGTGTGCCGGTGATCTTTGGTGTCCTTACCACAAACACGGTCGAACAAGCGCTTAATCGCGCGGGTCTTAAATACGGTAACAAGGGAGCTGATGCAGCGCGGACAGCTCTTGAAATGGCATCTGTAATCGCAACGCTTAAATAGGATCGGTCCATGGAAGGTATCCATCACGCAAAATCTCAAGCTCGAGAACTAGCGCTGCAGTTTTTGTATCAGTGCGAGTGCGAAAAATTGTTTTATTTTTCCGAGCCTCATTTCCGTGACTTTGTCACGTACCATCAAGTTTCGCCCAAAATTGCGCGTTCTATGCGTGATATGGTTGCCGCGAGTTTTGCGGAATACAACCAGATGGGTGATGCCATTGAATTGGCGGCAAAGAATTGGCGTCTTGAGCGCATGGCCGCAACGGATCGTTGTGTATTGCGTATCGCGGCCACAGAGCTCGCCGGCAAGACGGCGCCTGTTAAAGTTGTGATCAATGAAGCCATTGAGTTGGCAAAAAAATATGGCACCGAAAATTCCGGTGCCTTTGTGAACGGTATTCTTGATCGCATGGCGATCGATCGTGGCCTGCTCCACTAGCCCGTGGCCTGCTCCACTAGCCGTCATCCTGAGCAGAGCGAAGGATCTCGAAATTCCTCGCTTCACTCGGAATGACGGACCCCCCTAGGTCTTAGTCAAGACTTTGAGTCGCTCCACGAGAGGTGGATGCGACAAATACACCAGCGAAAAAAGAGGATGACTAATCGGCATCGACTGGCTCGTTTCACGAAGCTTTAACAGAGCTTTGCTGAGATGCGAGCCAGCATCTCCTCGCTGCAGCGCGAAAGCGTCCGCTTGGAACTCGTGCCGTTGAGAAATCCAGTGGCTGAAAGGCTGGATGAAAAAGCTCACCACACCAAACCACAAGCTAAACACCAACAAAGCCCCGTACATGCTAACGCCACTCAATGAGAAGGCTTGATAGGCTACCGAGAGATCGATCACGCGGCTGAAAATAAAAAACATCACACCGGCCATGAGAAAGCCGCGGATAAGTCCCCAGCGCACGTGATGCAATTTGAAATGGCCAAGTTCATGGGCCAACACGGCGACGATCTCATCCGCATTCAAAGACTTAATGAGGGTGTCGAAGAGAACGATCCGCTTTTGGCCAAAAACGCCGGTGAAGTAAGCGTTGCCGTGAGAACTGCGCTTTGAGGCATCCATCACATAGATTTCCGCTGTGTTGAAATCCACCCGCTTCGCGAGTTGGAATATCTTTTCACGGAGTTCGCCTTCACCGACAGGGCTGAACTTGTTGAAAAGAGGCGCAAGAACAGAAGGATAAATCCACGCGGTGAGAAGGCTAAAGACGCAGATCGCGATCCAAGCGAAGAGCCACCAAAGGCCGCCGCTGGCCATCATAATCCAGAGAATCAAGGCAAGAAGGAGGCCGCCTAGAAGCGCGCCAATAAGCAATGATTTCACCCAGTCGCCCCAGAAACTTTTCGGGGTCTGCCGATTGAAGCCATGTTTTTGTTCGAGGCGAAAGGTTGCATACCACTGGAAGGGGAGGGATGCGATGGCGCTCAATAAGCCAAGGATGGCGAAAAAGATAAGGCCGATTCCGATCTGCGAGGTAACGCCTAAAGAAGCGGCGATCATAAAGGACCAGGCCTCGACCCAACCAAGTCCTCCGGCAACCAAGAAAGCCAAGAACACACCGAGGTTGACCCAAGAGCTCACGAGGTTGAAGCGATACTTGTCGCGACTGTAGGCGAGGGTCTTCTCCATGCTTTCGTCGTCGATGCCGAGGATTTTCTGCGCTTCTTTACGTCGTTCGGTATTTTCATAGTAGCCGCGGTTAAGGGCGAGTAATCCATGCTCAAGGATTTGCTGAAGGATCTTTAAGACGACAAAAATAGTCAAGATTGTCTGAGGGTACAAGAAGGACTCCTTTTCCTATAGGCCACGCCCTAAACGTTATAACGTCTGTTAGCTTATGCCAAGCTACTGACAATTTGGCACCCCCGATGGGGCGTAATAAACGCATATTTCTTGCTTTTTGACGCTCTTCCTTCATTGCAACTCTTCACCAAATCGTTTAAAAGACCCCGCGAGCTCTAGCTCAATTCAAGACATACAAATGAGGCTGCATGGAACCTACAACTGTCTTGCAGGTTAAAAACCTCGTGACTTCTTTCCGTACTGAGGAAGGAAAGATTAAGGCTATTGACAACATTAGCTTTAACGTTGGCAAAGGGCGCACTCTTGCGTTGGTGGGCGAATCAGGCTGCGGAAAGAGTGTAACGTCTCTTTCCATTATGCGTCTTGTGCCTGACTCCAACGGAGCCATCGACCAGGGCGAGATTCTTCTTAACGGCAAAAACATTCTGAATCTGTCCAATCGGGAAATGCGCCGCATCCGCGGTAATGAAATTTCCATGATTTTCCAAGAGCCGATGACGGCGCTGAATCCGGTTTACACCATCGGTGAGCAAATCGGCGAAGTCTTCCGCATTCACAAAGGCTATTCGAAAAAACAAGCCCGTGAAGCCGCGATCGAAATGCTTCGTAAAGTGCGTATTCCCGCTCCCGAATCTCGCGTGGACGAATATCCTGTGCAGCTGTCTGGTGGTATGCGCCAGCGGGTTGTTATTGCCATCGCTCTTGCCTGCGAACCGCAAGTTCTTATCGCGGACGAGCCGACAACCGCTCTCGACGTAACGATCCAGGCACAGATCTTGAAACTCATGAAAGCCCTTCAGGAAGATATCGGCACTTCCATTGTGTTTGTAACACACGATTTAGGTGTGGTTGCGGAAGTTGCCGACGATGTGGCGATCATGTACGCCGGTAAGATCGTTGAGCAAGGAACTGTCCACGAGATTTTCAAGGATCCAAAGCATCCTTACACACAAGGTCTGCTCAGTTCGATTCCGAAAATCGATGAAACCAAAGCAGCCCGCCTCTCGACGATTAAAGGTACTGTTCCAGGTCTTCTTAATCTTCCCAAAGGCTGCCGTTTTAATACTCGTTGCCCTTATGCCAAGGATCTTTGTTTCGAAACGGAACCACCCTTAGGTCGTGAAGGTGCGACGGATCATGATGTAGCTTGCCACCTTGTGGCTGGGAGATTGCCTCATGAATAAGCCGCTTTTAGAAGTAAAAAATCTCGATCTTCATTTTCCGGTTTTTGGCGGCGTTCTTAAGCGCCCCGTCGGTAATGTTTATGCGGTTAACGATGTTTCTTTCACATTGAACCGTGGTGAAACATTAGGTGTTGTGGGTGAGTCCGGATGCGGAAAAACCACATTGGGTCGAGCGCTTGTTCGGCTCTATGAACCGACTGCTGGCGAAGTTTTGTTTGATGGCCAAGACATCACCAAGATGAATCCCACGGCATTGAAAGATTTCCGTCGCAAAATGCAGATGGTCTTTCAGGATCCCTATGCTTCTCTAAACCCGCGCATGACAATTTGCGACACTCTCGCCGAACCCCTCAAGCTTCACGGCATGGGCGATAAGGCTGAGCGTTTAAAGAAGGTTAAGGAAATTGTCCGTAAGGTTGGCCTTCGTGATGAGGATATTAACAAATTTCCTCACGAATTCAGCGGTGGGCAACGTCAGCGTATCGGCATCGCGCGCGCATTGATTTTGAATCCAGAGCTTGTGATCGCGGATGAGTCTGTTTCAGCTTTGGACGTTTCGATTCAGTCGCAGATTTTGAACCTTCTGGTGGATCTGCAGAAAGAATTGAACCTTACATACATCTTCATTTCTCACGATCTAACCGTCGTGAAGTATATCTCCGACCGCGTCGCCGTTATGTATCTTGGCCGTGTTGTGGAGCTCGCTCGTTCGAAAGACATTTATGATGAGCCCCTTCACCCTTACACCATGGCGCTGATTAAGGCGGTTCCTGTTCCCGATCCAGATCAACGAAAAACTTTCGAAGCTCTGGAAGGCGATGTTCCCAGCCCGAAAGCGCCTCCCCCAGGATGCAGCTTTCACACTCGTTGCCCGTACGTAAAAGAACGATGCAAGCGCGAATTACCGCAGCTTCGTCAACCTGCTCATAACCCTGACCATTTGGTCGCATGTCATTTTGCAGAAGAAATTCGTGCTAAAGGAGAGGTGCATTGAAAACGAAATCGGCATTGCAAAAGTTGGTGGTCGCGGCAGCCGCGGCGATGACTCTGCTCGGTGGTTGCACTTGCAACAAAAATGAATCCGCTAGCACGACTGCTGGTGGCTCAGGCGAGAAGAAGGTTTTTAACTATTTTCGCGCCAGTGTTCACAAGTCACTCGACCCGATGAAGCAATTTGATGAAGCTTCCGCGGACGTTATCGATAACGTTTACGATCGTCTTCTTCAGTACGATTACCTTTCCCGACCTTATAAGCTCGTTCCAGGTCTTCTTGAAAAAATGCCTGAGAAGCAAAAAGACGGCGTTACTTATCTCTTCACTTTGCGCAAAGGCGTCAAATTTCATGACGACGCATCTTTTCCCGATGGAAAAGGCCGCGAAGCGAACATCGACGATGCCATTTATTCCATTAAGCGTTTCGCCGACGCGAACGTAAACGTACTTAGCTACAGCCTTATCGAAGGTTTTGTTGTGGGTATGGATGATTTCCGTGCTCAGACTGAGAAGCTTGGTAAAGCAACGGATTATTCTAAACTTGATATCAGTGGTATCAAGAAATTGAACGATCATGAAATGACCATCACTTTTACGCGTGATAACCCTCTAGCGTTCTACCCATTTGCTTTCTCTGGCATGTCCATTGTGCCGAAAGAAGCTGTTGAGAAGTACGGCGACGACTTCCAAGAACACCCCGTTGGAACAGGGCCTTTCTACATGAAAGAGTACTCTCGCCGCGGCAAAATGGTTCTTGCCAAGAATCTTAACTACTTTGGTACCTATCCCTCCGAAGGTACCCCTGAAGACCAAACCAACGGTTATTTGAAAGACGCCGGTAAACAGTTGCCGCTCGTTGACGAAGTGACATTGCCTCTCATTGAAGAAGCCCAACCGGCGATGCTTAAGTTCCTCAAAGGCGAAATCGATTGGATCGGTATCGATAAAGACCACTTTGAGAAAATGGCGATCCAGGATGAAAAGGGTAATTTCTCTTTGAAGCCTGAGTACGCTGAAAAGTACAATATGTACACGGAAGCTCAGCTTTCCACTTCTATGATCGGCTTTAACATGCAAGACCCTCTTGTTAAGAACAAGGCCTTGCGTCAAGCCATCGCATACTCCATGGATGCAGCCGAATGGATCAAGCTTCTTCGTAACGGCCGCGGTCTAACATTGAAGACCATCGTGCCACAGCCGATTGCGGGCAGTGAGCGTGACATCGCTGTTGAGTACTATACGAGAAACGTTGAGATGGCGAAGAAGAAGCTGGCAGAAGCTGGCTATCCGAATGGTCAAGGTCTGCCAGAGCTCACCATTGAGTTCCGCAGCACCACAAAACTCTCACGCCAAGACTATGAATTTATCCGCGCTGAGCTAGCTGCGGTTGGTATCAAGCTTAAAGCAAACTTCCAGACGTTCTCCGCTTTCTTGCAGAAAGTTGAAAACAACAACCACCAGATGATCGACTTTGGCTGGGGCGCTGACTATCCAGACGCCGAAAACTTCTACGCCCTGATGTACAGCAAGAACAAAGCTCCTGGTCCAAACCATGCGAACTTCTCCAACAAGCGTTACGACGAGCTTTATGAGAAGAGCCGCTTTATGGAAAACGGTCCCGAGCGCTTCAAAATGTTCAAAGAGATGTCAGATATCTTGAAGGACGAAGTGCCCGTTATTTATCGTATGAACCCACTTGGCTTCGGTATGTTCCAAAAGCACGTACGCAACATGAAGCGTAACTCCATGGTTAACATGCCATTCAAATACCTCGACATTGATCCTTCACAAAGGAAGTTGTCACACTAATGTTTGCCTATATTATTCGGCGACTGCTTTACATGATTCCAATAGTGCTCGGCGTAGCACTATTGGTCTTTATCCTCTTCTCGACAGTGGGCGAGGATCCCGTTCGTGTTGCGTTGGGTAACCATGCAACGCCTGACGCAATTGAGGCTCTAAGGCATAAGTGGGGATTGGATAAGTCCCTTCCTTTGCAGTTTCTTGATTTCTTGCGTCAGATTGTAACGCTTGATTTTGGAGTGTCATTTAACTCCGGTGAAGAACTTTCAAAGATGTTCGCGCAGGGAGCGGTTGTCTCTCTTTCCTTGACGGCTCCCCCTTACGTCATGGGTCTTCTTCTGTCTCTCACGATGGCGATGTTGATTGCTTTCTATCGTGGGAAGTGGATCGATAAGTATTCGACATTTGTGTTTGTAGCGGGGATGAGTATCTCATATCTCGTCTACATCATCGCGTTTCAATACTTCTTCGCTTACCAGTTAGGTTGGTTCCCCATCAACGGTTACGAAAATGGTCTCGAGAGCATCAAGTATCTCGTGCTGCCATGGATCATCATGATGGTGGTTTCCGCGGGTCCAGATATTCGCATGTATCGCACCGTGTTCCTCGATGAAACAAAGGCGGACTATGTTCGTACGGCGTTTGCGAAGGGGGCATCCGAACAACGCGTGTTGTTCCGTCACATCCTAAAAAACGCCATGATTCCGATTTTGACTTATACAGTCATCGGCATCCCGTTCTTGATTCTGGGCGCGTTTTTGATGGAACGTTTTTTCAGTATTCCGGGAATTGGTGATCTTCTGATTACCGCGATCAATACCGGTGACTTTCCGGTGATCAAAGGATTGAGTGTTCTAATCGCGATATTTTTCGCTTTCTTTAACCTATTGACAGACATTCTTTATGCTTATGTCGACCCAAGGGTCAAGCTTAGTTGAAGGCTTGGAAATGAGTAACGTGCAGCCAGTAGCCGTGAAAATCGGTGAGAGTCTGGGGCAAAGGGCTATTAAAAAACTTTTGAAGAAAAAGTTTGTCGTCCTTTGTTTCGCGATTGTTTTTATCTACATCTTAATCGCCTTATTGGGATACGCGGGACTTCTGCCAGATTTCCAAGAGCGTGTTGGGTCGAGCTATGAACCGCCCAGCTGGGAGTTTGCGAAACTTCTCGGCACGGACGTTTTCGGACGATCCATTCTTTATAAGATCCTCGTCGGCACTAAGACGGCGATGACGATTGGTTTCATCGTTACATTGATTAGTGTGCCCATTGGCATGGTGGCCGGATGTCTTTCTGGTTACTACGGCGGAAAAGTGGACGGATTCTTTATTTGGATCTACTCCGTGCTTTCCTCCGTCCCAGAAATCCTTCTTTTGGTTGGTATCTCCTTCGTTTTGGGTAAAGGGATCACATCTGTTTGTATCGCACTCGGTGCAGTCAGCTGGGTCAGCCTTTGTCGCCTGATTCGTGGTGAAGTGCTCAAGCATAAGAGCCGCGAGTATGTTCTGGCGATTCGCCTCTTGGGCGCCAACAACCGAACCATTATATTCAAGCACATCCTTCCCAACGTTATCCATTTGGCGATCATCACCGCGTCGTTAACGATTCTTGCGGCGATTAAATCCGAAGTTGTGTTGACGTTCTTGGGTGTGGGTATTCAGGATGGTTCGAGCTGGGGAACAATGATTTCCGACGCGACCGGTGAGTTGGTAAACGGAATCTGGTGGCCGCTGGCAGGTGTTACCGTCTTTATGTTCTTAATCGTCTACTCTTTGAATGTCGTAGGCGACGCGTTGCGCGACGCCCTTGATCCAAAACTTGTCGACTAGATTGAGAGAATCTCAAGTACGTTTTCAGGCGGTCGTCCAACGACCGCCTTTTTATTATGAAAAAAGATCGGGCGCTCCACAAGGGCTGGATGCTTGACCATAGCTTTCAAATGCTCTGCTTCACTTTTCCCCGAGAGCTTCAATTCACCATAGAGATCATCCTTCTTACGGGCGAGTTCAGAAGGTTCCATATCTAAAAGTTTAAGCAACGATTTAAGATCCGCCTCAGAGTAGGGATCTTTGAGATACTCAACGACTTTGACGTCGATTTTTTTCTTTTCCAAAAGCGCGAGCGCCTCACGGCTTTTGGAACAACGTGGATTGTGAAAGAGAATGCTTCCGCTTAATGCCATGTCTACTCCTCCCCTTCTGAGCTAATCTGCTGCAATACGGAAATATCTTCTAAGGTAGATGCGTCCCCGCTGGGTTGATGGCCTCGAGCGATGTCACGTAAAAATCGGCGCATGATCTTCCCGGAACGAGTCTTTGGCAAACTTTGTGTGAAACGAATTTCTTCCGGCCGGGCCAAAGCGCCAATCTGTTTGGCTACGTGCTCCCGCAGTTCTTTCTTTAGCTCGGCGGAGGGATTGTTTTGTCGCAGTGTGACAAAACAACAAATAACTTCGCCCTTAAGGTCGTCTGGCTTTCCCACAACGGCGGCTTCAGCCACAGCCGGATGATGAACAAGAGCACTTTCAATTTCCATAGTGCTGAGACGGTGTCCGGAAACATTGATCACATCATCAATGCGTCCTAGAATCCAAAAATACCCGTTTTTATCCTGCCGAGCGCCATCGCCCGTAAAATATTTTCCCGGAATCTGCTCGAAGTATGTTTTGTGGAAACGCTCTTGGTCGCCGCGCAGGCCGCGAATCATGCTTGGCCATGGTTGTGAAATAACAAGATATCCTCCCGTACCCAAGGGCACGGGGTTTCCATTCGTATCAACAATCTCGGGCACCACGCCAAAGAATGGCAGTGTTGCCGAACCAGGAGCCGTATCGATCGCGCCGGGGAGAGGGCTAATCATGATGCCTCCCGTTTCTGTCTGCCACCACGTGTCAACAATGGGGCAGCGGTTTTTGCCGATCTTTTCCCGATACCATAGCCATGCGGCCGGATTGATGGGTTCACCCACGGAGCCGAGAAGACGAAGGGATGACAGATCGTAAGGTTCGATATGCTCATCGCCCCACTTCATAAATGCACGAATCGCTGTTGGGGCCGTGTAGAGAATTGAGATTTTATAACGGTCAATGATCTGCCAAAAGCGGCTCGGATCAGGGTAGTTGGGAGCGCCTTCATACATCATGATCGTGGCGCCATTCGCGAGTGGGCCGTAGATGACGTAGCTATGGCCTGTGATCCAGCCAACGTCCGCCGTGCACCAAAAAATATCGTTTTCGCGATGATCAAAAACGTACTTAAAACTGAGCGCGGTCTGAAGGAGATAGCCGGCGGTCGAGTGCACCACGCCCTTCGGCTTACCAGTACTGCCGGATGTGTAAAGGATGAAGAGTGGGTGTTCTGCCGCAACGCTTTCAGCGGCGCAATCGTTGGATTGGTTTACGACTAACTCTTGCCACAAAATGTCGCGATCTTTTTCCATGTGAATAGGGGCTTTTGTTCTTGGAACGACGACCACGCATTTCACGCAAGAAACTTTTTTGAGAGCTTGGTCGACTTGATCTTTAAGCGGAATTGTTTGGCCTCGGCGAAATACGCCGTCAGCCGTGATGACTGTGTCTGATTCCGCGTCTTGAATACGTTCCGCAAGTGCGTCCGCGCTGAACCCGGCAAAGATCACGCTATGAATCGCGCCGAGACGAGCGCATGCTAACACGGCAATCGCAAGCTCTGGCACCATCGGTAGATAAATCGTGACGCGTGAGCCCTTTTTTACACCGCGTGCTTTGAGGCCGTTCGCGCATCGACTTACTTCGCTAAGGAGATCGCGGTAAGAGAATTGCAAATGATCGCCAGACTCTCCTTCCCAGATGAGCGCGGTTTTATCGGGGTGATGTTTTACATGTCGATCAAGGCAATTGACGGAGGCATTGATGTGGCCTTCGGCGAACCACTCAACCTTCGGCATCTTGCCGCGTAGGACAGTGTCAAAAGGTTTGTCCCATTGCAATAAATCGAGCGCCTGCTCTCGCCAAAAATCCTCCGGATGATTCTTTGCGTGTTCCCACATCGTTTTATACTTCTCGAGGCTGTCAATAAGCGCTTCATTGCGAAAAGCTTCCGGCGGTGAAAAAACACGATGCTCGGTAAGAACAGAAGTTATTTGTCGATCCGCCATGGCGATTCCTCCGGTAGATTTGTGCCCATTCTAGCGGGCCGAAGTAAGAAGATGAACGTAAAAATGGCTTCTGGTAGGCCCAAAAAAAGTCAAAATTTTGGTCCTTATTCCAATGGATTGGTACTTTTTTGTGAAAAACCGCTTTATTCCCAGAAGCTTTAAATAGAGCGAGAATAGTAGAAAGAAAACGAGAAAGGACGTTCTGCCATGGTTTCGTCACAAAATGTTAAGGGAAAGGGCGTGGATACCGCCGTGTCTCTCCACAAGGAAATCAAAGCGGGCAAAGAGAACGGCAAAACCGAACAAAAGAATTCATCTGAAAACAAAAAGAGCACCAGCGGAAAGAGCGGCGCGACCAAGGTTTCCATCTCCGAGAAAGGTCGGAAGATAGCTAAGAGCGAGGCGGAAAAGACTTCCGATGAAAATGACTCGGAAGAGTCTCTCGTGGAAGATCCAGTCGTTAAGGAAGAGAAGAAGAATGATCTCGTCAATTTCTATGCAAAACAGCTGATGAAAGCGACAGACAAACTCGAAAAAGAAACCGTGGAAAAAGCCGAGGAAGCGCCTGAGTCAGAAAAGAAGGAGACCACCACCTAAAATCATCATTTCCGCACTCTCTAAAGATAATCTCCACTTTCTTGATAAATATCGCATCAGCCAGTTTGTCCGCCTTGAGTAGCCTATTTTATAGGAGCTTCAGAATTCCTCGTTTATATTCTTGGTGAAACACTAGAGGTATAAATGCGGTTTAGTGAAGAACTGACGAAAATTGCACATGAGGCGAATGGACATCGCATCACTATAGGCGAAATCGAGTCCGTGTTGCATGGTCGCGGTTTCGCCGCGACTCTCCTTATTATCTGCATTCCCTTTATTCAGCCGATTCCTCTTCCGGGTCTCTCTGTCCCGTTTGGCGTTGCTATCGCTTTGATCGGACTGCGCCTAGCCTTTCGTCGCAAGGCGCATATTCCTCGCATGGTAAGGGAGCGCACAATTGAAACGGAGCGCCTCAAAAAGATCTTATTGGCGGGCGCGAAAGTTTTCAGATCGATAGAGCATCTTTTTAAAGAGCGCTTGGAAGTTATGTTTCGTTGGCCTTTGGATCATTTTATCGGCCTAACCATTTTTCTAAGCGGTATCGCTCTCTGCTTACCGCTTCCTCCTGTCGTGCTCTTCTCAAACTCTATTCCAGCTTGGGCGGTGATTTTTTGTTGTTTGGGATTTATTGAGCGCGATGGTCTCTTGGTTATGATCGGTCATGTACTCGGTGTAGCGACATGGATCTACTTTATTCTCGTGGGAGAAACAGCGTGGTTTGCCATCGAGAAAATGCTCGATGGCTCCTTGCGATCTATTTTGGGTTTTTAAAAAGCATTCCTTGCAATACAAATCCAAAAACCATCATCAACACAAAGAGAAGCGTCTGGCTGCTACCATTCATCGCCGCGACCACCGCTGGTCCTGGGCAGTATCCGCCAAGTCCCCAACCAACTCCGAATATCGCCGCACCCACACATAATTTCCACTCAATGGGATATTTCGCTGGAATGTGAAACTCAGATGCAAGCACTGGTTTACTTCTTCGGCGAATAAGGTGGAAGCCGATTGCGTAAACAAGAACGGCTCCTCCCATCACAAAAGCTAATGTGGGATCCCAGCCAGGTGAGAGGTTAAGAAAGCCAATGACCTTTGATGGTTTCGTCATGCCAGAGACACCGAGCCCCATGGCAAAGATAAATCCCGCTATCCAAGCGGCAAAGAGCTTTCTCATGGGGAACCCATCGTCGATAGGAATGTTGCCGTGGCCATACCCGTGACCATAAAAATACACGTAGCGACAATCGCGCGAGGTGAAAGCCGACTGATTCCGCAGACACCGTGACCACTCGTGCAGCCACCGCCAAGTCGCGTGCCAAAACCGACGAGCAAGCCAGCCAGCGCTATTTCCGAAAATGACCGCATGGGAAGTGTGTCGAAAGCGGGATAATGAAGATTGACCAAAAGAATGCCGCCAGATAGCAGTCCCAAAACAGCCGCGGTGCGCCAGTCACGTTCGAATCCTTTATGGGATAAGATCCCTGAAACGATGCCGCTCACTCCAAAGATGCGACCATTAAAGGCGAGAAGAATAAGGCTGGCGAAACCGATTAACGCGCCGCCTAAAAAGCCATTTAAATATTCTGTGGATATTTCCATATCTGAGTTTCCTTTGGCTCGTTCTGACCCAATGAGGAACATGACGCAGCTAAAATGCGTTCCATGAACTTTATTGGATTTGCAAAGGAATAGCGAGAGGCCCTTGTTTCACAAGGGCGGTGGAAGTGCTTCTGAATCTTTGCCGAAGATCTGTGTGGCATAAACCGTTTTTCCAATAATGACGATTCCGACACCGATGGCTGTGTATGAAGATTTTATCATGTTCTTGTAGTGACCCGAACTGTTGCGCCACTGTTGGGCGATCGCAACGCCAATTTGTTCGGGTGTTGATGTGCTTTTTTTGGTGTTAAGAGCGACATTCTCTCCCGACATTGCGAAAAGTTTGGAGGATGGTTTCGCGCCGAATTCTTCGATAAGAGCTGTAAGGCGCGCGGAGGGGAACCCAGTGTGCGAAATATCGCCCACGTCCCCTTGATCTTTCGACCAATCACGAGCGACGAAACTAATTTTGGTGCTGTACTTTAGGGGGGCAACGCCAACTTCCTCGCGATAGCGATTTGTTTCGCGGATGATGACGGCTTCAATTTGACAAATTTCTTGCGTAGCCTTGTAGCAGTAGTTCACTTCGGGCGTCGTTTCCGAGGGTGCGGGTTGATTGTTTGTCGTTCCGTTGCTTCTTGAATTGCTTGTTGTATCACTTCCAGATGTCCCAGAGTTGGAGCCTTCGCTCACAGGATCTGGAAGCGGCTTCGGCGTTGTCGGGAGTGCTTCGCCATCTTGTGGCACACCCGCCTCTTCTTCGATTGCGGCAGATTTTCTATGTGTTCCCGTAAGACCCGCTTTATCAAGACATGAAACAAGTAACATCATCGCAGCGATGCTACTTGCAATGCGGATAATACTCATGGAATCTCCTTGAGCACATAGGACGATGAGTGTTGGACATCTCCTTATCGGAAATTTTTGAGAAAAACTTTAAAAATTGTCGAATCGGGAGACGTTTCACTGTCTAAACATTGGACGCTTTTCGAGGACGCCTCCCACTTTTCCTTAAATATCACCTCCCTAAATGAGGAACGGAATCTGCTGAAGCTAGGAATCCGGATGAGCCGGAGATGGGGTTTCGTATGCGGATTTTTTTCTTGTTGCTCCTATTTGTTGTTGGTTGTGGTGCCGCGAATGACGGGAACCAGGCCACCCAAGATCAAGCCTCGGAAACCATCGAGGATGAACTTCAAGCCACGAACGAGATTCATGATGGTGATTACGGTGAGGATCATCCTACGTATGAAGGGTTTGTCGGGCAATCTTCAACGCCTGAAACTTCCATGGCCGTCAAAAAAATTGTCTATCGTGGAAGTGGCTGTCCCGAGAACAGCGTTGCGGCCTCAATCTCCGAGGATAAAAAAGCCTTCACACTCATATTCGATAAAAATTTTGTGGATGTTGAGGCAGGCGGTCACTGGCAACGAAAACGGGTTGATTGCTTAATCCAATTAAGTTTCGCTGTTCCGGCAGGCTGGTCGTTTGGGATTCTTTCCACACAACTGCGCGGCTATGTTGACTTGGATGAGGGGGCTTCGGCTTTTGAAAGGCTATCGCTTTATACAAAACATGGCTTCCAACGGATTCATGAAAAGTCTTTTCACGGTGCCATGAGTCAGGACTACTTAAGCGAAAGTACCTTGGCTTTGCGCGCGGTGGCTTGGACTCCGTGTCGATCCACAGTCAAAACCCTTACCCTGAAGACATCACTCTTTATGTACGCGGCCAAAGGCAGCGGTGGTGTGTTAGCGATGGATTCCGCGGATGGGGAGCTTTCTCAGAACTACAAACTAGCGTGGCGGCGATGCCGCTAGAGGTTTCAGAAAGAACTTCCCGGTTGTTTTAGAAACTCTATCTCTTCCGTGCTGCTTTCCCGACCCAACAAAGCATTGCGATGAGGATACCGGCCAAAGCGGTCAATTATCTTTTTGTGGCGAAGCTCCCAGTCCAGACCAGATGGGTCTTCTTCTCTAAATAACTTTTCCGCCAGCTGATGGATCAACGCCGATTCGCTATGCATGTAGGGCATATAAAAAAAATGCCGCATGTTGCCGCAGACAGCGATGTCTGAGCCATGAGTGACCGCTTCTTGAGCAAGTGAAAGGGCCAATGCATCCTGGGCAAAAGCCAGCGGGCTATCACGGAACATATTGCGGGGAAATTGGTCGAGCACAATAATTTCCGCAAGACGGCCTGTATGAGTTTTTCTCCAATCGAATAATTCGCATTTTGATGCGGCCTGATGGAGGTTAAAGAAGCGACGGCGAATGGTTGCATCGAGAACGGCGTCTTTTACGTACCAACGGGCTATGCCAACCTCTTCGAACCAAAATTTCAGCACCTCTCTAGCCTCATTGTTTGGTTCGTCGTTCCAATTCATAAGCTTCTCCATCTATGAAGCAGGTCGGAGGCAGTTTAGATAAAACTTTGCATCTTGTAACTGTGGCGCGTTGGCGGAGGGGCCGCGATGGCGGGCCTCGAAACCCGAAGGTCTTGAGGCTCTCTGAATTTATTGATTGCAGATATCGAAACTAAACAAGACGAACTCCTGCTCCACAACAGTGTGGACATTCGTGTCGCACTTATCGCTCGTGGATTGGAATTTGACTTCAAGCAATGAATTTTTCTTAAAGCTCAGAGTCTCAGTGATCGGTTGTTGATGCGCTGGTTCGCGCACAATCGTTGTTTTTGTTTCATCAGGATGCGTGATGGTGATGAAGATTTTTTGTCCGCAGCTCGCGTTGCGGTTGATGTAACCGGTTACGTTCTGATCCGCCAGCGATATGATGGCACCGGTTTGTTTGTTGACGCGGAACTTACCTTCGAAGCATAGGACATCATCATTGTAGTCCATATCGCCTTTATAGCCGCGATCTTCGAAGTTAATCCCTAACTTAAGATTTGTTTCTTGAATTTTTTCGCCGTTGTCATTGGGGTTAATGGGGCTATCTAAAGGCTGGCCCCCTCGTGTTGTATTGGGATTTCCATTTGTTCCTTGGTTGCCGTTCCACGTGTCGCCGCTATTGCCGGCGCTCCCATCGCCGCCATTAGGGTTGTTCTTGTCGCCGCTACTTCCATCACCGCCGTTAGGATTGTTTTTGTCGCCACTGCTTCCATTAGCGCCGGTTGGATTACCATTTTCATCAAAACCGCCAGCGCCGTTGGCACCATCGGGATCGTTTGGATTGCCGCTATGAGCCCCATTGGCGCCATCGGCGGCAGAGCCACTTCCCGATTTGTTACCGCCGCCGCTTTTACTAATGCCTTGGAAGCTTGTGCCGTTGCATCCAGCGAGTGGAAACACGGAAAGACTGAAGCCAATAAGGAATGTGAGGGGGGACAAGCTAAGTTTCATAAGATGATCCTCTGTAACAACTCACAACACAGCGATCGCATTATTACAGGATTCATACCAATCCAATCTCTTTCTAACTCGCTAATTTCATTTATCTATAATTTTGTTGAGAGTGACTGAAGAATTTACGCTGCCAACGAAGGCAACGTCTTTTAGCTCTGCGGAATGGAGGTTTCGTTGGCGAAGAAAACGGCGTGGCGGCCGCCAATTTTACTTCCCTCATCCAAATGGACTAGTCTCTTGGCGCGATACCAGTCGCGACAATAACGCCCTAAAATTTTGAAGGATTCTGTCTCATTGAATTCGAAACTGGGAATCTGTGTCGCGGGGGAAAGCGCGTGAAAGCTTTTAAAAGAATATCGCCATTCATTTTGTTGTCATTGTTGGGGGCCGCTGGTGTAACAAGCGCACAGGAAGCGACGCCATTCTCTTCGGTCGCAAGCGAAAAGGAAACCTCATTCCTTGGTGCGACATATTACGTTGGAGGCTTTCTCGGAAGCCTTAACATCAAAACGGATGTTAAGCGCGAGACTGATAAAAAGGGAAGTTTACTTGGCGTGGAAGTGGGAGGTCGTTGGAATTTTTCGGACGCATTCGCCAGCGCCGCTTTAGGTTATTTAACGGCTAGTACGAAGGGCTCTAGTTCCATGACAAATGGTGACGAGACCGCGAGCCTTATGACTCCATACGTGGATGTGAATGCGGGCTACAAACTCATTCCGCTCGTATCAGCTGCGGTCGGCCTACAAGTTTGGGTAAAGGAAGGAGCGGATTTTGCTCCTGAAGATAAAGCAAAAGGAAACAGGATCTTCTACTATCTAGACGTTGGTGTTCATCCTGCTATGACGCCGTCTTTGTCATTCAACATGCGTTACATCGCTGACTTAAATATTGAAAATCGAAATACCGCGGCGGTGACATTAGGTGTGCAGTATCCGCTTCCTCTTTGATCTGGTTTTGTTAGAATGTTGGCTCACTCGATTGTAAGGAGCTTTCATGCGTACATTCATTCTTTTAGCGAATCTTTTTGCGTCAACGGTGGCATTGGCTCAGGCTTCAGGAAATCCTGATCCAAAGACCGAAGAGCACATTCAGATGCATGAAAAGGTTGGCGAGGCCCACAAAAAAGTCGCCGAATGCCTTCGTAGTGGAAAATCTAAAGATGAATGCGGTCCAGCTTTTCATAAAGAGTGTGATGCGATTTCCGGAAGTAAAGGCTTCTGCGGTAAGCCTCACGGCAAACACAAGTAATCACGTGTGCCTTTTAAAAACGAAACTCCAGTCTGAGCGATCGGACTGGAGTTTTTTGAAAAGGAACATACACCATGACGAAACCTCGAATTTATACGATGAGCTTCGCAAAAATTTATCCACTTTTAGTAGCGAAAGCGGAGAAAAAAGGGCGGACGAAATCAGAGGTCGATAAAGTCATTCGTTGGTTGACTGGATACAGTCAGAAGAAGTTGGAAGCTCAAATAGAAAAGCAGACGAGCTACGAGAACTTCTTTGAGGAAGCTCCTCAGCTGAATCCTTCGCGGAACTCAATTAAAGGTGTCGTTTGCGGCGTCCGAGTGGAGGATATCGAAGAACCAACTATGCGGGAAATCCGCTATCTAGATAAGCTGATAGATGAGTTGGCGAAAGGAAAAGATATGGAGAAGATTCTGCGGAAGTAGATAGCATTAGCCCGTTTGACGTGTATCTACGCTTACTCAATCACCATTTCTCAGAATTTTTGAGGCCTTCTCTCTGAACTCAGGCGAAGATCAACCCGACTTAATTGGTAAAAAATCAACCCTTAGTGACCTTCCCCCCTTAACCTAATCCACTAGCCATTCTAGTTTCCCTGTGGCATTA
>CAYOJQ010000027.1:0-64 GCA_964404325.1 uncultured Oligoflexales bacterium
CGTCATTCTGTAACTCGTCATTCTGTAACTCGTCATTCTGTAACTCGTCATTCTGTAACTCGTC
>CAYOJQ010000027.1:164-46583 GCA_964404325.1 uncultured Oligoflexales bacterium
ATTCTGAGCGAAGCGAAGAATCCCCCCGCAAAATTGACTAGGTTTTATCCCCTTCTTCCATTATTTTGTTACAAAATACAAAAAGTCGTGGGGAGGAAGCACTGTGAGAGCATCACGATGTCTCGTGGCATTGTTTGCGGTTGGAATTCTAAGCCAGAGCGCCATGGCGGAAGATCTTTTTACGCCGATGGCCGACGATCTTGAACAGAATCGCGACGTCAGTGCCGCCCAACAACTGCGCATTCGCGGTAACGTCGGTTGGGGCCGTTTTGAATTGCCACGCTCCACTTACAAAGTAACCGGTGGCGACCGCAAGGACTCCGGTCAACACATTCTCCTCCAAGGCCTTTACAACGATGTGAGCGGCATCCGCTTTGGCGGTAAGCTCATCATGGATACCGATCGTTTCGCCTGGCCCGGTATCACCAATAAGCTGGAACGCACGCAGCTCTCCGCTTTGGCGGCAAAGTCCTTTGCTCCCAACTGGGGCCTTGGTCTTGAATTAGCGTCGGTGCAAGCCAAGTTCACCAGTGGCAACGTTTCGGCGAGCGAATCTTATTTGAAAATGATTCCAAGCGCGGTGTTGGTGGCTTGGGACACGGAATTTTTGCTTTCGTACCATCCCACCATCGCCATCAATCATAAAGGCATCCAAGAAAAGGGTTACCTCAAGGTGCGCGGTTCGCGGCAGTTCGTGCAGGGAACCACACTTATTGGCGAGATCACCCACAACCGCTACAGCGCATTAAGTCCTGGTCTTAAAGACACGCTGGATTTTATGGGCGGTGCGCGCCACCAGCTTTACGCGGACATCATGGCCACGGGCTTTCTCATCTGGGAACCTTCTTACTACGACAACTCCGGCGCTCTCGCCGCGGGCAATCCTGCGGGTGGCATCGGCTTTGACGCGGAAGTCGAATGGTTGATGCAGGCGCAACAGATTCTCGGTGGAAAACTCCGCTGGCGCATGGCAAGCCAAAGTGATGGTGGCATCAGTGTGAAGCGCAACACCTACGATGTGGCCTTCAGCTACTCAAAACGCATTTAAATCCCAGCGGCGCCTCCTGGCGCCGTTTTTTTTATCGAGGATCACGGTGACATTTTTCGCCTCTTTGCGACTATTTTCCGTTTCTTTGATTTCTGTTCTTCTCATTCAATGTGGAGGCTCGGGAAGTGGGACCTCGGACGAATCCGTGCGACAAATTAAATCCACCATCCAAACGGTGATCGTCCCATCGCAACAGGATCTCGTCGTCGCCGCGGATGACCTTACCGCCGCGACAAAAATATTTTGCACATCTCCCAATGCGGGCGATCTTTCTTCCGTGCGTGAAGCGTGGAAAAAAACACGCCTGGCCTGGAATGCGACGGAAGCATTTTTTACGTACGGCCCCGCTCACGACCTTACCGCAACGGCGGCACTAGATACGTGGCCCGTCGTGCCCGCGGATATTCAATCCGTTCTTGGAGGCACGGAGCCCATCACCGCGTTGTACTTGGCGCAGCAAAAGGCAACCGCGCGCGGAATCCCTGTTGTCGAGTATCTTTTGTTTCCAGCGGGAAAATCGGACGCGGATACCGTTGCGGCTTTTACCAGCCAAAAACGCCGCTGCGATTATGTGCGTGCCGCGAGCGAGGACATCGCCGAGGTGGCACTAAGCATCGCCGCCAAATGGCAAGGGAAAGATGGCTTTGGTGCGGAATTGGCAAAAGCCGGCGCTGGCAGCGTGCAATTCCCCACCGCACAAGCGGGCATCGATACGGTTTTTATCGGTATGGTGCGCGCCGTTGAACGCATGGAAAGAAAAAAGATCGCCAAACCACTCGGTCGAGAAGATAAAAACGTGGCGCAGCCGGATGCCGTCGAAGCGCCTTTCGCTACAACGTCGATGGAGCATTTACGACGCGGGCTCGACAGCATCACCAGCATCTATTTCTGCGAGCGCGGCGCGGTGCGTGACGGTAGCATCGGTGATCTCGTGGCGCTGCAAAGCCCAAGCATCGACGCCGATATCCGCGCGCAGTTTACCCGCATCAAGGAAGCCGCCGATGCCATCACTTCACCTTTAGCGACGGCGGTGAGCCAACAAAAGCCCGAGGTGGAAACCCTTGCCGCCGAGGTCGCCACATTAAGCTCCCTGTTAAAATTGGATGCGGCCGGCGTCATGGGGATCTCGGTACCACCGACCTTTCATGAGGAAGGTCCCGCCCTATTATCCTTGGGGCGATAGGACGTTAGGTTCAGCCCAAAAGGCAAATAACCCATCGTTAACTTTATAATTTTTTAGGCCTCGAAAAGCGTACGGCTGTGATATGCTCTGAAACCTGGAGGAATGAGCATCCCATGCCCGACGATAGTTACGTCATTCTATTCGAAATTAGCGTTATCTTTGTTCTGATCTTAATCAACGGCTGGCTTTCCATGTCAGAGATGGCCGTTGTGTCATCGCGAAAGGCCCGATTGCAGGCTCTTCAAGAAGAAGGTTCTCGCGGCGCCGCCATCGCTTTAAAACTTTTACAACACCCATCTGATTTTCTCGCATCCATCCAGATAGGCATCACTCTGGTCGGTATCTTCGCGGGTGCTTACGGTGGTGCGACACTTTCGGAACACGTGGCTCGTTGGTTCGAGAATTCTTTTCCCAATGGGAAGGAGTATGCGGAGGCGGTGGGTCTCTTAACGGTGGTTTTCCCCACCACTTATTTTTCGGTGGTTGTGGGCGAGCTGGTGCCCAAGCGTTTTGCTCTGAGCAACCCTGAAGCGCTCGCCACCCGCGTGGCTGGGCCGATCCTCGTTGTAACAAAACTCCTGAATCCGATTGTGCGGCTCTTGACGGGCTCGACCCACGTCATTCTCGATCTGTTCGGTATCAAACCAGCTGCAGAGAGTCCGGTGACGGAAGAAGAAGTTAAGATCATGGTGCAGCAGGGAACCGAAGCCGGCGTGTTTGAGAAGAATGAAGAGAGCATGATCAAACGCGTGATCGAGCTCGGCGATCTTCATGCGGGCGATATCATGACGCCACGCACGCAGGTGATCTGCCTAGATCTCCGTCAACCCCCCGAATTTCTCCTCGACCTTATGGCGGTTGAATCCTTTTCTTACTATCCAGCGCACGAAGGCCAAGTCGACCATCCAGTCGGCGTGATTGCCGCCACGACAATCTTGCGCCAAGTTGCCATCAATAAAAAAGTGGACTTCCGCGAAGCCCTTACGGAACCTCTCTTCGTTCACGAGGGGCTGGGCGCCAGCAAGGTTCTTGAACGATTGAAGTCGACGGGAAAAAGCATGGCGTTGGTCATCGATGAATTCGGTGGCATGGCGGGCATCATCACATTGAAGGACATGCTGGAGACGATTGTCGGCTTTATGGCGGATGAGGAAGAAGAAGAAGGTCCGATGGTGGTGCAACGGGAAGACGGTTCGTGGTTGATGGACGGGATGACACCGATCCGCGAACTCCCGGATCTGATCGGCATCGAATCCTTGGAGAAGATTGAAGCGGAACTGGATGTGCAGACCCTGGGTGGCTTGGTCATGGCCATGGTCGGTCAGATTCCAAAGGAAGCGGACCGCTTTGTGCTATCAGGATTCCGATTTGAGGTGATGGACATGGATGGTCACCGCGTCGATAAAGTTCTCGTCACACAGGATCGTGTGCAAGCATAAGGTTCCTGGAATAAGTGGGACTCAGCTTGAGTGTAGCGCTTTATCGAATCTTTATGATAAGTTCGGTTTAGTCAAAGCACTAGGGTTGTTATGTTGTCTCAAAACGCTGCCAGCGTCTTTATTCGTCAATTCACGATGAACCCATTTCAGGTGGGGTCAGTTTTCCCCTCATCTCCCTGGCTCGCATCAAAGATGCTGAGCGACCTGCAACCGGAACAGATAAACGTTGCGGTGGAATACGGTCCCGGAACAGGTTCTTTCACATCAGCCTTACAGACTTTTTTACAACCACACTGCCGTTACGTCGCCTGCGAACCCAATCAAGTTTTCTGTGACCTTCTCAAAATAAAATACCCGCACGTGGAGTTTGTGCGCGACTATGCGGATGCGGTTCCCCAGTATTTAGGCCCCGATGTGGGCCATGTGGACCTGGTGATTTCAGGTTTGCCGTTCTCATTAATGAAATCGGAAGTCGTGCAAAAAACCCTCAGCACCACTCACGATATCCTTAAACCGGGCGGTCAGTTCAGAACTTTTGTTTATTTTCACACGATGCTCACGCCTCAAGTTCAACGTCTGATCAAAGAATTAAAATCCAACTTCAGTGAAGTGACGTTTGACCGCGGCATTCGCAACATACCCCCAGCTATTGTGATTCGCGCCAAAAAGTGAGGAAGAGATGCGTTTGATTTCTCTTTGCCAGATGGCCGTTTTTTGCGCGGCGATGGCCCACCGTATCTGCATCGGTATGCTGCCATTTTTTCGCGGCGGCGACCGTTTTCTTCGCAGCTGGAGCGCCGGTCTTTTTTCTGACTTGGCGCTTTTTTTGGTTCTGTTTGCGTTTCTTGAATTGCTAAAGCCGCTGGCGGAAAAACGTTTTGGTTTTTTTGCAAAGGCATTGGCGGTGATCGTCGCCCTCGTGTGTTTAGTGGGATATCCCGCGCACGTTCGTTACATGCAGCACTTTGGCGTGACTCTTCATCCCATGCACCTGAAACTCGGCAATACCACGAACGCCGTCGGTGAAGGTTTAGCCATCGCCTTCGCCTCACCCCTGACGCTCGCCAGTTTTGTCGGACCATTGGTGATTCTCGCTTTGTGGAGCTGGCGCGGCCCGCGGCGTAGAACTCCTCGCTCGGCGCGCCGGTGGTTTCTCAACATCGTGGTGGCTCTCGTCACGGCGCTGATCTTCAACTCCGCCATCATGTCACTCCGCCATCGCAAGTTGATGGAGAAAGAGCTCGTCTACAACCCTGTCAGCGCTTTCTTCTTTAAATCACGCGCCTACGCGGAAGCGAAAAACTCTGTTTTCGTCACGACGGATATTCGCCCTTATGTTCGCAGTGAGTTTGCCGCGCACCGTCGCTGGATCGACAACGAGCAGTTTCCTTTCTGGCAGGAAAAGATCGCGGAGGATGCGCCTTTGTCGCCCGAACACGCAAGAATCAGCGCGGAATTAACGGAATTTATCGCCAAGGAAGAAAAGGAAAAAGGTCCGTGGAACGTTTTGGTTCTTCTTCTGGAATCCTTCCGCGTTGACGGCCTCGAAGGGTTTGAAGCGCAAGGTCATTACAAGGAAGGACTGACGCCAAACATCACCAACGCGTTACAACAGAGTGTGCGTTTTACCGAAGCCATGACCACCGGCGACACCACACACTTGGGACAAGCGGCAGCCCTGTGCTCACTCTTTTCCACACCGGAAATGAGTGTGTTGCCACAGGCACCACAAACAAACTTGGTGTGCCTGCCCGATATTTTCGCCGCGCAACATTATGAAACCTACTTCTTCTGCGGCTCGAACAACGACTTCGACAATCAAAACACCTTCTATCCCTTTCACAAAACAAGACATGTGATGGGGATTGAGGATTTTCCCAAAGAATCTCCCAAAGGGAATTGGGGTATCTCGGATCGAACCGTGTTCAGCACCGCGGTTGATCGTTTAGCGGCGGGCCCTCGCCCATTCTTCGCCACCATTCTGAGTCTCTCCAATCACTGGCCTTTAAAACTTCCAGAAGACGCGCCGGATTTTATTGATCGCAACCAACCGATGCGGGATCAGTTGCGTCAATACGTGGATTGGTCTTGGCAGGCGCTTTATGAAGGCGTGAAAGAAAAACTTCCGCACACCATCATTATTTTCGCCGCGGATCACGGTGTGCATTTTCCTTACGAAGATACACCGCGCACAGATATCCCCTATGATTTGTTTCGCAGTCACTACCGCATTCCTCTCGCCTTTATCATTCCGGAAATGCCCGCATCCATTGCCGGCAGCTCTCTCGACAATATTGTCAGCCTTGCGGACATGCCTCCCACACTGCTGAAATTGATGGGCCGCGGGAATGTGAAACAACAGTTTATGGGGCACGACGCGTTTTCTCGTCGTGAGCCACTTCTGATCAATTGGACTTGGATCTGGCGTTGGTTACGCTTTGACGCGCAGGGAAAAAATCCCCGTCTAGATGCGGAACAGATACCTGAAAATGTTTATCCTTATTGGCGTGCTTTGCAAAATTACAACCGCCTCGCACCAGCACCCAACAGCGCCATGCGCGGCGCACCGTAATCACATCAAACTAAAAAGCCCACCGCCCACACCTGAATGCACGAGCAATGTTGGCTCAGTGGTTGGGTGCTCCGCTTGAGTGAGAAAAAGTTTCGCGCCATAAAGAGGATCGAGAAAGACACCTTCTTCTCGCGCCACGCGGGCGATCTCACCGCGCACTTTTTGATTGATGGCACCAAACGACCGCGCGGTCGAAGGCGCATACCACATAAGTCGCGGCGTTTTTTCGTGCTGATCGCAGTCAAGTAAAGAGCGCAATACGTCGAGCGCCTGCTGAACACCGGCGCGAAATGTTTCTTCATCACCAGCCATGCCCACAACGTGCACGGATTTCTCCACGCCCAGAAGACTCCACAAAGCAATCACCGCCTGCGCCGTAAGACCGGTTCCCGCATCAAGCCACACATGACGCCAGCACACGCCCGCTTCGATTTCATTCTCAAGAATATCGAAGCCCAAAGTCGCGGCACCGGGAATAGCCCAAGGATGAGACGCTCCCTCCGGTAAAACAAAAACCTTCGCACCCATCTCACGCCGCTGCCGCGCGAACGCCTCGGCAGCGCTCTCTAAGGCGTCTTTCTCCACCCAATGGATTTCATCAGCAGCGACAAGTAAGTCGAGAAGCAGGCGATTGCCATTAATTTGGTTATGGTTAGTTTCTCGGCAAAAAACATGACATATGAAGCCCTCTTCCCGCAGATGCGAAAGCGCGGTCACGAGGTGATTGGACTGCGCTCCGCCCCAGAGAATCACTTCGTCGATCGATGCCTTTCGCAGTGCGGGCAGCAGAGATGAAAACTTCCGTCGCTTCGCGCCACCACATAACGCCGCCAGTTCATCATCACGTTTGAGCCACTGATTTTGCCCGCGATGCAGACGATGAACGCGCGAATGAAGCGGCCACGCGCTGACGTGTGAAAAAAGCCTGTCGCGATAGCTCGCATAATCCTTAAGTTTCAAGTTATTAGCCTGTTCTTTGCTCATAGGATCACCTTCTAGTCCTCACCAACCGACAAGTTTAGGGACTTTGCCAACATATTGGCAAATTCATTCTAAAATCAGGAGGCTTAGTGGTTCCAAAAATCTGGCCAAAAGATCCTGTTGAACGCCTCCTGGAAGAAGCCATCGCTTATCTCAAAGGCGAACCTCTTTTAAAACGCAATCTCACCAACCTCGCGCAGCCCATTGCTGAAGCCGTCGCCTTCCCACGTCAGGACACTGCGTACAATGATATGCTGCGACGCTTGGGTGAAAAACCCGCGGCAAAATATCTCGGTGATTTAAGTCCACTCGATGCCACCTTGTGGGAGCATTTTCAGACGACATCGCTCTTTAAAGACAAAGTGCGTCGTTGGCAAAACCGTCGCATGGCGGAAGATCGTTCGGTGCTCGCACACGAAGAAACCTTGGACGCGCTCCACGCCTGGCAGCAGCAGGTGCGACAAGCCCATATCGAAGAAACGCAAAAAACCGTGCGCCAGAAAATCCGCATCGCCTCCGAAGAGACGGCACAACAAACCCAAAAAATAGCGGACAGCAACACTCGCGTTTTAGAGCGACGCGCCTTGAACGCCTATAAAGGTAACGCGGATGTCGATGAACACCTCGATGGCGTTCGGGCACGCGCCGCAAATATCGCTTTTTTCCGGCAATGGATCGTCGATGTTCAGCACACAGTGAATGAGAAAAAACTTCTGGATCGCAACGAGCGCCTGCAACTAAAGCTGAACGAACTCAATCTTCTCGTCGCCGCTCATGAAAGTGCCGTTGCTTACGGAACAAAACCACAACTTGTTTCGCCCGCGAGCCCATTCGAGGTCAGTCCTCACTATCGCATCCAACCGCTTAATCCTTATAAAAAGGGCGGCTGATTTCTTTCTCAATTCTTACGCAACACCATCCTTCCCGGAACCTGAATTTTTATCTGCATAATTCCCCTCCCGCGGAGAGGCCTATCCCGTTGTTTTTAAAAAACTTCTGTCGCTTAAGAAAAGAGCTATCAATTTTATCGCTATAGAAGACGAAAAGAGACAAAGAGATTTAGTGTCCTTTTACTACGGAGTCTTCCGCCATGCGATGTGTTCGAACCACAATGCTGCTGTTTTTGGCGAGCTGGCTCTTCGCGTGTAGCACAGCGACCCCTGGGCTCGGCCGTGGGAAATCCAAGGGCGGTTCATCCAGTGATCCCGCGAGCGAGGACTCTGTTTCCATCGACAAACCAACGATGGTGGGTGGTGGCTACGTCACGGGTTACCTCGCATGTAGCTTTGAAAGCCAAGCGCCGGAAGGTCAAAGTCCGGACGTTGTTGGCTTTAAGTGCCGCATTGAAAACAACGGCCAGAAGATCACTTTGCCACCAAATTCTTCTGTGAACCACTCGGTCTACGACGCGGACAACAACAAACTTCCGCAGGATAAAGTTATTCTCGAAGCGACGGATGCGCCTGGCTTCCACTGGCGCGCCGTGATCGCACGCGCACTCACAGCAAACCTACGTGTGGAAACCGTTATCAACTATGACGGCAAAACATTGGCCCGTTCCACTTACGTGAACGATCCACCGGAAAGTGCCGGCTCAGGCACGGGAACCGTTCAACAAGGTGGTACGCATCTCATTGGTCAAAACACCACTTATGTTTTCGGTGCCACCAATGAAACGCAGCAGTGCATCGCCGAACGTAAAAAAGGTGGTGACCCAGCGGTTCTTACAGACGCCAATTTGCAGCGTTTGAATATCACCTTCAACGCTCCCGCTGATACGTACATTGACGTGAAGCTTATTCACCTTTGTAACTTGAAAGATGCCGAACCGGCGGTATTGCTGGTACGCGCGGGTGAGACCAAAGCCATTAAAAAAGCCGTGCTGGAAAAAAGAGAGGGTCTCAACGACCAAACGGTTATCACCCGTTTGCAAATAAAAGCCGGAAAGTATGAACTGCAGATTTACGGTGATGAGGAAATCTATAAAACTAGTTTTGATCCGTTTTCTCTCGGTGACATACAGATCATCAGCTCCCATGCTTTGGACAGCATCGTCGCCACGCCTATCCTCGGCAAATACACGGGGACCCCTGGTCCAGGGAAGTAAGGACTGCTAACGACGGGAAATCAACGCCGGGCTTGAAGGTAGAAAATCGAGCGGATTCAATGCCCGGCCATTGAGATCCCGGTACTCAAAGTGTAAATGATAGCCGCTGGCATTTCCTGTTTTACCAACCGACGCAATCACCTCGCCACGCTCAATAACATCTCCCTTGCGCCGCATCACACGGTTGCAGTGAGCATACAGCGTGCGGAAATTGCGGTGCTCCAAGATCACCGTTTGACCGTAGCCTCTTTTCCAACCCGCGAAAGTAATCACTCCATCATGCGCCGCACGAATTTGCGTATCCTTGGGCGCGCGAATATCGATGCCGTGATGATCGCGCCAACCACGTGGGCCGTAATCGGACGATACCTGTCCCTGCACCGGCCAAATCAAGCGTCCCGCCGCATCACCGAAGGTCATCCCACCGCGGGTTGCCAAGCGTGAGCGTGCGTAGGCCTGATTCAGAGGCACGGCGAGAATTTGTCCGGGAAAAATAGGCGCGTCGTCGTCAAGTTCATTGGCTTCGGCGAGTTGCGCGACGGAGATTCTATAGTGATCGGCAATGGCCTTTAACGTGTCCCCCTTGGTCACACGCACCGTGGCCCATGCTTCTTGAGAAGATGTTGTCGAACAACCTGTTTGCAGTAAGAGCATCAACAGCACTACCGCTACGCGTCGCACCATCCTTGGCACTCCTCAGCGATCTATGCTTACAACAAGATTAAAACTTTGTTTTCCAGGCTCCTTGCAGTTCTTTCGTCAACGCTTCATCAAGCAAATGCGGGCGTAAAACGGAGACGGAAGCAAAGTTTTGTTCAATCGCGCTGCTATCCGTTTCAGGGCGATTGTCGTGACCAGGAGCCACCTCACCATACCAATAAGCATTTGGCACAACCGGGTCGGCGATAAACCCTTGGTCGTAGTGGCGACGCCCCAATGTGGTCGCTCGCACACCTTTTAGCTCTGATATCGGTACGTTCGGCGTGTTGATATTATACACACCCTTTTGCGCAAGACGATGAAAGTTTTTATCTACCCATAACCCGCGTAGCACATGAACAGCCGTTTCATAGTGCATCGGCGGTGTGATTCCAGCCAGTGACATCGCAATCGCGGGAACGTCATGCTCAAACGCGGCCAGTGCCGCACCCACGGTTCCAGAATACAAAGTATCGTCACCAAGATTGGGGCCACGATTGATGCCACTCCACACCCAATCGGGTTTACGCGGTAAAAAAGTGCGCAGAGCCATCAACACGCAGTCCACCGGCGTGCCACCAATCGCAATCTGCCGCGGGGCGCGTTTTTCCACCGGCAACGCTTGGGTGAGAGTGATGGAATGACTGGCGCCACTGCGATTCGCCACGGGCGCCACGACCCAAGGATCCCCCACTTCACTCGCGAATTCCACGAGCGCGAGAATGCCAGGTGCCTCAATGCCATCGTCGTTGGTTAAAAGAATTAAAGGTTTTGCTGTCATGGGAAAGTCCTTCGCTTAGCTCAGGATGACGCCGTTTCGCTCAAGATGACGAACGCCACAAAAATCAAAAGCTCCGCTCTTTGAGGAGCGGAGCTTTGTCGGTTACGAAACCATTAGAGCGGGTTGAACACAAACGGGTAAGAAACCTGAACCGCTTGGCCACCACGTGGTTGCGGGAACTGCCAGCGAACCACTTTTCCAGTCACGCACCCCTTCATCACCGAGTCGGAGATGGAGGACTCCGCAATCGAGGCACCCGTTACGCGACCGTTGGGAGCAACGGTAAATGAGACCTTCACTTTACCTGTCGCGTTCGGTGCGCGTTGCAACAATTGTTCGTAGCAGTGACGAATCTGGTTCAAGTTCGCGCGGATAACGGCCTGAACTTCCTGCGCCGTCAAACCACCGCTGACAACTGGGTCACCGGGAGGAACCACGACGTTGGCGCGACCGCGGCCATTGCCGCCAGGACCACCGCCGCCACCGCCGCCCTTGCTACCGAAACCGGAACCAAGGCCAGCGCCACCCAATCCACCCGTACCACCTTGACCACCACCGCTACCGCCAGCACCTGAACCGAAGTTGTTCACAGCGCCGCCAGTACCCGCGAGACCAAGAGAACTACCTTGTCCAACACCGCCAAGACCGTAAGTCTTTGAAGCGGAACCGCTACCACCACCGGCACCACCGGCTGAGTTGCGGAAGTTTGTGTGAATCGCGCTTGGGCCGGTTTTATCGAGAATTTTACCTGCGCCAAGGCCAAGCTTCGACAAGTTCACACCAGAAGCTTTTTCGTTGTTCACACCTTCAACGCCCATCACACTATGGGCTTTATTACCCTTACGAGCACCACCCTGCTGGCCCATACCAGAGCCTTTCGCGCCACCTGTAAGCAACGACTTATCAGGTGATGGACCACCAGCGAGTTTAAAATCAGGCTTCTTCGAATCTGTTGAAGCCATGCCTTCCGTCTTCGCCGAGTCGCTCAACTTCGAAAGTGAAGGACTCTTCGGCCCCTTTGGAGCAGGAGACTCTTCTTTCGGTGGCGTTGGTGTCGCAGGTTTATTAGCCAACTGTTGCTGTTGGTTCTGCTTCACGTCTTGCTTGGGCGTTTCCACCGGCTTTGTTTGCTTTGGCTTCTCGACTTCAACCGGTTTCGCTGGTTTTACCGGCTCCGGTTTCGGTTGAGGTGGCTTCGGCTTGGGTGGCGGCGTTTTTTTCTCCGCTACCTTCTGCTCAGGCTTGGGTGGCTCGGGTGGCTTCTCTTTCGGTTTTGGCTCGGGCTTGGGCTTCTCCGGCTCTTTCTTCTTCTCCGGCATCGCCACCATCATCCACGCGTCATCATCCTCTTGCACCTTTTCTTTCGGTGTCGACATCCAGATCGCTGGAATCGCGAGGAAATAAAGAAGCATCGCCACGGACATCATCATGGCAAAGATCGGATCTTTCGCACGATTGCGTGGCAAAAGAAGCGGCGGCGGATTCACGAACATCATGAAGTAGCGCACCGCGCCCTGACTGATATGAATGATATCGCGACGGCCTAATGAAAACTTATGCGCGCCACTTTCCTGGATAACCTCGCCGCCCTTACGCACGCGGGATTTCATGTCATCCATGGTGCGAACTTGAAAGCCATCCGAGCCCACTTTCGCAAGTTCGTAGAGATCGATATTTTTCGTGCCGCCCGCCAGAAAGTGGGCTTTTGTCGGATCACCGATGGTGACGCGCTCAAATCCTTTATAACCTTTGTGGAATAGTTCCACTTCGAGAACGGTGTCGCCCCAGTAACTCACAACCTCGAGAACATCACCACTGGGCTTCGCCTTGCGCGGGTTAAAAAGAACTTCCTTGTCTTCACGACGTTCAACTTCAGCGTCTTGTTTACGAGTAGCGATGGCAGTCTCCCTCGCAGAACGATCTTCCGCAGCATCTGGGCTATAAACTACATCTTCCTCGGCAACACTCTCTTCCGCTACAGCGCCGGCCACAACGGTTTCGCGCCTCAGCTCTCCAATCTCCAAAGAGATGGAACCTATTTCCAGAACATCGCCGACTTTGATAATGGCTTCGACTTCGACCGGGTTCCCGTTCAATTTCACACCGGACGAAGAACCGAGATCGATCAGAGTTTTTCGACCCTGTTCATCTTCCTCAATCATGGCGTGAATGGGATCCACGCCGGGAGCGCGTAACACCACTTCGTTGGAGAGCAGCGCGCCAATAAGCACCCTGCTTTCCGTCACATTAAGGGTTTTGGAAGCTTCATTTGGTAAGGTAAAGCTAATGCTGATATCAAGGCTCATTCCGCATCCCCTGGAAAAGCGTAGGCTGACATCAAGAACCCACTGTCAGCTTTCATGGATCCGCACAGTCTCGGCATAAGAACTGGGATTTAAATGCTTTGTTATATTATCTAGTTTCGTTGTTAAAATGAGAAGAGGGTGCCGCCATTTTTTCAACACTTTTTTTGTTCATGGCAGCTTGTGGCTTTACTGAGAATCCTCAGTTTGGCCGGCGTTTTCGCCACCTTTCTTCTCAGCCCCAGCTCCCCCTTCGGAAGAACCGCCTGCTCCCGGGCCATTATTCTTGAGCATCTTGTCCGCTTCTTTCATCGCCTTATCAGCGTCTTTCTTCGCTTGGTCCTTGCGCTTCTTCTCATCAGCTTTGGCGCGCGCTTCCTGCGCCTCTTGTTCGATCTTTGAAATCAGCTTAAACGCCTTTTCATCGATACCTGGTGCGGCTGGCTGCATTTTCGCCACGTCCTGCAACATTTTGATGGCTTCGTCGTATTTCTTTTCGCCCTCATACTTGTTGAGCGCGCAGCTAAGAACAGCTGGTTTGTAGTTGGGTTTCTTCGAGAGAATACGACTACACATCGATTTCGCACGATCGAAATCCCCCGCGAGACGCGCGGAAATCATCAAGCCTGTCAGCGCGAACCAGTCGTCCTGCATGCTGGAGAGCATGCGATTCGCTGTTTGGTAGTCGCCGTAACGCAACGCGATAAAGCCGATATTCAATTTTGCTGGCTCATAATCATTATCGAGTTTTAACGCTTCATTCCAAGAATAAACCGCTTCAGGAATACGGTCTTCCAACAAAGCGATATAACCTTCCGCCGTTAACAGACCCGCGCGAACCCTTTTATTCTTGGAGTTCTCCAAATCCAACATAAAGTGTTCCGCCATAGAGAAGTTGCGGGAGCGAATCGCGGACAGCGCGATTTGCAACTTCGCCAATTCAGGCATGTTACGGCGAACGTCTTTACTCATCTCGAGATTTACAAGTTTTTGCGCGGTTTCAAGCATGTTTTCAACGGAAATTCCCGCAATCGCCTGAACGGACATCAAGCCGATGAGCTCGCTGCGATCTTTGAATTGCGGGTTTTTCAACTGATCTTGAAGCGACTGAGCCATGCTCGCCGCTTTTTCTCGATTTACCGTTTTCGACGTCAAAGGGTTGTTGCTGTTTGACAGCGTGAAAGTCCGGAGCGATCCAGAAATATTAACTTCGTCTTTTTCCTGATCCGCTTTGACATTCTCTTCTTTCGCGGAAGAGGTTTCTTCAATTTCTTTTTCGCTTTTGCCACCACCGCCGCCACCATCAGAGGCACAACCAGCGAAGAAAAGTCCTAGCGCGCAGCCTAAACCGGTGCTCCACAGCTTCCACTTATATGTTTTGGTTTGTGTTAACACGATTAATTCCCTCCGCGAACTGAAGAGATCACACTAGACGGCACTTCCGTACCGATAAAGTCCGGCTTCACGACGTAATCTTCGAAGGTGAAGTTTTTGTCGTTAAGACGGTTGAGGCCGTTGATCACGCGCACCGACCACTCGTTATAAACTTTGAACTTCGTCACAGTTTCTTGCGCCATCTTGTACCACTGCATCGCCGCCTTCTTACGCGCCGCGATTTGTGGACCAATTTCCTTCACAACGTCCGCTTTGGAAGCACCCTGGATCTCTGGTGGGTTTTCCATCATCTGTGCGTACTGCTCGTTTGCTAGACCCATTTGATAGAGAGCGGCAACACCCCAGTAAGCATCTTTCAGCGACATCACCGTGTTGTACGTTTGTTCAACTTGGGTCAGCGCCTGCGCCTTTTTCTCCAAACTTCCAGCCAACTTATCAACCGATCCACCTTGTAGTTTCACAGCTGAGAACTTCGGCATGATGCCGTTAGCACGTTTAAACGCCAACTCACCGCAGTAACGCAACGCTTCACCTTCAACCGCGCCATTCGCGGAACCGAAGGTTCCTTCGATTTCCTTAGCGGCTTTCGCGGCGACCGCGCCCTGTCCGTCCTGCGATTTGTAGATCTTATAGAGAGCTACGATGCGCTGGTTCGGATTGAGTTTGTACTTAGGAAGATATTCTTTCCAAATCAAACTCGTCATCAAGTTGTAATCTTTCGCGCGTTCCGCATTCTTAATCATGCGCCATACGTAACCAGCGCCGCCGTCAGGATACTTCGCCGCGAAATTCAAGCAGACGCCGCGTGATTTCTCGGAATTCACAGCCAAAAGAAGTTCACACGTTTTTGCGAACGCGCCTGGAGCTTCCTTCGCCTGGGGGTACTTCTTGTAGTATTGGAAGAAGTATCCAGCTGACTTATCAAACTCAAGCTGCTTCTCATAGATCTTGGCGATCTGAAGCAAAGACTCTTGAGCCTGCGAAGACTTTGGATATCTCTTCACGAGATGCACATACGCGCCGATCGCGGAAGAAATCGCACCTGCTTTGGTGTAGTCAACCGCGGCGTTGTAGAGGAGCTTGTCAGCATCCGCGTCGTTCGGATACTTCTTCGCCTGCTCTTCATACATCTTCGCGCGCTTGACAGTGTTCTTCTCGCCAGCGATCGCTTCTTTCTCGGACGCGCGAGCAAGGTCGCGAAGCTTTTTACCGATCTCACCGTTGCGGTAAGCGTCGATTTTCAGCAATTCAACCGTGGTGGCGTTAAGTTCTTTTTTGTCGTCCTTAATCATTGGGATCAACAACTCAACAGACGCCGGACCTTCTTTGTCTTTTGAATACTTCGTCGAGATCAGCTTAAGATATTTGATCGTCTGCGGCTTATGTCCGGAGTGATAGTAAATTTTCGTGATGTCCATTTCACAAGTTTTTTCTTTCAACTTGTCGTTTGGATACCACTGCGTGTACTTGGAGCACGCCTTGATATAGTTCTTCGCGCGAATGCTCAGCGGCTTCGGCTTGGTGAAGTCCGGTGAACGTTTTTTCAAGACTTTAAATTCAGGTTCAAAGTCTTTCACGAAGGAGCGCACCATGTCCGTCGAAACTTCTTTGTGAACGTTCACGCCTTTGTTGCTACCAAATTCGTATTTAACCGCCTTATCTTTACCCAAGCTGGCGATTTCGAGATAGAAGCGTCCCGCCTCACGGTAGTTCTTAAGGAAGTACTCGATATCGGCAATCATGTACTTAACCGTCGGAACTTCCTTTGATGTGGGGAAGTTCTGCAAGTACATCATATAGCCCTTGCGTGCTTCTTTGTTCAAAGCAACGTTGTTGTCCTTGATCGCTTTCTGATGCGTTAAGGATGCGTAGTACAGAAGCTGATCTTTGATCATGGCTTGCGTTTCGACCACGACTTCTTTTTTCTGACTCTTCGCCCACGCGCTGTTCATACCGTAGAGAGAGTTGAATTTACCGAGTTCCTGCCAAACGTGAGGGAGCTTGTTAAGGGCGTAGTAGAGACCGATAACTTCCTTATGCGCGTCTGGGCCTTCTTCCGCTGTGGGCGCCACGCGTTGGAAACGTTTGTAAACTTCGATCGCTTGCGCGTAGTTACCCTGGTCGGCAAGAATCTGCCCCAAGAGCAACAAGAATGGACCGATGAAGCGCTGGCCACCGTTCGCACGGTAATAGGCAATCGCTCCTTCAACGTCACGCAATTCGGCGAAGGCGTAAACCATGTCGCGAAGAGCTTCGTCTTTCAGGTTTAATGCGGCCTCGTTGCCACGCGCCTGAGAAACAAGCTGCTTCCAGTAGGTCAAGGCGGAACGGTAATTTCCTAAGTTGTAATCACACCAACCGAGTTTAAACACTGCCCAGAGGTAACGGCTGGAGCGCTTAAACTTCGTGGCCTTCATGTAGTTACTTTGTGCGTTACGAAAGTCATTACGATCAAAGTAAAAGTCGCCGAGAGACGTGAATGCGTCACCGGCGACGTTTGAGTTGGGATAGTTTTGAATCAACTGCGAGTACATGCGTGCCGCGTCTTTTTCCTTACCGAGATACTGAAGACCCACGGCTTGGTTAAAGGTCACGACGTCCGCGCTCTTACTGCGTGGGTACTCTTTTAGAATCACACTGGACGCGGAAATAACGTCTTTCCATGCCTGTGTCGATTTGCTGCTCCCGAGCTGTGGTTCTTTGCCACGGACATTCTTATCCATGGCGTTCCACTTACGCCAAGAAGCATCATAAACGCGTTCTTCTTCGGAACGCAGGTAGGTCGCCTGCTCCATCCTGAGGTTCAGGACGCGCTCAAGAATCTGCAAGCGCTGTGCTGATTTTTTCGGAAGAGCGCGAGCCGTTTTTTCGAGATAGGTTGTCGTCTTATCGATACCCGCGATCAATTTTTTCTCGATCTGCACGGCAAAAACGGCGGAACGAGTTAATTGCGGTGGTGCCGCATCGCCCTGCTTTTTTCGTTTACGCTCAGTGATGTTCAACGAAGCGCGTTTCTTCTCAGCTTCCGCCGCCCCACTCCATTGGCTCAGAGCCAACGTCGCGAAGGACATCAACAACAGCCCGACTACATTTTTCCTGAACATGCGCATCACGTCTTCTCTCGCGTGGTTAGCGATAGCTGCTCGTTACTTCTTCTCGTCTTTTTCGTCATCGCCGGCTTTACACTTACTATCCATATTGTAGACGTAGAAGCCGAGCTCATCTTCCCAATACTCTTCTTCAAACGGCCAGTATTCGAGACTCTGACCGATATTCAACTTCTGCATACCACCGATGAACTGTGCCTTTTCTTGAACACCTTGCGCGCTAATCTTCGAACGCAACTTCGCGAGTTTACCCAACTGCATCTCGGCCACGATCAACTTGGTCTGGTTGGAAAGCTCGAGGAGCTGTGAGTAGAAGGTTGTCGCGAGGTTGTACATGTTGCGACCAGACGAGGAAATCGCCGCGCTTTTCTTTTGATTCAAAAACTCTTTCAAACCATCAATGAGGCCTGAGGAAGCCCAAGCGGCGGAATAGCGTCCGAGAGCTTCGATCTCGCGATCCGAGAAGCGAATCGTATCCAATGAGCCTCTGAACGAATCCGTAAGAGTGAGCTTCTTGATAATCTCTTCCGCTTTCTTGTAGCTGCGGAGATCGCCCGTCTTATAGTCGTAAACCAATTTAAAGAAGCCGCGGGGGTTACCTGAGTAACGACTCAGCATCGACTTGATTTCACCGAAAACTGGCTTGTAACGATCCTTAAACCGCTTCATGGATTCCTTCACCTGATCATAACGACACAGGCGCAAGAACGTGATCGCTTGAAGGATGTAACTCTCTGGATAAAAGCGGTTCTCGAAGAACGGTGAATGCAACGTGTGCATCTGTCCGAGGGAGTTGTTGAATTTCTGAATGAAGAAGAACGCCCAAGATGTTTCCCAAATCGCGTCCAGCCAGTGCTCGGAGTCACGAGGAATCTGGCCGTAGTAGCTGATTGCTTCGGAGAACCGTTTTGTTTCGTAGTGAACGCGCGCGATGTTCATCAACGTCATCTCACGCATCTCCGCCATGTCGTCCTTGCCACGTGTCTGTGACAATACGGATTCGAAAAGGGAGATCGCGCGACTGTGATTACCGGAAAGGTTGGCGATAACGCCTAAGTGGAACATCGCCGGCGTGTAGTAAGGGCTGCCGTTGGGAACTTTATCAAAGTAGCTCCCCGCCTTTTCAAGGGCGCGGTCATTAAAAGCCTCAACACCTAGGTAATAGAAGTAAAATCCGCGCGCCGGTCCCGGCACGTCGGATGGAGAAATTTTCGCTTTAAACAGCTGCACAATGTGGGCCTGCCCCAAATTCACGCGGCTGTTAATCACGCCCAACTGTTCAAGCGCCGGACGGAAGAAGGGGTTGTCACCCTTGTTTCCGCGGCGCACGATCACGCTGTAATATTTCGATGCGGAGTAGTAGAGACCCAAGCGCGACAAGGATTCCGCCAAGCCCCACTCCGCCTTAGCCCGCTCCGCTTTACTGGTCGGAGACTGGTAGGCGTTGTGGAACATGGCCGCCGCGCGCACATAGTCTTGACGTTGAAAGAGCTGCCGGGCCGCGTTGTAGTTTGCAAGGCAGACGTTACTGAACCCCATACCTAGAAGCACGAGGACACAGATTAAACTTTGCTTTGAGCGCATCATCTTCATCCCGTCGCCTGTTAGAAAAATTTGGTGGCGCCTAGCTGGATAGTGATGTTGTTATGCACACCACCGCCGCTCTCGCCCTGAGTCGTATCCGTTGAGCATTCCGCATCAAACTTTTCATACATGAGAGCATGGTTGCGAATGTCCCAGCGAACGGCCATATCTTTGCTGATAAAATAACGCTGCCCTACCCCCGCAACGATGGTGGGATAGGATTTCACTTGATCTGATTTGATGGCTGCCGCATTCGGGTTCTTCAGCAAATCTGGCTCGGTACAAAAATCTTTGTACTTCCAATCGATCCCCGTCATACCAGCGCCGAAGCTCGCATAGGTATCGAAGTAAATAAGACGACCTGAACCGAACTGCCACTTTCCGTAGATAGGCGTCCATTGAACGTTAGCGCCCATCGCGTAAAGCGTGCGGAAGATCTTCGTTTTGATTTCAAACTCGTCAAAAAGGACACGTTTGTCTTCTTTGTCGAGGTTAAAACCAATCGAACCGTAAGCTTCAACGGCAAATGTTTCCGTGAAGTGATACGCGGCCAGGCCTGAAGCCATAAACGTGTAGATAAACGCCTCGTTCATGATGCCGTTGAACTGGGCACCAAGCTCGACGCGTTTGCGTTTGTTGAAGTAACGCGGTCGAATAACGCGCACTTCCACGTTTTTAAAACGCTCGTTTTCGTCCACGGCGTAACCCGTCGACGCGGCTGTCACGCCTGCTAAAAAGGAAAATACGAGCAAGCCACCAAGAGTCTGGCTCGCTTTCCTTTTTAAGTCGGCTCGACGAATCCACGCGGGCAAAGTTAAGCGTAAACCACCACTGAATTCGGCGTCAGGCCCATGGGGTTGACGCCCTGCAAAAAGACTCATGCGCTATCCTTGGAGACAAGCAATTTGAACACAACAAATTCAGCCTGCTGAGCCGAAAGCATAATTCGCTTCAAAAGCTTAAAATTATGCTCCTTATCCATCTCCATTGTCAGCGTATCGAGCTTCTTCTTTTGCTCCTCGCCACGCTTTGCTTGAATCTTCTTGTTAGCTTCGGCCAATTTCACCAGCTCTTCATAGAGAGGAAAAATGGCGCCTTGCTGACGATCCGATTCGGGAACATCACCATTTACAATGGTGGTAACTTTTTTATCGTTAACTTTGACTTCATTACGGGTAACCGTGATGGACGGAACCTCATCGAGCGTGACCAACGTCATGGACGCAGGGAGCTCAAGGTTCGCATCGATATCGTGGTTAATCGGGTCCGTTGAGTAACTCATCAGAAGGAACGTTACGAGGATACTGAAGATATCCAGCATCGGCGTTAAGTTCAGCTCCAGGGAGTCCCCATTCCCTCCACCTGCGCTCGCCATAGGTTCCTCTCCTTAAAGCACCACGCTACCCATGACCACTTTTTCAAAGAGGAACATGGCTGGTTTCGCGGCACCGGTTTCTTTATCTTTCGTCTGAAGCTTAGGATCAGTTTCCTTCAACGTCTTCACGGCATCGATAACACCAATGAGAGCCTGATACTTCACATCATCCTCGGAGAAGAGCGTGAGGCGATCGTCTTGCTCAGAATATTTCTGACGCAATTCGAGTATCTTTTGATGGAGATCAGTCATACCGGCTTTATCAAGTTTATAGGATGTGACTTGTTGGTCGGCAGGTGGCTGCGACCAAGAGGTGGTCAACTGAGCTTTTTCCTTGTCGACATCGACTTTGACATCGAGAGAACGCGTCGGCTTGGACTTATCCGGTGGCGCACTGGTAAAAAACGGTACCTGGACTTCCAGGATACCGATATTCACGAATGCCGCGGAAACCAAGAGAAACGTATTCAACATCGAAAAGATGTCGATAAACGGCATAATGTTAAGTTCCGCCGCCTTCGGTTCTTTACGTCTTCTTTTTTTCTTCTTGCGACCCACAAAGCCTCCCTGTCTTGTGATGCACTCAGTCGAGTGAGGTCACGCTCCAATTAGTTGGAACGTGAGCCTTTCAACTTCATGCGACGGGTGTAAAGAAGTTCGACAAGTTTAGAAGAGTTCTTGGCGATATCGTCGGTGATGGAAGCAGCTTTTGCTTGCAACACACCGTAGAAGAACAAACAAAAGAGAGCTGTCGAGAGACCATATGAAGTCGCGTTCAAAGCTTCGGCGATACCTTCCGCGAGCAAGCTTTGCTTCTGTGCACCAGTCGCTGTCGCAACGGCCGCGAACGAACGCATCAGACCGAAGATCGTACCAAGTAGTCCCAAGAGCGTTGCAACGTTCGCTGTCGTCGCGAGGAAGTTGGTCGTCTTGGTGATCATGGGGACCGCGCTAAGAACCGCGGATTCAACCGCATGTTCGATTTCTTCAGGGGTGTCATTTGAGCGCTTCAAGCCTTCAGCGAGTACAAATGGAAGCAACTTTGGACGTGCTTTTTTGCAGAGACGAATCGCGTTTTCGATGGAGTTGTTCATAATCATTTTCTGAACCATCGCCATGAAACCACTGCTGTTCACGAGGTCGTAAACCAACCACAGGCGATAAGCGCGTTCGATCACGATAACGATCGAGATGATTAACACCAATGTAATCGAGGACATAACCTCGACGCCGCCTAAGTGAAAATACCGAATAATCCCTTCCATGATCCCGCTCCTCTCCTTGAGCTACTCGTGATAGTCGTGAACACGCCCGCAAAAAATTCCGCTCACATTGAACCGAAATCACTGGCAAAATTTTTGGGGGCTTTAACAAAAATTGTACGAATGTTCCGTTTGTGCTGTCAACCTGTCGGAGAAAGAGAAAAGGCAGTGGCCAATTTGGGGCGTTTGGACTATAATCATAAAGGACTATTATATCTTTTAACAACCGAGCCTTGGGCGCGGTTCAGGAGTCAGGGTAGAAATGAAGCACGAGGTTCAGGACCCGTCACAATCCATTTTCACAACCAAGCTTTCCGAACTTTTGGCATGGGGACGCAAGCACTCACTTTGGCCCTATGCATTCGGAACCGCATGCTGCGGTATCGAATATATGTCCGTTATCGGTCCTAAATACGACATCAGCCGCTTTGGTGCGGAGGTTGTGCGCTTTTCGCCACGACAAAGCGATGTGATGATTGTTGCCGGAACCATCACAGAAAAGATGGCCCCTGTTTTAAAGAAAATATACGACCAGATGCCTGAGCCCAAATGGGTGATTGCCATGGGTGCTTGCGCTTCCAGCGGCGGTTTTTACCGAGGCTATCACGTTCTTCAAGGCGTTGATCGTATCGTTCCCGTGGATGTTTATGTTGCTGGCTGCCCTCCCACACCTGAAGCTGTTATCTCCGCTGTTATGACCATCCAAGATCGTCTAACCGCGGAAGCCAAGGGAAAGGTTCCAGCGCCCAAGGGACAGAAAAAAGCGTAAAGCGGAGCCCCGTGGATGCGTACGATTCTATTCATCGATCTACAAGGCTATAAATCACTTCCTACTGGTGAGTCGCTGCGTATCATGGCGGGCGACGCTTCCTATGAGGCGGTGACGGATATCACTTCGGCGGACCATGTGATCCGGACGGCGAAGGCTGTGCATAGCGTCGTCATCAATGGCCCCGAGTACGATCTCTTAAAACAAGTACGCGCGATCCACCCTGAAGCTCACATCATCCTCGTCACCGATCAACCCATGAAAGACTACAGCGCCGCGTTGAAAGACGAGGAAGATAAGCTTGTTGATCACGTGATCGCCAACCGTCAGAGAGACGGCGCGACATTGGATGAATTGCGCATCACTTTAGCAAAACGACTGCGCGAAGATTATTTTGGCATCGAAAAATATCTCGCGAGCGGCACGCCGATTCATCGTCACGCGGTGACCGGCACACGGGATCGTGATCCCTTGAATCTAAAAATTCAGCAGTTTGTTGAGCAATGCAATCTCGGGCAACACCTTGCAAAAATAGCCTTCGGCATTGCGGAAGAGCTCTTGATGAACACCATCTACGACGCCCCTGTCGCCGCGGGCCTGCAAAACTTCGCGGAAAGGGATCGGCACGAGGAGTGGCATCTCGGCCCCGAGGAGCAAGGGGAATTCAGCTACGGGTGTGACGGCCGCATTCTCGCCATTGCAACCACGGACCCCTTTGGCGCTCTCAAACGCGACAAATTAATCCAATACACCCGCAAAATTCTTTTGCGCCGTGACAGCGCCAATCTGATTGATTCCAAAAAGGGCGGCGCGGGTTTAGGCTTTTTCAAGATTCTCTATAGCAGTCACGCTTTGGTCTGCAATGTCGCCGCCGGCAAGCGGACAGAGATCATGGCTTTGATCGACGTGGCAGAGCCGCTACGAGATTTTGCCAAGATGACGCGCTCCATCCACTATTTTTCGTAGCCCTCTCCGCTTCTTTTGCGTAAAACAACGAAAATGCTAAGGAGGACCCATGGGTAAAATTAAAGTTGCCCGGCCAGTGGTTGAGCTGGACGGCGATGAAATGACGCGAATTATTTGGGCGAAGATCAAAGAAAAATTAATTCTTCCCTATCTTGATATCGACATCAAATATTTCGATCTTTCCATTCAGAATCGCGACAAGACGGATGACCAAGTCACGTTGGATGCCGCGAAGGCCATCAGGGAATATGATGTGGGCATCAAGTGCGCCACCATCACTCCCGATGAAGCGCGCGTGAAAGAATTCGGTCTCAAGAAAATGTGGAAGAGCCCCAACGGCACCATCCGCAACTATCTTGAAGGCACGGTTTTCCGCGAGCCCATCATCTGCAAGAACATTCCTCGCCTTGTGCCGAACTGGAAGCGCCCCATTGTTGTGGGTCGCCATGCGCACGCGGATCAGTACAAAGCACAAGACGTCAGCATTCCTGGCGCGGGTAAATTGAAATTGGTGTTTGAACCGAAAGACGGCGGCGCGCCGCAAGTTTGGGACATCAACGATTTCAAAGGCAAAGGCATCGGCATGGGTATGTTCAATACCGACGATTCCATTGCGGGCTTCGCTCGCTCTTGTTTTCAATACGGCTTGGGCAAGGGATACCCTGTATACCTCTCGACCAAGAACACCATTTTGAAGACTTACGACGGTCGCTTTAAGGATATCTTCCAAGAGGTCTTCGACAAGGAATTCAAATCCGAGTACGAAAAAGCAGGCCTTACTTATGAGCACCGCTTGATCGACGATATGGTGGCGCAGGTGTTGAAGTGGGACGGCGGCATCGTTTGGGCATGTAAAAACTACGATGGCGACGTTCAGTCCGATACGGTGGCACAAGGTTTCGGCAGCTTGGGCATGATGACATCCGTGTTGATGTGTCCGAACGGCCGCACCATTGAAACGGAAGCGGCGCACGGAACCGTGACACGCCACTACCGTGAACACCAAAAAGGCAAGAAGACCAGCACAAACCCCATCGCCAGCATTTTCGCTTGGACACAAGGCTTGAAGCACCGCGGTCGTTTGGACGAGAACGCGGCGTTGGTGAAATACTCCGACACTTTGGAAAAAGTTTGCGTCGAAACCATCGAAGCCGGCTTTATGACCAAAGACCTCGCCGTATGTATTCACGGCAACAAGCTTCCGGAAGGAAGCTACATGGAGACCGACACATTCTTGGATAAGATTGCCAGCAACTTTGAAAAAGCGATGAAAAAGTAGTTTTTTAGACCGGCCGCAAGGCCGGTTTTTTTCTTCCCACCAAGGCTCTCATGCGTATTTTCATATTCTTTTTGGCGGCGTTTCTCACGTTGCAAGCAGAAGCTTTTGAATTGGTCGCACACCGCGGCGTGCATCAACAATTCTCTCGCGAGGGGTTAACGTCAAACACCTGCACCGCGACGCGAATGCTCACACCGACACACGACTTCCTTGAAAACACCGTCACCTCCATGGAAGAAGCTTTTCGGCGCGGCGCGACGATGGTGGAAGTGGACGTACACCCCACACAGGAAAACGATCCCGCACGGAATCGTCTCGTGGTCTTTCATGATTGGGCGTTGGATTGTCGCACCGAGGCGCGCTGCGATAACGGCTGCCGTTGTAACAGCAAAAACGAATGCGTGACCCATGAACAATCGTGGGACTATTTGCGCACACTCGATATTGGTTTTGGCTACACCACGGATGACAAAACATATCCGTTCCGCGGTCAGTTCAAAGGCGCGATGCCAACCCTTGCGGATGCGATGCAATTGCTGGTGAATCATCCACAACGAAAACTATTGATTGACGTGAAAGACCATCTTCCCGCAACGCAAGAACTTCTCTTAAAAGAATTAGCCAGCTACCCCGTGGACATTCGTCGCCGCGTTCTCGTTGAGTTCGCCCCCGCATATGCGGAAAGATTTCGCGCGTTGGAAATTCAAACACCGATCTCAACGGACGGCGCCACGAGGAAATGCCTGCTTCGTTACCTTCTCTGGGGCAGCGTCAATGCGTTTCCCAAAGAATGTGCCAACCAAAAAATTCTCATACCGCTACACGAAAACCTTGGCCTGATTCATCCTTGGCTTAAACGGGTTAAGGCGGCGGATTTGATTTGGGGATGGCCGGAAAAATTTATCAAACTCTCCCACCGCCATGGCAGCCAGGTTTACGTCTCGCAAATCAACACTCCCGAGGATTTGGAGTTTTCGGAACGCTATCCCTTTGATGGCATTGTTACCGATCGCATTGAAGTGATTGGACCGCTCGTGGATCCAAGAAGCGAATAAGGTTCGCCCATCAATCAAATTAAAAAAGCCCCAGATCTGGGGCTTTTTTTAAGAAAAAAACAGCGACTATTTTTTCGCGGGAGCCGCTGCGGCAACCAGAATTTTGCCGCCGATCTTGTCGCACAAACCCGTGGGTGTATAAATCCACTCATTCGGATCATGGTCTTTTTTCGCCATGCCGGCACAACCGTGACTGCTCGCGGCACAATCATTTTTTCCCGCTTTGACGACACCGGCGCAGCGCTCAGTGGTGATATCTTTGTGTTTCGCCCACTCAGGCATCATGCCAGCGGTTGCCTGTTCGGTTGGTAGACCCATGGCGAACAAACTGGCCAATGTTACGGCGCCCAGAGTTTTTTTGTCGTTCATAACGTTCCTTCCCTGAAGTATTGCAGATCGCTCACTAACGCTGGCTATTTTTTCTTACCCTGCAACAGCGCTTTCATACCGGCACCAAGATACTGATCGCTCAGATAATGCCCCACCGCCATATCGAAGCTTGGTTCGAAATCCAGAAAGGCTTGCACCTGATCACGACGCAACGAGGCCAACGTCTCCGCCACCACATCCGGATCCAAACGCGTCATGCGTCCCACATAGTCCTGCACGAGAGCCGCGCGTTCTTCCGCGGTTTTGTAGACCCCCTGCGCAAAACCAATCGCCTCAATTTCCGCGCCGGAAAAATTCTTTCCTAAAAGAATCATATCATTTGTGTAACGCGGAAGGATGCGACGCGACGCCAACGCGATAATGGGATAGGGCACGGGTAAACGCACCTTCACCTCTGAAAAACAGAGTTTGCCGCGACTGGCGTCCACAATCGTATAATCGCCCAACGCAGCGAGGACGGCGCCACCCGCCATCGCATCGCCGTGAATATCCGTCATGATCGGCAGGCGGCATTGCAGCGCCGCCAAGCAACAGCGTAGCAAGGCCCAAAAAATTCCCGCGCGACCTTCATCATCCGCCGGTAAAAAAGCGGCCGGATCAATGCCATTACAAAAGATCGCCCCCTCACCCCGCAGTAAAAGAGCACGCCCGTCAGTTGTTTTCGCGGAGCGAAACACCTCGGCCAATTCTTTCATAATTTTTTCATCAAGCGTGTTGAGAGGAGGATTCTTCAACACCACTTCAATAAACGAATCACGCGCGGATACTTGGATTGCACTCATTTCCCATTTCCCTTATGAACCAAACGGAATTAGTTTTCCAGCTCGACAAAAACAGCGCCGTCTTCGATTTTCACCGGGTAAGCATGCAGCGCTTCCGTCGCCGGAAAACACAGTGCCTTTCCCGAACACGCATCAAAATGAGCGCCGTGGGCCCAACAAACAAGCTCGTCCTTCTCTATCTCGCCAAACTCTGACAGCCTGACATCTTGGTGCGTGCAAAAATCACCGTAACACATTACCTTATCGTCGACGCGCACCAGAATAATCGGCTTGTCTTGAATTTCAAACGAAACGATCTGCCGATCATTTAACTTTTCCAATGCGGTCACACGCACCCATTCACTCATAACAATCCTCATGCTCTGTGGCAGCTGAGCTCGGCAAAACGAACAACATCTGTCTGATATTCTACCGGTAAATTTTGCAAAAACGGCAGCATAAATTGCTCCAAACAAAACTCCCGCCAAACATCCTCGGATACCTGCACCACCCTCCACGGCCATGACTCTTCAGGCAGACGAAACTGCTTTTTACGCGCCGCATGGGGAACATCTAGATTACCGATTAGCCATAAATCACCAACATGCTCCATCCAATCCAAATGCAGCGGCGTGGATGTTCGCGCTCCCCAAAGACCTTTATAATCAAAAATAGCGTTTTCCCGCGCATCGGCCACCGTGCTTAAACCAGCACCCGCGTTCAAACGCACATCGTGCCACGCAAGATGCGCGGCCTCTCCGAGATGAACGTGACGCGTTCCACACTCCGCATCCGATTCGGGTGCATGGTGCATGGATACCCAATGCATGCGTGAGCGCGCCGCCAAATCCATATGAACAAACAAAGCACGCGCCCCTTTCGGAGCCATGCAACCGGACACCACTTCAACCGCGGCACCCTCACCGATGTGAAATGCGTGAAAGGAAAACAATTCATCCCATAAAGTCAACGCCGGCGGCGGTTGCAGAGGATCGGCATAAGAAGCGCCGGAAGAAGCATTGACACACCAGACATCACCCAGGAGCGCGACCTGTAAAAGGGTTAAAGGATGGTCGTCTCGTAACCGCGCTTCAAGAAACGCACGACTGGATTCAGGCAGGGACACGGCATCAATCGCCCCCTCCTGCTGCGCCACGCCCTGTTGTTGCGCCTGCACCGCAAGACGACGCCACATCACACGAGCGTCTTGACCCGCTTTTTCTCCCGCGCTTGTCGCGACGCTGGTGGAAGCCCTTTCCAACTCCTTCACCCAAGCCGGGGGAAGATCCGTGACGGAAAAACATTCACACCATTGTTCCCACGCCCTCGCGCGCAACGGCGCGAACCAAGACCCGGCGCCGCGCGCCTGCAGCCATGCAAAGCGTTGCCGTAAAAGTTCATGCAACATGAGAGCACCAAATCAAAGCCACGCCGCGTTCGCGCCAAGCGGAAACCGTCGCGGAAAAAACCAACGGCAATTCCTTTTCCATCGCCAGAATCATCACCGCCCGCGGTTGTAAAAGAGCCGCCAACAAAAAGGCCCAGTAGTAGCCATTCATGTCGTCGCGAACGTGCCAGGACTCATTCAACCAAGAAGCGTTTAACCCCCATTTTCCAAGAATCTCTTCCGCGAGGCGACGACATTCCACCGGAGAAAAACGTTCGCGAAGGTTATGCTCGTAAAAAAGGCGCAAAGTTTGTTTGCGCGAAGTTCCTTCGGGAACCGATTGATGCCAACGATGATGCAGGAGATACACATCGGGATGCGCCGACTGCATCTGTGTCACGAGCGCATCCAGCTGATCGCGTGGCCAGACCAATGCCGACTCGCTGCGCGGCGTCAGTGTCATGGTGAAAGATGCGCCATGGTTATCGCGCAATAGGAGACTTGAATGTTTCATGCAAAAATTTTTTCCGCTTTGGCAATCGCGGCGAGAAAGCTCTCCGCATCCGCGTAGAAGAGAATATCGTCCCCCGGTTTAAGCCAACCCTCACACAGAAGTGAGCGATGAGACTCAACCCTACGCCCCCACCCGCGTGCCGGCAATCTCTAAATCCCCTGGAAAGCCCTAAAAACCTAGGTTTCACCCTATGTTAAAATAGACTAAGACTTTCGGAGGTGACCCATGCTCCCACGACAATGCGGCCTTCTTCTCAGCGTCTGGCTCTTTCTAACAACGCCGCTGGCAGCGAACGAGTGGTCATTCGGCACTGTCGCCGATGCAACGACCGGTCTTAGCCTGCAGTACAAACGAAAAACGGAAACAGCGGTGCATCTCAGCGCGCAATTTTTCGCCGAGGAAGTGTTCGCGTTGGAAGCGGATTGGCAATCATTTTACACGCCGCCCTATGATTGGCGTCCCATTCAATACAGACTGTACTCGGGCATTGGTCTTTTGGGTAAAGCGCAGCAGGAAGATCCCCTGCGAGAAAATTACTCCATCGCGATTCCCATTGGCGTGCAGTGGAACCCACAAGGCCTACCACTGGAACTATTCGCGGAGGCTTCGGCTCTCTTGGGCGCGCTCCCCACAACGGGACTCAAGGGTCGCGCGCGGGGCGGCCTTCGCGCTGTTTTCTAACCGAGGTCTTGTTCTTGACGGGCGCGGCTCGCGGCCTGACTCGCCGCATCCAGTCGCTGCTGTAGATGCGCGTGATAGCGGGTCAGTTGTTTGAATTGATCTTCACTACCACCGCAGTCGGGATGATAGCGGCGCGCGAGATCCAAGTAGAGGCGGCGTAAATCCGCTTTATTCGGAAATTCTTCCAAGCCAAAAAATTTCAACGCCTGCGCATCCATCGTCGTCATCGCGCGGCGCACGTGATTGCGGCGCTCACGAAATTTATCACGGATGTCTTCGGCTGTTTGTTGAAAGTGAGCCTGCCGTTGCGTTTTACGACGTTCCTGTCGCAGCTGCTCATCCCAAAATCCGCAGGACGCACGCCACAACATTTCAAAACAATGATCCAACTCCTGCCGCACCCCCTGAGCTTTAGTCGACACCTTTGCTAAAAAGGCGCGCAACGATGCCGTCGCTAAATCATCGGGAAGGCCGTCCGGCAATTGGTCGAGCCGGCAATTTTGAAACGGGCGTTCAAGGCGACACACCTGTTCGTAAGCCTGATTCAATTCGAGAACCGTTGACCAAAGGCACGGCTGCGCTTTGGTAAATGGCAGCGGCGGACAACGACGCTCATGCCAGGCACGTTGCACCGCGTGCCGCAGGCGATCCGTGTCCTCAATGTTGTAAGAGGCAAACACAGGTTCCGCGTAAATGCTTTCGGGAAACGGCCCGGTGCGTTGTCGCAACGCTTCGCGAAACCAAGCGCCCTTTCGTTCAGGCGCGAGCATGCCAATGCGAAAATTAAGGGTGTTTTCCAGCTTTCGCACCCGCTGACTTAATTCGGAAATGCTATCGGAAGAGCGTCCGCGATAACTGCAAAGATGATGCTGCAGCATACTGACAAACGTTATTTTTTGCTGCTCGACACGAATCACCGTCTGCAAACACTCTTGCACGTCTCCATCAGAGAATATCGCTGGTAAAAACCAGTCGGCACTCCCTTCACGCGATTGTTTCGACGATGACATAATGCCCCTCTAAGGAATCTTTTTTTCAAGGGCTATGAGCTTTTTTGCGCGCTGCCTTCGCGCTCCAGCGACTGCGCCAATTGATTTAAGTCGTCGGCGACTTCTTTAAACGCATCGCGCTTCCGCAATACAATGCGCGATTGATAACGCTTTTGTTTAAGAGCCTGAATGTGGCGACGAAAGGCAATCGTCGGACCAACGAGGCGGTGTGTGAAAAACACGGACACCGCGACATTCACCACAAGATATGTCAGCACAACGGCAACCACCCACCAGAGGGTATCTGTGAGATAAGCCTCAAGCACCACGGACACTTCTTCGCGCAAGTCAGTGAGCTCCAGAACCATTTCATAAAAGCGGTGGAGATTCACATAAAGAATGCTCAGCACGGCCAGAGAAAAAAGCAACGCTAGAACAATGGAATAAAGTCCAAGGCGAATTTGCAGAAGAGGTTGCAACAAATAATTGCGAAAGCGCCGACGGAATGGTCGCGACTCCTGTTTCACAGGTGCCTCCTGTTGACAGGCCTTCCTGGGTAGAGAAGACCGAAAATGTCGTAAATAGTCTTACATCTACCTTACTTGAATGCCGGAAGGTGCGCCAAATAAAAAAAACCTGCGCGACAGAAGTCACGCAGGTTTGTTGACCGCATTTCGATCCTTACAGATCGACGAACTTTGCGAGAAATTCGCGCGAGGAATCCGAGGTCAAATCCACATAATTGGAGGCCTTCACATTACCGCGCACACCGCCGCCGGAAGTTGTTCCGACCAGCTCACCATTCACGAACAAGGGACCGCCTGAGTCGCCGCTGGCACTCGCGCTGTTAATACCATCGGCATCAAGATTGCGCGGTGTTCCCTCAAATTTAATAAAACCGTTTTCCAACACTTTGATTTTATTTTTGCCCATGCGCTTCACGCCGGCTTTCGCGCCCCAATCCATCAGCTCATTCAAGCCATAACCAACGATGACAAAATCATCGCCCACCGTGGGTTTACGCGTCGCGATCGTGGCCCAACGTTTCGCCGTGCCTTTGGGGAAAACAACAATACCCAAGTCGCGAGGGTTCACACCGCCGCCCGTGGCCTGCCATGCTTTGTTTTGATAAGCGGCGACCGCTTTTGCCAAACGATTCTGATTCTTGTTGCTATCGAGATTTTGTACGCCATCGCTGCCATGGACGTAGTGAATCTCCATGTCCACTTTTCCATCGTCGTCCGGCTGACCGTTATTCACGCAGTGGGCTGCCGTGAGCGCGACGGCATCGCTGATAAATGTGCCGGTACAGATCCCTGGTTTTCCGGAAGGGGTTGAGATTTCCAACATCAAGACTTCAGGGTAGACGTCTTCGCTAATGACTTGCCCATTGGTGACTTTTAGATCAGACGACTCGGGCGTGCTTACGCCACAGGCCGTCAGGCCCATTATCCCCACAGTCATGGCAAATACAGGAACCCTGTTTGCTGCGATTTTCATAATGATGACCCTCATGTTTGTTGACCTTTAACTGGTCAGCCAGCCAATTAGTGACTTCTTAACAGGAGGAAAAGGCGCCGAGCAATGTTTTTTTATGGTTTTCCTAAATTTTCCAAATAGATCGTTGATTACCGCGAATTAGATTTGACCCTGACTCTTTAGGGAGGTGGGAGTGCTATCCGAGTCATCTTGGGCTGCCGACCGAAGGGCCTCGGCCTTCTTATTCTTATAACGACGCACCATGAAAACGATGGCGACGATAAAGAACGCACCAATCACAACAATCTTTAACTGCCGGAAATACTTAAGGATATATTCCCCGTAATGGGCGATGAGCAGGATCTGGGTGGGTACCGAAACCACTGCGGCGATACCGTCAACCAAGATAAACTTGGTGGCGGAAAGCCCCAACATGCCGCAGGCAAAATGCCCGGGGAAGCGAAAGCCTGGCGTGAAGCGGAAGATACCCGCGGCCCAAGCGCCATAATCCATTGTCCAACGGGACACCTTATCCATCTTTGGACGATACTTTTCCATAAAGCGCGAACGCAAAAATCTCCCGCCGAATTTTTTTCCCAGCAGGTAGACCAGCGTATCCGAGACAATCACCGCCATCAGCGCGACCATCGCGGCAACATTTGTGTTTACAACCGCGGCACCGGGGTAAGGAGGTGGCGGTAAAAGGGTCGGGTGCTGTGCCATATAACAAACAAGCCCGGCACTCACCAAAGTCACTTCTTCAGGGACTGGGAAGCCAAAGCTTGAGATCAACATCATAAAAGCGATGGCACCGTAAACCAGCCAGGGCTGATAAGCATATTGAGAAAAAAACTGAAGGAGTGCTTCTTCCGAAAAGCCCATGTCCGAACGTATCCCATCTTTTTTTCTTCTGAGGTGCCGGTTTTTTTACCACCTTTGGGGCGTCATGCAAAGCACCAATCACCCACCCGTTCGTGCCAGCTTCGCGTCAACCGAATAGCGTCCCGGCCCGGCGAAGAAAATCGTGATGTAACAAATAAGATAAAGAAGCGCTAATTCCTTGCGCGCGAATGGATCGGCGGCATGAGCCAAAAAGAAAGCCGTTGCCATGGTAATCCCGGAAAAAAGAGCGGCGGGGCGTGTGAATAATCCTAGGACCAAGGCGATGCTGCAAAAGAACTCACCAAAGATGGCAAGACTAAGAGAAACATGAGAACCGAGATTAAGGGGGTCAAAAAAATTCTGGCTCATCTCGGAGAACTTCATCAATTTCACGATGCCGTGACCAAAGCCCATCATAAGCCCCACGGCCACGCGAAAGAAAAAAAGAGCAAAACTCTGATTGAAATTGTAGAGCATGGAACGAAAACCCATAACGACACCTCTATGGTCACATCGGGCTTTTATTGTAGGGGAGCTGTGTGTGGGCGCCAAGGTTTTTTAAGAAGCGGCTTTTTCTTCGTCATTGGCGCCTTCTTGACTGGCAGCGGCGGCGCCAGGGGTAGAGAGTTGTTCAGGGATCTCCATCTCCGCGATGTTCTTTACAAGATCAGCGGTTACATCACGTTCATGCTTCGTATGCGCGACTGATTTTTTTACCAGTGGCTTAAGACGGCGTACGTATTCTTCCGCTTTCGCAAAGCTTTTACCGCCTTGCTCAATGGACTTCTGAAACCACTCGACGGCCAAATTGATATCTTTTTTACGCAAGAAGCCAAGACCGAGATTGAACATGACTTTGGCGAGATCGAGGCTGTTGGTGATGAACGGCAACGCCGCCTGATATTGAATCAAGCCTTCGTCCACGAGACCAGTGCGCACCTTCGTGATGCCGATCGTATTCATCAAGCTGGCGAAATTTTTTGTGACGGAAACGCTGGCATGCGCTTGCGCGAAAAAGACCGCGGCATTGTCCGCGAGGGTGAGGCCAGCGCGCGCCATGCCGTCTTGTTGATCGATCGACAATACTTCGCGAAACGCGGTTCGCGCCGCTTCCGCATTGTGCTGGGCCAACTCCGCTTGCCCGATCAGACAGAGGCGTTCCATGTTATCGGGCGAAAGTTTTTTGCAGAGGCGCAGTGTCTCGAGCGCTTCTTTAACCTTGCCACTGCGATAAAGCATTTTCCCCAGCTCATTCATCGCCATCACGTTGGAGTCATCAAGCTCCAAGATGCGACGGAACAAAGTTTCCGCTTCACGTGGTCGATTTTTTTCCATGAGAAGTCGTCCGGCAAACACGGCGATCGGCTTCGGATTCGGTGCCTGGCGAATGAGTTTGTTGATCTCGTTGATGGTTTCCCGTGGCTTCTCATGAATGGTGGCGAGAAGAGACTGAATGCTCTCGATGTTATCTTGATACCAGAGAGACTCGGCCCACAGGGTTTTAACCAGTTCCGAGAATACGTTGTAGACAAATGGTTTTTCGAGAAGGCTGGTGCAAGGAAACTCTTGCACAAGGCGAAAGTCATCACGCTCCACAAAACCCGACTGCACAATAATTGGTGCCAAAGCGTAATCGGGATGACGACGCAGGCGATTGTACAAAGCAAGGCCGGAGAGATCGCCTTTGAGTTTCCACTCCATGACGATCACGTCGTATTTTTGTTCCTGCACGCCCTTCCACAGTGCCGTCGCGTTAGGAAAAACACTGACTTTTTCAAAGCCAGCCTTCTCCCCAAAAGTCCCTAAGACTTTTGAGAACGATTCATCATCGTCAACGATGGCTACTGTTTTAAAGCGATTGGGATTGCCAGTACTAAAGCCGAAAACGCCCATATTTCCTCTTCCGGAAATTCAGAGAATTATCGGCGTAAACCCGGAGACAAATTAGCTGATTTGTGGGAAAAAAAATTCTTACTCAGAGACAATTTTGATGTCGCCACCCATTTCCTGGAGTTTGGGTACGAGATTGTCATACTTGCGCTCGAGTTCCTGGATGCGAGACAGACGCGTGGTGCCTTCAGCGACAAGGCCAGCAATCAAAAAACATTTCCCGGCCCGAATGTCCGTGGGGAGCTCAAAATCGCAGCCCTTCAAAGGTGTTTCACCCTCAATAATGGCGGAATGCTTAAAGTTACGATTCCGGAAGCGACAGGGAACCTCACCCAAACATTTTGACGAAACGGTAATTTTCGCGCCCATCTTATTGAGAAAATCAGTATACCCCAGACGCTCTTCAAAGACGGTTTCGTGCAACACGCTGATTCCGCGCGCCTGCGTGAACAACACCATAAAGGGCTGTTGCCAGTCCGTCATAAACCCGGGATGCACATCCACTTCAATGTGTGTGCCGTGAAGCGGACGATTCTTAGGAGCCTCTACGTAGAGACCTTCGGAATTGATGCGGAAACTTGCGCCCATGCGCTGAATAAAGTTGAGAAAGCTATAGACGGGATCATGTGTGACGTTTTGCAGAAGAACGTTGCCACCTGTCGCCAACGCCGCGATGGTGAATGACACCGCTTGATTGCGATCATAGAGACAACGCAGTTCACAGCCGCGCAACTTTTTAACGCCTTCGACGATAAAAGTTCGGTTGGCGTTCTGCATGATGTCCGCACCCATCTTTTGCAGCATCTTTACGAGTTCAAGAACTTCTGGTTCCACCGCGGCGTTTTCAATGATGGTGCGACCGTGTGCTTTTGCGGCGGCGATGAGGAGATTTTCCGTCGCCATCACGGATGGAAATGGCATCACGATGTGCGCACCGTGCAAGCCTTTCTCATCGACGCTAAGATGGATCTGATTGTTATCATACTCCACCTGCGCGCCCATCTGCTTCAGACCTTCGATGTGAAAATCGACGGGACGCTTGCCAATCTTATCGCCGCCGAGAGCGCGGAAAAAACTAGCTTTACCAAAGCGGTGCAACAACGGCCCCGCGCTAAGAATGGAAATACGGTTACGGCTACAGATCTCTTCGGGAACTTTGAACTGGTCGATGCTCTTGCCGTTTAGGCGAATCACATCCATCTCTGGATTCTGCACGCTACCACCCACCGCACGGAAGAGATCTTCCACGATGCGGCGTTCATCAACCTGCGGCGCGCCCTTGATCAGCACATCCTCGTCAGTGAGCATGGCGGCGATAATACACTTCGTCACCTGATTGGAGCTTCCCGCAATGGAAATGCGTCCGCCAGCGAGTCGTTTACCACCTTGAATTTCAATAATGCGCTTAGCCATGCCGACACTCTACCTGTTATTCAATTTCCGTGTAATCGGTAATTTTCTTCTCGCGCTCGTACCAATCAGGATCAACCTTCACTTGCAGCTCGAGAAAAATCTTCTTCTCGAAGTGGCGTTCCAGTTGTTCGCGCGCCTTCGTGCCTAAGAGTTTGATGGTTTCGCCGCGTTTACCGATAACAATCGCTTTTTGGCTGTCGCGAGAAACAATCACCGCCGCGTAGATCACAACGATGTTCGGTTTATCCTCAAGCTTCTCCACCACCACAACCGATTGGTACGGCAGTTCTTTCTGTAAGTGGCGAAAGATCTGTTCGCGGATCAACTCGGCGCTCACAAACTTTTGCGAACGATCCGTGAGTTGTTCCGGATCAAAAAGAAACGGGCCTTCTGGTAAATGGGCTTTGAGCATGCCACGCAGCGGCCCCAAAAGTTCCGGACGTTTCGCCGACATTTCAATCGGCTCTTCTTGGATTAGGAGATGACGCTTTTCTTGCAAATCATCTCGCTCCAACAAACGGTCCATCGCCGCTTGTATTCCAGCCAAACTTTCGTCCAATTCATGCTTCTTGATTTTATCAATCTTGCTCGCGATGACAGCGATGGGCTTTTCCGACTGTTTGAGAAGACGCGCGAAAAGCATGTCGTCTTCTTCACCGTGCCAACCACGGCTTGCATCCACAAGATAAAGGAGGACGTCCGCATCCGCGAGCGCGCCCCAAGCCTCCGCATTCATCATTTCGTTCAGACGAATGCCTTTCTTCTCATGCAAGCCGGGCGTGTCGAGAAACAGCATCTGCGCCGCTCCCTCGGTATGGATGCCAAGCACTTTGTTGCGCGTGGTCTGTGGCTTCTCACTGACGCCAACAATCTTTTGACCGATCAGACTATTGACCAAACTACTCTTGCCGGCATTCGGACGGCCCAGCAGGGCGATATAGCCGCAATGGGTTTGGTTTTCACGGGGCATGCTGACTCCATAAATAGGCTCTTAAAGGCCCCAATCTATAAACTAGGACTCGCCAAGAGGCAAAACGTATCCACGACTCAGCTTACGGTTCGCGCGGGAAGGGTCACGCTAAAACGGCTCCCTACCCCAAGCGTGGACTGGACTTGGATCTCTCCGCCGTGCTCGGCGACGATACCATGGGCTACGGAAAGGCCGAGGCCCGTGCCGCGCCCCACCTCCTTGGTGGTGAAGAAGGGATCAAAAATACGGTTTAAGTGGTCGGCTTTGATGCCACACCCATTGTCGAGGACATGAAGGCAAACGAGCTGCCCCACGGTCTCAACACGCAGCTCAATCCGACCGCCTTCTTCATTTTTTTGCTGAATGGCATCACGGGCATTGGTGAAGAGGGAAATAACCACCTGCTCAAGCTGCATGCTGTCGCCTTCAACCATCACGTTATGGGACGGCCAGGTAAACACCGTTTCAATGCCACGCGTGATGAGCTGTTGACGCATCAGAGAAAAAGCGCGCTCAACAATTTCCTGCAAATTAATCAGGCGACGGCGGCGTGCCGACTGGCGAGAAAAATCACGGATGTGTTGGATGATGCGTACCATTTTATCCGCCGCGACACGCATCTTCTCTAAGTATGTTTTTAATTGGTCTGGTTCGGGCGGCCGCGCTCTTTCGATGCTTTCGCGAATATATTCCGTGTAGCCCGTGATGATGCTGAGGGGATTATTCAATTCATGGGCAATACCGCCACTGAGCTCACCGAGCGATGCGAGTTTCGCCGATTGCACCAACTGTTGCTGCTTGGTACGCAGCTCCCGAAGGACGCGCGATTCCCGACCGTCCTTCGCCGTCATGATGATGCCAGCAAGCTTGCCATCGTGACTCAGAATGCTCGCCGTCATGGAAACAGGGATGCGTTCACCACCATGAGCGCGCCAATGAACTTCAACCTCGCGCACATCCCCCCGCCTCACCGCCACCACCAATGCGGGCCAATCATGATACGGATGCGCTTCTTGAATGAGATCCATCAGGGTGAGATTTTTTAGATCATCCGTCTCGTAGCCTAACGTGCGCACGAGGTTGTCATTGCCGCGGGCAAATTTTCCTTCCGCGTCAAAGACCATCAACATATCCGACACCTGACGGATGATGTTGTCCGCGTAATCGCGCATCGAATCCGCCTGGCGCTCCATCCGCAGCATTTCCGTGAGATCTTTCGCGATGCAGAGAACGCCTCGTGGCGCGTTTGACGTACCTTGGCGAAGGAGAGACGCGGAAAAAAGCACCGGAATGCGTCTTCCATCCCGCGTGATGAAATTGAGACGATGGTTTTTAATCAGTCCGCGCACAATCAAACGATCGAGGCTCGCGAGCTCAAAAAGATCTTCTTCTTTCTCGTAGATTTCGGCGACGAAGAGACTGATGCCATGCCCCACATAGTCGGAGGCTTCCCCACCAAGCAATTGCAATGTCGCTGGATTGATTTCGACGATTTGACCGGAGGTATCCAAAATGATGACACAGTCGTAAGCCGACGCCAGAATATCCGCCGTCAGCGTGCGCAAATCCCATTCCTTGGGGGCACTTTTGAGCATTTTCCCCGACCGATACCGTTTAAGAGGACATCTTCTGCAACATCTCCCGCGCTCTCTTATATGTCGGACAGATCTGCAGTGCACGTTGTAAATGATTGATCGCTTCTTGATCTTGTTTCAAGTTGCGATAACAGAGCGCGATATTGAAGGCAAGCCGATGGTCGTCGGCCGCCACCTCAAAGGCGCGCTTGAATAGATCCAAGGCCTCAAGGTCTTTTCCGTCCTTGCGTTTCATGATGCCGCGCATGTTTAAAATCTCGGGACGGTCGCGCCCACTCAGGGATTCCGCTTTGGTCAACCATTGTTGCGCTATCGCCATGTCCCCCTGTGAGAGACCGACCCGCGCCTTTAAAAGGTAGGGTTTCCACGTCTCGACAGTTTCCGGACGATCGAGCATCACCGCCGCGATCTTTTCACAAAACAGGGTGAGATTGAGGGAAAGACACACCTCTCCCAACTGGAGAAGCCAGTATTGCTCGTTTGATTCGTTAATTTCGTTTAACAAAACATCAAAGAGCGTTTGGAACTTAGCCCACTCGCCCCTTGAGAAGTAGAACTGCAGCAGCTCGAACTTGTAGTTATAGTTCTCGGGGTCGGCCTCGAGAACATACTGAAGCTGCTTCATATAGGTGTCCAGCTGGTCGCGCTCGGCATAAATCAAGCCGGTGCGGGCACTCAAGCTGTCACTTCGTTCCTTCAGGATCTCGTCATAGATGCGTCGCGCCTGCTTCTGCAGACCTTGTTTGTAAAGCGCCTTGGCTTGACGTAACTTCTCCGCCACCTGGTCTTTCTGGCTGCCACGACCAACAAGTTCGGTGATCACCGGCTTAAGAAGTGATTCCGCGTAGGAGAGCTCCATCACATGATCCACGTGATAACTGGAGAGCAATTCTCTCTCGCGGCGATCGAGTTTGGTGTCTTGTTCTAGGAGAAGGATCACGGGAATGTGGTCGCTGTGTTCATCAGAACGCAGGATGCGTAACATGGTGAGCCAATGCATATCCGCCACGGGCGCCATAATCACCACGAACAGATACGATTCACGGCGGAGGGCTTCGAGCCCCTGGGCGGCTCCTTCAAAGGTTTCCACCTTGCAGCCAGATCGCCCTAAAATAGCGCTTAGCACGGCTTGCTCAGGGCCGTTTTTGGCAACCAGGCAAACGCGCGGGCTATTCTGTTTTGTTTGGGGCGCCTTCATCATGGCCTCGGATTCACACCTCACCGTCGGTTAGGAGCCTCATTATAATGATCTCGGCACCCCCCCAAGGCCACTTGAGGGTATCCCCGCCTCGGCCTTACCAAAGACAGCGACAGCCCCATGGAACTATTGGTTTAATTCGGGATTTTTTTTAAAGAAATTCAGGGCAATTAATGGAACGATTTAAAGCCTTACGGAAAATTGCCAGAAAGAATTTCATTCAATGAATAAATCTTTCTTAAATCTTACCGGCGAAATGACAAGCCACATTGTGTGCCCCCTGGGCATCACCTTGATCACGCAATACAGGCTCTTCCTGACGACAGACGTCCTGGGCAAAGGGGCAACGAGGATGGAAACGGCAGCCTTGAGGCGGATTCAGCGGCGATGGCACCTCACCCTGCAGGGGCTTGCGGGCACGTCGCTGTTTTGGATCTGGGACAGGAATGGCGGCGATTAAAGCACGGGTATAGGGGTGCAATGGTTTACTATAGATGCGATCAGCATCCGTGTATTCCACCACTTTCCCAAGATACATCACCGCCACGCGATCGGACACGTGACGCACGACCGCGAGATCGTGCGCGATAAATAAAAACGCCAGGTTCAACTCACGCTGCAACGTCAGCAGGAGATTAAGAACCTGCGACTGAATGGATACATCCAGTGCCGATACCGGCTCATCGCAGATGATCAATTTAGGACGTTGTGAAATCGCGCGCGCAATGCCGATGCGCTGACGTTGCCCACCTGAAAATTCATGGGGATAACGAGTCACATAACTTCCCGGCAAGCCGACTCGCTCCAGCAAATCCTTTACCGCGGTGCGGCGCGCTTCGACGGAAAGATCGCTGTGGATGATAAAAGGTTCTTCAAGAACTTCGCCAATGGTGTGGCGCGGATTGAGGGATTCCGCTGGATCTTGAAAGATCATTTGCATACGCGCCCGAATCTGGCGCATCTCTTCACCCGCTAGCTGCGTGATATCACGCCCCTCAAACAACAGCTGACCGCTCGTGGGTTGATACAAACGAGCAATGCTACGACCGAGCGTGGTTTTTCCGCATCCCGACTCACCCACAAGCCCCACTGTCTCGCCCGGTGCGATCGTAAGATCCACGCCATCCACCGCGAAAACAGTGCCAACACGTCGCTGCATAATTCCACCGTGCACGGGAAAATGCTGGCGCAGTTGTTTCACTTCTAGAAGCGGCTGAGTCATGGCTTTCTTCTCTATTCAAAATGACAAAGGCTTGCGTGTTTAGGACTAAACACTTTCAATGTGGGCGTCTGCCGGCACACGTCGGCAAACTGCGGGCAACGGTTTTGAAAGCGGCATCCCGCTGGCATATCCGTTAAAGAGGGAACCATGCCTTCAATAATCTCGAGAGGACGCTTACGCACACCGTCCAAACGAGGCATCGAACGTAACAAACCCTTGGTGTAGGGATGCCTTGGTTTCGCAAAAATCTCATCTACCGGGGCGTGCTCCACCACGCGGCCACCATACATCACCAACACGTCGTCACTGATCTCCGCGATCACACCCAGGTCGTGGGTGATGAAGATCACCGCCATGTTGTTTTTCTTTTGGAGACGGGCAATCAGTTCAAGAATCTGTGCTTGGATGGTCACATCCAAAGCGGTTGTAGGCTCATCGGCAATCAGAATATCCGGCTCACAGGCGAGCGCGATGGCAATCACCACACGCTGTCGCATGCCACCGGAAAGCTGATGAGGATACTCCTGCATCCGTCGTTCCGGCGCGGCAATGCCCACATCCGCGAGAAGACGCACGCTGCGCTCATGTATTTCTTTCGAAGACAATTGCGGGAAATGCAGTTCAAATACTTCAGCGAGTTGGCGCGCGATTTTATGAACGGGATTTAACGCCGTCATGGGATCTTGAAAAATCATGCCAATGCGTCGACCGCGAATGGCGTGCATTTTTTCCGCCGGCAGTGACGCCAGATCCATGCCGTCATATAAAATTTGACCAGATTCAATCTTGCCGCTTGGCTGCGGCAACAAACGCATGATGGACAAAGCCGTCACGCTCTTACCGCAACCCGATTCACCCACGACCCCGAGGGTGGCGCCACGACGCACGCGAAAACTCACGTTGTCAACGGCACGCGCCCTCACATCCTCTAACTGAAAGGATGTTACGAGTTCTTTCACTTCAAGGATCGAATCGTTCACTTTTTACCTTTTCCCGTGCCCCAGTTGCGATAGGTCTTATCAACGTTAGTCACCGGCTTAAACGCTTTTCCAGACTTCATCGCCGCTTCGGTTTCTTTCTTGATATTTTCATCCAACCAGAAAAGACCGCCGGTTTCCGGCGCGAAAAGTTCGAAAGAGGATTCGGATAAATTTGTTGCCGCTGGTGTGGGCAGACGCCACCAACGCCAGTAAGCAACGCGGAAGTAACCGGGAACCGTGGCTGGAATCAAAACATTGAGATCGCTGATGCGGGCGTCAATTTTATGCGCCAATGCGATGCGCTCTTCTTTTTTCACCGAGGTGCGATAGGTATCGATCAACTTATTAAGTTCAGGATCGTTGATGTTCGCGGTGTTGTTGGTGTTGGGTTGGTTGGCGTTATCACCGTGCCAGATGCCCCAGTAGTCGGGAATGCCTGAATCGCGCGCGCCAAAGCCACTGTAGTTGGCTTGATGCTTATTGGCGTTCATCTGCTTGATCATTGCTGACCAATCTTTTAAGCCGAGATTCATCTTAATGCCGGCTTTTTTCGCCTCTTCCGCGAGAACAACAAGACGCGGCGTGTGACCGTCATACGCGTAGAGCAACTCAAACTCGAGGCGTTGTTTTTTGTTGTTGATGCGATAGCCTTCCGCATCGCGCGTCGCGAAACCCGCTTTCTCCAAAAGAGCGTTGGCTTTGGTTAAGTCGAACGCCAATGCCTTGACGTTGGGATTGTTGTATTCGCCGTAGCCCTGCGTGCAAGACTGAAGGCGTTCGGTCTCACCACGCTCAACGGTGGTGATCACTTTGTCAAAGTTCATGGCGTGAGCAATCGCCTTGCGCACATTTTCGTCCTTAAAGACGTCTTGCTGCACGTTTAACCAAATGCCGAAGCAGCCGCGGGGACGATCGTTGTAGAACCAGAGTTTCTCCGCGTAGCCCTTGTTAAAAATATCGATGTTACTTTTCTCATGCCAGAAAGCCGGATCATTCAACGAGAACACATCAAGCTGGGCTTTTTTAAACTGTTCGAAGTTAACCGTTTGTTCGCGCACAACCTTGAACACAACCTTGTCAACGTTGAAGCGGTTCTTAAAGAACGGACGATCCTTCGCCCACCAATCCTTTTTCTTCACAAAGGTAACGGATTTACCCTTCTTTACCTGCTTCTGATCAATTTCGTATGGCCCGGTGTTTGGCACGATGGACCAGTTGTATTTCTGCACGAAATCAGCGGGAACCTGTCCGTTATAAAAATGTTTTGGTGTGGGACCAACATCCGCCCACATGTGGAGGTCGGGCTTTGGACGGGGGATGGTGACGGAGATCGTGTGCGGATCGTAAACGGTGACCTTCTCAATTTCCTGCGTGTAGAAATTGTTGTACCACGGCGCCATGATATTCTTTGAACGCATGAAATCAATGGTGAACGCAAAGTCATCCGCCGTTACCGGCTTACCATCCGACCACTGCGCTTTGGGATCAATCTTGTAATACATCGTGCGGCCATCTTTGCCATAAGCCCAGTGGGTGGCGAGCATGGGAATGATTTCGCGTGTATTGGGATGAATCGATGTCAGTGACATATTGTTGGCGAGAAGCGCTGTGTAAAGAACCGTATTGGAATCCGGGCCCACAACACGGAATGTCAGCGGAAACGTGTTCATGGATGTGGTGAACGTCCCCCCCTGCTTTGCTTCAGGGGAAGCAATCAAAGGCGGATTTTCATTGGTTTCCCACTTAATGTCTTTTGGCAATGACTCCGCCGCGAAGAGAGCCGGCGCCCCCAACAACATAAAAGCCAACGCCCACCAACGTTTTTTCTGCATAACGCTTCCTTTTCCACTACTCATAGGTTGTATGCTTCTTGGGATCATAGGCTTCCCGCACCGCCTCACCCACAAAAGTTATCATCGTTAAAACAATCACCATCGCCATCACCACGGATGTGACGATCCATTTTGCATGTAGATTCGCCGTCCCCTGCTGCAAAAGCTCACCCCAACTGGGTGTTGGCGGCGGAAGGCCGAAGCCGAGGAAGTCCAACGAGGTCAAGGCGACAATGGCGCCGGAAATGGAAAACGGCACAAACGAAACGATCACCGACACGGAGTTGGGGAGAATGTGTTTGAACACAATGCGGGGCGTTGTGGCGCCCGTGGCGATCGCCGCCAAGGTGTAATCACGCGCTTTTTCTTTGTAGGTTAACGTGCGCATGTACCAGGTCATGCCCGTCCAGTTAAAGAAGATCATGATGCCCACCAGCATCCAGAAACTCGGCACCATGATGGACGAGAGAATGATGATGACGTAGAGGAATGGCACGTTGTTCCAGATTTCGATGATCCGTTGAAAGATCAGGTCAAACCAACCACCCCAATAGCCCATAAGGCAACCGATCACGATGCCGACGGCATACGTGGCAACGAGAAGGATGAGAGAGAAAAAGATAGCCGTGCGAAAGCCATAAGCAAGACGCGCCAGGATATCGCGACCGACGATATCAGTGCCGAAATAATGCTGTCGTTCAAAGGAGGGTGGAAACGGCGGCACCTCTCCTTCCGGTAGGTCCGTTTCCACGGAGCCCCAGGGAACCGGCGGCAGAAGGACAAAACCGTCCTCGTTGTTTTCGGCCATGCGCGCTTTGAGATCGCGGTAATTGGTTTCGTAAGGATAATCGAAACCGAATTCCGTTCCGGGAATAAAGGCCCCATAGGTGGGAAAGCGCCATTGTCCTTGGTGCTTCACCACCAAGGCGCGATTATTCACCAACAGCTCCAAGATCAAACTGAGGGCGATCAAAACCCAAAAAAGAACGAAGGAATAATATCCGCGGCGCACACTGCGGAAGCGGCGCCAACGTTTTGTGGTAATGGGATCGAGACGAAGAAATTTCATTTAAACTGCACCCTCGGATCCACTAGAGCCACGCACACATCTGACAAAATGTTGCCAAGCAGCTGCAGACCCGCGCTTAACACGAGAATACCCATCACCACCGGATAGTCCCGCTCCAAGGCCGACTCGTATCCGAGAAGACCGAAGCCATCGATGTCGAAGATTTTTTCAATGAGGAATGACCCGGCGATAATCACGGAGATGTTATTGCCAAAGTGGGTGGCCATCGGAATCAAACTATTGCGCAAAGCGTGCTTAAACACCGCGCGACGGAACGGAACCCCTTTGGCAATGGCGGTGCGCACGTAATCGGCAGCAAGGTTGTCCATTAGGGAGTTTTTCATCAGAAATGTCATGGTGGCGAAACTTCCCACCATGTAAGCGGTCAGAGGAAGAATGGAGTGATAAATCACGTCCCACACTTTACCGAACAAACTAAGGGATTCGAATTCTTCGCTGACAAAACCACCAATGGGAAAGAGCTCCCAATGAGAAGCAAATAGAACGATACATATGATCGCCACCACGAATCCAGGAATCGCATACCCCACGAAAACCAGCACCGAGGTGAGGTTATCCATCGCGGAATTATGACGCACGCCCTTCCAAACACCCAGCGGGATACAGACGAGGTAAGTCAAAACCATCGTCACCACACCGTAGTAAATGGAAACCGGTAATTTGCTTTTGATGATGTCCCATACGGGTTCGCTGTAACGACTGGATGTGCCGAGATCGAGAGTGATCGTGCGCCCCAACCACTCGGTGTAAGCGGTGATGACGGGCTTGTCAAAACCATAGAAGGCTTTGAGCTGCTCCATTTGTTCTTCGGAAATCTGCGTGGAGGTACGATCGTCGCCGTGGCCTTGTGAGCTCTGTTGCTTCATTTGCGCAATCATGCGCTCAATGGGTCCGCCCGGTACGAACCGTGTAATGGTAAATACCATGATGGTAATACCAAGAAACGTAGGCACCATGAGCAATAAGCGACGAAGGAAGTAACTCGCCATCCGTGGTCCAAGTGACAATGTGCGCGAAAATCTGAAGGGAAAACTTAGCGGAAAACACGCGGTATTGCAAGGACGGGACTTCTTAGATTCGATTCATCTCGTCAGCCTGAACGGAGTGAAGGATCCTTCGTTTCACTCAGGATGACGGTTAACACTCTGGATGACAGCTAACACTCAGCGTGGAGGTTAACACTCGGGGTGGAGGTTAACACTCGGGGTGGAGGTTAACACTCGGGGTGGAGGTTAACACTC
>CAYOJQ010000028.1:0-32140 GCA_964404325.1 uncultured Oligoflexales bacterium
TCAACACGCGAACTAACCTGGCGCTGGTTTACACAAAATAATTTACGCTCTCCTTTGGCAAGACTTCTGTCGGTGTTGGGGAAGGAAGCGTCGTTATTTTTCTCACTTCTTCGTCGTTGATCCAGCTCACAAGCGTCTGTCGGCTTAAAGCTTGTTGCTCCGCATTTCTTCCTTGGGCGTCCAAAGCGCCTTTTGCCACGCCCATACCAGCTGTTTTAATGCGTATGGGAGAAACACCATTTCTAACCAAGTGTTCATACACACGCAGCGCACGAAATTCGCTCAACACTTCATTATTTCGTGCCGAGCCACTGCTATCTGTAAAACCTTGAATCAGGATAACGTCTTTTCCAGGCTGGCCCAGTGAGTTGAGGACGTTTTTAAAATCAGCATCTTTCAATCCTTCAAAATCAGCTCGACCCAGCGGGAAATAGAATCGAAATTCTTGTGCGCCAGCGGGACTACCAGAAGGCGCAGGCTGCAGAATTGCTGTTGCTGCGATGCTTTCATCGATCTTCGAGATTATTCTTAATGTATCGCCTTTGGGAGCCGGTTGGGGTGCACGGAATACGATACGCGCAGGATCAACTCCGTTTTGCACGAGAGTTTGAAAAATCTTTAAGCCGCGCACTCGCTCAATATTGAACACCAGGGATCGAGGTTTGCTCTTCGCAGTATGTTCTTCAATGAAAAACGTTGTGCTGTGAATAGATTTCGTCGCTTCAGCAAGCTTACTGAGTTTCTCATTTTGTTTTGCATCGAGTTCCGCAGAACTCGCCTTAAAAACAATGTCAGTCGTTTCTGCCAAAGCAGTCGGAGACACACTCCACAAGAGTGACAAAAGCATGCCACGGAACATTCGGTAGCTCACGGGTTCATCCATTGTTTGCATTGTTCTATCGGTAAGTTGTCGGCGGTCATCGGAGAGAAGTTGAGTGTGACTTAAAAAAAGGAGGACTGGACGCAGAAAAATGAGGCATTGTCCCCGCACTTTGGTCATCTGAGTTGATTAAGTGATTGATATTATTAAAAAAAAGCCGTGGTGTATGGGGCGAGGCTTGGAATTTCTGAGCAGCACTTAATTTGAGTGCGTTGAGATTGTTTCATTAACATTTACAGCCATTTAGTATCACTTCCGATATGCAGGCAGTTGTGTCTATTTCGGCCCATTTTGTTTGAGTTTCATGTCTAACGAAATTTCGCCTTATTCAAGGTGCTCGTTCTTTTAACGCCTTTATCTCAGCATTGGCTTCTTTGAGTTTGTCCTCAGTAATCACGTAGCGGAAGATGATCGAACCCAGCACGAGCCACACAAGAGCGTCTGTAAATTCAGCGCCTTCTTCTCTTAGTTTGAGAATGAACGAGATAAGGCCGGCAGCGAAAAAAAAACCACCGGTTAGGTCGTTGCTCGAGACTGCCACGACACCGTTACCCCCCGGACCATTCCAACGAGTGTTAATCCCCATGCGACCAACGCAAGCCAAACGAAAACTTGAGGAATGGCCATTAGAAACTCAGTCTCTGTCGCTTGCGACAAGCGTATTGTGCATACGGTAAACATTCCCAACGGAAACACGAGACCCCAGTACTGAGGATCATAGCGCAAGGGATAGCGCCGCACGCCATGTCGCCAGATGCCAAGGATGATGAGCATTGGTATCCACCATGTGCCGCCAGCCCAGAAAAAAAGTGTAAAACCCACCAAAAAAGGGCGCAGCAGCGCGAGCAGTGCCCATGTGTCAGCGTTGAGCAATAGCGTCGAACCGGCAAGAGATGTAATGGCGACCGCCCCCATATTAATCCAATAAGGTGGCGTCAGTTGTTCCATTGAAAGCGATAAAAAGGTGAACCTATAGAAAATGAGGGTGATGATGGAGAGGTAGAGCATCGCCCCCAAAAGAAACATGTACAGGGAGAAAAATAACACCAATTCGCGATGGTCTGGGAAAGCTGATGCCAGCAGTGTTCCAAGCACAGAAACCGATTGGGTCGCGACTGCAGCGATTAACCAGGCGCCGTTGATGCCACGATCGAGGGAAGGTTTATCTCTTCTGACTATCGTCGCCACGAAAAAAGTATACATCACGACAAACCAAAGGCTAATTCCGATAAACCAAAGAGCTTTTGCCGCCTCCGTGCTAGCCATTAGAATCGATTGGACACCTATTACATCAAAAGCCGTCACGATGGTAAAAAAACCAGGACCGCTCTGATGATCACAAAGATCTGCAATCACCTTACGCCCATGCAGAATCACTCTCGCAACAAGCATCAACCCAAGGACGAAGAAAAAAAGAAGATTGAGATAGAAGAGGGTAAGGGCAATCCGCGGCATCGCCAATAGATGAACGGCGATGGAACAAATGCCGGTTGCCATGACCAGAGCGAAGTAGTTGCTGGGAAATTGTTCGATACTGCGCGCCAGCCAACGCAAGGAGGAACCGTTGTTTTGCAATGTCACAGAGGATCACCCCATCTTGGAGAGGTAGCGGAGAAGGCCGAGGTTAAGAATCAAACAACCTGCGCTGGCAAACGCCGCGGGCCAGAGGATGCTACCATCACCACCCAGCTCGGCGTTTACCGAAGCCGTTAGGAGCCAGAGTTGCATGATGATGATCATCACAACCAGGACCAGAATCCCATTGGTGATTGTCATACGTTGATCACGAGTAAATCGTGGCTTTTGATGTGCGTTCACGTAGTGCTCTCTTGAATACCGGTGGCCCATACTTTTCCATTCCGCAGTTCAACGATAATCTTGGGCAAGGCCCGCTGCGGCGGTCCAGAAATCACTTCTCCTGTCTCAAGGTCGAACCATCCGTTATGGCAAGGACAATGCAATTTACCTTGGTCAACGGCAGGCACAACGGGACACATCAAGTGAGTGCATGCTTGATCGTAGGCCACAAAGTTAGTTTCGGACGTGCGCACCAGTAGTCGCGGTGTGCTGCCTTTGGGATAGGTAAAAGTTTTCGCACTGCCGACCGGCAGCTCATCAATCAAAGCAATCGGTTCCGCATTGGGCACACCCTTTTGCGGCCGCATCGACCATCGCGTCGCCACCACGAATTGTCCGAACATGAATGCCCCGCTGGTGAGGACTATGAACTTTGCTAGCTCGCGCCGTGAAACTAAATCATCCCGATCCCAATCAATGGGAAAATCCTGTCGCCAACGAGGTTGAGCGGACGTGGGGCGGCCATCGGGAGCATTTGATCGGTCCTCAATATCTGCATTAATATCGCGGCCGCTTGGGATCATATCAGTGTGTTTGGTCATGTTTGGATACTCTCATTGGAGTCGTTAAAAACATCATCAAGCATGTTTTGCCCTATACTTGGCTCGTGCATTGCCGCCGTGACATCGACAACGTCGTTGGCTGCCGCATGCGGAACCATGATCGCCACCTTGGTATTGATGATCTGCCCCCCAAACCGAAAGGAATTAATCGCCGCAGAATTGGGGCGCAGTTCCATCATTTCCTCACGCGTGCCAAAGGCTAGGGCTTGACTTGGACAAACGGATGCACACATAGGCTTCAATCCAACCGATGTTCGGTCATAACACATATCACACTTCATCATGAGCGTTGCCGTGGTATTCATCTTCGGAACACCGAACGGGCAGGCCAGCACACAGTTGTTGCAAGCAATGCAGCGTGGTTTTCGCGCCGTCTGAACAACCCCATCCTCAGTACGCTTGATGGCATCCGCGGGACAGACCTCAGCGCAGGTGGGCACGTCGCAGTGCATGCACACCACAGGCACCGTCTGTGTGGAATGCTCCCGATCGATGAAGTCGAGTTGAATAAGCGATTGACCTTTATGCGTGTCGCACTCCATACATGCCTGCACACACGCCTGACAGCCGATGCAACGTGCCGGATCAATAAAAAAGATCATAGACTCGGGAACCGACATTTAACTTCCCTTTTTTTTACTGCTGAGGCTCAAGCTTTTTCTCGTATTCCGGAGCATCGCATTTTCGTACTCGCACCGCGCATACCTTGTATTCAGGAATCTTTGAAATAGGATCCTGGGCGGATACTGTGAGCTGGTTCGCACTCTTGCGCCCACCCCAATGATACGGAATAAAAACGGTATCGGGGCGAATGGTCGTAACCACTGCGGCGCGTAACGTGCAATTGCCGCGTCGACTCTCGATTAAAACCCAATCACCATGATTGATGCCTAGTTTTTGCGCGAGTCGAGGATGAAGTTCAAGCCGCGGTTCAGGATAATGATCGACAAGCGGACCGATCCGCCGGGTTTGATTACCGGAAAGAAAATGGCTCACAACGCGGCCGGTCGTAAGAATAATCGGGTATTCTTCATCCACATCTTCCGCTGGCCCAATGTAAGGAGTCGCGTTGAAACGAGCTTTGCCATCCGCAAAGTAAAAAGGACCCGCACCGCAAGCAATGGGATTCCATGAGCCCGGTTCGAAAAGACGAGGTGTGCCTTGGGGGCCTGGTGGGGATACCCCAACGGGCACCTCACTCGGGCAGGGCCAAAAAACACCGTAGTTACTTTCCACCGCTTCGTACGTGATACCGGAATAATCATTCACGCCACCTTTGGAGGCGATGCGCAACTCCTCAAACATGGCGCGTGGACTTTCAAAGGTCACGCCTTTTTCCCGCCCCATTTTTCTGGCGATATCCTGAATGATACGCCAGTCCTGCCGCGCGTCTCCCGGACAATCCACCGCTTTGTTAATGCGGATCACCCGACCTTCGAGTTGAGTCACCGTACCCTCATCCTCTTCCTGTAAAGATCCGGGTAACACAACATCCGCATACCGAGACGTTTCACTCATGAAGAAGTCGATAGCAGCAAAAAACTCTAGCTTCTCTAACGCGCGGCGCACGAAATTGTTGTCGGGAAGCGAGACCACGGGATTAAAGCATATGCTCAGGAGTCCCTTTATTTCACCGCTATCCGCCTTACGCATGATCTCGTAAGCATCGACTCCGGGCTGCGGCAGATCCTCTGGGTTCATCCCCCAAACGCCGGCAATATAAGCACGATCCCGCTCATTACCAAGATCGCGCCCACCTGGAAGTTGATCACATTTTTGCCCGTGTTCGCGGCCGCCTTGCCCGTTCGCCTGACCTGTTATAGTGGCATAACCGCAGTTTTCCCGTCCAATGCGTCCAGATGCCAGCACGATATTAATTGTCGATAAAACGTTCTTAACCCCGTTGCTATGATGTTCGATACCACGAGCGTGCATCAGGAAGCTGGACTTTGCCTGCCCCCACCACTCAGCCGCCTGACGGATACTTCTCTCAGCAATGCCCGTCACTTCTGCAGTGTATTTAGGTGTCCAAGCACGGACCTCGGCGGCGGCAGATTCGAAGCCAAGGGTATGCTCACGAATAAAATCGTGATCAAGCCAGTCATTCTCAATCATGAGATGTAAAATGCCGTTAAAAAGAGCGGTATCACGGCCTGGCTTGACCGGTAAAAAGAGATCACATGTTCGCGCCAGCGGGGTGATGCGAGGATCAATAACAATAACCTTCGCGCCCTTCTCCCGCGCTTGCCACACGTAGTTTGTGGTGATGGGTGCGCACTCAGCAATATTGGCACCGGCCACAATAATAACCTCGGCACCAAGCACGTCGCTCCAGGGATTCGCGGCTCGATCAATGCCAAAAGCTTTCTTGTTACCCGCTCCCGCACTCACCATACAAAGGCGGCCGTTATAATCTATATTCGAAGTTCGTAACGTCATATGGGCGAACTTGCCCATTAAATACGTCTTCTCTGTCGTCAGACTTGCACCTGAAAGCAGACCAAAAGCGTTGTTGCCGTACTGAGCTTGTATCCTGTTAATTTCGTCCGCGACGCGGCTGACAGCTGCTTCGTAGGAGAGCTTTCTAAAGCCAGATGTCGAGGAAGGGGCTTTCTCATAGGCATGAATCAATCTGTCGGGATGATTCTGTTGAAGATACCGTTTTATCCCCTTGGGGCACATCATTCCGCGATTGAAGGGAAAATCGTACCAAGGCTCAACACCGATAACTTTATTGTCCCTCACCTTGAGCTGCATGCCGCATTGCTGCCCGCAGAAACAGCAGTGAGTTTTAACATAACGATCCGGCTCCACACCCGTGTCCTCTTGATGTTCGTTCGCATATTTTCGGTGCGGCCCGAACTCGCTAATAACATCGAGATCCAGCGGTGGCGTGGGTGTTTTAGATATTTTTATGTCATTCATAATCGCTCAAGGGTGAAAATTGTTGCGATCTTCATCTCCAAGCGGCCCTTGCCCTGGATTGGCATAAGCCGGCATCGGTCTAAGCTCTTGATGATCCACAAGGAGACTCCCGCCTCGATGATCGCGCCAAAGCATCCCCTGCGCCATAGCAAACGAGGCTCTGCGACAAGGTGGGCAGATCCACTGGAAATGTTCAGTGGGGTGACCCGGGATGTCATAAGAAAAACCGAGTTGTCTCTCTACCTCGATCAGATCTTTCACGTGCATTCGCGAAGTGAAAACATGGCCACAACGACGACAGCTGGCCCCTTCTTCACTGCGCCCCACGTCTTTATAGAAGCTGACACCAAGCTGAGCGGGGCGCTGGAAGATGTGGAAAAACTTGCCAAATGGTAGCCACAAAAAAGTCCCAATGACTGTGATGGCGTGCAAAATAGCAATAAATGTATAGGCGTAGCCCTTCAGCCACGTATAGCTGACGGTCAACATCAAGCCTGTGAGGCTTACGGCGAAAAGCAATATGAGCGGCATGAAATCCTCAACATATCGCTGCACAGCTGCGGCGCCACCTTCACGCATGCGGCGGCGCATGGCAAGCATCACACCAGCAATGACGAGAAAGGAGGCCCATACGAGGCCGTGAAAAAGCATGAATCCGACAAAGGATGCATGAGGAAAGCGAAAGGCAGGGAATCCGAACACCATAACCTCATAGAGACTGAGGTCGTCGGCAACTGGACGGAAGTGAAGCCATCCAAATACCAGCGGAAAGGTGATGGCCACCGCGAGCAGACAGCCCCACATAATTAAAAGGTGGGTAACCCAACGTAAGCGACTACGATGAAGAATGAAGCGGTTCGCTAAAATATCGGCTGAGACACGGGTAGCCCATACACGGGCATTGCGCAGGCGATAGCCCTTCAGCAAAAAGGCCTGCCAGCCGCGCCGCCAATACACCTTTGTTGGTGGGCGTTGTAACCACATGGAATAGCGATAAGTCAGACCAAACGTCGCGAAAAGCACAGAGAAGGTGTAAGCGACGAGGGCCGCATCAAAATGAGCAAGATTACGCGAACCAATAAGAATCAGGACGCCCAATAAGATCGTCATTCCAAGGGCTCTCTTGACCGATGTGGCAACTTCTGTGGACAAGGACGCTCTCCTCGTTGAACCTGCTGGCTACATCATCATACTGAAATCATCTCATTTCGACACTAAACGATATAGCAAAAACGGAGCCGCTGTAGTGCCCCCCTCCTGAACTTAGCGAGTCCCTGCCTCGATCAATTCCGCCGCTTTCATTGTGAGTTCTTGTTCTGATAGTTCCGGGAATTTTTGGCGGAGCTGGTGCTTCTTGATCTTCATGGCGAACGCAAAAAGATCGGAAACGGCTTTTAGCTTCTGATGGATGGTCTTGGGGTCTGGAGCTTTGGGAGAGGTCATGTTGAGATCCTTCGCTTCGCTCAGGGTGACGTTAATCCACTGGGGCTATTGAGACTTCGCTTTGTTCAGAGGATGACGTACCACGACGAGATCTTCAGATGACTTCCAACCAATGGTGCCTAGGGCGAGACTTGAAATGCTAGAGCGAAATTTCGATTGAGTGCGTTTGATTTTGTTTTATTAACATTTACAGCCATTTAGTATCGATTCCGATATGCAGGCAGTTGTGTCTATTTCGATCCATTTTGTTTGAGTTTCACGTCAAAATCACGTCATTCCGTGGTTGAATGCCTTAAGTTCTTAATCGCCTAATTTAAGCGTTGTTGTTCATCATAGTTATCGCCTCTAAAATTGATTTGCCAATTTCCGAGCAGGACCTAGCCCCTCCATCGTCAGCGAACAAATCAACAAATAGGGACGAACAAAAATGGTCAAATTCCATTCGCCCATCAAAAACTTTCTTTTGAAAACGTCCTGCAAAAGGCTTTGATGAAGTTGCTCGAGGAAAAACTAGCAAGGAGTGGGCGCTCTCAAAGTAATTGTTATACACAAAAATTTGTTTCAAATCTGAATCCGCGGGGCGATCTTTATCGATAACCTTCCATTTAGTATCGATAACTACGTTTTTCCCACAAACCTCAACTAATACATCAGGTCTAATCGTCCTTTTCTCGAAGAAAGCAGAGCTAACCTGAGCCTTGATATCAAATTGTGTACCTTGCGCTGCCACCCTTATGCACTTAGTTACAAAATCCTCAAAAAGTATGTTCATATCAAAAATAATGGCAATGGCGGTTGAATCTTGTTGCTGTGGATTAAGCGCCGTATCACCGAGAATCATCAATGCATAAGATAAAGCTCTTTTATATCTTGCGGTAAATCGCTCGCTATTTCGCTTTACCTTTATGATATCTGTTCTTGATGGGCGACATATGTCCGCGAAAAGTTCCGAGATCCCTCGGGACAGATCAATTAAAGACGTGCTTCGAGTTAAGGCAGGTATTTTTCTTAAGGCAGAAACAATAATGCGGTGAAGGGGATGATCTAAATTATAGGAATTATATTCGGCCCAAATTCTCGTCGAGTCACCAGCGAATTTTGAAGCATGACGTGAAAAATTTACACGCCCTCGGTAGAAGTTTAATGCGCCTTCCTCAAGGATATATTGCCTCTGAAGTCCTTGCCGGACCAAGGTTTCGACCTGTTCAATAAAATCATTCAGAAAGACGTCTAGAAGAGTTCCTCGGGCCGGTTTTAGTTCAGCCGACAAAGAAAGAGGCGTCGTTCGCTGACTTGTTGCCTGCAGCATTTTGATTAGGACGCCACGCCAACTATTCGCATCAGGAACAGCGTCTTTATCGGCCTTCGGAAGGATCTCGATGCATACATTTCCAATTTGAATCACACCTGCATAACTACCGAATTTGAGGCGATTATGGCCAACTTTAAAGGGCAATACCTTCATTCTCTCAGAGAGCTTTACTAGATCACGAAAATGGGCAGAAGAAAAGCCCTGCTGCCCCACTTGTAAGGTGTCGTGCTCAAAGACTTGAATTACCAGATTACGAGACATTGTGATAAACCGACTGTATATCCGCTTCGCTTAGGCTTTCTATTTTAACAAGTTCAAACACAGCTTTTTCAGCATAGTCATCAGCCATATCCGAGTCAAATCGAGCAAACGCACTTCCTATGATACGTTTTCTTCGTACAAACGCCTCACCCAAAACTAACCCGACCTTTTCTAAATTTCCCAAAAAGTACTCTTGTAATAGTGGGACTATTTTGGTTTGGAGAACGTTTTTCAATTCCGAAACTGTCGAGATCCCTAGGAAATAGGCATGGCCAATTGCTTTATCAGAGTCTGCAAGCATTTCAACTCGTTGATTTATTGTCTGCAGAAAGCGGTTAAGATCAACCGTGCCTATTAGAGAGAGAAGGTCTGGCTTGGGAGGTACTTCCACAAATGTAAATCGTCTTCGTAGAGCAATATCAAGAGATTCAATACTACGATCAGCTGTATTCATTGTCCCGATAATGCGTAGATTCGAGGGGACTCCAAATAGCTCGTTTGAGTATGGAAGAATCACATGTATTTCATTCTTACAACCTAGCCGCTTATCAGGCTCTATAAGGGTAATGATTTCTCCAAAAATCCGTGAGCAGTTGCCTCTATTTATCTCATCAATACAAAAGTTGAACAGAGGAGCGTCTTGCATGATAGCTTCACGTTCCTCAGGCGTTCTTTTACAAAAATCGTCGATTGAGCCCTCAAATCCTGCGACTTCCAGAGCCTTCTGACAGGAGCGTTTGAAGATCCCGTCAACAACCTTATATGTTAAGGTTTCACCCGATTCGTTTAGTTCGTGATCTTTGTCTAACGGCTTAATGCCCTCAAGAAATTCTTCGTATCCGAATGATTGATGGAATGTAACAAAGGCATGTGAACTTCGGTTTGATTTTTGGGAGGTTAGGCCTCGTTTAATGTCGCTTTTTAGCTTTCGATACGTCTCTGGCAACCCATTAACGAGAAACCATGTGCTATCTTCGTTTTTGTCAAAAAGCGGCTCTCCGGCGCGTTTTGCTGCCTTAACTGTTTGAGATTCTTCAATCGTATGTGATTGTAGTGTTCCCCATATGGTCTGTCTAAGATTGCGTACGCGTCCTAAGTAACGCGCCCTTCGTTGCGTTAGAGGATGATCTTCTATTTGGGATACAGAAACAGATCCTCCGAGATCATCGATAACCAAAGCAAACAATACATACCATGGTTGCTCCAAAAGCGTATCGTCTGCAAGGGTAGCGCCTCTACTCAAGGAGGGTGTACTCGAGAGATACTTCTCTCTTATTGTAAAAGTCTTTCCTGTCCCCGGGGGGCCATATAGAATGATATTATCTGGCGGGTTAAGTTGGATTGTCGAAGTAGGCGTTGCCTTCTGTTTCGCCCTCGCTTCTCTTTCCTTGTGAAACAAAGCCTCAATTGCGTCGTACATTTCACGATCAGTTCGGTATCCACCGGTTAGTGCTGCAATTGGTAAATTGAAGCCATCCAGCTCCCAACTGCCATAATTAATCCAATTGCAGCGCCGAACGTGACTATAGTCGCCTTTTTCTGGTCGATATTCATAATCGCCAGTTATTTTGACTTTTCCCCGGATAGAATGGCGACCGTCTTTGATGTAAACAGTGTCACCTATGCTGAGGCCACGTACAAAGCTATCAAGCGAGAAGACGTTATTTCTCTGATAATCTGTCGTTTCCGATGGATAATAGTCAGCTAGTTTTTGTGAAATCTGTTCTTTACTTAAACTTTGGAGATTTCCTACCTTACTCCAGGCGAGTCTCACGACTCCTTCCTTATAACAAGGTTCAACTAAGGAGCCATTTTCTCCCAGGCTAAGAATCCATCGGCGGTTTTTTGCATCGTCGTCTTTAATTTCTATCGAATTGTCACCGACTAAAAATCCGTAAAGAGGCAAAAGTTGGAGGAATCCCCTTTCTAAAATACTACCTAGGTTCTTTCCGGCATCTACGATTTCGTTAGGAGTAAAGTAAAAGCAAAAGTTAACGCCGGATTCCCGTACGCTATCTTCAAAACCTGTAAATGTAGCCAAGTCCAGCTTCTCTTTCAAAAAGCCGTGAGCATTATCAATCACGACTTCCAAGGGTTTATTAAATTTGATGGCTTGGATGATTTCTCTTAATCGTCCGTTGCCCTTTTGAATTCTACTGAGCGTTTCTCTAAAAAGATCTTTAGATGCTTTGTCGCCTATGCAAACGCCTATCTTGAAAAGGGTGGGATCCATATAGAAAAAAAGTTGGACGTCCTGAGATTTACTCTCAAACTGCTTTCTATAAAAAGCGCCCCAGAAATGGTGATTCATTGCATTCTGGCGGTTGGCGTGCTGGCTTAAGCAATGTTTCTTGCTGAGATCAAACTCGGGGAGTTTCTCTCGAAGAATCGGGAATAGGTAGGTAGCTAGCTCATTGAACCCATCCCTTATAAGGGGGTCGTACTCCGCTTTATTATAAGGAGAGCTTGGAGCGTCCTTATACTTCTGCAACAGAGCAAAAGCTTCAGGTTTAAAGCCGTTCCACATTGTTATTTCTCAAGTAGTGAATAAAATCAGTTAGCCGCAGTTAGATATTCGGAGTTGCTCGGTCAATTCATGATAGGCAAAGATTACCTAAGCGTGATGGCATAAAAGCAGGATGAGAGTTTGGGAAACAGTGGCTGGGAGTTTAGGCGCAGTTTTGCTTGTAACAGCAGGAGCAATTGGTTCGGGGTCTGACGTTGATGGTAACCGCATTGTTGGTGCGTCGGTGATGGCCGTTATTGCCGGATTGCTACTGCATCTCGTTTTAAGAAGGCTCCAGCAAAAAAAGAATTTAGCTCTTTGATAGATGTTAGGAGGAAACCGAACGCCTATTTAGCGTCATAAAGTCCGAAGCTCCACTGATACTCTTCCTCGGTTATGCCGTCTGATTTTTTTACCTTCTCGACTTTTTTAACGGTAAGGCAAATGCGAACATGCCTGGGGACATCCGATAGTCAATATGCAGTAAACAATGAGATTTCAGTTTAGTGTAAATAAGCTAATCCTTGGCTGTATAGGGCGCTTGATTGGACTGCTTCCACTGATTAATTTAAACTCTCTTAAAGCCTATTTCTTAAATAAAAAGTTTCGGTGTACGACATGGATACTCAGGATTCTCTATATCAGCGATTGTTGGGTCTTACTCCCAAGCCCACGTGGAATTGCCCCGATTTTGTGGAGTCCTTCCTGTTACGCTACCGCCGCTTCTCTCGTCAAGCATTCGTAATCAATCGGGCTGCAATATCCGATCGAAGAGTGCCGTCTAGTTCGATTGTAAAAATCGATCCACTCATCTACCTCGCTGCTTAATTGCTGCTTTGTTACCCAAGATTTGCGGTAAATCAGTTCCTTCTTCAGGGTCGCAAAAAAGCTTTCAGCTATGGCATTGTCCCAGCAATTACCCCGACGGCTCATGCTGATCTTTATGCCGTGCAATTGAAGCATTTGGCGATATTCGTGACTTGCATATTGGCTTCCACGATCCGAATGATGTACGAGTTGGCCAGTAAAAATTCGACGCGCCAGCGCCATCTTTAAAGCTTTAGTTGCGAGATCTGTTCGCATGTTGTCCGCTAAGGCCCAGCCAACAACACGGCGCGAAAACGCATCCAGGATAGTCGCTAAGTACATCCAGCCCTGCCATGTCCAAACGTAAGTAATATCTGAACACCAGATTTGATTTGGTTTTGAAGCTTCTTCAAATCGTCGCTGGATCAGATTTTCAGCGACTGGCAGTCTATGCGCTGAATCGGTTGTCGCCTTGAACTTTCGCTTCATTCGACCGAACAGGCCCATACTCCGCATGAGTCTTGCGACTCTCTTCTGGGCTACTTTAAGGCCAATTGATTGCAGTTCTGCATGAATTCGAGGACGACCATATGTCCTACGACTTCGTGTATGTATCGCGCGGATATGGGTTGCTAGCGCGATATCTTTCGATACCCGTTCGGCCTCTGGACGAGTTCTCCATGCGTAAAATCCGCTTTCTGAAACTTTCATCACTCGGCAAATTACGGCGATTGGACAATTGGCCTTCTCCGCATCAACAAAGGCAAATCTTAAATGTCTTCGCGCGCAAAGAAGGCCGTCGCCTTTTTTAATATTTCGCGCTCCATTCTAAGATTGCGAGCCTCGTGCCGAAGCCGTTCTAACTCGTAGATTCGATGATGAAGATGGGACGATAGGGAATGACTTTGATTTCTCGATCCAGCGCTGCAACGTCGCAAAATTCACGCCTAAGCCCCGACACACACCTGCGACATGCTTAGCCGTTGCTCGCTGACCATTTTAACTACTTCGGCCTTAAACTCAGCTGTAAAGGTCCTTTTCTGCCGTCTGCCCAAGCAAGCCTCCCGTTTGTGAATGTTCTATCATAACACTCCACAAAAAGGGGACAGGTCCAGTTGCCAGTATTGATTCTCAATGTAGCTTGCGCCACAATCCTCACCGGGACGACACAGAGCATTTCGGTATCGAGCAATATTAAGAAGGCGAGCGTATATTTTAATGGGCAAATGATAGGAAAAACTCCTCTCAATATACAAGTCGCTAAGAAGCAGGGTTCCAGTCTTCGCGTTTCAAAAAAAGGATACAAAGACGTACAGATCTCTATGGCGACATCAATGCCAGTGACGTTCTTCGGCAACATAATCTTTGGTGGTTTCACGGGAAGTACAGTCGATTTCGCTTCTGGGGCCATCTATGAATATTCGCCGAACGATTTCTTCGCGGAGTTGGAGACGGAAGATGATGGAGAAGATAGTGGTTTGGAAACGGACGAATTGCCAAAGATAAAGAACGGTAAATCGAAGCCAAGGATAGATGAGAAGCCATCTGACGAGAAAAGTACCTTACGTCCCAATCCTAAGGCGAGTGAACCAAAGGCGGATGATACATCTGACAAAGATGGCGTTGACGAAGGCAAAGACGAGGAGAAATCGAATGACGAAGCCAGTCTAAGGAAAAATTTTCGTAGGTTCGTACTCGTCAACTTTGAAAATTTAAGAAAGGATGCTTCACGCAGCGATGGCGAATATTTGCGAGCTTTTAATAGCTTAGTCCAAAAATTTGATTCATATGACAAACGAGCTCAATACAACTCGGCTCTACTTTCGTACGATGAACCTCTGGCACTATTAGCGCATTTGGAGCAGAGTTTGAACATCCAGGAATAGTGTCTGGCATGGGCTTGACGGAAGATTACCGGGGCGGCTTTCATATTCTCACCTATTTAAGGTGCTCTTTCTTTTAGCGTCTTTAGCTCAGCATTGGCTTCTTTGAGTCTGTCTTCGGCAATCACGTAACGGAAGAGCACCGAACCCAGCGCAAGCCACACGAAGGCATCGATAAATTCAGCACCTTCTTCTCTTAGTTTGAGAGTGAACGAGATAAGGCCGGCAGCGAAAAAAACTCCGCCGTATAACAAGGTACTTCGTTTTATTTTCTTTTGATTCTTCATGTCACTCCCTTAATCTCTATATCCGCTTTCATCCATTCCTCTCTTAAGCTCAGCTTACTTACCCATCGGTCTACATACTCTCTGTCGATTTTAATGTTGCGCATCATTCCGGCGATATCGCGGAGATGTTTTTCGGAGCTGCCTTCTTTGTAGAACTGTAGTTTTTTGATGATGACATCTTCGGGGCTAGCGACGAAAGCGGCAGCGTCTTGCCACAGTTCAACTTTTTTGCGGCGATTGAATTCTTCCACGCCGTGATCGGTAGCCTTGCGAATGACAATATCGATTTTGTAGCCTGAAGGCTGATGAATAAGATTAAATTGTCCGCGTTGTTTCGTTTCGCATCGAATAATGTCGATGGGCGGGCAGTAAAATTCGCTATTGGCGAATAGTTTGTACAAATCGGTCGCACGGTTCGGTTGGATGTCGATGACCAAATCGAGGTCATGAGTCAGCCGGGGTTCGCCGTAGATGGCGGAGGCGACGGAACCAACAACCATGTACGGAATCTGAGCTTGTTCGACTCTCTTAAGCACCTCGATGAATACTTCCAAAACGTCATGCATTAGCGAGTCCCTGCCTCGATCAATTCCGCCGCTTTCATGGTGAGTTCTTGTTCTGATAGTTCAGGAAATTTTTGGCGGAGCTGATGTTTTTTGATCTTCATGGCGAACGCAAAAAGATCGGAAACGGCTTTTAGTTTTTGATGGATGGTCTTAGGATTCGGAGTTTTGGCATAAGTGGTCATGAGGGGATCCTTCGCTTCGCTCAGGATGACTTCCAACCAAGCTCGGTGGAAAAGTTCCTCGGTCCAGCGTCTTAGGTGATACCAAAATACCTTCCCCAATGCCACCTGAAGCAAAGTCTTCGCAATATCAAGTGGTTATCTCGGTCCATTTTAAAATTTCCCTATTCAAGGTGCTCGTTCCTTTAGCGCCTTTAGCTCAGCATTGGTTTCTTTGAGTCTGTCTTCAGTAATCACGTAGCGGAAGATCACCGAACCCAGCACGAGCCACACGATGGCATCGGTAAATTCAGCGCCTTCTTCTCTTAGTTTGAGAATGAACGAGATAAGGCCGGCAGCGAAAAAAATTCCGCCGTATAACAAGGTACTTCGTTTTATTTTTTTCTGATTCTTCATGTCACTCTCTTAATCTCTATAGTGGCCAGGATCGACTACACCGGAATCAACATATGGGTTTCTTACTGGATGGGATGTGTCCCAGCGCGGAAGGTCTCTCCCAGGTATGCCGTTTCCCGTTGTTGAAGATCCCTCGCGTCCGCCATCGTGCTCGCCTTCTCTCGTGTCGTCGCTTGTAGGCTTCGGACAATCTCCTCCATCACATGCGTCGTCATTTGGTTCATCCGCAGGTGTGGTGTCAGGTTCTTCGCCATCTTCATCTTTGGGAGGATTTTCGGGATCGCCGGCAGGTATAGGTGCAGATGGGGTCACCGGTTCCTTTTTTTCTTTTTGGATTTTTTCGAGCTCACGGTAAGCGTAATAAGCCGCTCCGAGAATTCCTGCCCCGATGCCTGCTATTCTATCGTGGCTGATTATCGTGACAACGCCTCCGATTGTAACAAATCCTTCCGCTCCAGCCTTAAAGGTCCGCTCTATTTGTTCATTAGTCGATGGTCCACGTGTTGGAGCGTCTCCGCCTCGGTTTTCGTCCTCTGGACGTCCGCCGCCTTCATAAGGCTCAGTGGGGCGAATGCCGGAAAGGAAGGTTTCTCCACCGATGCCTTGTTGGGCAAGGTCGCCTAATGGAGTTTTAAGCATGCCGAAGACTTCTCCGTTATCTTCAAACGATTTCTGATAATCATTCGGCATATCAATCTTTGAACCATGACGTTCGTTGAGGATTGCGCCGATAGAAGGGTTTAGCTGCGCAATGAGCGGTGAGATGAGATCTGCAGCTTCATTACCGAGAAATGAAGTTTGGTCATATGTTGCAAGCATGGGCGATAGGAGGCCTTTTGCAACTCCGTCTCTTTGAATCGCGCCCATAAGCTGATGACTGAATTGGCTTGCCGATTTTCCCGTTATCTCTTCGAGAAGAGCGCCATACTTCGTCGCCATTTCAAGGACGAGTGTGGGATTTGTTTCGTATGCAATCGTGTGAGAGGAGAGACGTTCAATGGCCTGGAGATCATTCGATTGAGCAAGTTCGACGATCTTTTTGTTGAGATCTGCCTCATCGGCGAATGCGATGCCCGTCACCATCTGGGCGACAATAAAAACAGCTGTAATTGCTATATTAGAAATAAAGCGCGCCATATTGACTCCGACTTTTAATGGAGTTTCATGATTATTATCAAAAGTTAATGTTAGCAAGTTATTTTAATATAGACATTTGCAATCCAATGAAATGCTTAAAAAAATAGAGGAATTGGGCAGGGCCGCTGGGATTTCGTCCTAAAGAAAGGCGGTAATTTCGTCGGGGTAATGGTGAGTCTAAAGAAAAAAGCCAGACGAGATCTGCAAATAGATTGTGTCATCACGGCGATGATCAAGGCTCTCAATTGGCTTGAGCAATCGAGGTCATCCACCAACCAAAAAAAAGGGTAAATTATGGAAATGAAGGACGCGATCAAGCTTCACAAACAATGGCTGCAAGAAAAACCAGGAAAGGTGTGCTCTCATCCGAGCAAAGAGCCAGAGACAAATTTGGGTCCAAAGACGGGTGATTGGGTTTGCACTATTTGCGGTGACACAGGTTTCGGGGGATAACCACCAAAGATAAGCGATTTCGCGGCCTGACAGACACTGTTGGGCCGCGAAATCTAAGGTTGGTTAGAGCAACCGGCTCATAACTAACATCAGACAGTCCGAAAAAGCTTTAAGTTCTCTTCTGGTTAACTAATTTCATTAACAAAAGATCCACTTCTGAATCCCCCGGAGCTTTCCGATTTTTTCCGCTATTTTCTGTTGGTTGTCACACGGGTGTCACACGTTGTTGAACAGATCGCACCAGCAGTGAAATTTTAACTTCGCCAAACTCTAATGGTCATTCTCTATGCCATAAGATTCAAGTATTGGGGCAACACGCTCGCAAAACTCCGGCACAGACTTTTTCAATATTTCCAGGATTTCATGAACCGTTTTCGGGGGATTTTTTAACGTTGCCGCTTGTCTTTTCAACGCATCAACAACTGCGGCCTCATCGAGATCAAGCAGGCTTTTTAAGAAAAGGTCAGGATGGATCGCTTTAATGTGATGGGATTTTAATATCGCCGCAGGAAAGTCCTTCAAGTTGAAGGTAACGATAGTTTGTGCTCCGCACGCTATGGCAGCAGCTAGAACGTGACGATCATTTGGATCGGGAAGAGAAAGGCCCGGAACGATCTGTTGATAGCGAGATTGCTCGACTAAGGCATCAGGAACAGCCTTGTCCATACACTGCCGGGTTCTCTCAAGGTCTTCTCGCTTTAAATCAGATCGATTTCTTAAGAGGCTATTTATCCACTCCCGATGAATATCTTCAGTCCATTTGGCTTGAAAAAGCCTGGACCAAGAAGCGAGATGCATCAGAAGATCTCTTAACGGAGCGGGGTATAGTACGCACGCGTCATAAATAACAACGAAGTTACTGCTAGCCATGCGTTATTCGTATCCTAGCTTCATATCCTGAGATAGTTTCGCAAGTTCCCCAAAGGCCTTCTTCCGCTCGTCATCGCTGTTTTGTTTATACATCATCAAATCGTGAGCATTGATTCGGCGGTGGGCACCAATTTTATGAAATGGGATTACACCCTGCTCAAGCAGTTTAATTACGTATGGACGAGAAACGTTCAAAAAGTCTGCGGCCTCCTGTGTCGTGAACTCTTTTGTTGCGGGGATAATTGTGACTGAATTTCCTCGCGCAGCTTGATCAAGAAGCGTCAGAATTAACTCTAAAATGCCAGCAGGTATCTTTACCGTGCGCGCTTTTGCTATTTCAGCCAGCCTAAAATCTAGTTCCAAGGGCTCATGAGTTAACGGCGCCTGACCAATAAGCTTGGACAAGGACTCCCAAGCCCCCTGGGCAAGTAAACGGTCTTCAGGAGTAGGATCGTACTCCTCCCGCGTTTGTATATATCCCATTTTAAACCTCCCGATTCTGATTCAGCAGGGCTTTGCTAGCCGATACTAATCGTAAACTATATCCGAAATATTCGCAATAGTCGAAATATTCGAAACACCAGAGCCTATCGGCAAAAATGGGTTATTACTTTAATTTTAAGTAAAAACAGTAGGTTAAAAGTATCTAACCGTCTCGCTCCCCACCAATATTAACTGGACGTTGATTAGTGCAAAGCCTCTTAAGGGGGCAGGCTATAACTTCGTCTTAAATAGGGAGAAAATAGGGTATAAGCATAATGATATCAATGTATTAGGTGTTATCGGGAGATTGGAGATCTTTATGGACCTTGATGCTGAGCCGTACCGCGCAACTTATAGAAGATTGATCCTCGCAAGCCGCCTTTGCGGAGCGCTTGCAATCGCCTTGGAGGCTATTGCAGATGCAATCAAATGGAATAGGCCTAAGGAGATCTCAAACCATGACATCACCTCTCGCGATAATGGGCAATTTGAAGCTAGATAAACTGCCGCATATCAAAAACCTTCGTTATTGAATCATTAGGAAGTAGACCTTCTTTGCCCTAATTCGGGGCGTATTGCGCTTCCAAAACTCATCTCAAATTCAACTTATCATTAACGTCACTATCAGGAGGATGAAAATCATGCTCTTAGTCGGCTATTGCCGAACGTCAACAATTGAACAGAGCTCTGCGTTACAAATCGATGCCCTCAAAAAAGCAGGATGTGATCGTATTTTCGAAGAGGTAGGAAGCGGCGCCAAAGACGATCGTCAGGGACTGGCTACTGCACTGGATTTTGTGCGTTCCGGAGATTGTCTCGTTGTTTGGAAGTTAGATCGACTTGGACGCTCACTCAACCATCTGGTTGCGACGATCAATCATCTGACGGCGAGAGGCGTAGGCTTCCGTAGCTTAACCGAGAACATCGACTCGACGACGGCAGGAGGGCGCCTTGTGCTTCATATATTTGGCTCGCTCGCCGAGTTTGAAAGGTCTCTCATCATAGAGAGAACCCGATCTGGTCTCGAAGCCGCGCGAGCCCGTGGTCGTGTTGGTGGGAGACCGCGCGCCCTGACAATAAAACAGGAGGAAATTCTGCACGCTCTTCTTAAAGATAGAAGCAGCACAATCAGTACCATTTGCCAAACACTGAATATATCGAGAGCGACCCTCTATCGCTATCAGCTCAAAAGCAGAGTCTCTAAAATAGAATAACCATCTGTAATTATTGGTATAAGATAAGCGAAGCCGGCCTAGGTAGGTTGGCCAAAACAAATTTTTAAAAGGAATTGAAATGGCTGATGAAAACACCGCAAAAAAAGCTCCTCACGCAAAAGCTGCTCAAGCGGAAACAACTACCTGGAAAGAAGTCGTATTGGAGATCTCGAAAACTTCCCTAAAACTCTTTTCTGCAGGACTGATAATGGGTTTGGGATCGAGTACGGGTGCCAGCCTCCATCGCGCGATCCTAAATGGGAAAAGAACACCCGCGAGTGTTGTCCCCATCAGGAAGATTTAGTTGAGAAGCCCCAAGGACGGGGCTCTTTTTTTCACCTGCAACGAGAGTTCACGCATGTCCGAAACTTTAGAGAGCTATTGCCGATCGTCGTCACTTCTCCTAAGTAGAGATTCCCGCGAGGAAACATGAACCGTAAACGACAAAAAAATAAATTTTCAGAGATCCTGGGCGCACTTATTCAGGAGACCGGCCTGAGTAGAAGAGAAACTGCCCGGCTCGCGGGTGTTCCTTCGTCAACGTTAGCTTCGTGGTTGCAAAATCATACTCCATCGGACTTCCTGGCAATCAGACGGCTGGCGATACACTTTAATGTCAGCGTCTCGTTTTTGCTGACAGGCGAGGAAGACGAAACACGAAAATCGATACCTAACATTTCTGAAGTATTCAGAGATCGTGAAGTTCTGTTCGATGGTTATCTAAAGGTCAAAATACAACACATAACAAAACGTTCTAAGGGAGGTCCGGATGGAGCGCGAGAGGAAGAGAATTCTGGTGGTCGATGATGATATAGACCAGCTTGATCTTTTTGAGATGTTCTTAAGACCTAACTACGAAGTGGTCTTAGCTAACGGAGGAGAGATCGCCTTAGATCTACTTGTCGGATCACGTAAAACTACGATGTGTTCATTCGGAGGGAAGGGTGTAAACGAAGAGCTAATGAAAGATTTTGAACGCATACTTATTGCTGCTGAGACTGCCTTTGACTTGGTGATCACAGACCTTGATATGACATTCAGCGGACAAAGACTTATCAAGGAGATCAAAGCGCAAAAGTTGGTTCCGTTAATAGTAGTCGTTAGTGCTCGCTGGGATATCGCGGATGTCGCAGTGGAGGTAGGCGCTGATGGTCTATTGGCAAAACCTTTCGGCAAGAAATCTCTTGAGGATCTCATCGACGGATTGTTTGCTAGCCATGAGAAGGCGCGAGATGGCAGCTATAATTACGAGCAAGTGCTTAACCTACTGAATGCGACGCGAAAAAGAATGGGTCTCTCTAATTTGTCGAGCGAACGAGAAGCATATCTGAGAGACATCCTGGTGAATGTGGACGCACCTGGTTTCAGTGAATTTTTTGCCCGTAACTGCAAGCACTTTCTTTCTTGACCTTCCCGAATGTTGCATCGTCAGTGCACATTTCAGCTCCCTAAAGTCAGGCTGGTTTTACTTACGACCGGCATTTTACTGGTAAATCACCGCAATGTGGCGAGATCTCCTTTTGAGTTGCCTAGCTGAGAAAGAAGCTGGCGGACTTAAGTAAAACCATAGCGTCGTAACAACAACTTTTTCACAAGAATCTTTACGCATTAACCGATTGATGGGGACACACAGAGGAGAAAAGAAGCATGGAGCTGCGACATGTGCTCAAAGACCTGTTGAAGCGTCGTGGACTAACAATCCAAGAGCTCAGTGGCTTAGTTGGAGTGTCCCCTTCAACTATAAAAACATGGCTAGGTGGCTCGTCGCCAAGGTCCTGGGAAGACGTGCGGAAAGTAGCTCGGTATTTCGGCGTGAGCCTTGAGTACTTATTGTTCGGTGAGAGTGATAACGACAAGGAATCCCTGGAAGAATTGCCCCTTGAGGACGTCTTCTCAGGCTGGCTGCGCGTTGACATCAAACGTGCCATCAAAATCAAAAAAACTAACGGCGACTAACAACAACCCACATGGAGCAATTCATGAAGACATTCTATTTGGTCGCGTTGCTGGCGTTAGCGAGCTGTGACGCGCAACAAGGTACGACGACTCCTAGGGCACAAGGTCCAACCAGCGAAGAACAACCTTCGCAGGCTGGCGACGCTCCCCAGAGCGAAGGTCCGGTCGAAACAATTCCGTCAGATAAAGAACCTGAAACGGCAAAGCTCACTGCAGATAACTGCGTTGACCCAGACCTTTCAAAATTAGCTGAGGGGGAGAAGCTAATGCTTTGTGATGGATCAATTGGCGTAGGCTCATATGTCCCGCCCGTGACCATCCCTCAACCTGATTTAGCGAACCTTGTAGCGACCAACATTAAAAGTGGCATCACTATTAATGGCGTCACGGGCACGTTCTCGGGGCTTCCACAGCCAGATCTTTCAAACCTCGTTGCTGATAACGTCAAGCATGGAGTCGCGATCAATGGCGTGACAGGTACCTATACGGGCGCTACGATCCCATCTGACTGCAGCACCAACGGCCAAGTAAACTGTGTCACCACGTTTACGTATAAGGCTGCCGACCTCACAAACCTCACAGCAGCCAACGTGAAAAAGGGTGCCTCTGTCGCAGGTGTTGTTGGTGATTACCCCTCAACGCAAAACCCCCTCACAGGAAACAGCAACGTAGCTGACTTAGACGCGGCGACCTTCTTCGCGAAGATCAAGACCGACGCAGCGTTTGAATGGTTTGACGCGCAAGGCGTTCGCCATGAAGCCACCGGCTCGTCACTCATCGCCGCAGAGAACGTCAAAGCGGGTGTGAGCTTTCTTAACATTACCGGTAGCCTTGCTATCGATACGGTTAACCCCTGGGACGTTAAAGCAGGTGTTACCGTTAACGGTGTGGCCGGTAAGATTCCTGTTAAATGCCTACCAGGAAACTGCGGCGACGGCTCAAACTGGGTCGACCTCTCACCAGGCGGTTGTGAAGCTTATGCTGCACAAAATGGCCAATGTACGTACAAAGAGCTCACCACAGGACTTACCTGGCGCGGCACCAGGAACAGCGCGCAGTACTTCAGCACGTGGGCAACGGCAGCAAGTGACTGCGCCAGCGATGGTACAGGTTGGCGCCTACCGACAGTGAACGAACTGCATCAGGCGCGCCTGCTAAAGATGAAGCTAGGTGTCAGTCAAAGTTTTAACAACAAGAACAACTATCACTGGGCATCTACTGCCGGTAACCTCACAGCTAATGAGCCAGGCCATTTTCGCGTGAACATGGACCCTACTGGCGAGATCAACTTCAGTAGCCACGGCGGTACAACGAATCTCGTCAAGAACGATACCAACCCAGAGGCTGAGACATTGTTGGCCGTTGGCATCTGCGTTAAGGGCCCCTAAAGAGCAAAGCGGTGGATACCTCTCCACCGCTTTCTAAAAAGCAAACAAGGTTCTCCTTAGTTGTCCCTTTATCGGGAATCCTTGTGGTTAAGGTTTTTGGAGCTGGGTGGCTACGTCAAAAGAATCGAAAACTAAAACGACAAATAAATAGAGTGCTCAGCGCGCTCCTATCAAAAATGTGGAAAGGGAAAAGTGTATGGGACTTCCTAAGTCTATCCTACTGCTATTTTTTCTCGCGTTTTCTAGTAGCTGCGCAACACCGAAGAATCAAGTCAAAGACATTGAGACAAAAAACCTAACAACAAAGGGCTCAATAAACGGCGCCAAGATAGGCATCAATGATCAGAAGCAGATTTTGATTCAGGACGAAGACGATGCCGACAATGAATTGCGGTCGCAGGAGGCGGTAAATAGCAAACTACAGTTCGAGTTCGACCACCAAGCCAACATGCTTAAACGGTGCCGGCTGGATCTCAATGACCCTCGTTTAGGTGGAAGTGGAAAAATGCCTGAGTTGCCGGCAATCGATGAAATGAAAGATCCAGACGAAGTAAGGGAAGAGCTCGGTCTAAATGAAGATGGTCAGCTCAAGGTCGTAAAAAGAACGGACTTCGTACAAAGACTACTTTCGGCAAGGAAGTATGAGCGAGCTCTGCGCAAGATGACCAAGATAACTGAAAAGCATCGGGAAGATTGCGAATATCAAATGCGACAAGTACGCGTTAAGGCAGGGCTGCCTGGTGGCCGTTATGAAGCGCAGGGATATTTCCTTAATGATGAACTAGGAACCTGGGTCGAAACTAGGAGAGGTGAAGGTTCACTAGACGATGCCTTCGAAATTAAGGGGCAGATCAAGCAGTCGAGGTCTGCTTCCGAGTAGTTGTGAATCAAGGGCGAAGAGCAAGTTCACCAAAATTTTGTTAGAAGGAGCCAGCTATGGGGTGGATAGCCGCAATTGTTATATTCTTCATGGGCATCAGGGGGGTTATCCGCTTCGCCCGGAAATACTATCATCCGAAATCAGTACTTCATAAGTTTGCCATTTACGGGCTAGGGGGTCCTTTAGCCTTTATAGTCGTGGTAACGTTGTCGGCGTTCGTTGGAAATGGAATAGAACAAGAGTTGAAAAGCAGGCGCTACGAGGCTGCTCATAAAAGGCAATCCGATAGAAGCGTTAAGATAGTAAAGAACAGTGAATCATTAGACGAAAAATTGAAAGCTCTCGCCTTCTTAGAGCCTTCCGAAAACATGAAATTGAAAGAGTTCTTTAAGGCTAACCCCAAACTTACCAAATCAATTGCAATGCATGCGGCAGTTCAAACCTGCTCAGAGAAAATGCAAGGCTATGACAGCTTTCCCAACCGTGTAGAAATGTGGGCGCCGGCCTTCTTATTAGTTGCACCGAAGACCAATGAAGAACTTCTTCAGAAGGTTATGGTTGAGGTTAGCCAGAAAGAATCTCTAGTAGAAATTATGGCTCAGTTCGAAAAGCGTCATAGATGCTTTGAAAGTGTCTTTACGTCTAAAATTCAAGACGCAGGGGCAACTACTGGAAAAATACTTGCAGCAGATATCGGTCAACAAATTGAGCAAAACACCCTCAATTCAGCCGATGCGAAGCGCCTCATTCAAATCCTACAGGCGGTAAAAAAGAGCACGCTCACGCAGGAAAGCTTCTGGTACCCGATAGTCAATCAGGTCAGCAAAGAAAAGCTAGGCTCGGTGATTTTACGATCGGTCATTGAGAAAGTAGATGATGGCAAAAAAATGAACTCATTGTCGGAACGACGTGATTACCTAATCGATCTCGAGAAAGAAATGCGATTTGCATCAGATCTTATGGCATCGTCAAGCAGTAGCAAAGAAATACAAGAAGTACGTAATCTCATTCACGCCAATATACCAAGCGAAGAAGCAATAGAAAGACAACGGCAGGAGGCATTTAGGGCCATAAGAATGATCCGCGGACAGTAATTTATTTCGAATGCGTAAGGGTTACGGAGGTCGGGAGTTTTTCAGGGCAGGGTAAAGAAAAAAGAAAAAGAATGAGGTGAAAACAATTTCTCAAGCCAGACGCTAAAGACCTCCTAACCTCCGTAACCTTCTATAAGACACTATAATACTAGGAAAAGTTATTCGGAGGCTCCATTCTTTAGCTCCAATCCCACGTTTGCTTCTTTTAGAGTGGCAGTGGATAAAGGAATGAAGATAAAGGTGTTTGCGTTTTTTTCGTTCCTTCCGCCGCTTTTAAAAATGACTTCACTTTCTCTCAAATTTATTTTCTCCCCTATAAACTTGCTGAGTTTTAAACCGAAAGCTACCACCCGGCCGTTTTCTGGTCTTTCCGCTAGATCTTTAAAAAGTCCCTTCGATTTTGCCTTTTCCCACAAGTCTTTTGCGGAATAGAACTTATTCACGAGGCAAGTTTCGACGAGGAATCTAAAATCAGCGAGATCGGGGTCAAGAATCCGAAGAAAATGATCACGAGAACATAGAAACCTTCGATGGCCATTGGCCTCAAGAACCCCGCCGACGACCTGAGCCCATCTTCCGAATCGGTGCTGAACAGCAGCCAGAGGCATTCCGACCTTTTTCCAGATTTCGAACATCTCAAGAAGTTCAGCAATTATTAGGAAGCGATCTTCTGTAACTTTTTTATAGAAATCGAGGTGCTTGAATCTTCTTTTCCTTGGATCGCCCGAACAATACAAGCGTACCTCAACGCTCCTGCTGACAAGGTCAGAAGATAGACGGTTGTCATTAGTTGTTAAAGCCCATTGTACATAGTTTGGCACCGTAAAGGTGCTATTTGAGCCCAATTTTCTAAAACTTACTCGCTCATCGGTTATGCTCCTTTCCAAAACCGACGATGATATTTCGCTAAACTGTTTTGCTATCTTGGCATTATCAATTAGGACGAAGTTTGATCCTGAAATCAAGTTTGCGCAAATTCGCTTTTCCATTTCTTCGTCGTTTGGATTCATTGTGAGCGTCAGGGAAGTCCTGCCTTCTTTTACAATGGCTGCGGCTTGTGCCAAAAAGGTTTTTCCAACGCCTCGTTGGTTAGCTGCAATTAACATGAGAGGGACATTTCCTGGAAACTTGTGGTGAATTAGCTGTGTTAGAAGGAATGCTAAAAAATTGTCCCTGTCGACATCCTCGGCGAATGGCACTTCAGAAAAGATCTCATTGATAACAGACGCGTTTGAACATTTTGGTGTAGACTCACTTTTTCGATAAATGCCTTCAGGCGCATAGAATCCTGGAGCGATCGGGGAGTAATGAACGTCGAGGACCGGCAAATCTGTCAACAATTTGATTTCAGGGAATTCTCTTGAAACTCCTCCTGCGATCATAGCCCTAGAAATATCTGTTGGGAGAAGGCTGTAAATCAAGTTTGGGCTGGGATCGTCATCAGACTCGTGTTTGTCATCTTCCCCTTTCTTTTTTTTGTAACGCCAACACTCCATAATTTTGTTGAACTCACTTTGTAACCCTGGAGCAGTATCTATACAGCGGATTTTATCATTTTCCATAGATGCTAAATGGCCGCCGAATGAATAGTAATCATGTTCTATGAAGCACCTTTTGACAGCTTGCACTATTCTGCTTCTTTCCACATCCGAGCCGACATACAGTCCGTCAGTGTTAATGATTTGAGGGTCGACCTTTAACAGCTTACTCAGGATTTTGTTTGAAGAGCCGCGTTCCTTTGGAATAGCCAATTTTAGTTTTTCCACAGGTATGTGTGTCTTTTCCATTAATTTTTGGAGTACTGTACGCTTTAGCTCGTCAGTCTTATCGCGCAAAATCTCAAGAATTACCATTATAGCGGGAGAAATCTCATCAACAGGGATGTCTGGTATCTGTTTTAGAAGGTATTTCTCGACAGGAACTGAATTCGCAACGACTAAATTGAACTGTCTTACAGCATCCTGCCCTTCTTGAACAAAAAAGTCATTTATGTCTCGCTTCGTCTGAGATTCAAGAGCCTCTGTTAAGTTCTTCGAGTTTTCGTCTTGCATCGATGTGGCTTTCTTTTAATGGAATGTTGGCAATACGTACGTTGTAGCCGTTCTTAGCTAAGTGGATTGCCATAGCTACGGCACCCTTTTCACCTGCACGATTAAGTTCATTGTCGTTGCAAAGGTACACTTGCGTCTGCTTTGGTAGTATTGAGCAAAGGATTTGGAGCTCCCGATTTGAGAAACTGACGGTTCCGGGAGAGATCGTTTCAAATCCGTTTTGCTGAAGAATTAGGCAATCAAAAAATCCCTCTGTTATAAATAAAGGATTTGCGTGAAACACAGCGTCCTGGTTGAAAATTATGCTTCGTACAATTTTTGCGATATATGAACGGGATTCTTTAAAAGTTTGAAGCTTGACATATTTCCGCGACTTTTTAGCTTGATCAGTTGTCTCATCTGTTTCTCGGCCTACAAAGTAGTAAACACGGTCTTGTGAAATATAAGGGAGAGTAAGACGCTTTTTGAAAAACTCCTCAGGCCTAGAGTTATGCATTGTGAAAAGCCCTGACGATATTGCTTCGATGTCACTAAAGCCCTTCCTCCTTAAGTGATGTAATAGCCCATCTCCACTTGCATAACCGACCTTGAAGCTAGCAATTGTCTGATCATTAATGCCACGGTCGTTAAGATATATTCGAAGTTTTTGTGACAATTGACTAGAAAAGTAATCTGCTGCAACCGTTAAGACCGCAATCGCCGTCTGATTTTCATGAGATGCAAACTCGTGTTTTTCTATCTCGGAGATTGACAGTTGAGGAAGTTCGTATCCTGCTTTTTGTGCTAAATATCTTAAGGAATCTCTGAAACCTTTAGAGCTGTCTTTGAATTTGGCAAGACGAACCATCTCAATAACGTCGCCCCCTATCTTGCAATTAAAACAATGGAAGAGTGGGGGGGAACTATTTATTGAGAGGCATGAACCGCTTGAGGACTGGTGCCCCATAAAGCATGGTCCTTGGTAGTGTTTAGCCCCTCGATACTGCTCCGAGATGGCGCCAATTTTTAACGCTACATCAAGGATCGGCGAAGCGTTCTTGATCTGTTCGACAAGGTCTCTTTCCGAATGATTGATTCTATTCCGAAACTCCATTCCATAACTCCTACCCCTGGATTGGGTAAACAATCGTATGATCCCGCTCAATTGCTCTAATAGTGATTGGAAATCTTCTTTCCGTGCTTTGCGTTAAAACAAGGCCGTAAAAGGAAGTCAGTTGAATTTAGATTTAAAAATCGAATAGGAACAAGGAGGTTGTGATTGGTAAATTGATTGTAACTAAGTATGGTGGCTAGTCTTTTTTGTTTTTCTCTTTTTTCGTGCCGGGATGAATTCCTGGTCGGGCATGAGGGTGGTTTAGCCAAAAGGCTTTCCCGTTTTCCCATGGATCAACAAAAGGATATAGTTGCTCATTTAGGCGCTTCCACAATTTAATTCTGTGAGAGTTTCTTTTCTCTACTGACATCGCTTGAACCTTCTCTGGTCCCAATCTGAAATTTAATAGATCCATGACGCCCTTGCCCAAGGAATATTGATGCAGGATATCAATGTCGATTTCTTCAACTCGGGGTTGGTAACATTTCTCCCATTCTACATATTGCGCGATTGGATCAAAGGCTTGTTGGGCAATGTCCGTGTTTTTCTCGGTTAGATACTTTTTTCCTTCTTTAAATAGATCCTCGACGGATTTTTTGACGGAGTCAAAGGGGGCATGAAGGTTTATTAAGATGGGCAAATAACCATGTTCATAGTGGTCTTCAATTAGGCCTTGAGAGAGTAACAGTAGCTCATCATTGTTTTCGATTAGCAGTCTAGCTGGTGGAAGAGAGTTTCTATAATCAACTTCAGTCGAATCGGTTTTCTTTTCAAGATTTATGCGCCATTTCATTTGAAATTCAGAAAGTGCGATCAACCTTTTCATGGGATCAGAAGTACCGCTTACTGAGCTTTCTAGGAAACTAAAATAGTCTTCAACAAAGGGCTTATAAACCATTAGCAGAACATAGCGATGTTTTTTCCATACCGCTTTGCCGTCCTGGTTCTTCTGGGCGTGAGTCTTCCATAGCCTTTTGGCGTATTGGAAGCAATCATGTGCAAAGACCTCATACGAGTGGGTCATCGGATTTATCCAGTCGCTCATTTTATTGCATTTAAATTTCCAAATGAAGATTCAACTGATGGATCGGAGCAAAGGCTATAAACCTGAGCCCTGCGAGGTTTGATGAGTTGCTAAGTGATTGTACTTTTGACTCTAAATCTATTTTTGTGGAAAAGGAGAAACCATGTCTATCGGAGTAGAAGTTGTGAAAAATGAAGTTTTAGCCGGATCCAAAGAGGTTCGTAAGGCTGAGGAAGGATCTGGGCTGGCGCCTCCACCTCCGCTCTCGTCGCCTTTGTCCGCTTCCGAAGCCGATAAACTGCTTTTGCGCGACGATGAGATCGAAGACGCTATCCCTTTTTAGTGTTTAGGAAAGGCGGACTTCCCCATTCAGGGGAAGTCCGTCTTGTCCCAAAACCTCCCTTAGTTTAAAGGAGTAAGAGTGAGATTTCAGGTTGAAGAAAGCCCTGAAAGTCGGGCTAAAATTCAGCTCTTTGACAATTTGCTAACCATGGATGAACTGCTTGCCGCGCTTAAGCATCAGTATAGCCGGCGAACAGTTTACGAATGGGTCCATAGACACAACATGCCTCATCGGAAGATACGCAGAAGGCTTTGGTTCCCTAGGAACGAGGTCTTCGAATGGCTAGAGAGGAGTTAAGACTCTTATGGCTATTATTCGCCGGGAGAGCGGGACGTTTGAAGCGACCGTGTATCTCAACGGCAGACGTATTGAAAGTAAACGAGGTTTTAAGACGAAGAGAGATGCCAAAGAATGGCATGACGGTAAGCTTCTCCTGTACAAGCGGGGGGAGCTATCTTCCGACCGGAAGGAGTTCACGATGGATGAACTCTTTGCGAAGTACGAAGAGATTCACCTTCCACAGTTAGCTCTGAACTCCCAGCTTCGCTATCGCGGCGAACTGGAGAACAGACTGAAGCCCTTTTTTAGGTACCGAAAAATCAAGGATGTGGGGTTACCCTTGATCCTGGACTTTCGGGCACAGCTTCTGAAGAGTTTGTCACCCAAGTCGGTGAACGATATGGTGGGCCTCCTACGGTCCATCTTTCGACTAGGGACCGATTATGGAATGCTCTCCGTCAATCCAGTGACTGTCAAAGCCATCAAAGTTCCAAGACGAAGCTACCAGTGGTGGCAGAGCTGGAGCGATGTGCAGCGCTTTCTAGAAGGAACGAAGAGGGCGCGATACGCATTGGCTTTCCGTTTAGCCATCGAGTGCGGTTTACGACAGGCGGAGATTGTCGGTCTTTGTAAGAAGGACATCGATCTCGAGAGATGTCAGATTCACATCCACCGTCAGTGGCTGTGGAAACAGCAGACTTACGGTCCAACGAAGCAGAATCGAGAGCGCTATGTGGGCTTTGAACAAAACTCGGAGCTGCACAGAATGTTGAGAGCTGCCGTCGAAGACAAATCCCACCCGGAGATTCTCTTTGTCACCGAGTATGGAAAAATCGTGCGTCCCAACTTCCTCTACGACTCCTTCAAGGAGTGGATTAGGAAGCTGGAGCTACCTCCGATCCGTTTTCACGACCTGCGCCACACCTTCGCCAGCTGGTACATGATCCGCGTCGGCGATATCTGGCAGCTACAGCAGTTATTGGGGCATTCCAATGTGGCGATGACAGAGAAGTACGCCCACCTCTCGAAGGACGTAAAACGCGTTCCATCACTGGACGCAGAAAAATTCACGGCGTTTTCACGGCGGGAAGGTCATCTGTCAGTAGTTAAGTAATTGTTTTGATTTTATTAAAGGAGAGTGCCTAGGGCGAGACTTGAACTCGCACGCCCTTGCGGACGGTGGATTTTGAATCCACTGCGTCTACCGATTCCGCCACCCAGGCACAAGAAAAAGAGACTCGGTTGGAAGGGGGAAGTTAAAGGTGTTCGGCTGAGGTGTAAAGGGAAAAGTTTTTTTCGAGTATGAATTAGTGCGGTCTCGTCGACAAAGGATTTTGGACCAGTATCGCACCCATATCGAGGCTCTGCTGGATATGATGTAACTCACTAAAATCCATGCCTTAAAAATCCTTCCCTAAAGATTCCCATCCCCGGAGCGATACGGAGATGAGGGGTGAGCCCCAACTCTAACTATAGAGGTCCCATGGGATTTTTATTCCGATCGAAAACAGATCGCGTTGAGCACCGGGTGCAGGTGGTGCCGGCGGAGATCCGTGGTCTTATCAGCCACGGCTCGGCGCAGCAGCCGTTTTTGATCTGGGACGTTTCGGAATCCGGCGTGGGTGTGTGGATTTCCAATGAAATCAAGAAGGGCGAGAAGGTGGTGATCACCATCGGTCAGCCGTATCTTGTTGTCGTAAACTGCGAAGTTATTTGGGCGGAGAGTCTCGGTCAGGGCCAAGGGCACCGATGTGGCTTACGCTCCCTCGATAAAAGCAAAGCCTTCGACGCCATGTTGCAATCTCTTCTCGCTACCACGAAATAGATCCTTCGTTTCACTCAGGATGACGAATACCCTCAGGATGACGAATACCCCGGATAGCGAACCCACCAGAATGAGGGCGGTCCTTCGTTTCACTCAGGATGACGAATACCCTCAGGATGACGAATACCCCGGATGACGAATACCCCGGATGACGAATACCCCGGATGACGAATACCCCGGATGAC
>CAYOJQ010000028.1:32240-43325 GCA_964404325.1 uncultured Oligoflexales bacterium
GGATGACGAATACCCCGGATGACGAATACCCCGGATGACGAATACCCCGGATGACGAACCTTCTCGGATGACGAGGATGGCGCTAGTAATTCCCAGCTAGCCTCGCTATGTATCCCTCGATGCATTGTGAGGAAGCATGTCATTAACGTCGGAACAGTGGGACCGTTACAGCCGTCAGCTGGCGCTGCCGGAGGTTGGCGCGCGTGGTCAGGAAAAGCTCGCACGGGCGCGTGTTCTTCTTGTGGGCGTCGGTGGACTGGGTGCGCCGGCTGCGCTTTATCTCGCTGGCGCGGGTGTCGGGACGTTGGGGCTTATCGATGCCGATATTGTTGAACGCTCCAATCTTCAGCGGCAGATTCTTTATCGCGACGCGGACGAAGGCACACCAAAAGTGATCGCCGCGAAACAATCTCTTCTCGCTTTCAATCCCACCGTAAACGTCATAACGCATCACGACCGTCTCACATCAGACAACGCATCATCCATCATCGCCGACTACGATATCGTGCTCGATGGAACGGACAATCTGGCAACGCGCTCCGCTATTGCACTGGCATGCATTGCGCAGAATAAGCCGATGGTGTTCGCGAGCGTGTATGGATTTGAAGGGCAGATCAGCGTTTTCAAAACGCCAGAAGGTCCGTGTTACCATTGTCTGTTTCCGCCGCAAGAGGCTGCGAAGGCGCTGCCACACTGTGGTGAATTGGGTGTGATGGGAACGGTGCCGGGAACGATGGCGCTATTGCAGGCGAATGAAGTGATTCGTCTGATTACCGACAACACGTCCGCTTTGATGGGAACTCTTCTTACCGTGGATATGCGCGGTCTTTATTTTGATCGTCTGCGCATCGAGAAAAATCCCGACTGTCCTTACTGCCAGCATGACGTCAAGGCGGCCGCGGTAGAAAAAACGGAAGAGACGTGGATCACCGTCGAAGAACTCTTAAGACTACAATCATCGCATACGTTGATTGATATTCGTTCGTCTGGAGAAGTGCAGCGCGATCCAATCACGCTTCCGCACGAAGAGATTCCTCTCGACGCCATTCGCACACAGACGTGCCTGCTGCCGCGTCATAGTGAAACCTACATTCTTGTCTGTCAGCGTGGATTTCGTAGCCGTCGTGCGGTGGCGGCCATGCAGGCGGAGGGCTTTAATGCCATCCGTGTGCTCGCAGGCGGTTGGGATGCGCTTAAGGCGGCAATTCACCCTAAGTAGCCAGACCCAAGAAAAGAAAAGTGCGTCGATGTTGACGGCATCCGAACAAAAAAAGACCGGCAAAAATGCCGGCCTTTATGGTTCTAATGACGTTACTTGTTATGTTGGCGAAGTGCCTTAATGAGATCTGGTTTATTCATCGCGTCACAGCCTGGAATTCCATAGCGTTTTGCTTCTTGTCTGAGTTCTTCGATGCTTCGGTTTTCAAGATCCCATGTGCTTTTTTCTACCATGATAAATCCTCCCTAAAACAACTCATCAAATCTCTCTGCATTCATGGCTGCAATCCGTATACCACCTCTCTTCGCTGCGATCGAAGTGCCGTCACGCTTAAGTAAGAGCAATATCGATGATGCATCTCGATCGGCGTTAACCGCTAAAATTGATATAAGCGGTTGTCATACGCTGTTTGTATTCGGGGTTATAAATTTTGTAGCGGGTGTAACGAACAAACGATCCTTGATATTCCTCAGAACGCACGCCAATGCCAAAGTTTTCATGCACGCGGTATTCGAGCGCCGGTGTGATGAGAATGTCGTTGGGGACTTTTTGATCATGCTTGCTAAATTGATGACGTATCGCTGTCACGGGATCAAGACCTGCTTCCAGATACAGGTGTAATCCAATCGGCGTAATAAGACCCAAGCGATAGGTGAGGGGAATTGTGAAGTAACCGGTGTCGACCTTTTTATCTTCGCTGAGAGCGGGGGCTGTTGGTGTCTGGTCTACATCGCGGAACGATCCCCAACGCACGCCAAAAAAGGTATTGCCGCGTAAAATAAAGGAGTCTGTTTCGAGCAGCACGTCGTTTGACATTGTGCCGATCATATAGACTTCAGCCATGGACGAGAATTTTTTGGATTTGCTGCCAAAAATGGGACTGAAAGAAAAAAGGCTTTCCGTTGATGCCAGACGCAGACCGTAACGTTTCACGTCACCTTCTTGCGCCGCGACCTCCTTCCAGGAATAGCTGATGATTTTCTGGCCGCCTGCTTCCTTGCCTTCCGCCACACGCTGCTTTGTATCCGCGATGGCCCCTTCACGAGCGGCATACTGGGCCGACGCGTTTGATAAGCCGGCGCTTAAATTCCCGCTGGCATCGAGTATTGAAAGTTCATGGACCGGCATGCTCACTTCACTGCGTCTGCCAGTGTAATGCTGATATTTGGCGTTAAGGCGACCGTAGTGGTATTGCAGGCTGCTCTCCGCGAAGGTGAATGTCGGATAGAGCAAGCCCGCGATTGAAAACGCAAAAAGACGAAGATTCACAACAAAACCTCAAATGTGAGCCGTTTTCTGAGTAGGCTCGCTGTCCATCGGAGGCTGTTGGATTTTGTTGACTGTAAATTATTTCTCCCCTTGAATAGGGGGTGTGAAAACGAGCTAGCTTGAGAGTTCAAGAAGCCGCCGCTGCGTTATTGCGTTCTTTGCATATGATTTGTCCATAATTTTTCGAGCTCCATCCTGGACATACTTGATTTACGGACAAACGACTTGAGCCCGTTATCCCTAACTATCTTTCTTCTCACCCAAAATCTTCACAAGAACCTGCGCTGATGTGCGTAGAAGGTCCGCCTGCTCCGAGAGTTTTTCGGAAGCGCTCGCCGCTTGGTTCGAGGTCATGGTGTTTTGTTGCGTCATCTCGCCGATTTGATCCATCGCGCGGTTGATTTCTTGCACACCCTGCGCCTGTTCATTGGAGGCCATCGCGATTTCATTGATGCGGCGCGCGACTTCTTCTGATCCATGCACCATTTCTTCCAAGACCTTGCCGCAGCGTGCGGCGATGCTGATGCTGCCGTCCACTTTTTCTTTACCGCGTTCAACTTGATCAGCGACCTTCGCTTGTGTCGCGGCGACGATGTCTTGCACTTTCTTGATGCTCGATTCCAACATGCTTGAAATTTCTTCCGATGCGGTTCCGCTCATGCGTGCGAGGTTGCCGATTTCCTCCGCGACGACGGCGAAGCCTTTACCGTGTTCGCCGGCGCGAGCCGCTTCCACCGAAGCGTTGAATGACAGAAGTTTTGTTTGGAATACGATGTCGTTGATCACTTTTGTTTTATCACCAATCTCGGCAATGAGTTTGACGATTTCGGCGATCTCTTTATTGCCAGCCTCTGTCTCCGCCATAATCGATGCGTTCGCCTTGCTAATCTCAGACACGCTGCGTGACATTTCCGCAACGGATTCTTGTCCGCGCTGCGCGATCTTTTGACTGTCGGCGGCAACGCGCGTGGATTCGCGGGCATTCTCCGCATTGCGCGTCACCATCGAGTTCACCTCTACGACGGAGGCGGCAAGTTCTTGCAGCGATGATGCCTGGTTTTCCGTGCTCGTAGAAAGCTGCTCACTTGCTTCGGAGATATCCGTCGCCGCGGCGCCAAGGTTTACAGCCGTGCCTGACAATTCATGCGCGACAGAGGTGATCTGTAGAACCGGACGACGAATCACTAAGAAGCCAATCGCCACCGCAATCACGGTGAATAAGCTTCCCCACAAAAGAACGCGCATTGTGGTTTTCGTTGATGTTTCTTTTACAGGTTCAAGACTAGAAACAACCGTAAAGACCGCGTGGAGATAGCCGTCTTTCATATCTTCCATATCATAACCAAGAATATCCTTGCCGTTTCCCCAGGGACTTGTGCTCGGATGCCCATGGCAACGTAGACAGCCATATGATTCTTTTAGGCGGATAGGGCGAGACACCTTGATGAATTTTCCATCTGCGGTCTCCTCGACGAATTCTTTGAGTTCCGTGTTATCGCGAAAGTGCTGGAGGAGTTTTACTTCTTCAGGTGTTGCTTGGTTGTCTTTATTGCGCGCGCGTTCAGAAGCGATGCGAAATTGATAGTGTTGTTCAGCCGCGCCTGTCTGACCAATTTTGATGGAAGCAAAGATTGGAACGTTCTTTAGAACCGCGAGCGTCTGTTCCTCATTCAACTTTCCATCAGGAGAGTTAGCTTTCGTTTCGCGAATCACCTGATCGAGGGTACCCATGTTGGCGACGTAGGCCGCTCCCACTTCAAGACGAGATAAGATAGCCTGCGACTTCTCGACAAGCGCGTCCTTACCAGCCTGATCAATCATGCGTGCCGCGGCAACAATAGCAGCGCTCGTACAGACGATACACGCCACCGAAATAGTCAAAAGGATTTTGTTTTGGAATTTCATACCGCAAGCCCGTGATACTAGGAAAATCTAAACCACGGGCGACTATCGGGATGGGATCGTTGGATTTAATGGGGGGACGGAATTAGTACTTTTCATCCAATATGTAAGTACCTAGAACCTCAAGTGATGCGCTTAAGCTCCTTATATCATTGTATGAGTTATTTGGCTGGGCGCACCTCTGAAACTAGGTGCCATCGCGATGCCTTTTTTTCATTTGGCTACACAAAAACACACCCTTCGTAATTCTTACTCAAGATTTCAGAAAGTATTGCCTGATTACCTGACCCAAGAGCACAAGCCCAATGCCTATCCGGTCGTTTGCGTGCGGCCATAGGCCCGCTCTCTGCGCTTTATCCAACCATTGGTGTATCGTTTCCCACAATAGTGACACATTGCGTTGTGCGAAATCGGTCTGAGTTAAATATAGCTAAATCGAATCCATAAAAATCTTAAAAAGGTTGCCGCTTTTTTAATTAAATCATAGAGTGTTGCCGCTGGCACAGACGTTGCACAATCATGTGCAAAGTTGACCGAGACCTGTCACGAAGGAGAAAGCGAATGCGTAAAGTATTTGGTGTTGCGGCTCTTACGTTCATGATGATGAATGGCGTTGCTCAAGGCGCGGAAGAATCTAAAACGGGCCCCTTTGAAGTGCCCTCTCCCGTCACAAAAATTTTCATTCCCAAAGGATTTGACGACAACGACAATGTTGAGATTATCCTAAAAGGTGAGTTCCCCAATAGCTGCTACCACGTCGGTCGTGCTGGTGCGGAAGTCGACCAGGAAAAGATGCACATCTCTGTATGGGCAACATCTTATGCGTATCTCGGTAGTCAAAACTGTCTCCAAGTCGTGACGCCGTTTATTCAAGAAATCAGTACAGGCATTCTTAAGAAGGGCGAGTACACCGTTTCTTTCCGCTATGACGACGAAGTGAAAGAGAACCTTTCTGTTGCACCGCGTACAACAGAATCTCCAGAAGACTTCCTTTATGCTCCCGTTGTAAACGCGCGTTTAAATGTGGATGCGAGCGGCAAGCAATCTTTGACGCTGCAAGGAAACTACCCATACATGTTTATGGGCTGTATGGTGATGCGCGAAGTGCGCGCGTCACGCAACGCTTCTGACGTTCTCGTGGTGCAGCCCATCACGGAGATTGTTAACAACGAAGAGTGCTTGAAGCAGCCTGGTGACAAAGCGTTTGAAATCACCACGGGTCTTTCTGAGCCATTTACCAACGAAGGTTTGATTCACGTGCGTGTGCTCAACGGCGATGCTATCAACCGCCTTGTACAGAAACCGTAACATCTCTGTTACTGTCTCGTGACATGAAGGGCCGGATTCCTCGGGGATCCGGCCTTTTCTGTTGGCTCAAGGCCGGTGATGCTACTGTGAAAAGGAAAAAGGCGTTACAATATGAGGACAAGCTCACGACATAGGAAGAAGAAAGCTCATGCGCCTTTTCGCTTTGACGGTTGCGACAACCGCTTTGTTTAGTTTCAACGCGTTCGCGCAGGATGCGGCGATCGACCGTGCTTATAACGAAAAAGAAGGTGCTCCATCCGAGACGCCAGCCGAAGAGCAAAAGACCTACGATAAATCCGACTATCACATCTTGAATCGCACGCCGAAGGAGCAGATGCGCCGCGTCGCGTCTGATCGCGCGCTGAAGGCACAGAGTCCATATACAGTTGACGCCGGACACATTCAGATTGAAGTGGGTGGGAGCTACCTAACGGATGAGACAGAGATCGCGGGTGCCACCACGACTTTTACGGAAACAACTCTAGGCACCATAAACTTAAAGGTGGGTTTGCTGAATGATGTTGATCTGCAGTTTATTCACTTAGGCTATGTGACACGTGAGACCGAGATTGATAAACCCACGGCGCGCGACAGTGAGAGTGACTACGGTCTTGGCGATATGGTTGTACGCGTTAAGTGGAATATCTGGGGCAATGACGGCGGTGATTTCGTGGCAGCGCTGATGCCGTTTGCCATCATTCCTTCTTCCGACTCTGGCTTCGGTCAGGAGGAGCTTGCCGGTGGATTGGCTATTCCAACCAGCTGGAGAGTCGCGAGCTGGCTAACTCTTGGGTCGTTGTTGGAAGTGGATTATCTGTGGAACCCGGCGAGTGAAGAATACTATATGCTGATTGCTTCAAGTTTTGGTCTCACCATTCCATTCACCGACTGGTTAAGCGTATTCGGGGAGTTTTATAACACTCAGAGCTACGACAAGAATGGCCCGTGGGTTGCGCAGGGACATGCTGGCATGATCTTTACCTTCGCGAAGAATTACCAGATCGACGCCGGAGCCGCGTTTGGAATCACTGAAAACGCCCCTGACCTCAATGCTTCCCTAGGAATTACCGCGCGTTTCTAGCACGGTAACTGCCTAATTTCCGCAAATAAACGTCTGCTATTTTTTTAAAACTCAAGTTTTTCCGCAGAAAGCCGATAAGGATCAATGGGTGCAGTCTGTCTCCTGTTGATCCTGAGTGCTTTTGTAGAGGAACTCTCATGCTGTTGCGAAACCTTATCCCGGTGGGAATGCTTTTTAGTCTTCTAATGACCGCTTGTAACGATTCTGGCTTTACGGGTGATAGCTCCGCTGCTCGCAAAAAAACGAGTCCCGCAGTAGCTCCCCAGCCTACGCCGAAACCGACTCCTGGATTCACGATCAAGGTGCAAAAATTTACCGCCGCCAAAGCAAATATGGTGGATGTTATTATTGGCGTTGATACCAGCGGTAGCATGATTGAAGAGATGCAAAGCATCGAACAAAACATGCAAACCTTCTTGAGCGGTTTGAACCGCCCAGATCTCGATGCGAAAGTGACTGTTGTCGCAAAAGTATCAGAGAAGGTGAGCCCTAATGATCCCATGGGTATGGGAAAGATCTTTAAATTTCCCGCTGGTCTCCCTGCGGATCGTTTCGCGACGGTGGACCAATACATTCATAGTAACGATGCGATCGGGATTTTATCGCAGTTTTTCGCTGGAAAATTTGGCTTTCCATTGCCTCTTCGTGACGGCGCGCCAGTCGAGATGATTATCATCAGTGACGACAACGGCGAGAATAGAACGATAGCAGGAACGCCTTCGACGGGTAACCTCGCGACGGAATTTGTGGGGCCGACGGACAAAGCGCTAACCACGCACGCAATTATTGGCCTCGCAAGCAGCGTTAGCACGGCGACCTGTGAGATCGATAATCCCGGCGTTGAATTTGAAGCCCTGGCTAAGAAAACAAATGGTTTGGTGTTGGATATCTGTCAGCCGGATTGGACGGGACTTCTAAAGAAGGTCTCTGACGCCATCGTCTCCCGTAACTCAGGTTACGTATTGGAGCACCAGCCGGCTGTGGATCAGGAGATTGTTGTAAAAGTGAACGGTGCGGTTGTGGCATCATCTAATTATACAGTTGATGCGAGTAACAAGAATTTGAAGTTCGCTGATTCTTACACCCTGCCTTTGGGTGCTGAGATCGAAATCACCTATTCTTATAAATAACAGTTAGAGCTTCCTCTCCCTTGCAGAGCGCGGCGATCCTCCTGGATCGCCGTTTTTTCTTACCCCAAATATTACCTACTTTAGCGTGACGCAAAAATTGGGATTAAATTACCCAATCCTAAGCCCTGGAAGTGAAAGGGGGAATACGCTGTCTTTGAGCCTCATCTCAAGGCGGGGGGGCGCCTGCCGATAAGGACTATAGGTTTTCATATTCTCTTGTTTGGGGACGCTTATGCGTTGGTTCATTCATTCCAACCTCGTTGTGCTGACGGCACTAGGCTTCATTGCAGCCTGTGCTGACTCTTCTTTCACCAGCGGTGATTCGAAGAAGAAGCCCAAGTCCATTCTTAATGATAGTGATGGCAACGGGGAAAACAACAATGGTGAAGGCGGTCCCGACGGCGCTGGTGGTGGCGGTACGCTTGAAGACGGTTCATATGTACCTGCTGGAGACGCGGGTGCTGGTAAAGCTGTTGAGAACCCAAACGTTCCTGGTCAGCTGATTCAAAAGTTTAAGCAAGGTAACTCTTTCGTGGTCGACGTCGTGATGGTGTTTGATACCAGTACTTCGATGAAAGACGAGAAAGAGTTCATCGAACAAAATATGGCGAAGTTCATCAATGATTTAAACAGCGCGGCTTTGGACGCAAAGGTTACGGTCATTGGGAAGAAAACTAACGCCACGGATTCAAAAAATTACGGTCTAACGTTTAACTTCCCCTCGGGTCTCCCGGCGGATAAGTTCGCGCAAGTGGACCAGTATGTTCACAGTACTGATGCGATTGGTCACTTGAATCGTTATCTTGAAGGGCAGTTGCCACAGCCGATTCCGCCACGTCCTGGTGTGACCACTGAAGTGATCATCATCACCGATGACAACGGTCATAACACCAATAACAATCCGTATAAGATTCCACGCTCCACGGCCGCCGAATATGTTGCGCCCGCTGGTCGTAAAGTGGTTGTCGACGCGGTTGTTGGTCTTCAGTTGGGTAAGTCAGCGAACCCCAAGTGTACAATTGAGAATGTGGGTACCGAGCACATGACACTTGCCAACCAAACAGGTGGTACGGTCTTCGACTTGTGCAGTGCCGACTGGAATGCTTTGTTAAAGTCACTTACGGATAAGATCGTGGCACGTAACGGCGGTTTCCCGCTCGATAAGAAGCCAGACAATGTACAGAAGATTGAAGTGTTCGTGAACGGTAAACTGGTAAATCCAACAAACTACACCATCGACTATTCTAACGGTGTGGTGAAGTTTAAGGATACTTACATCTTGCCAAACGGCGCTGAAGTTGTGGTGAGATATTACGAGAAGAAATAGCATCTGATGTAGAAAGTAAAACGGCACCCGTGAAGGGTGCCGTTTTTGTTTTTAAGCGATGCGTCCTGTTGCCTGCATGAACGAGTAGTAGAAAACCGCGTTGGGGTCTGTCGCCACATCGGCGAGCTCTTTCTCGCAGTTCTTAACAACTTCCTCGGTTACGTACTTTGCATCGACTAGCTGCTGCGACGCACTCAGCAGCAGTTCCGTCCAATAGTTGATATACATCTTTCGTTGGCGCGGAAAACGATTGTCAAAGTGCCATGTCTTGATGTTAGTCTGAATGTCGGTGATGCCCTGGCTCTGCATCAGGTTGCCGAGTTTTGCGCCCACAAAAGGATCGCCGGCGTGATCGTATTGAAAGTCGTTAAAAGCCATCCAATACTTCCAAACATTCGGTGAATAAGGATCCAAGAAGAAGGTGTGGTTCATCACTTCCGTCACCACCACGGGAGCACCTGGTTTTAACACGCGGCGCACTTCACTCAGAACGCGGTGCGGTTCCGTCACATGCTCGAGAATCCAACAGATGAAGGCGCCTTCGAACGTATTGTTTTCAAAACTCATACGCTTGGCGTCCATCTGCTTAATTTCGAAACGGCCTTTTGCCTGCGGCTGGGAGTTGAGAAACGCTTCCGCCGTCGCAATCTGCTTGTCGGAGTGATCAATTCCCGTGATGCGAAGATTGGGAAAGCGACGTAGTAAAATTTCCGTCTGAGCTCCCACACCTGAACCCACTTCAAGGAGGTGGGAGACGCCGGAAAAATCGACGTCTTGATACACGGAAAATTCCGCGAAGCGCGCTTGGCGTTTAAGGCGATCCTGCTCTTCAGCAGTGAAGCCGTGAATGTAAGGAATGTTCGACTTCGGCGTATCTTTGGACATGGAACTCAGCTCCGCTCATTAATTTGTAAAACGAATCTCGACAAAGAGCTCGCGGTTTCCGTCCGCAGGGCTTTCATGGAATTCCTGAATCTTGCCATTCTGGACGCGTACGCGGAAGCTTGTGCCGACATTCACTGGAATGAAAACATCATCAGCACCTTTCACGCTGCCCGTCAAACCGAGAATTTTTTTACCACTCTCATCGAATGTGGCCACATCATTCCAACGTCCCGCGACAACCCCCAGTTTTAGATTGCTGCGCACGTCTGATTGAATGACGGTGTTACCTTGTTCCGCCATCGGTGCGTAAGCAACGCCGCCAACGCGCAAAATACGCCCGTCTTGGCAGATAGGACCTTTGCTTGTTTTACAGCTTGGCACTGTTGTCTGCAGCTCGTCGAGACTGTGGGTATGAACGGCGTCGGCTTTTTGTTCAAGGCGACGATTGGTGGCACTCACGGTGTAAAGCTGCGCGTCTATTGTCGGGGAATCGACGATAAGAATGTCGCCATCACCCGCAAGTATGATGTCTGATGATCCTGGATCGCCTTTGTCACCCTTGTCGCCTTTCGAACCAGGAGCGCCTGGCGCACCGGGTGCACCGGGAAGGCCTTGAGGACCACGAGGTCCTTCGGCGCCTTGAGCCCCGACTTCACCGCGATCGCCTTTGTCACCTTTAGTGCCTGCATCGCCTTTAGCGCCCGCGTCGCCCTTCTCACCTTTTTCACCTTTTGCTCCCGCTGGGCCTACAGGACCTGACGTACCCATGGGGCCGACGTCACCTTTTTCGCCGCGAGGGCCCTGTTGACCAGGGGCTCCTGCTTCGCCTTTGTCGCCTTTAGCACCGGCTGGACCCGCTTCGCCCTTGTCTCCCTTGGAACCGTGGTTTCCAGGTTCGCCCTTGGCTCCCGCAGGTCCCACAGGACCCATGGGGCCGATGGCACCCGTATCGCCCTTGTCGCCC
>CAYOJQ010000028.1:43425-46107 GCA_964404325.1 uncultured Oligoflexales bacterium
TCGCCTTTAGCGCCTGCTTCACCCTTCTCACCGCGAGGGCCAGTATCACCCTTTTGTCCGGCGGGACCCGGTAAACCAGTGGCGCCAATATCACCCTTATCGCCTTTGTCCCCTTTTAATCCCGGAGCTCCTGGTGTTCCAGCATCACCTTTTTCCCCGGCGGGGCCTGGGAGGCCGCGAGGGCCGACGTCACCCTTATCACCTTTGTCCCCTTTTATTCCCGAAGCTCCTGGCGCTCCAGCGTCGCCTTTTTCCCCGGCGGGGCCTGGGAGGCCGCGTGGACCGATATCGCCTCGATCTCCTTGGTCTCCCTTATCCCCTTTGAGACCAGCTGGACCCGCAGGTCCCATGGGACCTTGAGGTCCTGGACGTCCCGCGCCGCCGAGCATGGTGTAAATCGGAATAATTTCGCAGTAATTTCTTTGCGTGATTTTCAGAGCGAGATTTTTGACGTCGGAGTTAAATACCACGTCGGGAATCGGCTTTTTTTTGCCGAGAACGACCATCATGCTACAGCTGTTATGCATGACGTCTTCGAATGATTCACTGCCCCACAGAACTTTTCCACTTCGTTTATCGATGATCTCAACGGAATATTTCTGCAGCGTTGAGCATTCTTTGCGTGAACCGCGGCAAGCACAGTTTGTTTCTAAATATGCCAGCGCGGTGCCGTCACCCTGCTGCGTTAGCGTAGCTGGTTGCGCGCGCGTGAAGGGAGCGATGCGTGGTTCGTTTGCATCAATGACATTGTTGCCATCGATATCGATACCGATCACGACATCAGGCGCGTTGCTTAATGTGTCCAATGTGATGCGACCGTGAACGTGGTGACGATTGCCACGCGCTTCGCTCTTTACTTCGCTCAAATTCAATTGTGTCGAGAGCGGTGCGTCATCTTGAAAAACAATAAGATGCTGTTCTAATTCGTCACCGGAAAATGGCACTTCCAAATTGATCTCAAATTGTGTGGCGGATTGCCCTGAGGCCGCTACCGTCCATGCGGCTGTAAGGGCTATCACCCAAAGCCTAAGCTGTTTCATGGCTGTTCCTTGATTTAGTCTGTTGCGGGGATGTTCTAGTTACAATTTTAGGAGAAAAAGCTTGAGGGGAGAAGGCTTCGTGGCTTTTGCAAAGCAAAACCCGCTTAGCTTTGGGGCTAAGCGGGTCTCATTTGTCGTTTCGGATAATTTCTATGGGTCGATTCCCCAATAGAGTGGAGCGGCCGCGGGAATATTAACCTGCGGTGCATAAGGCTGCGCTTGGTAACTTTCCATTGTGACGGTGTTGTTGACCGTACAAGCATTCGTGTCGTGCATATAAGACTGGAAAGTTTTGCCGCCCATGTTGGCGCTACCACGGGGAGCGACCATCGTGGAATTGTCAGCCCCCAAAATAACCACGTTTAACCAACGTTTATCGTAGACGTAGCAAGCGCCGGAGCAATCATTCGTCTCATAAAGGCAGAAGAAATTAAAAAGTGGCGCTTTTAATTCACCTGTTAGCATGTCGATGCGAGCGCGCTTTCCGTCGGCAAGAAAGATATCCGCGACATCACCGTCGGCGGAAAATTTGTAACCCACCAAACGATCGTTCGCGTCGAATAAAACAACACCTGATCCTGGCGTTCCGGCTTCACCGCGTTCGCCTTTAGCTCCTGGTTCACCTTGTGAACCCTGTGCCCCCTGTTGGCCGCGTGGTCCTGGAACGGATGCGTCCGCGTCGTGATCTTCGGTAGAGTCGCTGCCTCCACCGCCGCCGCCTTTTCGACCGCAGCCGAAGACGAGAGTACTCGCGAGTAGAACGAGCCATAGGTTGGTTTTCATCGGGGTTTGTTCCTCTAAAGCCAATTTGTGAGCCCCCTCTGCGGGGTCCCTTGTTCGTTCGGCCTAATTAGCTGAAACTTTAGTTTCGCCGAAAAAGAGCTGTGTAATCAGAGTGTAACAGGGGAGTGGCGGCATCTTTTACCCTCACCAAGTGAAGCTAAGTCCAGCGCCAGTAAAGAGAAGGTCATATTTGACGAATTTAAATTTTCTCTCATTGGGCTGAACGTCTTTCACTTTTCTGTTCACCGTCATGCGTTCGCCTAAGACAAATCCGAGTATGGCAAGGCTCCTCTTTTCATCCGCAAAAACGTAGCGCTTTAAATGAATATCCGCACCGGCCTGCAGAGAAGAAATCGTTGTATCACTCCCGAAATCGATGAGGCCCGAGATTCCAGTACCACCCCATACACGTACCAAAGTTTTTGGAAATATAAATTCAAGCCCACTATCGAAGCCAAAATTGGAAACGTTTTTGGCGCGCAAGCGGATGGGATCAAGCTGTTGGCGTAAGCTGGAACAGCGGTCTAACGGGAAGCGCGTTCTTGCAAAAAGAAGATTCTTCGGTTTCTCTAAATACCACCTACACATATCGTGCCTGTGCTTATGATGGTTCAAATAATTTGCTTTGGTCCGAAGTGGCGAATCATTCAGTGACAACGGATCCTTCGGCTGAAGTGAGTAATACAGATAACGGCGATGGCACTTGGACTCTCAAAATTCAGCCTGGTCCTCGCAATGGTAAAGATGCAGCGGTTTTTTTAGGTGATGACCACGGTGATTCCGCGACAAGTTATCCTTATCGTGATCTATCATTCCGCAACGTCAATTGGACGACTGGTTTTCGTCACCACTCACTCCT
>CAYOJQ010000029.1:0-42872 GCA_964404325.1 uncultured Oligoflexales bacterium
GAACCACCGCCACACCCCGAGCCTCTAAACTTGAAACAAATTCGCTCATCGTCGGAGAATGACTCGAAGCCATGTCGACAGCGTTTTGTAGACGAACCTTCACACTGGGGGCATTTTCTCGCAGACTTCTATGCAGTTCCCCCGTCGTGGGCGCTCGCGCAGGTGAATCTCGACTTGATATCGTTGGGCTTAGGCCAAACTCCCTTTCTAAGCCGCGAATACATTCTTCGCTGCGCCGATAGTCCTGGCTTTCACTCACAACGCTACCATCGAGACGAACTCGCGAGGCAACAATATGGATATGGGAATGCTCAGTATCAGTGTGCTTAACAACCACATATTGAGTCCCTTTAAACCCCATGCCCTCCATGTATTTGTCAGCAGCCTCAGACCATCGGGCGTCATTTAGATGTTCGCCAGGGGGAAGCGAAAGACTGGCGTGATAAACCACCCGGCTCAAATTCGGCCGCAGTGATCGGGAGACACCGAACTCCGCCGCCAGATCCCTTGAACTTTGCCCCACCATATTGCCGCCGATAATCTCCGCCCCAACTTTCCCGAGCACATATTTCAATGTCCCACGAAATCCCCTACCCTTTGTTTGCTTGCCGATCACCTTGCGGCCTGCAGCAGACAACGCGCCACCAAATGGACCTGATTCGCCAGCTCCTGAAGAAACCGCCCGTCAACGTTAAGCACGTGCCCGCCATGAACCGCGCGAACGAGTTGATTGAGGTTGTTTCCAAGCCGCGCAAGCTCTTGGTACATCGCAAGGTTTAAAGGCGATGGCGATAAGCTCGGCAAACGCCTGCCCAGCGCAACGCGCCGAATAAAATCGCTGAGGCTAAGCCTGCGCGCCTCAGCGAAATCCTTTAGGTTGTCCCTTTCCGCCTTTGTAAAGCGCACCGGCACGACGGTATCGCGAATCCCCTCCTTTCTCCTGCGAACGAAGTGAGCGGGACGAGCGCAATCCGACGTAGTCGGTTTGCATGGCTCGCTCCTAGCCCGCATCTCCCCCATTCTTTTTTCATCCAAACCTTTTTCTTCAGCCAATCGATCCTCCTAAGAATCGAAGTAGACCAATCCACCCGCTTCCAAAACTTCCCTCTATAAGTAAAGGGGGTCAAACCGTGCCAAATTTACAAAAAATGGCGCAGATTCAACGCAGCTTGATGAATTAACGACGAAAAATACTGTTCGCCGCCAGCACATCGTTCACTGAGAAACGCGAGATGCACGCGAAAATTGGTCAAACTTTGAGCACGCCTTAGGTTCGATTGGTTAAAAATTGACCAGGTTTTATAACGGCCCACCAGGCCCGTTTGGACGAGTTTTGCCGATGCTTTCCGAAAACCGTTTCTGCTCGGCACCAGATCAGCAATCGCCCAAAGCATCAAGCGAGTCGCAATCTGCTCACGGCTGCTTCCGCAATGCGCGGCATTCCATTTTCTCCTTCTGTCGCCTCACGGCTTGGGTGAAAGGAGACAATGTCATGCCAAAACAATCAACATGTCAGCCGTGTTTTGCGATCACTTTGGAGTTTGGAAGGGCTAAGCTGTGCCTGGAGTTTCGCGCTCACTCCGTTCTTGCGTTTGTAGCACTTGCTTTGCGCATAATTGGCATCTTGGCTGGAATGAGTGCCTAAGACCGCTTGTCCAAACCGATCATCCCCGATAGTCTGACTCGCTTATGATTACTTTTCGGACTACAAAAAAGGTTGCATCACGTCTGCGACAACCGTCGATCGATAGCGTCGCACCGGCCTCAAACCTGCTGGGTGATTGGTATGTCAATATTCATATCATTCGCCGTCAACATGTCCTCATGCTAGTCAGTGAACGAACTTTGCTTCCCGTGTTAATTCCTGCCAAGGATTTACAAAGCTTTCCGAGCCGTTTCCTGCCCGCTTTAGGTTCAATATTGGTCTCCCTAAGCATCAGTCAGACCAAGATCGAAACCGAGCTACGCCACATGGAAAAGTGGCAATTTGCAAAAACAGTTAGTCGCCAAGTACTCGGCTCCATGAATGACTTTGCACACATGCTTGATGCTCATTTTGAGAGCAACGAGTCGCTCGAAAAGCTAGCGATTGAACTCGCTGAAAGTCCCTGCAGCCCCATCAATATGGCTAGTCCCCTCGAAGCCACGCGGGCCTTGTTTGGCAGTTCATCATTCGGACTAAGGTAATAGGGACGTTATTTTAATGTTTACTATTTTTTTCTTATTATTCTAATATAGCTCATTAGTTAGATAGAATATTTAGGTGATGTCTGTTTAAGTGGAGCTATCGTGGCCGGCCTCAACGAAGCCAATACGTTTTCACGCATAATCTATCCCTACCTGGAAGATCTAGACTATCCGGCGCGCAAAAGTGGCTACTGCCTTGAGCAAGATAGAACCAAGACCAAGGCCAGCAAGAACTCCCGCCCATGGGATGCCGTCTTCATGGTGTCGCCCAATCGGGAACGCCCGGTGCTTTTGGTCGAAGCCAAAGCAAAAGACGTTAAGATCGTTGAAAAACACATCAAGCAGGCACAAGAATACGCCTTTGGCGACCGTTTCGCGCCCGTGCCGCCTCCGTACATGCTGGTCTCAAACGGTAGCGATCACCGTTGGTTTAAGCGCAAGGAGTTGGATTCCGGGGATTTTGAATATGTGAGATGTGACGAGATAAGGTGGCAGGACGCCAAGAAAGCCCAGCTCGGCGGGCAATTCCGCGCCAAGCTGACGATCAAGCGCATCATCAAACTGATGCAAAATGTACGTCGACGAATTTACGAAGACTTTGAAGACCAATACTTCCCGCGGGGCTTTGACCTAAAGACGAGCAAGCTCGGCAGGCAGGAGCGAGCTTGCTTCGACGCGATATTGGAAACGCGCAAGAGCTTCGTCGACCCCACGCTAACAAACGACGAAAAATCCATCAAGGCTATCCTCTCTAGTGTGGCGTTGTCGTGGACGCTCAAAATTCTATTCCTCAAGGTCCTTAGTGACATTAAAGGGAACGCTGACGATGATTTTCCGTCCGCCGTTCTCAAAGCCATCAAATCATATAGCCACTCCTACCCCGGCATTATGCAGGCAGCTCCCTATGACGGCCTGCCATTTTCCAAGGCCGCAGAACAATGGATTGTTGATCAGCTCACGCCCGTCCGCATTGCCGAATCATTACTTTTTGAAAACTCACACAATCCTATCGGCGATATCTATGACGGACTTGTCGACTCTGAGGAACTTGACCTCCAAGTCAAATCCCTTGGTAATGTTTACACACCGGAAGCTATCGTCAAAGCCATGGTCGACTGTGCCGAACGCGCGCTTGGCAGCTGGAAAGACAAAACGGTCTTGGAACCATCTTGCGGCTCCGGGCACTTTGTGCGCGAACTCTATTCCAGAATGCGGCAGGCAAATCTTCCCGAACGCATCGGCGATGCTGATCTTGTCGTAAACGCGCACAAGAAAACTTTGGCAAATCTCCGCGCCGTGGATGTCGATCCATTTGCAACACAGACGACACAGCTCGGCATTTTTTTGGAGCTGTTCGGTAAGCCGGGCGTGTGGAAAAAGATCGCTCCCAAAGGGACATTCGATCTCAGTAAAGTCGTTATCAAGACCGACACCTTAGATGACAAACTTGGCGATGCGCTGAACAAGTTCAAACCAAATCTCATCATCGGCAATCCGCCGTATGGCGTATCCGTCACCGACGAAATCAAGAAGAAGTATGGCCTTGAAAGCGCGGACTCTTATGGGTGCTTTGTTGCTCGCGGCATTGACCTTCTGCCAGAACATGGACATCTGATATTTGTCCTAAGCAGCTCATTCCTCACCACAAGGTGGCACCGCGATTTGCGAGAGAAAATCGCGACGAAGACCGCAATCCGCAGCGTTCATATTATGCATCGCAATGCGTTTCGAACTCGCGACGTTTTCCCGGCGCTGCTTCACTTGGAAAAGAGCGAGCACGACCAAATTGAAAGTGCCCAGTATCGCTTTACGGACGCATGGCCCGTTCACCCGGATGACGACGACTATGAAGAATCGCTGCGTGCCTGGGCAAGGGGCGAAATAGCAGCTGGGATCGCCAAAGAGCGATTCGGTGACTATCAGTTTCCGCAGAAATTGTGCTCGTTACGTCTGATGCCGCCGCACGCCAATCGCGTTGAAAAAGTGCTCATTGGCGGAAGTGCGCCAAGGTCTCTTGTAACCGACCAAGAACCTGCTTATCCGATCGTCGGTGGCTTACCATCGCTTTTTCTTTTTACAACAGATGCGCCTTCACAACCTCATACCCGTGACGCATCAGCGGAGTTTCCGGGGCTCGGCAAAGTCGAGGCCCTGGAAGTCAAACGTGGAACGGAATGGGTTCCAGTTGTGAAGCTCTGGCAGATTGCCGATGTACGCGTAGGCCTACAAACAAGCGATGATGAGCGTTTCCTACGAAAGACCCCGGGAATCATACCAAACGCTCGCCGACGCAATATTCGAGACGTTCCGATGACGTCCACCGTATCTCAGGCAAATCTCCAAAGGCTGACTGAGAAAGAGAAGCAAGACGGCATAGCTATTATTGATCCGCAGCGTGACAAATATTTTGTGCCGCTCGACAAAGGCGGCGAGCAGGATACAGCGGCCGGTGAACTTCGTGCTTACTGGTCACCGGTCGACTACTGGATCGACTGGTCGGAAGAATCAGTGCGTGAGTTGAAACGACGTGCGAAGTGGCCAGCAGGAAAACCCAAAAGACCGCGTTTTCAAAATGCGCAGTACTACTTTCAGCCCGGCATCCGATTTAGCCGTGCAGGTTTGTACGCGCCAATGTTTGAGTTAAGTTTTGGCGGTGTTTTTTCGGACAAAGGTAGCCTTATTATCGCCAATGAATCCGCAATAACTCTCTACTTGCTGGCGGTCTTGAACTCACAGCTATGCCGCTATCTCACAAAGTCATTCATCTATCATGGCGTTATGACCGAGGTTGACGCGATTCGCCAAATTCCGATAATGGTCCCCACCGTTCGTCAGTTCGACAATGTGACAACTGCAGTGCAAAACATCGTTGAACTTAAGCGAACGGGACAGCCCACTGGACCACAAGAGCTAATGGTACAGGGCCTGATCAATGAAATCGCTGGCTTCGATCAAAAGGACACAGCCGAACTAAACACCTGGTTCAGGCGTCGCTATCCGAATTTTGGTCGTGAGAAGAACGCCACCACGAAATCTGAGAAAGCAGCTCGTCGGAAGGTGAAACAAACTTAACGCCAAATCCGTCCTTGCCTTCGCGCACCAGCTCAACTTCGGTGGTTACTTTGCGGTCGGAGTTAGGAAGTGCCAGGGTTAGGTTGCAGCGTTTATAGCGCGGTTGCCCTGAAAGCTTCAGCCCACCCTCGGAGAAATCGACACATTCAAGCATTCGCGTCGCCTGCGGATGATCCGCATCGCTTGGACGATGCTCAAGCACCAAAAATTCAAAAACTCGCCTGGGGTGAACTCGCTTTTCCATCTTCAACTTTTCGCTACAGTCGTTAATTCTCTGCTCAATTAGGTAGCAGCAATAACACCGACTGGTCAATGAATGTTGAAGATTATCTTAGAATCGATAGAATTCCAGCATATTTTTGCGTGAAAAACCGCTAAGCACTGCTTATAAAATAGGCAGACTGCCTCTTGTATGAAGAAAATGTCGGGTGCGTTACTCAAGCTGCCTCGCGCTACTTATAGCGCACCAACTGGCAATAGGCACTCACCATCCCCATTTCTTTTACGCTGCTGCAATTTGTCAGCGCCAGTCTGGGATGCCCAACCACGATTGCCAGGCTCTGAGCTCTTGAGAGCGCTACATTGAGGCGATTGCGAGAGAACAAAAAGTCGATACCGCGGCCGCTGCCTTCGCCCAAGGAACTCACACCCATCGACAAGATCACCACCGGAGCTTCCTGCCCTTGGAATTTGTCGATTGATCCAACTTTCGCTCCGTCACCAAGGGCGTCCTTCAGTTTACCAACATGCAAATTGTAAGGAGCAATAATCAGAATATCCTGCAATTTGATCTTACCAACGACGCTTCCATCATGTCCGGTATGCTCACGATCCAGAAGTTCTTCAACGATCGCCCGAACGATCTCGACTTCTTCCTCCGATGCTCGGGAATTGCCCTCATGCTCCACAGGCACAAACACCAGCCCCGCTTCTCGATGGATCACGTACTCACCGCCATCAGTTTTCTTGCCTCGCCGCACCACTCGGTTACGGCAACTTTCGTGAGCGCGGAGCCGCCCCTCATAAGACAGCCGTGAGACAAAGCCGCAAACCTCCGGGTGCATCCGCCGCGTAAACCCCAAAAAAACTCCTACATCTGGCGGAATCGTCGGCCGATCTCCGAGCAAAAACTCCAGACACGATAACCCGCTGCGCCCGGGGTGTGATCCCTCTATTGGCTGCGAAAGCTGCATCTGATCGCCTAGCAAGATAAAGTTTTTTGCGCTGAGTCCCATTGCTACGAAATTGGCGAGGGATACCTGCCCTGCTTCGTCGATAAAAAGATAGTCAAGCTGACCCCGCGCGATCTCATTTGCAAATGTCCAAGCCGTTCCGCCGATTAAATTTACAGCATCGCCATAGGCCACCTTACTGCCAGACTCCACGCGCGAGATAAGTCCCGTGGCAGCGATATCCTCTTCCTCCTCACTACTCACTTTGATTGCTGTACAAGGCACGCCAGCCTCGGCGCACAGCTCAACAGCTTGGATCATTAGGTTGTTCACTGCCTTGTGAGAATTGGAGACAATTCCAACAACTTTGCCCGCATCCAATAGCGACGCAATGAGATGCTTACCAAGATAAGTCTTTCCCGCGCCTGGGGGCCCTTGGATACAAAGCGTCGTCTGATCCATCTGCCGCACGAGATCGGTCACACTCTCTACTGAACCTTCGTCAGCAACGAGCGGGCCACCACCATGATTGCTTATGTGCGGCTTTTCACCACGTAGGAACCTCGTCACAGCAAGACAACCCACACCGCCACTTACCCACTCGTCGCAAACAGCAACAATACCATCGCGCAAAACCTTCGCGCTGATTACTTCCGATGGAATGATGCTGAGACGATCCGGAATTTCCCTCTTGTTACCGACCTTGAGTGTGATAGCTCCCGCAACTGAATCAATCGCGTAGACTTCAACAGTCGTGCCTTCAGGATCGTGATGCAAGTAGCACCGATCGCCAGTCCGGATCTTGGTTTCCTGGGTCGGGCTATAACTTAAATGAACGAGTTTGGATCTCTTGACCACCTCATCCGGTTTTTCTGTTCGTTTGAGCCCTCCTATGCACCCGTCGTCATCCCGCAACTCGGCCTCTGTCATGTTCAACCGTTCAAAAAATCGCCACCACTTGGGTTTCTGTTCCCGACGGTGAAAATCAATCAGTTGCGAGAGCAATTCTGCCTCAGGGCATTCTGCAACACGCCGAACAAGCGCGGAACGAAGCTTCGTCAGTTCCTCATCCTCTGCAACTTTCGTTGAGGAGTCGTCTTCATGTGATTCTTCCTGAGGTCGATCGTAGAAAGGAATTCCCGCAGCTTTCTGCAAACCGCGGAGCCATTCCGCCAGTTCGAAGGTCGAGTCGCAATCATCTTTGTTATAGTCGCGGATATCCCGCAGCAGTCGTGATTGCTCCCAGGTTGCGCCGTCAGGATGATCTATCCATGCCTGATAGAATTCCACAGAGGCACCACCATCCATCACAGCGGTGGCTCTCTTGCTCCTATAAATTAGTTCAACCGTTTTGATTGAATAACTACCCGCGCCAATCCAGATCCCCTGCTTAACCACCGCATACAGGTCGATAAAGACACCGCCGCGCAAAAGGTCATCCACTTCTCGTTCACGGCTTGCATAACGCCCCATGAGACGCTTGATTGCATTCACTTCGTAAGCGGCATAGTGATAAACATGCATCGACGGATCCTGTGTCCAACGAGAGTAGATCCAATCGACAAATGCTTCGAACGCCGCCTTTTCCTCAACGGGATTGTGCGCCCAGAAGTCCTTGAATTGAGGCTTCCCCTTATTGAAGTGTACGCTTCCCCATAGGTACTCGAGCCCTCCATCGACCAAAGGATAACCTTCTATATCGAAGTAAACATCGTTCTGCGACGGCCGAGGCAACCGCCACAATCCTTTCCCCCTCTCGCAGTCGGTATTCACTTCAAAGGCCGGCTTTTCACCAACGGCGGTGCCTTTCTGTACTTGGCATTGTTTGCGCAATCGCCGAAATACAAAGTTTGACATTCGCGGCACTTCTTGATCAGGTGCGGACGCGAGTTGAGTCATGGTTGTGATGCCGGCGCGGTGAAGATTTTTGATCTGGTTGACTGATATTCCAGCGACCTGCGCCAAGGAATCCGCCTTTCGCAGCAGCTCCTCTGCGTGGGACGACCACTTGCCGAAGGAACGGAATTTTTCTGGCGATGGCTTTTTTCGCTGATCGAAACTGTTATGAAACGCAAGAAACCGCTCCACAAGCGACCGATAGTAGTGCAGGTAATCATGCAAGCGAAGTCTTTCATGTCTACCGTTGCCTAACACCACGACAATTCCGTCCGGCAGTCTTCCCTGGATCTCTTCTAGCATCTCAGAGTATGCGCAAAGCTGAATGACGAAGTAGGGCTTTAGCTTTGATGATAGTTTGGTATCCCAAGCTTCGTAGTGAAAAGCGCCCAACTTTGACTCACCTGGAACCTTCACCAGAAAGTCAGCGTACCCAGCAAAAGAACCGCGCGTGAGATACGCTTGATAGATAACGTCGGCACCAGACCGCATAGCAGCTATCGTGTCGGCTACGCCTTTTTCATGATCACCTTGCTCAATCACGACCACGATCAAACCGTCGCCTAGGAGCTTCTGCATAGTTTTCTTTTCGTGAGAGAAACCCTTTGATTGAAGGACCTTTTGCATGCCATCCTCGGAGTCCGGTGCGATACCGCAATCAGGAACTTCTTTAACAAAACGCTCCATCCAAGCTGCGAATTCCGATTCCCAAAACAACGTCAGGTCGGACGGCGAAAACACCCATGCGTCGTTATGCTTATACATCGCTCACCGGCCCTTCTTGCTCTTGCTAACAGGAGACTGATGACTCCTAAGGAATGCTTTGGCTTCTGCACATGCTGTCGTCACCAGCGCCTTTGGCTCTAGCACCTGCACCTGGCTGCCAAACCCGATGACCCATTGAATGAGTTCCGGAGTTAACGCTGCATCAAGTGTTAGTTCGACTCGCCCATCGTCAAGCTTGGTGATCGTCTGGCTTTTGTGCCATCGTCTTTCAGAAATATATGGCGCTAATACCTTTGAGAAGCGCAGACGAACTGTTATCGCGTCGCCACCGCGATAAACCCCAAAAGCATTCTCAAATAGTTGTTCAGGCTCAATGACTTCTCCCTCATATCGCATATCCAACATCTCCACTTCGCTCATGCGAGGCACCGCGAAGGTTTTGACCTTCCGATCCTCGGAATCCTCGCCGACAAAATAGAGAGCGCCGCGACTAAAGTAGAGGTAGTGAGGTCCAACGCTGCGAGACCTCACGCTTTGGCTGTTGGTACTCGCGTAGGTAAAACGAAGATGCTGACGTTCCGTACAAGCGGCGCGTATCGTTTCAATGGCGGTGAAGTTGGAACCAGCGCCCCAACTTGGTCCGACGTCAAAATGGATCTCCTCGCGAATCTCACCCAAATGATCAAGGGCGCTACGCCCAAGGCGAGCTTCGATCTTGCCAAATAGGGATTTCAAGTCATCGTGCAGCGGAGTCTCTTCGAGACCGCGAAGCGTATTTTTAGCTAGATAAAGAGCGAGTAGCTCTCGGGAATCGAGCACCAGAAAGTCTCCGACCTTCACTCGACGTTCGAGTGTCCATCGGGTGGCGTTTTCGTCGTCGCTACCCTTTTCGTCGAGTGGAAAGCCAGCGGCGCGAAGGGCTTCGAGGTCGCGATATACGGTTCGCTTGGTCACTTCGAACATCCGCTCGCTAAGGCGATTGGTCAGGTCGGTGGCGGACAGGCCTTGGGGACTACCCTCAAGAATATTGAGAATCATATAGATTCTCGAAATCTGTGCGTTGCGACCTTTCATCAATACCTCTCAAGTTGCGACAAATGCTTATCGGCATTTGTCGCGACATTTTGGGTCGCACGCCAAAGAAAACCTTCGTTTTTCTAGAATGGGGGCTCGTCGGAGAAACTACCAATTCGCAACATGCTGTTTTTATTTACTTTAACTGAAAGTAATGCTGTGACCCCAAATGACACAGCGGTGGCCGACAATAGAGTCGTGATCGGTGATGAACACAAAAAAGGAAACCGCATGCAACTTCACAGCGCTGAGCGAATCTATTTGAAGCTGGTTCGCGGCCCGGAAACAGAATCCGGTCAGTCACTAGTCGCCAGTGCTTTTGATCTACTGGCCGGGGAAAAGGGCGTCAAGTTCCGGAAGCTACGCCACCGCGACATTTTTCTTGGTAGAACATATTCATCGCGCAAAGAGCTGGAATTGGCTTTGCTTCGCTACAAAGTGTTCGGCGATTTAGGCTATGGGTGACGAAGGTTTGGTCTAAACTTCGTTCAACACTACAACTTTTTAAGGGGGAATTTTAAATGCAACAGTATCGCAACTTGAACGGCAACTCGAGCGTTCGCGCCTTCGAAATCCTGGCCGACGCAATCATCGTGCAGTTCTCCGATGGCGCCAAATATCGCTACTCGATTCGAAGCGCCGGCGCAGCAAATGTCGCTAATATGACGAGACTGGCAACCGCAGGACGAGGACTTGGATCTTTCATCCAAACCCACGTCAGGAAAATGTACGAGGCGAAGACGCACTAGCAGACTGGGGAATCCCTAGCCTTCGATAAGAAACATTGCAGCCCAGACCAAAGACCGCTTTCTCAAGTACTTTCGCCGTCTTGTATGCTTAACGTTTCTTGAAGAATCTCAATTGGGTTCCTTGACACGGCCAAAATTGGCCTCACATTAGAATGGGCTCATCACTGCATTTCGTAGGTTGGTGCCCTAATTACATTTTAGGGGACCGCCTTTTGGCCAAAGAAGTTACTAGACATATTGGAACGCCGGTAGAGCGCGAGTTATGGGGCCGATCTGCCGGCCGCTGCCAGTTCGATGGCTGCAACAAGCCGCTATACAAGTCGCCCGTTACCCAAGAGCGGGTCAACATTGCCGAGAAGGCCCACATCTATTCCTTTTCCAAGGACGGGCCGCGAGGTTGGGGACCGCTTATAACTAACAGGTCCGCGCTCAATGACATCGAAAACCTTCTGCTGGTTTGCCACGACTGCCACAAGACAATAGACGCCGACAAGAACGGCGCAAAATATTCTGCCGACCTTCTTCAAACCTGGAAACGTCGGCATGAAGCAAGGATTTTCACAGTCTCCGGCGTATGTCCTACGAAAAAATCATTCGTCACGTTCTATGGCAGTAACATCGGCGAGCAGTCATCGCCCATTCAAATTGCCGATGCGATGACTGCGATGTTTCCTGACTGGTATCCAGCCGAGGAAACTCCAATCGGCCTTTCAATGTCCTGCTCTCACGAAGATCGTTCGGCTGATTTTTGGAAGACGGAGTCGGAGCATTTAAAACGTATTTTTGAAAGACAAATTGCGCCTAGGATCTTGAACGGAACCGAAGCGCACTTTTCAGTTTTTGCACTGGCACCGCAACCCTTGCTCATTCAACTTGGTGCGCTCTTTACAGATAAAGTATCGGTCGAGGTCTACCAACCCATTCGGGAGCCAAAGACTTGGAATCGGCAGCCGCATCCAGAAGATTTCGCATTTACGATTGAAGAACCCGATCGCTTTGATCATCCGCCCGCACTTGTTTTGTCGATGAGCGACGACATCTCGTCATCGCGCATCACTTCGGTCGTTGGCGATCAGGTGTCAATTTGGAGGCTCTCGGTTACCAACGGACACCAGCACAACGACGCCATCCGTTCTGCCGACCAATTGGCGCAGTTTAGGACGATTCTGCGGAAACTGATGGTATCTATCAAAAAAGTCCATGGAAACACGACGCCATTGAGGATCTTCCCGTGCATGCCGGTATCGTGCGCGATTGAGCTTGGAAGAATCCGGATGCCGAAAGCCGACATGACTTGGCAAATATTCGACCAGAACAACAAAGAAAAGCGATTCATTGAAACAATTTCGATTGGAGACAGTAATTGAATCAGTCCGACAAGAAAAAGATCATTGCAAATGCGCTTACCGAAGCTCTGGATTTGCCTACAACGGCATACGAGAAAGCTAAGCAAAGATACGAAGACCTGGGCGCATGGTTTTCTCGCGACGATTCGCCCCTGAAAGACATGGACCCTCACATTTTCCCGCAAGGATCGTTTCGCTTAGGCACAGTAATTCGGCCGGTCGATGAGGACGAAGAATATGACCTGGACCTCGCTTGCAAGCTGCGTAACGGCGTGTCGGCAACGAGCCACACTCAAAAGCAGATCGCTGATTTGGTCGGCATCGAACTTCACGCGTATAAGGAACGCCGCAAAATTCAAGAGCCACTCGTGCAGAAACACCGCTGTTGGCGCTTGGGATACCGCGACACATTGAAGTTTCACATGGATGTCGTGCCATGCGTTCCGGCTGAACAAGGCCGACGTCAGATACTCGAAAAGGCCATGATCCGGAATGGTCTGAGCGAAGTCACTGCGTCTTCAGTTGCTTCAACAACGGTGCTTATCACTGACGATAGACACCAAAACTACGATCGTCTGACAGGAGACTGGGGCATTAGCAATCCTGAAGGCTACGCCCGATGGTTTGAAGAGCGTATCAGCCTTGGACAGCGACAAGAGCTTCTCGAGAAAGCACAGGTCGATCAAATTCCACTCAATGAACGGGTGACGCCTCTACAACAAGCGATCCGCGTGCTCAAGCGCCACCGCGATCAGATGTTTCGCGAAAACTGCGAAGCAAAGCCAATATCAATTATCCTAACAACCCTAGCTGCGATGGCTTACTCCGGCGAGCAGGATACCGGTGATGCGTTAGTCGGGATTCTGTCAAACATGGACCGCTTCGTCAGGCACACGACACCGAGAGTCCCGAATCCAGTCGACCCAAATGAAGACTTCGCCGACAAATGGTCCATGGAAGAATGCCAGCACCTCGCACTTGAAAAGAATTTTCGCCTATGGCTGCAACAAGCACGAACTGACTTCGATATTCTGGTCAAATCTGACGATGCTAGCTTCATTCATGATCAGGTCGCAAACAAGTTTGGACTGATACTTAACGAAGGCGAGCTGAAAAAGAGCCTCGGAACTGGTCAGTCGGCAGTCCACGCACCTAAGGCCCATGTTGTGGGCGAAGCTTCTAAGCCATGGCGCCAAGCATAGAAGCTGCATCTGGGCTAACAGAATTTTTGACGGACTATCCTTGGATGAGTCTCGCCCCAAGCCCAGGCGCGGGAATCGTGCTAGTTGGAGATTTCAAATTCTCAGCGCAGCGTGGCAATGACCCAGCGCTGACGGAGTCGTACCAACTCAAGATCGAGTTCCCTGAGACTTTTCCAAGGGCATTGCCGAAAGTTTGGGAGACCGGGAGCAAGATTCCGCGAGACGGCAAGCACCACACAAATGGGGATCATTCGCTGTGTCTCGGATCACCGATCGGGTTGCTGACGAGAATTCAGAAGAAGCCTACCCACGTAGGATTCGCTGAAAATGTTCTTGTACCATTCTTATATGCCGTGACGCGGAAACTGAAGTACGGCGAAGATTTCTATATGGGAGAGCTGGCTCACGGCTTGCCCGGAGTCATAGCGGACTATGCTGACGCCTTTGGTCTAAAGGACCAATCCCAAGTGGTAAAAGCAGTCGAATGTCTGACGAGAAAGAAACGCGTTGCGAACAAAATGCCTTGCCCCTGTGAGTGCGGATTGAAGCTGGGGAAGTGCCCCCTCCACTTGAAGGTGAACCAGGTGCGAAGCATGGCTCCGCGCAGCTGGTTTAAGAAACATTTGAAAAACCTTGGAGCAGGTATGTAGACGCGGAATTTTAAAAAACGACACGGCACCGACACGGTTTTCGCACTAATCCACACCCATCAGAACCAAAGAAGCGCGACCCGCCAAGTAAATTGATGTTTTAACTGCTTGTAAATACTACTCCATATTTCTCAGTCCCAAATCCCTTTCGCGCTGCCCAATATCGGTGGCATGGGCGGGATGATGTAATTTTCCGCTAGAAATCTTGCCATGTTACAGTGGTGAGATACCAAATCGGGACGATTTTTCGGGACGATTCCCGAGTCGTCTCGACCCAGTAGATCCAAAAAGAAGACCCGAATCAGACCCTGGCTCGGGTCTTTTGTTACATTCTCGAAATCGATTTGTAACAGGGTCTTTAAGGTGGGGTCGGGTTAAGGGATCTTAACCCTTTGCATTGACCAATCGAAGCTGACCGAAACGAGGCTGTGCTGGCGCGGGCTCTGGTTGGTTCTTTTCCCTCCGCCGGTCCCTGGACCATTGCCTTGAAGTGGTGTTTTCGATCCCGTCCGTATGGACATAGCGCATTGTGGTCGCGATATCCTTATGACCGGCAATCTTTTGCACCTGGGGCAGTGGTAGCGGAGCGTCCATCCCGAATCCATTTGCCAGGTTTGTCAGGCACGTGTGCCGCAAACTGTGGAAATGGATCTCTTTCACACCTGCATGCCGACAAGTTCTTGAGAAGAATTTAACGGCATTGATCTGGATGTTGAAAAGCAGGTCATTGTCGGTTTTCGTCCGGCGTACCCGCTTTTCCAAAATTCTGCGCATGTCCTCGTTCATTTCCATGACGCGAAAGGTTTTGCCCTTGGTCGTTTCCTTCATCCGAGATTCCTTGGTGCTAAACGAGCGACGGACCATCAGGCAATTCGTGCCAAGATTGACTTCGCGTCGAGTAAGCGCACCGATTTCTCCCTTCCGCAGTCCAGACCTCAAGGCGAACAAGACGATGTCGTAAACTTCCTCGTGGCTGCGTAGTTGCAGCCTCTTGTTGAATTTTACGCCTTCGCCACCAGAACGCTTACTATGGCCCTTTGTCGTATAGACATGGTAGTAAGCGCCACTTTCGAGCCAATCCAGAAACGCGTCCTCCTCGTCCAGCTTCCAGTAGTCGTAGGGTTGCTCGGGGCATTCAGGCAGCCGAAACTCTCGAAACGGATTCTCGGCCAAGTATCCCCTTTCAAACCCGAACTTAGTCACCATGCAGGCGACTGTCAGGATTTCACGGCGATAAGCGGCGGATAAGAACTCATCGTTCTCAAAGAACTCAGCATCCATGCGGTTCTTTCGGACTGCCTTGTATGACTTTGTCTGCGGCTTCTTTGTCTTGATGACTGCTGCCACTTTCTCGATGCTCTTCAGATCCAAATCCTTTACCAAGCTGTCGCCGATGACCGGATTAATATGGTGCTGTAGGTGACACCGATAGTTCCCGTAACAAGACTCCGAAATCTCGCGTACTTTGAGCGAATGCTCTAACCACAATTCCGCCAGTCCCTTGAATGTTCCGCTTTCATTTCGTGAAACATTTTTCGCTTCCCCGTTTCAACTCTACTAGCCGTTTTGCGCTAGCGGCTAGGTTTAATAAAAACCACTATTTAGGGCAAAATTTAAAGGTCATATTATACTATACCGAATAGTGGTATAGGTAGTGAAGGGGGCTCCGTGTGTAGGAGGAACAAAGCATATTTTCGCCTTTTCGCTAAATACCAAATTTGATCATCAACTAATGATTATCGATCATGCAGGGTTCAGCACGACATCCCGCGGCCGTGCCAAGCGGCACTGAGCATCAGGGTGGCCATCGTTGGTCACCGACACAGTTGTGCTATCAGGCATATCAAAACTTACGGATGTTTTTTCAGTACGCGCCACCAACTCTGCCAACGACCGCCCAGCACCCATGGCTCGATAACATAAGTCACGGTCGCTCTGTCGCTGCCAAACTTCGTTGCAAAGACTCGCCTCGGATTCGTTGATCGTCTGTTTTGCAGCCGCATTAGCGCTTTTCTGATTCTGCCACAGTTCTCTCAAGCAAGATTGCACCGCAAAATAATCCGACTCTCCTTCATTTGCTGCCCATTTTGAAACAAACGGAAAGCCAGCTAAATGATGTCCGATTTCGTGGCAAACAACCAATGCAAACCCGTCGGGAGTGATTTCGGGGCGACGAGCCAAGCCACCATACATGTTCACATACCAATTTCCATCAATCTGTTCGGCACTAGCATTGACCGTGTGAGCCTCCCATTTTCGATTCACCACGAGATTACCTCCATGCATAGCAATAATGGGCTCGTAGTATCGTTCCGCCTGATCGATGAGCATATCGAATTGTCTACTTGTGATACCGGAACTCATTTCAGGATTATCTTCCGTATCTAAATTGTTTGGAGGCAATACTGTTGTAAAATTGTTTACAGGCGATGCCGTCACGGCGTTTGCAGGGAATGCCATAGCGGCAGCTGAAACAGAACTGCCGCCCAACGCCAGGCAAACCACAGTTAATTCCTTCGTAAGAAACTTCATTTTTTTACCCTCACGTTAAATTTACACACCTCAGCAGTAGCGAAATTAGCCAACTAGCCAAGTAATTATGTCGCTTTCACGTGAGAAATTAGTGTGTTGAAACGGCTATTTGAAGTTGCCGATTCCAGCCGAAAATACAGAAAAATAACTTTCGGCTTTGCCCATTTTGGCAGTTTAAATGTGACGGATAAGTCACTAAATTTAGTAGATGGATTTTTGGATATTTCGGTCTTATCTATCAGCAAGAATGAGTGTTAGACTAAGATACCTTTTTAACTTACACAAAACCGGATTCAATCCTCTTAACGCACAACGGGCCGTTGTTTATGTTTCGTCACCTACGCATTCAAAACTTCAAGTGTTGGCAGGATACTGGCCCCATTCGAATGGCGCCTCTAACACTTTTTTTTGGCGCTAATAGTTCAGGGAAATCCAGCTTGGGTCATTTTCTGATGATGCTCAAGCAAACTGCGCAACTCGCAGATTGTAAAACGGTGCTGTTTCCCGGTTCGAAGGAATCCGCCGTGCAGCTTGGTACGGATGCAGACATGCTGCATCAACGGGATGTGTCTCGAAAGATGAGTTTTGAATACAGCTGGGACTTGAATGCACCGCATGCATCTCTTGAACCTGGTGATCGTATATCCTTTTCCGCAAGCGCAGGCTTAGAAGCTCGCCAACACCTTGTTTGGGTTCTCGATCAATTTCGTTATCGACTCTTGCAACAGGAACAACAACGCTTCGCCGTTGGCATGCAACGCACCAAAGACGGAAGCTATTCGTTTCAGAGTGAAGGCTATAACCTCACCGACTCGGATGGTGAACCCACACGGTTTTACGGCTTTCCTGATACAGCCAAAGGAACTATTCGCGAGCTGCAACTTCAGCACGAAGCGCAGCTCCGCGCCATCAACTATCTCGGCCCTATTCGCACGAAAGCAGAACGGCTCTATTCATGGGCAGGCATAGAACCTGATAGCGTCGGTGCTTCGGGTGAACTCACTGTTGCGGCACTATTGGCTGCATCCCCTCGCATGCTGGATGTAGGCGCAGGTGAAACGCCGTTCTCGGCGGTTGTTGCTGCAAGCCTGTTACAGTTAGATCTCATCGATGAATTCAAAGTGAATCCGATTTCACCACAAAACCCAGATTACGACGTGCAAGTTCGCACCAAGGGTTCACTGCAATGGGTGGATCTCGCGGATACGGGGTTTGGTCTTTCGCAGATTCTACCCGTACTTGTAGAAGGATTTTATGCACCCGCTTATTCCACCATTATTGTGGAACAGCCGGAACTGCATTTACATCCACGCTCTCAGTCAGAATTAGCGGACGTACTGATCTCCATGGTGCAAGCAAAAGAATCTGGCGCACCGCGTCACATTCAATTGATTGTAGAAACTCACTCTGAACATTTTCTTCGCCGTCTGCAACGTCGCATTGCGGAAGATAAGATTCCTCAAGGGGATGTGGCCGCTTATTTTGCGGAGATGACTCAATCCGGTTCAAAGCTCAGCCCACTTGCCATTGATGACTACGGCAACATCTCCAACTGGCCTAAAGGATTCTTTGGTGAAGAGATGGACGATGTGATTCAACACGGCAAAGCCGCAGTACAAAAACGCTTACGTCAGCTGGGACAACCATGATCCCCAAGAAGAAATACATCGTCGATACCAACGTACCGGTGACGGCCAACCTCGGTGCAGACCTCGGCTCTATCCATGATGCCGACATGCTGCGCTGCGCACTCCGCTGCATCGAGGCCATCGAGCACATGATGAAATACGGCGGCCTTGTGCTGGACGATGCCGATGAAATCTTCAACGAATACCGACACAATCTCTCCCTTGAAGGACAGCCGGGAATCGGCGATCATTTTATGAAATGGGTGTTTATTAATCGCTGGCAGCTTCCACCAGAAGATCGGGTGCCGTTAAGGAAGGTTGGCGGATATTATGCGGACTTTCCTCAAACGCCTGGCCTCGATGAATTTGATCCATCGGACCGAAAGTTCATCGCCCTTGCGAACGCACACCCAGAGAAGCCGCCTATCCTGCAAGCCACCGATTCAAAGTGGTGGGGATGGAAAGAAGCCTTAAAGGAAGCTGGAATCACCGTCGACTTTCTGTGTCCCGAATGTATTGAACAGAAGTATCGCCAGAAAATATTGGGGAAGAAATGACACAAGAATTCTATAAGTTCCCCTCCACAACACATCTTGCAGCCTTAACGAAAGACGGCGTGCGCGGCGATAAAGTATTTACCGACGCAGAACGCAATGATTTTTTGAAGAATGAACTTGTAGTGGAAGAAAAAATCGACGGTGCAAATCTCGGTATCTCGTTTAGTCCCGAAGGCCAAATCATTTTTCAAAACCGCGGCTCGCAGCTCATTCCTCCCTATGCAGGACAATGGAAAAAAATCGACGAATGGGTGGCACCTCATGAAGATACGTTGCTTGAACACCTGGGCGAGCAATATATTCTGTTTGGTGAATGGTGCTACGCGCAGCACTCCATCTCATACAATCGGCTACCCGATTGGTTTCTCGGTTTTGATATCTTCGACAAATACATCCATCGTTTTCTCGCCACACCAAAACGCAACGAACTCTTCGCTGCTATGGGCATCGCGAGCGTTCCCTTCGTCACCAAAGGCCAGTTTACTTTCGATGACTTAAAGAAGTTGTTTCAACAATCGGAGTTTGCGGATCATGAGGTCGAGGGCGTGTATTTGCGCTGGGAAGATTCTGAGTGGTTGATTGAACGCGCCAAGCTTGTACGCGGGACGTTTACGCAACAGATCGGAGAACATTGGTCACGCAAGGCGATCGTGCCGAATAAGCTCGCCAGATAATCAGTTTCGACGGAAGACGTTGCACCGGATCTCCATTTTAGCGGATAATGTCTCATCTTCTTTGTTGAGGTGAGTCATGAAAAAATCGGAAAAGCCAGTGCTCACGGTTCGCACAGCTCGAATGGAAGACATTCCGGCCATCAGCCGCCTCGAGCGCAAAGTGTATCCCGACATGCCGCGCTACTCTGATGAAGCTCTCATCGGGCAAATCAACAACTTCCCCGAAGGACAGTTTGTTGCCGAGTATGATGGCGTTATTGTTGGTTATGCCGCGACCATCTGCGTTTCCGGAGCCATCGCTCTCAAGCCTCACACCTGGCGTCAAGTTACCGGCGACGGATACTGCATGACCCACAACCCTTCTGGCGATTACCTATACGGCGTGGACGTATTCGTCGACCCCGGCTACCGCGGCCTCCGTATTGGTCAACGCCTTTACCAACAACGCAAGAAGCTATGCCAACATGAACGCCTCAAGGGGATTATTTTTGCGGGGCGCATGCCGCTCTTGGCAAAACGTATTAAGAGAATCGACGGAGCGGAGAAATACCTCGAACTCGTGCGCCAGAAAAAGATCAAGGATCCAGTACTCCTTTTCCAAATCAAAGAAGGCTTTGAGCTTATCGGTGTCTTGAAAGACTACTTACCTATGGACACTGAATCCATGGGATGCGCGGCCCATTTCGTATGGCACAATCCGGATATTCCATCAGATGAAGAACTGAAAAGAAGCATCGGTTTTTCGTATGAAGGCTCCATCCGCGTAGCGACCGTGCAATACATGCAGCGCCGTATCAAGAGCTATGAGGAGTTTGAACAGCTTGTAACGTATTTCGTCGATGTTGTGGCGGATTACAAAGCAGACTTCGTGCTGTTCCCGGAACTGTTTACTTTGCAGCTCCTTGCCATTGATAACAAGGCGATCGCTCCAGAAGAGGCCATCGATCGCTTGACCGAGTACACCGAACGTATTGTAGAAACGTTCAAAGTCCTCGCGATCGAGTACAACATAAACATCATTGCGGGTTCGCATCCAACTAAAACGGCCGAAGGGCGTATTCACAACGTAACATACGTGTGTTTGCGCGATGGCTCGGTGCATGAGCAAGCCAAAATTCATCCGACGCCAAACGAACGATTTTGGTGGAATATCGAGGGCGCTAGCAAGTTGCAGGTGATCAACACCGATTGCGGTCCCATCGGGGTCTTGATCTGCTACGACGCGGAGTTTCCAGAACTGGCGCGGCACTTAGTGAATCAAGGAGCTAATATCCTATTCGTGCCCTTCTGCACCGACGAGCGTCAGAGTTATCTACGTGTGCGTTATTCCGCTCAGGCGCGTGCCGTGGAAAACCAATGTTACGTCGTCATGTCTGGAAACGTTGGCAACCTTCCGAACGTGCACAATATGGATATCCAGTACGCGCAAAGTTGCATTCTTACGCCTTGTGACTTCGGTTTTGCGCGTGACGGTATTGCAGCGGACACGACTCCGAACTCGGAGACCGTCGCCATCGCGGACCTTAGGATCGACTCACTTCTTCAGGGTCGTAATTCGGGCACGGTGCGCAATCTGAAAGATCGTCGCCACGATCTTTACAGCGTCACTTGGCACGGATCTAACAATCCGTGAGCCGTTAAACTGTTCAAATTTGGAATATTTGAAAATGATAATTGACTAAGATATATCTCTAACTCACCAAAAACACGCTATTTGTGCAACTAAAGCTCCTAGCAAAGACGCGAAGGATGCCAAGAAGGATGCTGCGAAGTCAAAAGGACCGGCGACTAAAAACTCTAAAGCGGAACCTGCTGCACCTGCTACTGCTCCTGCTACCAAGTAATGCATGCGAGGCCCCCTAAAATGAGGAGGCCTCCTCATCGCATTAGCTGCGTCTTCCCGTAATCATGACAAGCCATGATTTACGCTTAAACAAGTACGCATCAACCATGATACCAATCAAGTGGACGATCACCAGCGCAATCAGAACATTGGCTAAAGTGCCGTGCAAGTCCTCAAGCCACTCGTCGCCCCAAAACGCATCAAGTCCCATCATGAAGCCGGTAATACCCAGGCAAAGAATGATGGCCCAGATCACGAGGTATGTGTAACTCGCCGCAGGGTTATGCGCACTGTAGTCGTGTTTGACCCGAGAAAAATGACTTTGAAAAAACGTCATCAAATCGGACACGCGCAGCGGCCAAGTCCTAAAGGCCACCGCACCTTTTTTCGCTGCGATGCCCCAGATAAGGCGAAGAACCACTAAAGCAACGACGGTGTAGCCGACCCAAAGATGGGGCGGGTCGCCCCCCTCAAGCGCAAAACGGTTGAGAAGAATCCCGCCCGCAACCATCCAATGAATGATGCGAATCGGTCGGCCCCAAATAATAGGGCTTTCCATGAATTATTTTCCTTCAATCTTTTCTTTTACTTTTTCGCCAGTCACTGGGTTGAAATAGATTTCAACTTTTTTGCCAGCCTTATCCCAACCGTAGATCTCGTAGCAGTTGCCGCTCGTAACTTTGAAAACTTTGATTTTGTAGCCTTCAACTTCGGTTAGATTCTTTTGAAATTCTTTTTGATCTTTCCATGTTTCTTTTGCTTCCTTTGTGCACTCTGGGCCCGCAAAAGCAGCTACAGAAAAGGACATTGCAACAACAGCAGCTAAACCTTTTACCAATTTCATCCCTGACTCCTTCAATAAATAAATTAGCACTATTACATTCATCCCAATCCCACCAAAATCGCCGCACCAAACCCCGCGAATAAAATACATGAGATTATGCGAATAACCTTCATGGGAATGAGCTGTGTCACTTTTTCACCAAAGACAACCGCAAGACCATCAGCCACAAGCATGCCTAAAGTGGTGCCGATAGTCACCGCGACGGGCATCTGAAATTTCGCGCCGAGAGCTATGGTTGCCAGCTGAGTTTTATCGCCCATCTCAGCGAGAAAGAACAAAACCGTTGTCGCCAAGAATGCATTGGCACTAGCATGCTCCTTTGCATCTTCATCGTCCATCTTATCCGGCACCAGAATCCAAATAGCGAACGCAAAAAACACCACCGCTAAGATGATGCGGAGCGTATCTTCTGGAACCATGCTGCCAATCCAGCCGCCTACAAGTGTGGCTAGGCCATGGTTCAACACCGTAGCGACAAGAATACCGGCCATCACGGCCCAAGGTTTTTTGAATCGGAGTGCGAGAATTAAAGCGAGAAGTTGCGTCTTGTCGCCCATCTCAGAAGCGAGAACAAGACCGAAAGATTGAAGCAATGCTTCCATTAAAAAACCCCACCGAGCCAGTTAAGCCGCGGGGTCAAAAAGACAAACGAGACCCACGGCACGATTAAAATTGTGCTGTGACAGTCTCGTTAACAGAATGATTTATTTCTGCTGCAGAGCCGGAAGCTATCGCTCCAGTATGTCGGCAATGCAATCGGCTAAACCGATAAACTACTCCCTATCATTGGTTCAATCTATCCAGAATGCGGGGATGTGTCAATGAGGACATAATAAGGCGCATTTACTTCGTCTGTGACGCTCTCAATGTTGAACGCTCGGAGGTAAAGCCAAATTTGACATCCTTGCATTACATCAAGCCTATCGCAAGACTCAGGCGAGCATGCAGAAGAAGACCTGCATTTTTGAGCTTCAAAACGAATTCGACCAGCTTGTTGATGAAATCAATCGGCGATGCGCTTGACCATCGAGATTGACGCTTCTAAATCCGAAGCATCCACCCGCTACATTCTGGAAAGAACAAACACGTGCGCGCATTAAACACCAAAAATAGGTCCAAGAACAGCTTTGAGGATTGCGGAGAATGCGATTTTTCCGTCAAATTTGGCATATCACCAAAAATCTCCTAAAATGTTTTTACTGTAAAAATCTTCGTCACTGATCGCGAAGCCTATTGCGCTGCGTAAATATAGGGGCTTTGAATCATGTCATCGCGTGAACCTGTGGCTCAACAGAAGTTTGGCACGTTCAAAGGCGTTTTCACTCCGAGCCTACAGACCATCTTTGGCGTTGTCATGTATCTAAGGATGGGGTGGGTTCTTGGGCAAATGGGACTATTCACCACGCTGGTGATCGTGACATTGGCATCTGCCATCACATTCTTTACAGCTCTTTCTATTTCCGCGACAGCCACGAATATGAAAATTGCCGGCGGTGGCGCCTACTACATGATCTCCCGATCTCTCGGCCTTGAATTGGGAGCGGCGGTAGGGATTCCGCTATTCTTAGCTCAGGCCTTAGGAGTCTCCTTCTACTTAGCCGGCTTTGCAGAATCGTTGCAAAACCTCATCCCTTTTGTGCCGCAGATGATCTTCGCTTTAGGAGCATTGGCAGTCATCGCCTTCATCGCTTACACATCAACAGATTTAGCGTTAAAAGCGCAGTTCGGCATTTTTGCCCTAATCCTTATGTCACTAGTTTGCTTTTTCACAGGTGGCACTCCTAGCGAGGCCACCATGACTAAAATCGCCGTAACGAATCCCGAGCAAGTTTCGTTTTGGGTAGCGTTCGCTGTCTTCTTCCCTGCAGTGACCGGAATCGAAGCCGGCTTATCCATGTCGGGTGATTTAAAAAACAGCGCTCGCTCGCTACCGCTGGGAACGCTTGGCGCGGTGCTGGTCGGCTACCTCGTTTACATTGCCATTCCCGTGTTTATGTCCTTTAAAATCTCGGATGCGAATGTACTGAAGAGCTCCCTCATTTTCCAAAAAATGTCGCGCCTTGAGCCCATCGTAACGGTTGCTATTTTTGGAGCCGCTATTTCAAGCGGACTCGGCGCATTGATGGGAGCACCGCGCACGTTGCAGGCACTCGCCCGCGACGGTGTGCTATCGCGCCATTTACGGATTCTGGGCAAGGGCTATGGCCCAGAAGACACGCCACGGGTTGCAACTGCTGTATCAATCGCTGTTGGCGCTGCCGGAATTATCCTCGGTGACTTAAATACCATCGCTCCCTACTTATCTATGTTCTTCCTCACCTCCTACGGCGTGTTAAATTTCTCAGCAGGCATCGAGGGCATGATCGCAAACCCGTCCTGGCGCCCGGAGTTCCGCGTGCCGTGGTCGATCTCGCTGATCGGCGCAGTTGCATGTTTTGCAATCATGTTTATGATTGATCCAGGCGCAACCATTGTCGCGCTCGTGATGAGTTTTGCTATTTTCTATTACATGCAGCGCAAGAAACTACGCGCTGACTTTGGAGACATGCGGCGTGGTATTCTCATGTTTTTCGCACGCTACTCCATCCTCCGCCTCAACGATCTGCCACCAAACGTCAAATCATGGCGCCCCAACGTTCTTGTCTTTAGCGGCAGCCCGACGTCACGATGGTATCTCGTGCAACTGGCGGATGCCATCACCAACGGGAAGGGCTTTCTAACAGTCGCCACGATTCTGCCCCGTAACTTTTCTTCATTGAAACGCATTGATCAGGTAAAGAAAACCATTCACGACTATTTGCACAAAAACCATGTTCCCGCTCTCGTCAACGTAACGATTGACGACGACCTCGCAGATGCGGTGTTTACCCTGGTGCATACATCTGGTCTTGGCACGATAGTTCCCAATACCATCATGCTGGGAGAGACGGAAAAAGAAGCGCGGATTGAGAAGTTTGTAGAGATGTGCCTGCGTATACATCAGGCGAAACGCAACCTCATTATCGTGCGCGAGAACAGTCAAACCTATACAAGAACAGAGAAATCAAAACGCAAGCGCATTGACGTGTGGTGGGGACGTGAACAGGAGAACGCTTCGTTCAGCCTTGTCCTTGGCTACATGCTCCAAAATAGCGCAGAATGGGCTGGCGCAGAATTAAATTTAAAAACGATCACCTCTAGCGAAGAAGAACGCAATTCTGCGGTGGAATATCTTAACGATTTCATCAAACGTAGCCGCATTGACGCAAAACCAGAGGTCTATCTCAACAACGACACATCGATAGGACCATTCCACGTTATCGAACGTGAGTCCCGTGATGCAGACCTCGTCTTTATAGGTATGGTCCCGCCGGAATTGGAACGCTTTATTGCAGATCCAGAAGACTATACGGCGACCTATGCAAACTATTATCGCGACCTCATTCATAAGACAGCCGGTTTCCCTAAAACCGCGATTGTGCTTACGGGACAAGAGATTAGTTTCTCTGAGATCTTTACTTAAGAAGTGCTGCAGTCGTCGTTAATTTATTCAGCGGAAGTTGGGAGAAATGCAATGCATCAACGGTTTATCACGATCCTAGCCCTTTGTTTGCTGTTAGACATTGCCGGCTGCAAAACACCTGGACTCAACACGTCTTCCGAAGTCTCCAACCGGGTCACGGAAAAGCTTCAACAACAAGGCGAACTCCTATGTGACAACCCATTGCCCGCGAACAACGGCCCCTACATCTTTGATCTCGCTAAGTGTGCCGGCAAGTATTCTTACCTCGATGTGGCGATTCTACCGGGCGGCATTAACGATGTGATGGATGCTGACGGCGAACGCGAATTTAGCATCGCCAACTCTCAAACAACAAAAGCCCACGCTGATAAATTCGCACCGAAAGTACATCGTCGCGTTCTAAACCTTTTTCGCGGTGCCAATCCCGAGGAAAAACTCGATAAGGTGATTGACAGCATCGCCAACCGAAAAACCACCGCGCTTCGCATGAGTGGCGTTGTTGCGAAGGCACTTGATCGCGGCTCTTACGATCTCACCATGATTGTGCCGCAAGCGGCGGTGCGCATCGCCCCCTACTTATCCATTGTGAGCAGTGGCGGTTCCTATATCAAATTGACCGAAGACGCCCACTTCATCAATGTGGGCTACGCAACAGGTGACAACGTCAATAAAGATATTCGCTCGGGAAGAAGCTTCGGTGTAAGTAAGGGACGCCCCGCTCTCGACGCCTCCGATGCGGACTATTTAGAGGCCCTTGAGACCATCTTAAAGACCGACGATGCGGCCCGTTTTCACCGTGCGATTATGCGTTTTCTGACGGCATCAGATCCGTCAGAGTTTGCAAAGCTTGATGGCGAAGTCCAGATTGCGGCCGTGGATTTTGCGGCTGTTTACACCGCCGAATTGGATCGGCATATTATGGTAGATTTAAAACCAGGAAAGCATGATTGGCAAAAAGATCTCGTCGAAGCCACCTGGGTGTCATCCTACGTTGCTGCATCCAAAAAAATCATTGTTAAAGGCAAGTTAGTGGATGGTCGTCCACGCGACTTTTTCCAACAAGGAACATCAGGTGGTGGTATCGGTAAAACATCTCGCGACCGTCAACTTCTATCAGCGGCGATATCCCGCTATATGTGGAGTCGTAAAGATAATCGCATCATCGATCGCCTAGGCAAAGTCCTCCAAGTCAAACACGGTGACGACGTAGTTCATCATCTTGGCCTGATGCTCATCGACCCGAAGAAAACCATGTATGTACTGGAAAATGCGACTGAAATAACAGATGCAGCTACCGAGTTCTTTCTTGAAATCGCACGCGACGCTGCAGGCATTACAAAGAGTATTGAAAGCGCCTAGTCCCGTTAAGATGCCGTATCAAGTTTATGGTGGAAGGTCGGCAGTGTTGCGGACGCGAGAATGGCATCCATAGCCGCTGCTCTACTCCCTGACCCCACACCAATCCAAGCAGCAATGGATTCTTCGTTCAGGATCACAGGAGAGCGATCGTGCCCTGCTTCTAGAATATCAGGTAAGGGTTCGTCCGTCACAATCGCAAAGCCTTTATCTACTTCGCCACTATCCAATTTCTTTTCAGAAAAAATAACCGGGACAAGAAGGTCGGCATCCGCAGTCGGCTTAAACTCGATGATAATCTGGCGATCCAATGGATCCTTTAGCTCTGTAGGCGTTGGCTTGTACTTCTTTCCTTGGACCAAAATCTTAGCTTTACGCTCTTCAGACTGCCGCGCGAACTCAGCCTTCACATCATCTAAAGTTACAACGCCGGCTTTCAGCAAATCCTTCACTGCAACCCACTCATAAAATCCCTGCAGCACAATAAATCCGTGATGCCGCAGAAACGCATTCGACCAAAAGCTGCTAGTCAAATTATCGCGTCGCGCGTTGAAACTGGTGTACTTCTTGGGATTGAAAATGTTTTCAGGAGGATACGCGCCGTATCGCATCACCTCGATGACTCTTGCGCCATCTCGTTCAAAAATCACGGGAGCGTAGTGCCCGGGGAAAATCCGATCATCAAGAGGAGGAAAACGCTTGGGATCCGTACTGGATCTGACGGCGTACTCGTCAATTTGTGTGCGCACAGCTATCGCTACAAATCGAAGTCCTAAGCCGTCCACATCCCTTTTTATCAAAGCGCTATAGCACATCTCTTTCCACCTGCCCCTGACTCGTTAGGGATCTATATGGACGACCTTCTTCCCAACACTCTCTTCAACGGCTCAAATGCTATCAATATAATTGCAGCAATCCCTGCCGAAGTCAGCACTTCGAGCAGATTTGGAGGCGTAAAGTGAAACAGCCGCGCCACGGGTGGCGCAAACAAAACAATGCCACATAGAATGAACAATGCAGAACCAACCCACAGCAGAGCTGGATTTGGCCGCAAAATGGATTTGCGAAGACTTTCGCTTCCGCCTCGAATGGAAAACACCAAGGCAGCGTTGATAAAAATGAGAGAAGAAAAGGCGACTGCGCGCGCATGATCGGGATTTTCACCTTCTATTGCGATCCATACAAAGACCAACAGAATACTGCATAAAGCGATTAAGCCCTCAAGCACGCTCGTTCCGATCACTTTTCGACTAAAAAGCCTTGCATTGAGTGCACGCGGCTTACGTTGCATAATACCAGACCCTTCTGGCTCAGCTTCAAAGACAATGGAACATGTAGGATCAATGATGAGCTCGAGAAAAGCTAAGTGAACAGGCCACAAGATGGCTGGTGTACCAAACACAAGCGGAACAAGAGTGAGTCCCACGATAGGGATATGTATAGCAATGATGTAAGTCATCGCATTTTGGATATTGTCATAAATCCTTCGCCCTAACCGCACCGCCGCGACAATCGACGTAAAATTATCATCCAACAATACCAATGCCGCCGCCTCACGAGCGACATCTGTGCCCCTATCTCCCATAGCGATGCCGATATTGGCCGCTTTGAGGGCTGGGGCGTCATTAACACCATCGCCAGTCATGGCGACGACTTCACCCGCTGATTGCAGGGCCTTCACAATTCTGAGTTTTTGCTCGGGCACCATGCGTGACAGAACTCGTACGGATTTAAGGCGTTCAATCAATTCTGTATCGGTAAGTGAGGCAACTTCATGGCCATTTAAGCTTCCTGCTTGATCCTCAATGCCGCAGTCGCGGGCTATAGCCAGTGCAGTAGCCTGATAGTCGCCCGTGATCATCACCACTTTGATTCCCGCTTCATGACACTGCCTAACAGATTCCTTCACACCTTCCTTTAAGGGATCAAAGTATCCAAGAAGCCCCAAAAATTCGTAGTCAAAATCTTGCAACGATTCGCACTTTTCCCATCCGCTGGCATCAGCTCGTGCTACCGCCAACACACGAAATCCGTCATCCGCCATCTTGCGCACAGAGCGCATAACGATCTCGTGCTCCGTTTGGGATTGTCTGCACAGTTGCAAAATGGATTCTGGCGCACCCTTTGAAGCAATGAAGGCTCGACCTTGATCATCCCAAACGTATCCTACAGCAAGGATGGGACGCACTAATGGAAACGTTCTTTGCAGAGCCTTGTCGACGCTGAAGCTTGCTGTTAGTTGGCGAGCCACTTGGATCGCCGCAGTATCCATGGGGTCCGAACCTTCGGGATCACTTGCATACCCGCCTACGCTGATCAGATCCCTTTCATCGCTCGAGAAATCGTCATTCAGAGCATTCTGCAAACTTTTGCATCCGCCTTGAAGGGTGAATATCTCCGCTACGGTCATCCTGTTCTCAGTCAAGGTACCCGTTTTATCCACACAAAGTGTGGTGGCTGACCCCAATGTTTCAATGGCATTCATTTGACGAGTGAGAACATTCTTCCTGGATATGCGCCAAGCTCCAAGCGCCATAAAAATCGTCAACACCACAGGGAACTCTTCCGGAATGGTACTCATGGCAAACGTGAGCCCCATGAGAAGACTACGCAATGCGTCGTGTTCTCGAAACCACCACAGCACGGCAACGACAATGCTCAGAGTAAGACTAAGCACTGCAACAAGCTTCACGACTCTTCGTGTATCCAACTGAAGCCGAGACGGAGGTCGCTTCGTGTCCGCAAGCGATGCGCCGATTTTGCCCATCACGGTCGCCTGTCCAGTTGCATGAATTGAAACAACACCACTGCCTTGTACAACGAGCGTTCCGGAGTATACAAAGGGGCTGTCGTCTCCCCCAGCGGCGCCTTGGAACGCATCCGTTCCATTCCATTTCACTTTTTCCACCGGGACTGACTCGCCGGTGAGAAGCGATTCATCAATTTTTAGTGCTTTCGACTCTAAAACGAAGCCATCTGCGGGAACTCGATCACCCTCAGTTATGATCACGAGATCACCAGGAACAACATCTTTGCCGGCGATCCGCTTTTGCATTCCATCTCGAATGACAAGAGCGCGCGGACTTGAAAGCTCGCGAAGAGCATCTAAAGTACGCTCCGTTCGGCGCTCTTGAATGATCGTGATGCCGATAACGACTACGACTGCCGTCGAAATAAGTGAAGCTTCTCCCAAATCACCCAAGGCGAGATAGAGGGATCCACAAGCTATCAGAAGCAAAAACATGGGCTCACGAACAGTGCCCCAAACTATGGTCAAAAAAGATCGCGGCTTTGAGGCTTGAAGGACATTTTCTCCATATTCTTTTAGCCTCTCAGCCGCTTGCTGTTCGCTTAAGCCTTCCAGTTTGCTATTTACCATGCGATTGCGCCTAACCTGAGAAAAATTTATTGCGGCACAAACTTGCCTACTTTACTCTGCGCAAGTCCACGATGCGATTTTTTCTTATGAGGCGATTTACTCTTCTCTTTTTCTCCCCACACAGCAGAAGCATCTGTACCGCAATGATCGGCAAAATTCATTTCCTTACACTTCTTAGCATGCAACTTCATGTACGGGCTCATATTGTAAACATCGCCATCAATAGCCATCCAACAATCCGCCTCGGAGTTATGCATGCGCAACTCATCTAAGGAAATGGACTTCTCTGCAAAAGCGCTGCTGCTTATACCCGCCATAAAACAAATCGCTAATATCGTTTTCAGCTTCATCTAAAAGACTCCCTCCAAAATGATGTGATTACTAGCAACACCGCCAGCGATAAGTTCACCTCTTACCGCATCCTGAAAACCTGGATGCCCACAAACTCGGAACAAGTGAAAGGATTTGGCCCACCCAGGGATTTTTCCCTTAAGCTCTTTCACCATATCCTGTCCTTCGCCATAATACTGTGCCCAGGAAAAGTTCTTTCTGCCTTCCTTTGCAGCGTCGAATTCGTGTGCCAAAACCATGCGCTCGGCATTCTTCTCGCCATATGCAAGATGGATGGGAGAACGGTAATCGCGTGGCATACTTCTGCATGCAGCAAAAAAGATTGCAATACCAACACCATAGGCAATCCACAATTGAGGTTTATCGTCACCCCAAAACGGCATGCCAAAGGGGCCGTTGATTTTGACCTCACTTGGTAGAACGACTTCGCGCAATAGATTCGTATCCCTGCCGCGCGCTTTAATCAGCAACTCAAAAGCCCCTGAATCGTCGGTAGGAACCACAGTAAATGGATGCCATATTTTTGAAAACTGCGGCGCTTCATATCGCAAGAATACAAATTCGCCTGATTTGAAGCGCGAGCTTTCACTCGGATTCACAGGCGTTAAAGTTTGCAGAAACAAATCGGATCTGAGTGCCACCTGTTTGGAAATAATGTAAGGAGAACCAAAGCTTCGCGATTGAGGAATCCATAGGCTCAAAGCCATTCCCCAGCCTCCGATAAGAGTCGCGATTAGGATCGTCGCCCATTCCGGAATCGTACTTGGCTCAAGTATCAAATACGTATGCATAACGGCGGCGAGAAAACCGAGGATAAGAACGAGGTGCGCACGCCGCCATCGCCGATAGGGAGCGGTGCGAAATTGAAATGCCATCGCCACGATAATTGCGGAGCTGGCAAAAGCAATCCATCCGGTCGAAATAGACGCATCTGATAATACAACTAACTGGGACGGGGAATAAGCTTCTAAGAGGGCGAGTAAATGCACAATCATGAACGCGATCGCAGCCATGCCTATCCAGTGATGGACTTTAAGCTGAGGACGATACCCCTTCATCCAGGCATTCAATTTCGGACTTTTTGCTGCGGTGCAAAAGCTGATCGCGAATAACAGTAAAGCGATCCATCCTGACACTTCTTCAAAGCCCATAAAATCTCCCAGCCCTGGTTCTCAACCTGTATGGCTCGCCAAGAAACCTTCAAAAGTTCTTGGGTCCATGGCTCCTGATTGGCGCGCCACTTCAGATCCTCCTGAAAACACCGCGATCGTCGGTATGCCTCGCACGCCAAAGGCGGCTCCCGCTGCTTGGTGATCTTGAGTGTTCAGTTTCGCAAACACAAATTCACCGGCATGCCTTTCAGCGGTGGATGCATAGGTCGGTGCAAAGCTGAGACACGGCCCACACCACGGAGCCCAGAAGTCCACCACCACTGGTACCGGCGATGACTGAATCAATGATCGAAGCTGATCGAGCGTAACATCGACGGTAGCACCTTGAACGCGCATCGGCACCTTACATCGCCCGCACTTCGGAACGCCTTCACGCCCAAGCTCAACGCGATTGAGGGAACCGCACTCGGGACACAAGAGCAATGCTTTTTTCATCACGTGACCTCCTTCTTCTATGAGCCTACTTTCTAACAATTGGCAAACCGGATTTTTCCCACTCAAGCATGCCACCTTCAACATTATAGACCGAGCCAAATCCGTAGCTTTCGAGCAACTTCGCAGCGCCAAGTGGCATGGTACGTGGATATAGGGTGTGGATCGACTCAGAGAGAGGAAAACACAATGCATATTGAACAATTGTTCGCGCCGTTCTTGGGCGGCATCTTAATTGGATTATCCGCGTCGCTTTTGCTCCTACTAAAGGGCCGAATATTCGGCGTTAGCGGAATACTCGCTGGCGTGTTGTCACCGCAAAAAGGAGAGTTCGCTTGGCGTGCTGCCGCAATTTTAGGACTTCTAGTAGCTGGCGCGCTCACCTACGTTGCGTTTCCTGACTGGCTTGTTGGTGAAACCCTTGGCTCAGCAGCTCGCTATGCCTTGGCCGGTTTAATGGTGGGTTTTGGAACACAACTGGGAAGCGGTTGCACAAGTGGCCATGGAGTTTGTGGCATCAGCCGCATGTCTCCTCGATCCATCGTAGCTACTGCAACATTTATTCTTGCGGGGATGGTCATAGTGGCGGCTATTCGCCTTGTAGGAGGTGCACTATGAGCCTCTTATTCGCAGCGTTCATTTCAGCTTTGATCTTCGGTATCGGCCTCGGCGTGTCGGGAATGACACTTCCGGCGAAAGTAATTGGATTTCTCGACGTCACAGGAAACTGGGATCCAAGTCTGTTGGCCGTTATGGGCGGGGCTATCTTGGTGCATGCGCTCTCTTATCGCATCATCACCAAGCGCCAAAGTCCGGTTCTTGATACAAAATTTCACATTCCAACGCGTCGCGACCTGGATTGGAAATTAATACTGGGATCCGTCATTTTTGGAGCGGGTTGGGGATTGGGCGGATTTTGCCCCGGCCCTGCGATTGTTGGATTTGTCACAGTTCAGCAATCGGTGGTGATCTTCGTTCTGAGTATGATTGGCGGAATCTACCTGCACAAACTTTTCAACGCTAAGTTCCTTGCTCAGAACGAGAAATAACATGGAAATCAAAACATTCTTTGATCCAGAAACCTTCACACTTACATATATTGTTTTTGATCCAGCAACTAAAGACGCGGTCATTCTTGACCCCGTATTGGATTACGACCCAGCAGCAGTGAAGACCTCCACGTCTTCGATCACGAAGCTGGCCGAATTTGTGCAAAAGCATAGTCTCCACGTGCACTATATACTGGAGACTCATGCTCATGCGGATCACCTCTCCGGTGCCCATGAGTTGGTGCAGCGTTATTTCCCCAACGCCAAAATCGCTATTGGCGAGCGCATTACTGAGGTTCAAAAGACCTTCAAGTCTATCTTCAATTTTCCCGCTTCCTTTAAGACGGATGGCAGTCAGTTCCATCGACTCCTCAAAGACAATGAAGAAGTCAAAGTTGGTTCTCTGAGCTTTAAAGTTATTTTTACGCCGGGCCACACACCAGCGTGCGCCAGCTATTTGTTTGGTGACGCGGTGTTCACCGGAGACGCGCTGTTTATGCCTGATTATGGCACAGGCCGCTGTGACTTCCCGAAAGGAGACGCTCGGGCCCTGTATCATTCAGTTTCCGAACGACTATACAGTCTTCCGGATGCGACGCGAGTTTTTGTCGGTCATGACTATCAGCCTCAAGGTCGACCTCTGGCTTTCGAAACAACTATCGGTGAATCAAAGAAGAACAATATTCAACTCAATGTCACCACCCCGGAGTCTGAATTTGTGAGTTTCAGAAACAAGCGTGATGACACGTTAGCGGCGCCTCGCCTGCTTTTCCCAAGCGTGCAGGTTAACATCGCGGCCGGCGAATTTCCTGAACCGGAGTCTAACGGCAAGACGTATCTCAAGTTGCCTGTAACACAATCGAAGTAAGGGAGACGGCGTGACGAAGCTTCATAAAAAGCCGAAAGTTCAACCGACCGTTTTCCACGGCATCGTAACCGTTTCCGACAAAATGAGGATTTTTTTTAAGCGCCTGGAAAAGGCAGCCAAGAGCGAAGCAAATATTCTTGTTCGCGGAGAATCCGGAACGGGTAAAGAACTCGTAGCCCGCGCTATTCATGAATTGAGTCCTCGATATAAAGGACCTTTCCAAGCGCTGAACTGCGCCACGCTCACATCTGAGCTGATGCAATCAGAGCTTTTTGGCCACGTTAGAGGCGCATTCACTGGAGCTGTCGCGGATCGTAAAGGTCTCTTTGAGTTAGCTCACAACGGGAGCCTTTTTTTGGACGAAATTGCAGAGTTGCCTATCGATCTACAACCGCGACTATTAAGAGTCCTGCAAGATAGACAGTTCTCACCCGTCGGGTCTTTCAAATCCGTTCGAGCCAATATCCGACTTATCAGTGCAACACATCGTTCTTTGCGTCGCTATGTAGACGATGGCAAGTTCCGCGCCGATCTTATGTACCGAATCCGCGTGATACCACTGTTCTTGCCAAGGCTTGCAGAGCGTGATCGGGACATCGAAATTTTGTCTTGGCTATTCATTGAAGAATTCAACCGTCACAAGCAACGAGTAGTCACTGCGATTGAAGATGCCGCATTAGAAGCTCTGTTGGCGTACCCTTGGCCCGGAAATATACGCGAATTAAGGAACAATATTGAATACGCGTTTGTTATGGGTGAGTCTGACGTTTTGCGCCTCAGAGACCTGACTCCTGAACTACAAGGCCTGCCCGCGCATTCCTCGGGTTCAGGCGAAGGCGTGAGCATCCGCCAGCAGGAAATCGATGACATTCTATCGGCGTTGCGTGAAACCAATAACCGAAAGAGTCTAGCTGCAGAACGACTTGGATATAGCCGCGCGAAGCTTTGGCGAAAAATTCGCGAATATGGCCTTCAATAAACCCGACAAATAGTAGGTGACCATGACTACGCTTGGCTACATCGCAATGTTATTTGTTGGTCTATCACTAGGCTTGATTGGCGGTGGTGGCTCAATCTTGACGATGCCTATCTTGGTGTATCTGTTCGCCGTATCTCCCGTGTTAGCGACCAGCTATTCTCTGTTTATCGTCGGATGCGCCAGCATTTTTGGCGTTTGGCGTTATCATTTGCAGGGCCTTGTAGATTACAAAACCGCCATTGTTTTTCTGACGCCTTCTTTTTTAGGAACGTACATGGCGCGGCACCTACTTCTACCGTTCATTCCGAGCATGCTAGAGCTCGATGGCTTTGCGATAAGTAAAGATCAACTTATCATGGTCGTATTCGCATTGGTCATGCTAGGAGCCTCCATCTCCATGATCAGGCCTCAGACGTCTTCAGCCCAAAAAATCGATAAAGGCTGGAAAGGCATAGCGAAACTCATTGCCCTTGGATTCACGGTGGGGTTTGTTGCGGGGCTCGTCGGCGCTGGGGGTGGTTTTCTTATTATTCCAGCGTTGGTTGTATTTGGCGGACTTTCGATGAATACCGCTGTAGCAACGTCGTTATTCATAATTTCCGCCAACTCCATGGTCGCATTCGCCGGAGATCTTCTAGGCGGAGTCACCATTGATTGGTCCTTTCTCGCGGCCGCAACGGGAGTTACCACTCTCGGACTGTTTGCCGGTGTGAGATTCTCAAGTTCCGTCTCACCGGTCGTTTTAAAGGTAAGCTTTGGCTGGTTTCTCTTGCTGATGGGCACCTGGATTATCTCGAAACAACTTATCTAGCCTCTCCTTTCTGGGTCAGGGAATGCATATTGCAGCGGTTCGTCTGAATCCGCGGTTTGCTTGACGAACCTGAGCTGCGCAACACGCCAAGAACAAGGAGCTGCGCAAAATGAGCACAATGACGCCAATAGATGTTTTTAATGGCATCACCCACCTAGCGTTTCTAATTGGTTACGTCGTCATCGCCGTTACGGCAATCAAAACTCAAAGAGAAGACGAAATTAATTTCGATTTAAGCACTCCGTCGCGTATAGCTACGCATTGGGCTGGCGCGACCTCCCTAGTCATCGGCGCGATTATGGCAGGGTTCTGGATCTACTTCATCAGTAAAGCCTCAGGTAGTTTCATGGCAAAACCGTTTTCAGTGAAGTTTCATGCCGGAATTGAACTCGCCGCATGCCTGATGTTGATATTTTCCGGCGTTGCTATGTTTAGAATGTGGACGTATGCCATCGGACTTTATTTGATCTCAACATTGTTTTTGATTACATCCACAATTTTTTCGAAGCTTTATTATGGAGCCCAAGGCCATCCGTTCGCCATGGATATCATCGGGTTTAGTGCAGCAACGCTTTTGATCTTAGTTGGCGGGCTTGCTTTTACGATGCAATACTTCTATTTGCTTGACCAAGTCAAAAGGCAGGATCAAGCGTGAATCGCCGCCCTCACCTACGCCTCATGCCTTTTAAAAACCAAAACCATAGACTACTCGACACGCCTGCGGCAACGCACAGAATCAAGTCGAAACCATGTAAATAAGAGAACCGAAAAAGAGTCCGCAAACTCGGTATATAAAGCACAAAAGAGAGCATCGCGATCGATCCCAGAATAACCCAGCGAAGTGCTTTATTTTTCTGGCTAGAGACCTTGTATTCACTTCTGGCTACGCTACCGATGATTAGGCCTAGGTTTGCCACCACAAGGGTTGTGAAAGCAAGTGCCCTTGCATCGCTTTCCCCATTGCCAAATTTCCAAGCAACAAAAAAGACGATCATGAGAATTATCAAAACACTCATTCCCTGAACGATGACCGGTATCAGAATCGCACGCGAATAGAGACGTTCATCAGAAGCTCTCGGAACACGTTTCATAATATTTACATCCTCCGGCTCTGCCTCAAAAGCAATGGAACACACCGGCTCAATGATGAGATGCAGAAACGCTATGTGTGCGGGTAATAGAATGAGAGGCATATTGAGCAAGATAGGAATAACGGAAAGGCCGGCTATAGGAATGTGAATTGCTAGGAGATAGGAGACGGCATGTTGCAAGTTCCCGTAGATGCGCCGCCCCATGCGAATCGCTGCAACCATAGAAGCAGTGTGTAGGAGGAACAAAGCATATTTTCGCCTTTTTCGCTAAATACCAAATTTGATCATCAACTAATGATTATCGATCATGCAGGGTTCAGCACGACATCCCGCGGCCGTGCCAAGAGAAATCTCTTGGGGTTTTTCCTTTTTTATCTCTTAAGGATAGAGGAGGACGGCCACTCGCCGACTCAACGGCAAGCTACCTCACGCAAGCCGCATTGACGCTACCGGTCTTGTCGTAGTCGCCCGTGCTGCCATAATCCAGGAGCAAGTACCACGCGTCGGTCGTGGGGTTGGAAACGGTCGACGACGACCAATAATAATTGGTTGTCAGGCTGAGCTTATCTGTGGCTTTCTGGCTCCAAATCCCGTCCGTATACGCTTGCATCAGTTCCTTCTGCGTCGGCAAACGCCAATCCGTATAACCACCATAGCTTAAGCCATCGCAGTATGTGATCGAGTTTTGCCAGGTGCGGATCGTTCCATCATCTTTCGCCCACATCAGACCAGTGATCTGATCTTTAAACACGCAGGCCTCAGATCCGCTGCAAAGGTTATCACTCGCGGTGCCACCGCCGCCGCCGACATCGTTGGCGGGGTCCATGATCCAATTAGCGGCGGTCGCTTGATCCCAACCGCCAGGAGCAGTGGTTGGGAATGCGCCGCCGTTATTGTAGTCGTCAATCGTATCCCACACGTCATTTCCCCCATCCGCGGGAGGTGTTGAGTTATTGTAAGCACCCTTCATATTTTTGTAAAAGGCAAGATCGCCGGCCTTGCCGCCAACCGTTTTGCCTTTGCGAATATCCCATGTGGTGTAGGCGTTGGTGTCAGCGGATTTATACTGCGAGGTCGTCACGCAACCTGTTTGACCATCACCCGTACAGTCCGAGTACGAGCTCGCAAGCGTACCGGTCGTCCCAAAAATCATCACCCCGCTCGCGATATTCGCGGCGGTAATGTCCGCATCGCCATTATAGCTATAGCGAGTACCGCTTGGGCTAAACCACTCAAAGGCTGTCGCGGATTTCACTTTCGCATCAAAGGTCGCCAAATCAAGATCCGCCGTTGCATCAGCACCAGTTAACGGATACGTAGCTGATGGATAGTCACCTGCTACACCAAAAAGTGTCACACCACTTTTGATTTTACCCGCAACGAGATCCTCATCACCGGCAACCGTCACTGAGCGGTAAAGGCCAGCGTTAAGCGTTTGATCACTCGTCGATGCCGTGACGTTCTGATCAGCTTGGACCGAGCCTGTTAGTCTTGAACCATCGGACTGGAACCATTCATAGGAAGAGCCACCTGTGGTTGAGGCAAACGCTGGCAGATCCGTTGTCGCATCGGCACCGGTCAAGCGGTAGGTCGCTGACGGGTAGTCGCCCGCCTGGCCGGCAATGGTGACGCCCGACTTGATGTTGCCCGCCGTCACCTGTGACATGTCCGCCGCTTTAAACGCTGGCCCCAGAACCACGCAGCCAGCTTCGCCGTCCGTCGCGCAACTTGAATGACTTTCAACGGTCACATTACCCGTGACCCCGAAGATATCGATCGCATTCTTGATATTGCCGGCCACAAGATCAGCGTCGCCGTTAACGGTGAACTGGCGGTAAACCGAAGCGTTGAAAGATTGGTTCGTGGCACCTGGGGTGATGCTGAAGGCTGCAAACTACACAGCGCTGACGCATCTTTCGTTCGCGATGATCGCGCTGAGGTTTTCAGGAGTTTTGGGATAGGCCCTTAAGTTGGAAGCACTTCGATTCTAGGGTCTACCCTCAGAATGTCTAACGTTTGCATCGGCATCGATCTCCTCCTATTTCGCATTAAGGAAGCGCGCAACGGACGTAAGAGGAAGTGTTGTAAGGGTTGTTGGCCAAAGAAGCCCCATGCCACTTCCAATAATAGTAAGTAGCGGCAGTGTTCGTATAGGACGAGGCCGTCCAGGTGACGTTACTTGGGTGACTTGGGATCCCATTCGTGGCCCCAGCAAATGTCGGCGTTGCGTCACTGGGATAATGGATGTCGCTTGTCTCTGTCGTGGTGGTTTCAAAAATCGTGGGAAGGCGCATCCCGATATCGGAACAGGTCTTGATGTTCCCCACGTACCACTTGGCGCCGCCGGCATTATAGTTACTCCAGTTATTTAATCCAAGTGTATTAGCATCCTCTTGGGACGTGCCAGCGGCATTCAGCCTCTGCGGGTCGTAGACCACCGTGTAGTAAAGGCAATTATTTTCGCTCACCTTATCGTTATCATCGATATAAACACTAGGCGGGCATTTTCGCCCCTCGAGGCTCGCGTAGTCCGTGAACTCATTACCCGCCCCTTGAAAGCCTTTGCCGTTAAGGTTCAGCTTCATGGCCCACTCATCGAGGCCATTGGCGCGTAAGATTTTATTGCTGCCCGCGTCCTTCCACACCTTGAAGGCGCCGCTTGCCGTGACATAGACAAGAGACTTTCCTAGAGGCGTCGTAGCCGCTCCAGCCGCAATGGCAGCCGCATTGCTATAGCAGGAATTACCCGCAGCGCCGCATGTCCCATCCCAATCAGCATAAAGAATCAAAGCTTCGCTTGATGCCAGGGAGTAACCGTTATCCCCGTTATAGGCAAAAGCCCTGTAGTAATAGGTTGTCCCATCCACGACATTGGTGTCATCCAACGTGGCGGCACTGCCCCGGTACACGATTAGATAGTCGCCATAGGTATTCCCTTGCGCGTAGTTCACGCCGTGGGTTGGTGTGAAGGAGACGGAAGCCCCGGCACGTCTCACGATCATGACACCTGAGCCGCCTGATCTTGTCCAGGAAAGGGCGACCTTACTTGCATCCTTTGTGGCGGTAAGACTTGAAACACTCATGGAGCCGGGAACATAAGATCCCACCGTCCCAAAAATGGAAACGCCGTTTAAGATAAGCCCCGCTGCAATATGCGGTTCACCGGCACGGGTATAGGAATTCCCCGTCGAGTCAAACCATTCAAAATCAGCGCTTGATTTGATTTTGGCGTTGAACGTCGAATCGTCGAGATCCGCAACGGCGGCATTAGCGCCGGCAAGGGGATAAGTGGCAGAGGGATAATCACCAGTGGCACCGGCAATGCTCACACCTTTTTTGATATTGCCGGCCACGGCCGTGGCGGTAGCCGCCGCCTTGTAGGTCGCGCCATCCACGACACAGGAAGACGCACCATCACTTGCGCAATTTGCAAGTGATCCAACAACACCCGCGACCGTTATCCCGGAGCGGATGCTATCCGCCACGAAGTTACTCATATCCGCGGCTTTGAAAGTCGGTCCTAAAACGACGCAACCCACGCCGCCGTCGGCCGAGCAAATTGCGGGCGATTCAGCGACTGAACCCGAAATGCCAGCAATGGTTGCGCCAGTTTTGATGTTTGTTGCCACGGCAAGATTCATGTCCGCTGACTTGAACGCATCGGTCGTCACACAACCGGAAACGCCATCGGCAGTACACACTTGCGGCAATTCCAACAAGCCTTGAGCAAGCTCGCCATTACAAAGCGTAAGGGAAACATCATTTTGAACTTTTGTTAGATCAGGATCTACACACTCACCGACAGCAAGTTTTGAGACGGTAGGTGATTCCGCTGCCTGCTCTGGAAGGGGGCCAAGATCTTGAGCCTTGACTTCAATCTTGCTGCCACAGGCCGTGGCAAAGCTCCATAGGCCTAACCAGAACAAGTTTGTAAGCAGGGTTTTCATCTGATCCACCATGTCCAAAAATATCCTCCGCCACACTATCCAGCGATTAATTGTGGGGGTTCTTTCCTTTGGTTGCTGTTTCGGCCAGTTAAAGCGCTACTTTAGAACCTTATGGTGGGTCGATTTTTATTCTTTGATTATAGTTGGTTAGGCTCAAAATTGTTTGAGAAAACGTGGGTAATATTTTAGGTAAGTGATTTTTAATCGCTTGGATTTGGAACTTTCAGGTGAGGACACTTTTGTCTTTGAGGCTCAGCTACCAGGCGAAAATAAGTCCAGCTCCGACTATACCAAGCTCATAGCTGATACCCTCGATCTTTACATTGGAGGAAGCATCTACATCTCCTTTGTTTTTTGTCAGGGATAACTTTTCTCCAAAACCAAACACTAATAGGGAAAGTTCAACCTGATCGGATAACTGATATAGATCCCAATAGGTGTCAATGCCGCCACGCAATGACTTAATCGTTCCAGGACCACCTAGATCTACAAAACCGGAAGCATCAGTCGCGCCCCAAAACCTCACTAGAAACCATCGTGATGCCGTCTCCATACCTATTTCGATGCCTAAATTCATCGTGCTTTTAAAGCGGAATTCGACAGGAACAATGCCTCGATCGGTTTCAAACGGAACCCTGGCGTTTAAGCCCATAAGACCGATCTTGGGAGTTACATCGACTCTATTGACGAACGAATCGAAATTGAACCCAAACGACCAACCAAGAGACGGGCGGCTCCAGCTAAAGTTCATCGTTTCGCCATTAATCTTTTGTTTTACTTCCGGGGCGAAATCCCAGTACCAACGCAAACCTTCCAAAAGCCCACCGTGCACCTCCGTCACGATTCCCACCATCGATGATTTGGATATGAGAGGATAATTTTTTGAAATGGGATAACCATAGCGAAAACCAACGTGAAGAGGCTTACCCTTTTCGCCTACGGTGGCGCCGATATTATGTTTCTTTAATTCTTTCTCTAAATTTTCGCTCAGGTGTCTCGCGTTCGATCCGCGCCCTCTTGCATCCTGCGCCCAGTATGCTTCACCGCTTTGAAGTGGTTCGTTCAGGTCTACGGCCCAATTCCAAGAACCTGCTTTTCCATCTTTTACCAGCGTCGCCTTACCAACGACGCGACTCACCCAAACACGCGTCTCAGGAAGATAGGACATGCCAAATATTTTATATTCTTCAATAGGCGCAAGCGTCTCATTTTCACTTTTGTTTTCATAACTGAAGGAATTTTTTTCTGATTTTTCATCGATCAAACGCGCCATGGGCAAATCATCCATGATCTTCATGGCGACATGCTTTGCGAGCTGTCGATCAGCGAGAGCCTTAATCACTTGAGCGCCACCGCTAATCACAAGTGTTGCATCAGGATCGGCAGCCGCCCCAAAAAACATGTTGAGAGTCCAAGTCGTTTGACCATGAACTATTCTGAGGATCCAACCACCTGCTTGGATTTTGCCGTCAGCTTCCTCACTTGAAAGACGGCACTTGTGGGAGGCCGCGATACCGTGAAAAAAGTAATTCCCTTTGATCTCAAATGCTGAACCCAATGAGGCGCAGGCAGCGGCCCAATTAGAGTTGATCTCGTTTCTTTCTGTCTGAGGAGCAGATGGCGAAATGAACAGTTCGATAGAGAGAGATCCAGGATTGACGCTCTTACCTTCCGCCAAGACGGGCGAAGATGACAAGATCAAAAAAACTATAAGAATGCGCCACATCAACGGGAGTGTCCTGAATTTTGTGTAACCAGCTCACATTGACCGGAGGTAAACTTG
>CAYOJQ010000030.1:0-12285 GCA_964404325.1 uncultured Oligoflexales bacterium
ATCTATCATTCCGCAACGTCAATTGGACGACTGGTTTTCGTCACCACTCACTCCTTCATATGACAATCCCGTCAGGGGTCAGCATCAGTAGCGTGTCTTCCGCGAGGCTCTATCTCAATTTTGCCGATGTGGGTGGGCCTCTTACAGTTAACGCTCACCCCATCACGAGCGCTTGGACTGAATTTGTTACTGGCAATACCATCCCGACGTACGACGCATCCTTGGGAAGCACGGCAGTTTCCGTTTCGGGATGGGCCTCATGGAATGTTACTTCAGCTGTCGGCAATTGGGTTTCGTCGCCAAGTTCCAATCTCGGTCTTGCACTTATAACAGCACCAACGGCTCAGTTTTGGGGGTTCTCGAGAGCTTACTCCGCACAGACTGCTGTTTCGACAAATCGTCCCTATCTTGAGATTGTTTACACGCCGTAAGCATCGCTGTCTTGATTGTATATCTTTGATTTTAAAGATGTTTTTATTTGCCCGCGGAAACAATGTTTCTAGCGGCCTATGGGCCGTTGTGCTAACATCCCCAGACTGCGATCCTTTTTTCTGCGAGAGACTATTATGACCTCACCTTTGCAATCACTCGTGCAATCTGGAACAAAACTTTGGTTGGATTCTATCGATCCTGATTTGGTTCGAGAAAACCTAAAGCTAGGTGCGACGGGTGCGACATCAAATCCTATTATCGTGGCTGGCCTTATTGAAACCGGTCGTTTCGATAACCAAATAAAAAAACTTTCCGCGCAATTCCGCAATCCGGAAGAACTCACTTGGCAAGTGACGGACGAACTCGTTAGCCAAGCTGAAAAAGTATTTCAACCGATTTGGGACAAGACTCGCGGCAATGATGGTTACGTGAGTTTCGAGCTCGATCCGCTGATCGAAGATCTTGAGTTAAACATGCCGCACGCGGAACGTGTGAAGCGTTACGTTGAGCTCGGGAAAAAATGGGCGCAAGGTCACACCAATCGCATGATTAAAGTGCCGGCAACGCCAGCAGGTATTGCCGCATTGCCAGAACTCGCGGCGGCGGGCGTTCCATTGAACGTGACGCTGATCTTTTCTGATCGTCAGTACCGCGCGGCGCGTAATGCCGTCTGGGAAGGCGCGAAGCGTCGCAAGAATCTCGATACATTTAAAAGTGTTTATTCCATTTTTGTCTCTCGTCTCGATATCTACACCGAGAAGCACGTTCCCACACTGATCCCCGAAGCGCAGGGCATGGTTGGTATCGTCAATGCAAAACGCATTTGGCAAGAGAACTGTGAATTCTGGAAGAAGCACCCGACGCCTCTTCAACAGGAAATGATTTTTGCGAGTACGGGAACAAAAAAACCGGAAGATCCAAAGTGGAAGTATGTTGCTGCTTTCGCGGGCAGCGATATTGAAACAAACCCGCCTGAAACAAACGCGGCTGTTGAGGCGAGTGGACGAAAGATCGATCGCGCGATCGATGAGATGCCTGCTTCCGCCGTGCTGGCTGATATCGACGCCAAAGTTAATTTTCAGAAGTTAGAAGAAGTTTTGATGGCTGAAGGGCTAGCGAAGTTCGCTGATCCTCAGAAGAAGCTATTGAAGGTTGTCTCCCAAAAAATTTCATAGGAGCATTTCATGCGCACCACACCGATGACGGAAAAACTTTACGATTACGTGTTACATCACACGGATTATGCGCATCCCATTCTGCCAAAAGTGGAACAAGAGACCATGAAGCGGGCGGACCGCAACATGCAGATCAGCCGCGACCAAGGTAAATTGATGAACATGCTTATCAAGCTCATGGGAGCGAAGCGTGCCATCGAGGTTGGTTGTTTCACCGGCTATAGCGCCATCAGCATTGCGAGTGCGCTACCGAAGGACGGCCTTCTGGTCAGCCTTGATATCAATCCTGAAGTCGCAAAGATCGCCAACGGCTTTTTTGCGGAAGCGGGACTTGCAGACCGCGTTCAGCTGCGTCTCGGTGCCGCCCAAGAAACTTTTCCGAAACTTTTGGAAGAGTTTGGCCAAGAAAGTTTTGATTTCGCCTTTATCGATGCAGACAAGGAAGGTTATCCCGGATATTACGAAGCATGCTTGCGGTTGATCCGTCCCGGTGGCTTGATCGTGATCGATAATGTTATTTGGGGTGGAAAGGTGGTTGACTACACCGATCAATCCAAAGATACACAAGCCATCCGTCGCATCAATGAAATCGTCGAACGTGATGATCGTGTTGAGCGTGTGATGCTTCATATTTCTGATGGCTTATTGTTTTGTCGTAAGAAAACTTTTCCTTAGGAGTAGATTGTGTTTGGCATCGGTCCTCTTGAGTTAGTTGTTATCGCCGTTGCGATTCTGATTTTTGTCGGACCGCAGCGGCTCCCCGAGCTGATGAGTCAGTTCGGGAAGTTCTTTGTTCAGGCAAGACGCTATTCGGGTGATCTGCGCGAAACCATGCAGGGTGTTATCCGGGAAGCCGAGGCTGAAATGCGTATCGAAGAAGCAGAGAAGCTAAAGGCTGAGGCCAAGAAGCTCACCGAAGAGCTTCGGCCCGCCAATGTTTTGAACGCTGAAATCAACTCGTTGAAACGTCAGATCTCCTTTGAAGACGCTTCCGGAACTCCTAAAGCGGAAAAAAGTGCTGAAGGTGACCAACCTCAAGCACCCACATCTCCTCTGAGCCATTAAGTGATAGAATAATAAGACATACGTCTAACTACCTATTACTGAGTCCGGCATGCGTTTTGGTTTCACCAGCATCGGTGCATTGCTTTTCTTTTTGCTGGTGACGACGCGTCTTTTTGCTGGAAACCTTCCCACCCAACTTGTGCAATGGAAAGGCGAATACCTGCGCTCCAATCAAGGGGCGATCACGATGCAGGTATTGATCGAAGGATTTGCGCGCAATGACACCCTGCGCGGCTCACAAAACGATGCCCAGATTATCGTTCGCGATTTAAAGACTCACCGTCGGTATCTCATTCTCCAGCCCACTCTGAACCAGCGTGATCTTGAAAAGGTTATCTGGAAGGCTCCTGTCGGCACGTACTTGGTGGAAAGTTTCACCTACTATGACGGCAGCATAAAACGGATTTGGTTCAGCTCCGGACAAGAGCGCTTTTCCGTACGAAGCATGATGATCGCCAACATGGGGCTCGTGCGAGTGCGCCCTCGCGTGAAGAACTATCTACAGATTCGTTTTAGTGCATATAAACTACAGTTTCCGGTCGCCGCGAAAAGTGGCGTCTTTGGTGGGGTGGTGGACGCATTTAGCGGCGGCGCCCAAGCAAATTGGAAGGGTGGAATGAAAGCCGCCTCGCAGCGCCACAACTTCGGGCGCGTGGATGAGATGCGTGCGGTGATTACGCAAAGTCGTTCCATCAGCATGGTCTACAAAATGGATCTGCGGCGCTACGCCCGTTACAACCGAGCTGTGCTTCCTGTGCTTCAGGGGCATGATGCGCGTTTGCGTAGCTGTTACACGGACCGTCTTGAAGACAACGCCGACCTAGGCGGTACGGTGGGCTTCCGATTTATTTTAGCTAAAGAGAGTGGTGCCGTTCGGAAAGTTGCCTACACAGGTGGCACCCTCAAAGATCGAAAAATGATAAAATGCCTTTATTACGAACTGGCACAGCTCCATTTTCCGGTGAGGGAGCCAATCGACGGTCGGCTGATATTTCAGTTCCGGGCTTTTTAGCGAATGAAGGATGTACCCTATGGTGAAGCATAAAAGAAAGCGTCGCATCCGCAACATGCTTTTACAGCCGGCCTTGCAAGGGAAGCTTGGACTGTATTGCATGCTTCTTTCCGGTATTTTCGCGGCTTCGATTTATACGATTTTAGTTCGCAGTTTTGGTGACATTTCCGAATCTGTCGCTGAATTGGCGGGCATTGAAGCGGATCAAGTGCGCGAGGTGATCGGCATTCACTGGGGCCTCACGCAATTTTGGATTTATATTTCGTCAGCCTTCTACATTGCTCTTATTCTGCTCATTGTGATTTGGTTTACCCATAGGATGGTTGGGCCAACGATTGCTTTTCGCCGTCACTTAGTGCGATTGCAAAAAGGCGATTTCTCCGTTAAGACGCATTTACGCAAAGGTGATGCCTTCAAGGAAGTCGCGGAGGCATTGAACAAATTATCTGATGTCATGCAACGCGCTTACAAAAGCGACAAAGAGTACTAGTGTCGCAAGGGGCTGCGGATGAGGAAAAAAATGTCTCAAAAAAAAACGCGTAAATTTCCTCTCGAAGATCTGCAGCAAAAGGCTACCGAGCTTCTAAACAATGCTGCCGCTGTTTTAAAGCTTCTTGAAGATCTGAAAGAAAAGCTCGCAAAAAATTCCACCGTGTTCCACACGGTGCAGGGTGAATTGCACACAGTGCAACGCATGCTGAAGGCCTGGATAGATGGGCGCTACTCATCTTTACCATGGAAAACATTGGTTATCATCGTTGCCGCGATTCTCTATCTTTTAAACCCAATGGATTTATTCCCTGATTTTCTTGTGGGTGGCCTGGTCGATGACTTGGGCGTTCTCACTTACGTGCTCGCGCGTGTGAAGGGAGATCTCGATGTGTTTCGCGATTGGGAAAAAGGCCAATCGAAGAAATAGATAGATTGCTTTCTTTTCGTTTTGTGGAGCCCCAACGGGGCTCCTTTTTTATTTACTCATTCCAGGATGGTGCGCGTCCCTCGAGCATTTTCTTGAGGGAGCTCAACTCGCCGGAAATAATTTCCACCTCGATGGCCTTGTCGATGAACTGCTTGTAATCCGCGGCGTGGTCTTGCATCTCAAGAACCTGAGCGTTGTAGTAACGCCAGCAAGCATCCGGATGAGTGCCGACACCGCGCTCGGGTGTGTGGTTGTTATTTTGAACGGCGCAAGAAGCGATGTTGCGCTTATCCTGAGCGGCAAAATGCTCAAAGATACCTTGGAAGTTGAGCGGTGCTAAGTTCGCGCGCAGGAAAAATTCCAGTCCGACATCATCGGCTTCTTTTTCCATCCAGTTTTGTGCGCCGGATCCCAATACGGAATTACGCAAATCATTCAAATCCGTCTGAGCTTTTTCAACATTGATATAGTTTTGTTCAAGTTGCTTACTGATATCGTTGATCTGTGTCGAGAGATTGGAATATGTGTTCCACAGCTGAGAGAGAGCTTTTTGTTCTTCAGCAAGCCACGCGTCTCTGTCCGCATGATACTTTTCAACCGCGCTCTGCAGTGTCTGCAATTCCGCGGAAGTTGCTCCTCCCTCATCCATTTCAAACGAAGAAGACTCCGGGATTCGCGGCTGCACAGGTTTTAGACGAGATAGCAGCGCGTAAAAGCTTGATGGGTTCTTTTGTTTTGGGATGGCGGCCATTGCCTGGTCTGTAATCTTGTTGAAAGTATTTTCAAGTTCCGCCTGTTTCTGGCGCAGAGCGTCGGGCGCCTTGGAACTAAGGCTTGTCTCAAGGTTATCCTTTTCGTTACGAAGGGAATCAGACCTCTGATAGAGGTCCATTTCATTCGCTTTCAATGATTGGATTCTTTGTTTGATCGCTCCAGATTCCGACTGCCAGCGCGGATCGTTTTCCACCTCTTCCTTTTCGATGCCCCCAGCGTGGTACATACTCACGTGGGCAAGTTCGTGAGCCATGACGGCGGCAATTTGTCCGTCATTCTGCATCACATCAAAAATCCCACGGTAAAAGGTAATCAGTCGTGATTCAACGGCAGCGCTGGCGTTTACGGTGGCCGAGTCCACGATTTGGAAACAGAATTTCTCTGGCGCGAGGTCGCCGTCAAATGTCTGCGGGTTTTTTTTCATGATGTAATAAGCGATTCGCTGCACGTAGCTTTGTGCGGTAGCCAAGGCAGAATCACCTGGGGTTGATGTTTGGCATGTCTCAAATGGTTTTTTGGGATCTCGGCGTGTCTTACCGAACGAGTGCTGGACCTCACTGCTGCGGGTTGGGGCCGTGCAAGAGATCGCTAATATTGCGAGACCGAAAGCGCCGATAGTGGAACGCATGATAAAGCTCCCCTCTATTTTCCGTATCTGTACGCAAAACAAAGCAAGATGCGCACCAAGTCTAAGGCCCCGAAGTTATTGCATTGCTTGTGTCTAAAAACGTGACACTGGCGCAAAAAAGGCAGGACATTCGCCCTGCCTGTTACTCAATTCTGTCTCGATTTTTTAGAGGCTTGCGCTCTTTGCTTTCTGTGCTTCCGCCTCAATTAATACTTCGATTTCGACGTCGTCACCGAGAACAAATCCGCCCTGGTCAAGTTTCTTGTTCCAGTTGATGTTGAAGTCTTTGCGGTTAAGCTTGGTTTTACCCGCGAAGCCGGCTTTTACGGCGCCCATGGGATCTTTTTGCTCGCCCAAGAATTCGAAATCAAATGTGACTGGCTTGGTTTTTCCGGCCATGGTGAGGTCACCGGTTACGGTGAAAGTTTTCGCGCCAGTTTTCTTCGCGGTTTTACCAACGAAAGAAATTTCTGGATTTTTCGTCGCGTCAAAGAAGTCTGGGCTGCGAAGGTGATCATCGCGCTTTGTGTTATCCGTATTGATGCTGGCGGTTTTAATGTTTGCTTTGAAATTACCGAGCTTCTTCATTTCTGGGTCAAAGTCAAAAGAACCGTTCCAATCAGTAAAACGGCCATTTACTTTTGCCAGCATGTGCTTAATTTTGAAGTTGATGCTGGAGTGCGCGCCGTCAATGTTATAGGTCGTGGCGAACGCTTGAGTACCTGCAAATGTGATCATGCTAAAAATAGCGGCATGTAAAACGCGCTTCAACGTCATAAAAATAGCCTCCGTGGAAATATAGGATGTGGTAACGTAAGTTAACACGTTCGCTGTGCACTTTGCAACGCACTCTCCTGGAGTTGAACATGATAACGCTGCCCCACAGAGTTGTTCTCTTTGATATAGACGGAACTTTGATTCGCTCTCAGGGAGCTGGAAAAAAAGCGATTGCGACGACGTTGAAGCAAGACTTTCATTGCGAGTCTCCCGATGTGGAAGTGAGTTTCGCCGGACGAACGGATCTGTCTTTGGTGAAGGAACTTTTTGAACGAAACTCACTAAAAGTTTCTAATGGTGACATGCAAAAATTTTTCACTTCTTATGTGCGCAATCTGCCCAAAGCGCTTGCGGAATGCCAGGGAGAGGTTATTGCCGGCGTCATGCCGCTTCTTGATCATCTTGCGACAGACGATGAGATCATTCTGGGCCTACTCACGGGAAATATTCGCGACGGGGCCTTTGCAAAACTCGCGCACTTTAACCTCGACAAATACTTTAAGATTGGTGGATTCGGAGATCATCAAGAGAATCGAGCGGAAATAGCGAAAGAAGGAATTCGCGCCATTGAAACAGCTGTGAGCATGCGCGTGAATCCCAAAAAAGTTCTTGTGATTGGTGACACGCCTCATGACGTCAATTGCGCTCATGCGGTCGGCGCACGATCACTCGCCGTATGCACGGGCTACAGCTCGCGAGAGGAGATTGAAGCGTCCAAGCCCATGTACATGATGGAAGATCTGCAGCAGTTAACCCTGGTGCTCGCTATATTGGATGCGATGGACCTTTAAAGTCGTCCCATGCGTCCTTGTCGCTCAACGGGTGAAAGAAGTGGTCACCATACATCCAGAGCGCGCGCGCATAGGGATAAAGAAATAGCGACAAGGCGATGGCTAAAGTGGAGATGATGGTTGCCAGGATTAAACTATGAAAGTGCAGGTCACTGCGCAGGTACCACGCACCAAGAATTAATGTGATGACGGCCACGAGGGGGTAGTTAATCATCCAGGGAGCACCCCAGAAGTAGCCAGGTTCCCTCTCATATCGATAGCCGCAGCGCGCGCAACCATCGTCAAACTCAAACCACGAACCTTCCTTGCGCAGAGGCGTGATGCCGCATCGCGGGCAGCGAAGACGGAGGACTGCACCGAAGTGTGGGCGTTGTGGTGAAAATCGGCTCATGGATGACCCCTGGGTTTGCATTCAATTCAACAGGCAGTACAATTAGATAAGATCACTCACGAAAAGCAAAGGATTTCGCCATGCGCCGCATTTTATGGCTCTCTATTTTTACAATGGGGTTAGCGCATCAAGGGATTGCAAGAGCGGATGATGCGACTGGGACGCAAGTAGCTCAGGGCAATGTGCAGAAAATCTATTACCGAACCGTGCCAAACACCGGTGCATACAAGCGACAGACCGATGAATCACACATCGCGATTAAAGTGACGCCCCCTGAAGTCAAAGGCCCGGATCAATTCGTTTACGTCGAAATCTATAACTACTCCAAGACGAACCTAGAACTCGTTGAGTTCGATATCGTCCTACAAAACAAGGATGGTTACGATCTCGCGACGCACATCAACGGTGACGCGATCTCCGTAAACTACTCCGGTGTACGCAAGATTGCGACCCCTGGTTCCGGTATCTTCCCCCAGGTCGTGAAAGTGTCGATCAGCGCTTTGAAAGTCGTGGACGACAACGCTTCTTTTACGAAGCTGCCGGTCTATGTGGACTTGGTGAAGGTTGTACCTGGGCTGCATCCCAACAAGAAAAAGGGAGCGCCAGCAGCTAAGCCCGCGGCTCCCGCCGCTCAACCCGCAGCGGCACCGGCGAAGAAGTAATTAGTGGGGGAGTTTGTATTTTGGTTCTTTGCCCTTGCGGTAGAGAACCAGAATATGACCGATCGCCTGAACTCTTTCCGCTTTGACTTGGCCCAGAATTTCTTCTGTAAGTTCCTGCATTTCTGTCTGATCGTCGCAGGCAATCTTCACCTTGATCAATTCATGATAGGTTAGTCCGCGATCCACCTCGGCCATGAACTCCGGGGTAACACCCTTTTGTCCCAAAAACGCGACGGGATAAAGGGAGTGCGCGCGGGCGCGAAGAAATTTTCTTTGTTTTGACGTTAAAGCCATCATAGGGCCTCCTTGGGGCTCTCCCCATATCGTGCCCGCTACCCCGCCTGCAATAAAAATATGGGAAGGAAGATGATCTCCGTCCCCATTGAAGAAGGGGCTGAGCTCTGATAGGTTGGGGCTTCCAATGCCACCGCAAAGCAAGTTGCTGAAAGGACTAAGAAATTGGACGCGCAAAAGTTAAAGGGATTCCGAGACTATCTGCCAGAGCAGGCACGTCTGCGCCGTCAGATCATCAACACACTCTATAACGAAGCAACGCTTGCGGGATTTCTTCCCATCGACACCCCGGCCTTGGAGTATTCCGAAACCCTTCTCGGCCAAGGGGGCGAGGAAACAGATAAAGAAGTCTATTCATTTGAAGATCACGGCGGCCGCAAGGTGGCCCTGCGCTTTGACCTCACCGTTCCCTTTGCCCGCTTCGTCGCGGAAAACCTGAATGAGCTACCGCTTCCTTTTAAGAAGGTTCAAGCGGGCGAGGTGTGGCGCGGTGAGAAGCCTCAGAAGGGACGTTATCGTCAGTTCTGCCAGGCGGACGTTGATATCGTGGGCGCGGATTCCATTGAAGCGGATGTGGAAGTCATTGGCTTACTCGCGGGAACCATGGCGCGTGTGCTCGCTGAGCCGCGTTTAAATATCTCCACGGAAAAACAACAATTCATCATGTCTGTTGGCCATCGTCATCTTCTCGGTGCGCTTATCAAAAAAACCTTACCAAACGTTGCGGACAACAATGAGCACCGCGTTCTCATCGCTCTCGACAAGCTGACAAAAATTGGTCGTGAGAAAGTGGCGACGTTGTTGCAAGAAATTCCTGGCGCGGATGCGGCGGGTGCGACGACGCTCCTCGACTATCTTCTTACGAAAGACGCGACGGGTGCTTCTGATCTTGAAGCCTTAAGAGCCATGTTGCCGGAAAGCGCGCAGCCCATGCTGAAGCGTTTCGCGGAAACGATCGAGTTGTTACGTCGTCAATTTAAAGCTTTCCCTGCCGCAAACATCGTTGCGGATTTAAGCATCGCGCGCGGGCTTGGTTACTACACGGGTGTTGTGTTTGAAACATTTCTAACAGCGTTACCCGGATTCGGTTCCATCTCATCAGGCGGACGTTACAACGATCTTGTAGCCCGTTTTATCAAACAAGATCTCCCCAGTGTCGGCGGTTCCATTGGCGTTGACCGCCTCTTAGCCGGAATTGAACAGCTTCAGGCTCCTTCCGCGCAGCGCGAGCACGGTGTTTTTATCGCCATGGCAACGGAAGACGCGCGCGAATATGCCTTCGCGATGCTTCGTGAGCTCCGTGATCAAGGAATCATGACGGATATCGCCGTTAAGACGGGAAAGCTCGGCAATCAGTTTAAATTCGCGGACAAGCGTGGTTACCAAGGCGTGATCACGGTGGGTACCGACGAAGTGAATCAAAAGACGTTCTCTCTAAAGAACCTGGCGACGGGACAGGAAGAGAAGAATGCGGCGCGCGCCGACTTAGTAAAAAAAGTTCGCGGAATTTTCGCATAAAAAAAAGAGGAGGGGTTAACCTCCTCTTTTACGTTCTAGTCCTTTACAGGTTGATCCTGATCGATCTGCTCCTCGATCGTCTGGCTGTAACGATCCTCATCGATGCGCTTACGAACGGCTGGATCGAGTGGATCTCCCAACGTGAAATCAAATTCGTCCTGCATCGCGGCCTGGCGCACTTCAACCTTACGTGTCGCTGGACCCGCGGTCTTCTTTGTCGGCTTCGCGGCTGCGGGCTGCTTGCCTTTTTTTGTCGCCGCGGCGTTTGTTTTGGTCGTTGTTGGTTTTGCTGTCGTTGCGGGGGTTGTCGCGCATGCGCTCAGTAAGAACATCATGCCCACAATAGATCCGACTTTTTTAAGCACGTCGCTCCCTCCTCTAAATCGGGTGACGGACAATCCATTTCTTTTGTCGGCATAAGAGTTCGCTTTCTTGAAAGTCATTATGAGAAACCTCTTATCGCGGCAGCTAACGCGCTGGTATGCGGTTCCTTTTGATCCAGTCTGGAAATCCTCCAAACTAACCATAACCGATTTTTTATCCCTTCGGATCAAGTCTGCCTGGTTTCTTACCGAAACCTCCATCAAACCAAAATTCCCTGGGAGCACGCCATGCGAGGTTCGCGCATTCGCACCATGATTTTTTTTGCGGTTCTTATTTCCAGTCCCGGATGTCGCTCCCGTGAGCCCGAGGCGACTCAGGTAGCTAGTGCCGTGGAAGAGGATGAAGGCATGCGTACGCTCTTTCGCTGTAAGCCGGAAGCCGGGATCAAGGGCATGGATGGCCGCAATCTTAAGATCGTCGCCGATGCGGAAGATCAAGCGGTGCCCCCGCAAAATATTTTTATCGCCATTGGTGACGGTGTTCGGGTTCGTTCCGTGTGTGGTGAGCGCAAGGACCTGGGTCTTAAGAGCGTCTTTGCCTGCTGGTATTCGGGTGGTGGTCTAACGATCTATTGGCCTGGCAAAACGCCTGAAAGCGAAGACCTGGTTCAGGTGGACCGCAAGAGAATATTTGGTGCCATTGATCTCTCCATGAACCGTCTACAGTGCACAAGACAGGCAAGTCTAGAGATTTTAAGAGTGGAAGAACCTCTTTGAGAGCAAATCACGTCGCTTGCTTTGGGCTATCGTGGTAAGGTGTGGTAGTTTTTCATAACTACTCGGGAAGCTGTCATTGTGATGAAGCAAGTGACTCCAGGTTTTTCTTTTTTCAAACATCCCCGTGGACGCCTTCTAACCATTCTCCTCGCGATTGTGTTTGTAACACTTATTGCGTTGGATCAGCTCAGCAAACACGAAGTCCAAAAGTCCCTTCTGATCTACGAAGATCCGAATAACATCGAATTATTCCAGGGCTCGCGCGTTTCCGTGGGGCACATTGGTAACCCTCAGCCCGGCGCGGATGAGACACCGTTTTACGTAGGTCTCCGCATGCAGTATTCCCGTAACCGCGGCGCGGCTTTTAGCATGCTCGCGGAAATGGAAGATCACTACCGCGTGCCATTCTTTTATGCCGTGACGGTGATTGCGGTGATCATGATCGGTTTTTATCTGCGCACGACGCCGCTCCATCATTATCTGACCCGCTTAGGGCTCGTGATGATTCTCGCTGGTGCGGTCGGTAACTTTATTGACCGCGTGCACCTTGGTTATGTGATCGACTTCGTGGATGTGGAATGGAACATCCTCGGTTGGAGGCATGATTTCGCCATTTTTAATGTGGCGGACGTGGCCATCAACCTCGGCGTTATTTGTCTCATCATCGATATGATTATTCATCGCGAGAAGAAGACTGTAGCGGCAGAGCCCACACAGAGCACAGTAAAAGCGTAAGACCCGCGCGAA
>CAYOJQ010000030.1:12295-23398 GCA_964404325.1 uncultured Oligoflexales bacterium
CGCTAGACTGAAAGCCATCAAGGTCTGGCGGACCACTCGTCTCACAGCGGGGCCAAGAGCGCCCGCGCCGACCCAAGCAGCTCCAAAACTTAAGAGAAACAGCGCCAGCCCCATCGCGCCACCTTCAGTCATCAATTGGATGAAGGTATTGTGAGCCTCATATTTTTTGGAAAACGACCCCATGCCCAAAGATTCATAGTATGGAGCGCGGTAGTCGGTGGTGAGGTTCGCGCCATGACCAAAGATGGGACGTTCTTGAATCATCAGGCGATGCGCGTCCCAAAATGCGAGACGATCATCCACGTACTCGCTTTTGCGATCCTCGCCTTTTTCTGAGACCGTGTTTTTGAATTTTGTGGAAATGCGGTTCGGTGTTACCGCGATGGTCATCACGGTGAGCGCTAGAGCGGCAAGGGTCGCGAACCGGGGTCGTCCTTTCAAGAGCGTCAGCATATTCCATACGAGAATAAGCGCGGCGACGATCTGTACCGTGCGGGATTCCGTCAGATAAATAATGGCGCCAATGCTGAGAAAAAGCGCCAAGCCACCGCTTCGTGGCGCTTTCAGCAAACGACTCACGGCAAGAGGCCAAACTAGAAGGGCCGCGTAAGCAAGGGTGAGAGGGTGTGAATAGAAGCCGCGTGGACGGGTGAGATCGCTTACCAACGTCACGCCGCTCAATCGCCATCCAAAGATCGCCTGAGTGACCACAACGGCCGCCCAGACAGCGCCTATGCCCACCACCCAGCGGCCGATTTTAGCCAGCTGTAGGTCAGTGAGACGTTCCCGTGCCGCGAAGAGGCAGCAAGGCAGAATCATCCAGGCCAGATGACCGGCGACAAAGGCACCGTAATCATCGAACGTGTTTTTCGCATTAAGGGCGGTGCTGAGTGTTAAAACCGAAACGGTTGCTGAAGCGCTCAAAGTATAGAGCAGAAGGCTTCGAGGCCAGATTAACGTTTTTCCGCGCGCAAATGCTTTGGGCAAGGAGGCTAGAAAGGCGAGTCCTTGGGTCAAGTTTTGCACCGCGACACCGAGCGGAAATCCAATCACAAGAATATAAAAAATCCACATCACGCTACAGCCACAGCTAAATTACCGTCGGGAAAAGTCAGAAGGTAGCATGAGCTTAGCCGGGACTCACCCGAAAAAACTGCCGATTCTTTTGACTCCCCCCGGGATGGCTGATAATTCTGAATCATACAAAGATTTCGGGAGCGTTCGTGGGTCTCAGAATTTTGACCATATCCAAACCATACGTGGCCAGTGCCTATCGGCATAAGCTAGCGCTATGGGCGCGGGAAAAGGATGTGGCGGCTGTAGGCCTGATTTGTCCCCCCGCCTGGGGGGCGCAGAAATTCGAAGCCGACCCGCAGCGGGATCCTCAGCTTTGGATCAAACAGCTACCGATCGTCGCCAATGGAAAAAATCACTTCCATTTTTACCGCGGCCTGAGCGCGGCCATCGCGGAGTTTAAACCGGACGTTCTCAATGTTGAGGAAGAGCACTATTCCATCGTGACGGCTCAGGCCTATCGCATTGCGAATCGGATGGGGATTCCGGCGGCGTTTTACACCTGGCAGAACATCGCCAAAAAATATCCTTATCCATTCTCCCGCATCGAAAAATATATCTTCAATCGCTCCGCCTGCGGTTTTGCGGGTAACCATGAAGCCGCGGTGATTTTGCGTGACAAGGGATACAAAGGTCCATTGGTGGAAGTTCCACAGATGGGTGTTGAGGTTGAGCGTTTCGCGCCCCAAGATTCGTCCGATGGCGCGCGCCTGCAGGCGAAAAAAGTCCTCGGTCTCGATCCGGAAAAATTTTGGATCTGCTTCGCGGGGCGTGTTGTTTCTGAAAAAGGCATTCAGACCATTGTGGATGCGTTGGCCCAGATGCGACGTTCAAAGAAAGAGTTTCGTATTCTGATTCTCGGCGATGGTCCCTATCTTCACGAGATTAAACGTCTTGCCGCGCGAGAGGAGGTCTATGATCTCTTCACATTCCGCGCGGGTGTTCCTTCCGCGCAGGTGGCTGAATATTTCCGTGCGGTGGACGTATTGTGCTTACCATCCCTCACGCGTGGGAACTGGAAAGAGCAGTTTGGTCGTGTATTGATTGAAGCCATGGCGGCCGAGGCTTTGCTTGTTGGATCCAGTTCGGGAGAGATCCCCATTGTGATCGGGAATTCTGGGCTTGTGTTTGGTGAGGGCGATGCGCGGGATTTGGGTTTGGCTTTTGAAGCGCTGCGTATCAATCCGGACTTAAGAGGGCGCCTCCGCGAAAGCGGGCGTGAACGCGTGCGGCGCGAATTTGCTCAAGAGGTTGTCGCGGCAAAATTTATGAATGCCTTCCGCGCCATGGCGCAGGGACAGCGATGATGCAAAAACGCCGTGTCGCCATGACCATCGCCGCCGCCATGCTGGTGGAAGTGGCCAACAAGATTTTCCCCTTGGTGGTCATCCACTTTGCGCAGGCGCGACTGGGTGTGAGCGCGTTTGGTTTTGCTCAGTTCGGGATGCATCTCGTTGATTTTGCCATCCCCTTTGTTGTTTTCGGTTATCACACCGCTGGCAGCATTCTCATTGGTTCCGCTCGTGGCGCGGCGCAACGAATCGGTGACATCATTGGTTGGATCACTGGTATTAAATTTATTAATGCCGCGATCGCCGCTCTTATTCTGCAACTCTGTGTGCATCTGATTCCGGAATACCGCGAGTTTCAGACGATTGTAACCCTGCTTTCGATCATCTTATTTAGCTCGGCCTTGGATATGAACTACGTTCATGTGGGCACGCAGCGCATGCTTTCTTTTAGCGTGCTTTCCGTCATCGCAAAGACGATTAGTCTTATTCTTGTTTTTAGCTTTGTGCGTGATCCCGAGGATGCCATCCTTTATGCGCTCATCACCTTTGGTGCAAATGCCATCGTCTCACTCGGAACGTTTTGGTTGAGCGCGAAACGCTTTCCCATCTCCCTGCCATCGCGCGCGGATCTCGTTCAAGTATTTAAGATAGCCGCGCCCTTTGGCATCACAGCACTTCTTGTCATGGCCACCGAGCGTTTTGATATGTTTGTGGTGGAGTGGCAGCTAGGTCTCGCGGCGGCAGGTCTTTATGCGGGAGCGCTACGGGTCTTTCGCAGCTTGCAGCCGTTTGTGCAGATGCTTGGCACTGTGTTCTTTAGTGAAATGGTCTCCGTGGATGAGGAGAACGGCTTCTACGAACACGTGCGTTTGAGTTTATGGAGCATGCTCGCCATTGCACTCCCGCTGGTTGTGGGATCGTGGTTTGTGGGGGGAGAGCTACTGGCGCGCGTGATTGGACCTCAGTTCAGCACGATGGGCACTGTGTTTGCGATTCTCGCCGTGTCGCTTGTGGCTGAAGCCTTCCTCTATGTCTTTGGCAATCAGGTTTTGATTCTTAAGCGCCGCGCGAAATGGTTAAATGCGGCCCTCGCTGTCGGCGCTGTTGTCGGCTGGGGTTTTGGTGGGTATGCGGCCGCTGTTTATGGGCTTGTCGGTGTGGCCGTGGCGGTGTTGTTAGCGAAGGGCATTCCGGCGTTCATCGCAACCATCTCCGCACGACGTTTCCTACCCCGCTGGCCGATCGCGGAATTTATGCGCGTTTTCATTCCTACGTGCGGGATGGCGCTGGTGCTTATGGCGATGCCACAAGCCAACTTCTGGTGGAAGCTTCTCGCGGGTGCGGGAAGTTACGGTGCATTCATGGCGATTGCAAATCGCCACCTGCTGCATACGATTTGGCGGAAGGTTTACTTGCGAAAGTAAGCGCCAAATTTCTTATCCGCGTCTTTAAGAGTCGCGACACTCTTGCAAAAACCAAAGCGTAGATAACGCAACTCACGACGCGCGCGTTCCTGATCCGTGAAAAATACGGAAATAGGAATCGTGGCGACTTTGGCTTCTTTCGTTAGTTTTTGCGCCATCGCGATGTCATCGATGTCCGCATGCTTGCTGTAGTCGGCGAGTACGAAATAGCTGCCGTCTGGTTTTTTGCACGTCAGCCCATTTCTGTTCAGCATTTCATGAATGAAATCCCGGCGCTCTTGATACTCCGCTTTCAACGCATCGTAATAGGAATCTGGCTGCTTAAAGGCTTCGAGCATGGCCCACTGCAAGGGGGTGGCAGAGCAGAACACCGTGGCCTGATGCACGGAACGAATGAGGCGCGTGAGTTCTGGTTCGGCGAAAGCGTAACCGATTTTCCATCCGGTCATGCTGAATGTTTTTGACGTGGATGAGATGGTGATGGTGCGGTTGCGCATTCCAGGGAGCTCGGCAATGCTCTTATGAACGGCTGGCTTAAAAATGATCTCTTCATAAACTTCGTCGGCAATGACAATAAGATCATGCTTTTGCGCGATGCGTGCGATCACTTCCAGCTCGGCGGTGCTGAAAACTTTCCCCGTGGGATTGTGGGGCGTATTCACGATGAGAGCTTTTGCCTTGGGGCTGATGGCTTTTTCCAGCGCGGCTTCCGTGAAGGTCCAGTCGGGAGCTTGAAGCGGAACGCCCTTGAATGAAACACCCGCGGCGCAGGCCGATTGAGGGTACGTATCGTAGAATGGCTCAAACGCCACGACCTCGTCCCCAGGCTCGCACACGCCCACGATGCTGCAGAAGATGGCTTCCGTCGCACCCGAGAAAACAGTGATTTCTGTTTCAGAATCAAAACGAAGGCCGGAGGTTTTCTCTTTGCGACCGGCAATGAGTTCGCGCAGTTCAATGAAACCAAAAGAAGGGCAGTACTGGTTTCGGCCTTCCTTCATGGCGCGGATGGCGGCTTCCTTAATGGCGTCGGGACCGTCGAAATCAGGAAAGCCTTGAGCGAGATTGATGGCGTCTTCTTTTCGCGCCAAGGCAGACATCGTTGTAAAGATTGATGTTTCGAATCGGTTCCAGCGGCTTGCGCGCATCCCATAACTCCTTATCTAAGAGCCTCGATTTAACATGAGCGTTAGTGGGGGTCATCCGCTTTTTGGAAATTAGTCGGCCGGCCGTCCAATTTTTTTCGAGCTGTGTTACACTATCTTCATATCCTCTTTAAGACCACTTTATGATTTCAGGAGCGAGTATGAGAAAATTCTCTCTCGTGGCACCGCTTTGCCTTTTTTCAGGCTTGAGCTTTGCCCACCCTAGCGAGTCCTTCTTGCCAAAAAACGATCTCCACAAACAAGACCATCTATTTTGGAATAACTCAGAGATCAATGAGCAGAAGTTCGGCGAAATCATCGACCAAGTTTCAACAATCTATGCACCGATCGTGAAAGCACACGGCGGTGATTTGTTTATGGAAAAAAATTGGGACGATCCCACCGTTAACGCCTACGCGAGCCAAGAAGGTGATACTTGGAAAGTAGCGATGTTCGGTGGTTTGGCACGTCGTCCAGAAACAACTCCCGATGGCTTCGCTCTTGTTGTGTGCCATGAGTTGGGTCACCACTTAGCAGGTTTTGCTTTCTACGGTAACGCCGACTGGGCCGCCTCCGAAGGTCAGTCCGACTACTTCGCCACACAAGCTTGCTCACGCATGATTTGGGGTGACAAGAAAGAAGAAAACGCGAAGTCCGCAGCAACTGTTCACCCAACCGCGAAGCGCAAGTGCGACGCAGTCTGGCAAACTGAAGATGATCGCAACCTCTGCTACCGTACAGCGATGGGCGGTAAGAGCTTAGCGGATCTTTTGAGCCGCCTCGGTGGAACAACAGCTGATTTCGACAAGCCTGACACATCACGCGTTTCTCGCACAAACACAGCGCATCCAGAAGGTCAGTGCCGTCTTGACACCTACTTCAACGGCTCTCTCTGTACAGCAAAATTTGATTCCACTGTGATTCCTGGTAAAGGTCATGACGACGGTCAAACAAGTCTTGCCGCCGAGCGCATCGCTTCTCAATACAGCTGTATGACAGCAAGCAGTTTCTCTGAAGGCCTTCGCCCACGCTGCTGGTTCAAGCCAAACTTGACCCTCGCTTTCGCGGCGGACCAGATGACAGTGACTGAAACAAACGGCAACAACAACGGCTCTTGGGAACCAGGTGAAACAGTTGGTATCAACGTTCCACTCTTTAACGGTCTCGGCGCGGACCTCTCAGGCGCGACCCTCACAATTTCTTCTGACAACTCTGGCATCCAAACAGCTGGTGTTGCGAACTATCCAACAATCGCCGCGGACGAAACAAAAGCAGCACTTGAAGCGATTCAAGTAACAGCTAACGATACGCTCCAGTGCGGCGCACGCTTGAAGTTGAAAGCTGTCGCGGCAACATCCACTGTGAAGCATGAAGAAGAACTTGAATTTATGCTTGGTCAATTCAAAGCAGCAGGTTCTGGCGGCGAAACAGTGAATAAGACAATTCCTGACAACGACGACCAGGGTATTTCTGTTTCTCGCGCATTCACAGGCGACCAAAAAGCCGTTCGCGCGAAAATTACTGTGGATATCAAGCACAGCTACCCAGCTGATCTCCGCATCACGTTGGTTTCTCCAGCTGGGAACACTTACAAAGTGTGGAAAAACAAAGACAGCATTGCTTCTGGCATCAACGATACATTCGTTATCGATCTTCCGAATGAAAACGTTGCCGGTGATTGGACTCTGAACTTCTCTGACAACGCGTCTTCTGACGAAGGTACATTGAAATCATACAACATGGCTCTTGAAGGCATTAGCTGTGGTAACGCGGCAATGACTCTCGTGGGGAAGTAAGAACTGGTCTTTAACATTAAAAGCCGCATCCTTCGGGATGCGGCTTTTTTGTTTAGGATGATCCGAACACATCATTGACCTTCACGAAGGCCTCCACTTTTCCCGCCAACGCCTCCAGCGATGAGGCACTAACTTTGCACCTAATGACATTGCGTGAAAATCTTTGAAGGACCTTCATGACGTGTCAAATAAGCCGAACATGCATCCTGTGATGACGCGCAATACAAAGCAGCCATTAGGGGAAAGCTATGTCCGTATTAAATGAGAAGCAAAAGAAAATGTGCGAACAAAGCCAATGGGATTTTTCGCGGCTGAAAGCTCTCTTTATGAACTGCACGCTGAAGAAATCTCCCGAGATGTCCCATACAGATGGGCTTATTGCCATTTCATCGGCAATTATGGAGAAAAACGCCGTCCAGGTGGAAGAGATTCGCGCCGTGGACTATGACATCGCGCCGGGAGTTTGGCCCGACATGACAAAACACGGTTGGGATAAGGATGATTGGCCTGAGTTGTACAAGAAAGTGATGAAGGCGGACATTCTTGTCATGACTTCACCGATTTGGTTGGGAGAGAAATCTTCCATCTGTACAAAAGTGATCGAACGACTTTACGCCAATTCCAGCATTCTGAATGATCGAGGGCAATACGCTTACTATGGAAAGGTGGGCGGATGCATCGTCACGGGTAACGAAGATGGCGCCAAACATTGCGGCATGAATATCCTCTATTCGTTGCAACATCTCGGCTACACAATTCCACCGCAGGCGGATGCTTATTGGGTTGGTGAGGCGGGACCAGGACCGTCCTACATGGATCCAGGTTCAGGAGGGCCGGAGAACGATTTTACCAATCGCAATACAACCTTCATGACATGGAATTTAATGCACTTGGCTCTGATTATTAAAAACGCCGGAGGAATTCCGGCTTATGGGAACCAACGGTCGGAATGGGATGCCGGGTGTCGACCCGACTTTCCCAATCCGGAGCACCGTTAGCTCTTTTGTTTGAGCTTTTCCGCGAGAAGCGCGCCAAACGTTCCCTGCTGTGCGGGACGTGTCTTTGTGGCTTCTTGTTTCTGACTCATTTCCTGAAGGTATTGGCGGTAATCCTCAAGGTCCTCATCGCCCATGTTCACGTCGGGTGGCGCGAGGAGGATGCGTTTTTCATGTGTATCCAGCTTAACGATCTTAAATGAGTTCGTTTGCGGTGGAGAGCATTTCTTGCGATACGCTTCGCCATACGCCTGACGCAATGTTGAAATGGGAACAAGTCCTGTAAGACCGTCTTCCAATTCGATGATCGCGCCGAAGTCTTTTAGACTTACGACTTTGCCAGTGACGATGGTGTCTTTGCGGTACTTCTTCTCCGCTTCGAGCCAAGGATCTTTATCGATGTCTTTTAAGCTCAAGGATATCTTACGCATGCCGCGATCAAATTGCAGAATGCGTACGTTGACCTGATCGCCTACTTTCACGATGTCGCTGGGGTGCATCACACGCTTTCCCCAAGACATTTCGGAAACGTGGATAAGACCTTCGATTCCTGGCTCAAGCTCCACAAAAGCGCCGAAGTTTTCAAGGCGCATCACTTTGCCGGAATAGCTTTGTCCCACATTGAAACGCTCGCCCATGTCATTCCATGGATCATTCGCGGCCGCTTTGATGCTAAGGCTGATGCGTGTCTTGCCGTTTTTCTCGTCAATGCCAAGGACCTTCACGCGTACTTTTTCACCGCGGTGTAAAAAGTCGAACGCTTTAGCCACGCGCGAGTAGCTCATTTCGGAAACGTGGACGAAACCTTCGTAACCACCGAGATCAATAAACGCGCCGAAGTCTTTGACCTCTTTTACAACGCCATCCAACACGACGTCTTGATCCAAGCGTGTGCGAAGTTCTTCAATCTTCAGCTCCGCCTCTTTATCCAGAAGTTTAGAGCGAGACAGGACGATATTGCGTCCGCCTTCGAACTTCTCAATGAGGAAGTTGAATTCTTTATTTAGGTATTCAGCTTTGTTGGTCACAAAACCGCGATCAATCTGAGAAACCGGGCAGAAGGCACGTTTGCCAAACACCATGACGTCAAAGCCACCGGTGTTTTCTTTTACAACACGACCCTTAACAGGCACTTGGTTGCGGTAGGCGGAGTGAAGATCATTTTCAGACTGGCGTGTGTTGCTGAGAGATGTGCTGAGAATCACTTCGCTCTCACGGCGAGAGATCACATACGCACGGATGCGCTCGCCCACTTGAAACTTAAGGGTGCCTGTTTCTGGGTCCATAAGTTCCTGTTTATCCATAACGCCTGTCGTGCGGCTGGTGATTTCAACGATGGCGTCGTTGCTATCATCACTCACGCTGAGGAGTGTGCCTTCGATCTGTGTTCCAACGCGGACGTTATCACCTTCGAGGGAGCGGTCTTCTTCCAACCACTTCGCGAAATCCGTGCTGTCTTCCTTTTGAGCCGGGGCTTTCTTTGGCTCAAATTCATCTTCTTCCCAAACGATGTCTTTGTAATTAACCGGCATTGGTTTTCTCCTTCGTAGCCCCAGGAATCTAGGGGTTTGAACTAAAAAAATCTAGTGCTTAGAGCGTGGACAAAGCGGGCTAACTGCCTGAGATTCCTACAGGGGGGCTAAAATTCGGCGATTCCTAAGTCCTCGAACCCATTGAGAAGCTTTCTCGCGTGCAACATGGCGTGGAAGATGCACTTTGCCAGCCGCCGTTACATTCATGGAATCAGCTAATTTTTTATCGCGATAAAAACCTACAAGGAAACTCGCATGCGAACTCTAGTCGTACTAAGCGTGATTTTTGCTCTTAGTGGATGCAAACTTAAGTTCGGGACCCCGAGTGCGCCGAAGGAAAGCCCAGACAATGCCAACGTCCCACAAAATTTAGGCATCCCTGAAGGACCTTTTAAGTGGTCTGAACTTAAAGGCTCAACGAGTGCCGCGATCGAACACCCATGGGCGGACACCTACTGGCCCCTCAATCGTCGTGGCTTGGCGCTGCGATGGATGGGATATGGTGATCGTGAGAAGGTGACTCCCACACCGAAGACCCTGAATGAAGCCGTGACGCAACTCGCGGCCGCGGAAACAGGGGATGGCTCCTCTCTCGCGTATCTTTCTCCCGCAGAAAAATACGACCTATTATTGTCCTCCACCAAAAAGATAACGCCCGAATTGTGGGCGAAGCTTAAAGCGGACGAGGAGAGCTTTAAAACAAAAGTTGCGAAGATCCTTGAACCGTTGACGAAGCAAGAAGAGGATCTCAACGCGGCTTATGGCAAGCTCGAGGAAGAATACAATCAGCTTATGAGGAAGGCGAAGGACCTTGCGGATCAAGTGGTGAAGGCGGAAGCCGAGAAAAATGAATCCCTGGTCACTCAGCTGAAGACCGAGCTTGATAGTTATAACGCCAAATTCACAGAGATGAATAAACAGGCGACTGAAATTAATAAAAAACTTCGACAAAACGGCTTTGATAAACGTCAAGCCGCCAAGGACTATTATTTAAGTGTCGAAGGTCTGGCCAAGGAAATGGAAGCTTACCTGCCCATGACGTCCGAAGGATGGAAAGTATGGGCTGGATGGGAAGCATCCGAGGTGGAAAACCTCAATTGGATGGGCCACTGCCACGGCTGGGCGGCGGCCGCGTTAGTGGAGAAAAAACCACAGCGTTCCGTCCTTGTTGAAAAGGAAGGGAAGAAAATTCTTTTCAGCGAAGGCGATATCCGTGGTCTCCTCACTAAATTGTGGGCGGAACAACCACCGGAAACAGGCGGTAAACAGGGAGCGCGTCGCTGCAATGCCTCCGCTTATGACGTTGATCGTCGTGGACGCATTTTGGATGGTAGCATCTGCTATGACAAGAAAGAGGGGAGCTGCGATCTCAAAGCCGGCGGTAAACCTTTCTACATTAAGAACAACGGCATTGAGCGTGGCTTCATCACATTTACAGAAGAGTTGCATGAGACCGCTGTAAAAGTCGCGGTTGTGAATGATTCGTTAGGAAGCGAAAATTATTCCATGCTGGTTTTTGCGAATATGACGGATTTTAACACCTATGCTGATAGTGACGGGAAAACCATTCCCTCAAGCACCAAGAACGCGGTGATGCATGTGACAGCAGGCTGCCGCGACGTGAACCCGATGACTCTCCACCTGGCTTTAACAAAACTATTAAAAGAAAAACAAATAGGTTTTGTTCTTGATGTGACCCGTTCCGCGGAGGTGTGGAACCAACCCGCTTACAAATATGAACTGGAATACCTTCCCGTCACTTTGAACAAGAAAGACCCTTCCGGAAAAACCACTCAGCCTGGCGGCGAGCCCGCTTTAGTGAGTGATATCGATGATCCGTTTAAG
>CAYOJQ010000030.1:23408-41777 GCA_964404325.1 uncultured Oligoflexales bacterium
ATTATCGCGCGGTGGGAACGCATTCCCTCGTGGTGGTGCAGGCCAAGATTTATTACGGCATGGAAAACGGCCCACGGATTGATTACGACCAGAACGATGTATCCGATGATCGCAATGAAGCGATGAAAGTGACTTACACACTGGAGATGGATAGGGATCAGAATCTTATCGGCGGTGAGTGGGGCGCTGTTCCGTTGCCTGGAGATGCCAACGCGGATAATAAAGACGCACGCATGCTCATTGGCGGCGATGCGCCGGACTTCATCTGGTACTACCAGAAGGATGCGAAGTTAAAAGACGCACCCTACCAGGTGTCATTGATTCAAAAAATTCACGAGTGTTCACTGCAGCCGGCAAGCGGCAAAATGAAAATCAACGAAGCGGACTGGGAAAAGATGGCGAATGGCGCGCCAGGAACCAAGTCTGTTGAGATTGAATACGTGGATTGCAAGCTCTAGGAGAGATCCTTCGCTTCGCTCAGGATGACGAACGCTCGTTGGATGACGAACGCTCGTTGGATGACGAACGCTCGTTGGATGACGAACGCTCGTTGGATGACGATAGGCTCGTCATCCTGAGCGAAGCGAAGGATCTTGTTTTTAGTGAGCTAACTTGTTCTTCGCTTTGTCTTCAACGCGGCGAAGATTGCCGCACGAACCAGGGTGTGACTTGAGGCAGGCCCATGAATACCAGTTCTGGGCTTCCGCATGTTCACCCTTTTTTTCGTGGGTCCAACCTAAGTTGTTACACGCTTTACCAACACCGCCTTGGCAAGCTTTGGCGTAATATTCGAGAGCCGCCGCGAAGTTCTTCGCTTTTTCCTGGTGGTAGCCATAACGATGACATCCGCGCATCTCTCCCGCTTCACAAGCTTCTAAGTAAAGCTTAGTTGCCGTTGCCATGTCGTTCGCCTTCACGGCGTCAACCGCGGATTCGTAGATGCCTTTTCCGTCACTCGTTGATGGTGTTGTGGGCTTTGGCGTGCTGCGTACAGGCACAGGTGCTTCTTTTGTTTCGTTTGTTTCTTCTCTTTTTGTTACCTGCTTCTCGACGTCTTTTTCTGCTTCCGCTTCCGTTTTGGCGGATTCGGTTACAGGCGCTTCTCCTCTCACGGTGTGAGCAGGAATTTCTTCGGAAACAACGGCGCGTTTAATTCTGAGTAATGTTTTTTTCTCACAGGCACCCATCACAAGAAGAAGTGCCAACAAATGTACGAGAGTCTTCATGACCAACCTCGTCTCCAAACGATAAAAATGTGAAAACCTACAATGCTATCATCGGACTAAGGCTGATTAACATTAACTATTAGAACTGTGCGAAATTCATTAAAAAGCGCAGAGTTAAGCAGGGAACGCGTGAGATGACGCCTTGGAAGTGCTTGATAATTTTGCTAATCATAGCAAAGGCGTACGGTTCGTTAAAAAGCATTTTGGGTTTGATGGAAAAGGGGCCGTACCAAGACATGATACCAGCAAATTGAGGGGCGCTTATTTATGACAAGCGATGTGCGTTACTTATCTGGCTTTGGCAATGATTTTTCAACCGAAGCGTTACTTGGTGCCTTACCTCACGGGCAGAATTCGCCACAAAAAACTCCTTACGGTCTCATTCCCGAACAATTGAGCGGCTCTGCTTTTACCGAAAAAAGGCGCGAAAACCAACGCAGCTGGTTGTATCGCATTCGACCATCCGCCACGCAGGGAAAATTTTCTCACATGGCGAAAGGATTGCTGCGTTCAGCCCCGTGCAACGAAGTGCCTAGCGATCCGAATTCGTACCGCTGGGATCCCATGCCAGAACCCAAAAAACCAACCGATTTTGTGGAAGGCATTGTTACTGTTTGTATGAACGGTGACGGATTGAGTCGCTCGGGCAGTGCTGTTCATCTTTACGGTTTTAATCGCAATATGGGACAGCGTTTCTTCTACAATGCCGACGGCGATTTTCTTATCGTGCCCCAAAGCGGTGAGTTGGAGATTCGCACCGAGTTTGGCGTGATGGAAGTGAAGCCTACGGAAATTGCCGTTGTTCAGCGCGGTATCAAGTTCCAAGTCAATGGAAAGAAGCCCGGTTACTCACGCGGTTATATCTGTGAGATTTATGGCGCGCACTTTGAGCTGCCAAACCTCGGACCGATTGGCGCCAACGGCCTCGCGAATCCGCGTGACTTCCTGACGCCTGTCGCGGCCTTTGAAGAAAAAACAGGCTCGTTTGAGCTGGTGGCGAAATATAGTGGTGAACTTTGGAGCGCGCCTCTCGGTCATAGTCCAATGGATGTGGTGGCATGGCACGGCAACTATGCTCCTTACAAATACGATCTTAGTCTCTTTAATACGATCAATACGGTGAGTTTTGATCATCCTGATCCTTCGATCTTCACCGTGTTGACTTCGCCATCTTCTATTAAGGAAGGTGTCGCGAACGTTGATTTTGTAATTTTCCCGCCACGCTGGATGGTTGCGGAAAATACCTTCCGTCCGCCTTACTATCATCGCAATATTATGAGTGAGTACATGGGGCTCATTCACGGTGTCTATGACGCGAAGCCCGCAGGTGGCTTTGAGCCTGGCGGTGGCTCATTGCACAACTGCATGTCGGCGCACGGGCCGGAAGCCAAGGCCTATGAGGCGGGGATCAGCGAAGCTCTTAAACCGGTGAAGCAGGAAAACACCCTGGCCTTTATGTTTGAATCCAGTCTGATCTATCAACCCACACGATTCGCGCTTGAGACCGAATTGTTGCAGAAGAATTATCAAGATTGCTGGGCTGGCATTCGTCCCACGTTTGATCGGAATTGGCGGCCTTAATGACCGACGTTCGTCGTTGCTTGCGCGAATCCTTTGGGTTCGCGCAATTTCGTCCTCACCAGGAAGCGGTATGCGCCGCGGTTGCTGCGGGTAAAGATGTGCTTCTGGTGATGCCAACAGGCTCCGGAAAATCTCTTTGTTACCAGCTTCCCGCACGCATGCGCGCTGGCACGGCTCTTGTGATAAGTCCATTGATTGCGTTGATGGAAGATCAAGTGGCAAAGCTCCGGGCGCAGGGTTTTAAAGCGGAACGCATCCACTCTCAATTGGATCGTTTGGACGCGCGAGCGGTGTTGGATGAGTTTATCGCCGGTCAGGTTGATTATCTTTTCATCGCGCCGGAACGATTAGCGGTTCCTGGTTTCGTCGATATATTGACGAAAGCTCCCCTTAGTTTGATCGCTGTGGATGAGGCTCATTGCATTTCCGCGTGGGGCCATGATTTTCGCGCCGAATATCGTGAGATCGGGGCGCGGATCAAAAGTTTACGTCAGGCGCCATTGATCGCCATGACGGCCACGGCAACTCCCGAAGTGCAAGATGATATCATTCAGCAGTTAAATCTTTCCGGATGTGAACGGCATATCCATGGTTTTCGTCGTGAAAATATCGTGATTGAAGTCGTGGACGTGGAGCCGGATCAGCGTGCGGATATCATTGCAGGCATCATCAAGGATGCGACCAATCTCCCGGCGATCATTTACACCACAACGCGTAAGCAAGCGGACGAGCTTGCGAGTCGATTGAACGCGCGCCTTCCGTGTCGCGCTTATCACGCGGGACTCTTTCCGGAAGATCGCCAGAAAATCCAGCAGGCATTTATGGTGGGGCGCCTGCCGGTGATTGTGGCGACGGTTGCGTTTGGTATGGGGGTTGATAAGAGCAACATCCGTACCGTTATTCACGCGTCTCTGCCGTCGTCTTTGGAAAATTATTATCAAGAAATCGGTCGCGCCGGCCGCGATGGCGTGCGCTCACAGGCTTTCTTGCTGCAATCCTTTCATGATCGTCGCATTCACGAATTTATTTGGCAGAAAAATTATCCGCCGATTCCTGAGCTTTTGGCACTGCTAGAACAGGTCGAAGATCAGGGTAGTCACTTTCTACAATTGCAAACGGAATGGGATATCCCCACGCTGGAGAACGCGCTCGACAAATTACGAGTGCATGGGGCCATTCATCGCGACCAGGACATCTTGTATCGTCTCGCGGGTGATTGGCAGGCTGGGTACACGCAGCAGCGCGAGCATCGCGCGCGACAGCTTCGTCGCATGGAGCAATATGCGACGGAATCACAGCGATGCCGCATGTTGCAGCTGATGACGCATTTTGGTGATACGGATGAACCGATTCCCTGTGCTCATTGCGATGTGTGCGCGCCGGACCATGCGTTGTTGCAGACGAGCCGCAAAGCGGAGCAAGCCGATCGCATGGCGGCGGCAAGCATTCTTATTTATCTCCGCGAGCGCAAAGCGCCATCCCTAGGTCGCCTGCAAAAGGAAGCGTTATCATCCTATCGCATGACCAAAGAGCAATATAACAGCCTGCTTCATTCCCTGCAGCGCGCGGGATTCGTCACCACGTTTGTGGATACGTTTGAAAAGAATGGGCACGCCATTGAATACCGACGTGTGACCATCACCCCAAAAGGTCTTTCGTTTACGGCGGAAGATATCGCGTTAATGCCGATGATTGAATGGCGCGGACGTTCTGGTCGGCGTGCTCCCGTTCGTTCGAAAGCGCCATCCCGCGCAAAAGGGGCTTCCCGCTCGCGTACAGCCACGCTAAAGTAGACGAGATCCTTCGCTTCGCTCAGGATGACGAATGAGCTCAGGATCGGAGAGCTCAGGATCGGAGAGCTCAGGATGACGAGGTCGTCATCCTGAGCGAAGCGAAGGATCCCTTACGCGAAAGGCAGCCATGGGACAGTTCAATCTTCTTGATATCCCCGATCTTCTCACACGCAGTAATAACCTATTGCAAACACGTGGCACATTCACAAACCACGCTGTGGTGTTGCGTACGGATTCGCGGCAGGTAAAAGCGGGCGATGTGTTTATTGCGTATAAAGGTGTGACCTTCGACGGGCACACGGCGATTGCGACGGTGGTGGCGCAGGGTGCGCGAGCTATTGTCCTCACCGATCCAAAATATTTGACACAGTGCGGCGATGCCGCTGTGGCTGTGGTGAAGGATAGTCGTAAAGCATGGGCTTGGCTTGCGGCGGGAGTCGCGGGGATGTCGCACGACAGCATGCGCCTTGTGGGGATTACTGGAACAAACGGCAAGACATCCACATCCTGGCTCTTCAAAGAACTTCTGCGTGCTAAAGGTGTTCCCTGTCTTCTGATTGGCACTATGGGAGCGTGGGTGGGTGATGAATTTTTACCAACGCAACACACCACACCCGATCCTGATGCGCTCTTTAATCTCTTTCGCGTCGCCAAAGAAAAGGGCGTGAAGTATGCGGTGATGGAAGTGTCATCGCACGCGTTGGTGCAAGAAAAATTGGGGCCATTGCGTTTTAACGCTGTCGCCATGACTAGTTTTTCCCGCGATCATCTCGATTTTCATAAAGACATGGACGATTACTTCGCGGCGAAGTGGCAGCTGTTCAGTCACTATCTTGAGAAAAAAGCCTTCTCTCTTATCTGTGCGGATGTGGGAGAGAAACCGCTGAAGCAATCCCATAAAGTGAAGCCTCGTTATTATGGTGAAAAAGCGGCGCTGAAGGGCCTTGGACTCAATCCCGATGAAGAAATTCAATTTGAACTGAGTCGCAATACTTATGCGGGCAGTGAGATCACGCTAGCGGATCATGGCGTCACACGCCAGGGCTCTGCTCCATTATTCGGTCTGCACGCCTTAAAAAATTTTACAGCGGCACTCTATCTCGCGGAGTCCGTATTAGGTGATGCGATTCCCACATCCCTGTGGTCACAGATTCGTCCCGTACCGGGGCGCCTCGAGCCGGTGAAAACAACAGCGAAAGGTCCGCATGTTTTTGTGGACTACGCGCATACACCCGATGCTGTTGAGAAAACGCTGCGCGTTCTAAAACCCCTCACCAGCGGAAAACTCTGGGTGGTGTTTGGCTGCGGCGGCGACCGTGATCAAGGCAAGCGCCCCCTGATGGCGAAGGTTGCGGAAGCAGGGGCGGATAAAGTGGTTGTGACTTCCGACAATCCTCGCACGGAGAATCCCGACGCGATTATCGCGCAGATCATGACGGGATTTGCGAAACCGGACGCGGTGACATCGATTTCAGATCGCGAAAAAGCCATCGCTCATGCGATTAAGCATGCGGCGCCAGAAGATTCGATTTTGATCGCCGGCAAAGGGCATGAAGATTATCAGATCATCGGCAAGGAAAAGCATTCTTTCGATGATCGTCTTGTTGCGGCGCGGTATCTGTGACGATGACGGCGCGTCGCTCCCTCTACGCTCTCATCTTTTTTTTCGTGCTGCTGCACGCGTTTCGCATCAATGATGCGCCTAACGGTTTCCATAAATGGCGAGAAACGGACACGGCCTCGGTCAGCCGTAATTTCTTCACCGAAACCACGAATATTTTCTCCCCCCGCATGGACGTTCGCGGGAGTGGTGACGGGCGCATTGGGATGGAATTCCCGCTTTACAGTTATGTGAATGGTTTTCTTTTTGAATATGTTTCCTTCAATCACATATGGTCGCGTCTCCTCACGTTGGCGGCTGGTTGTGTTGCCCTCTATGCCTTTTTTCAATGGCTCTCTCTCCTCGTAACGGTTCCTCAGGCTCTTGGCGCAACGATGGCGTTGGCCTTCGCGCCGCTGTTCTTTTTTTACAGCCGGAAGATTCAACCGGATGTGATGGCGCTGATGTTTGCCCTTATCGCTCTTTGGCGGTGGCAGTTGGCATTGCGGAAGACCTTTGCTTCGCAGAGGTCCTTCGCTCTGCTCAGGATGACGGTTGAGGTTGTTAGGACGATGGCGGTGACCGCGGTTTCATTGGCATTGGCCTTATTGATTAAGCCCACCTTTTTTGTGGTGGGTGCACCAATGATGGTCGCGCTGGTGCGGGAAAAGAAGGCGCGTGCGTTGCTTTCTCCCCGTTACTTGAGCATTGCCGTCGTGGCGGTGTTGCCGGCCCTTGTTTGGTTTAAGAACGCACGCGATCTCAATGCCTCGTTGCATAGCCGCTATTTTTTCCTCGGCAATCAATGGGACGGTCTGCTCGATTCACTCTTCTCGCGCGATTTTTTTCAGAATCTATTTCTTACCTGGTTCTGGGAGCTGGGTATCGGGCTCGCTTTGATACCTTTCTTTCTCCGCGGCATCAAAGAACTGCGTGCGCAGCCGCAGCTCAAGCCTCAGCTGTACGCATGGTTTGTGGCGGCCGCGGTGAGTTTTGTATTAACCGCGCATCACATTGCCTCGCCGCATGATTATTATGCGTTGCCTCTTGTGCCCGCGCTTGCGGTTATCACGGGTCTTGGCATAAGCGCGCTACGGACCTCACCTTCGGTGAAGGTGCGACGCATCGCGCTCGTTCTTCTTTTGCTGGCACCCGTCGGTACAATGTTTCGTTTAAAAGATCGTTACGGGGATGCTTATGATTTTTCCGCTGGTCGCGCGTGGGCCGCACAGCATCTCGAATCGTCGGCGTCCGTGATCGCCGTTCATAAGATTCCCGCCTATCTTCTCTACCGCTTGGGCCATAAGGGCTGGCACCTCTATCCCAATCAAGGCGAGGAAGTCAGGCAGGCGATCCGTGAAGGGGCTCGTTACCTTGCTGTTAGCCCCGAGCTCGATGAAACTCTAGGGCCCTTTCGACCCTATGTGCGCCGGGAAGTTGGTCGCGCCGACTGGGTTGTTGTTTATGAATTGGGGCCAGAGGGCTCCGTCCCCATGATTGACTTGCCACGGTAGGTGTTGCTGCGTTAAAACCACGGCACTTTCCCAAAAAGGAGGCTGCCGTGCGTCCCAGTTTTGAAGAAATCTACATCCATCTGGCTTTTGTTCTCGCGCAGCGATCCACGTGCAAACGTTTAAAAGTGGGGACGGTTATCACGAGTACGGACTACCGAAAGGTGTTGTCCATCGGCTACAACGGTAACGCAACCGGCTTGCCCAATACCTGTGACCGCGATGAACCGGGAAATTGCGGCTGTTTGCACTCAGAGGAAAACGCCGTTATCAACTGCGATACACCGCGTTCTATCCACAAATATGTGTTCGTCACACACCTTCCCTGCCGCCAGTGCGCGAAGCGTCTCATCAACATGGGTAATGTTTTGCGTGTTCACTACGCTGTTGATTACCGCAATAAAGATTCTCTCGCCCTCTTTGAGCAGGTTGGAATCGAAGTTCGCAAAGTGGTTTACAATGCATCGCCGCTATCAACACTTCCTACCGAGGAAGCGGAAGCCGGTGCTTGCGTAACCTGCTGACGCCATACCGGTAGAGCCACACAACTTCCTGTTGACGCTATATATAGCGTGAAACTTTTTGGAAGCACCGCCTGTTTATTTTTTCATCATAAAAGGCAACTACCTAAAAATTCAGCATATTTTTGGGGCATTTCCTTCTTTATCCACTAATGCTGTGGATAAAGGGTAAAGGATTCACTAAAATCATAAAAGAATCACATATTTCGTCTCAAAAACTGGTGCTGCGGCCTAGCGTTGGCCTCGCGTGGAGCTCGTCGTGAAGTGGAATGGATTGAAGCGCCGTGCCTGTAAAATTTTGACGACCCTGATTGGGGTTTTTTGTGTGACGGGTTGTGGCAACGATTTTTTACATGATCCGTTTGTCCATGTTTCAGGCAAAGTCATCTATGCCTCGCCTGAAGAAATCGACACCGATCAAGTTCTGCCGCGCAGTTACATCGTCGCGTTTAAATCCGATCTCGAAGGCGATGCGCGCTTTTTTGCCGACTACGAAAGCGAATACGCGGCCCACTATATGAAGCTGCAGTCGGAATTCATGCCTCTTCCCGGGGTTGAGGACATAAATTATTTGACGGCGATCGACCTTGCCGCTGATCAGGCGCAAACGTTTTCGACGGATATCAAAACACCGCCACTCAATCTTTTTTGGGATGAGAAAGATGTTGAGCCACGCCTTGCGAGTGTCGCGACGGTGTCCTTTCGCACTGAGGAAGACGCGCGCCAGCTGTTGAAAGAGTGGGCGGATGATAACCGCATTTGGTACGCGGAACCGAACTACGACGGTCGCTTGAATGAAACGTCATTCGCGGAATACGCCCAGAAGTACAAAGATCTCATTGGTGGCGGTGATACAAAAAAGGCCATCTGGCTGGATCAAATTAGCTTGGTGCAGGCTTATCAAAAACTGGCGGACCTCGGTGTGACGTTAAATGAACGTCCGTTGGTGGCGGTGATGGATAGTGGCATCGACTACAACCATTTCGCTTTGAAAGATAACATTTGGCAAAACACCGGCGTGAATCAAGCTGGCTGCACCAATGATGTTCACGGTTGCAATACCACGCAGTCAAAAAAGGGCGTGCTCGGAAACGGTGACGTTTATCCCGTCAGCACCAGCGGGCCGGGAGAAAGCTGCACGGGAAGCGCGACCTGCCGCCATGGTACGCACGTGGCCGGCATTATCGCCGCGAAACCCGTCGATGAGTTCGCGGGTGTCTGTCCTATCTGTCAGATCATGGCGGTGCGCATCGTTGGTAAAACGGCGCGCGGCGAAGGGAGTGAAAACTCCATCATGGATAGCTCCATCATCGCCGGATTCTCTTACATCTCGCGTTTTAAGAAAAGTGGTAGCAACGCCATCCGTGTCGTGAACGCCTCTTTCGGAAAGTTTCAGCGCTCACGAACCGTTGAACTTCTTGTGCGTCAACTGCGCGCCTCGGGCTCTGGCATTCTTGTCGTCGCGGCAGCGGGTAACGAGGACACCATGCTGCGCCAGTATCCGGCCGCATTTAACGATGTGATCGCTGTGGCCAATGTGATGAGTGATTCGGGGATCAAGCATCAAACATCCAACTTTGGACGTTGGGTGAATGTTTCCGCGCCCGGCAGCGGGCCGTGTGACGGACAGTTTAGCCCTGGCATTCGTTCGGCGGTTCCCGGTGATAGTTGGATGTGTACCGAAGGTTCTTCCATGTCGGCTCCGATCGTAACTGGTATCGCGGGATTGCTTTTGGCCATGAATCCGCAGATGTCTTTTAGCGAATTAAAAGAGCGTCTTGTGGTCACTGCCGAACCTGGGATTTACGATCAGGAAGATAACAAGTCTTACATTCCAAGCATTAGACAAGAACAATTTCCAGTTCCTCTCTTAGGTTCCGGCGTCGTGAATGCGAAAAATGCGATCGAAAATACCATCCCCACCTCGCGTGTGAAAATTTCTAATACGGAGCGTGTGACCTCAGCCTGTGGGGTTGTGGGCGATTCCCCAAGAACTTCCTGGCATGCCTGGTACTTTTTGCTTGGCCCAATGCTTTTCTTTTTGCATGGTAAAAGACGGAAAAAAGCCAGGGAGTGATCGGTTATGAGTGAGGCAGCGAATCCCGTCGCGGAAGCCCGCGTAAAAGCGGAACAGGAAAAAATCAAGGCGGCTCTCAATATGATGGAGCGCCGCGTTGTTGGCCAGCGTCCGATTCTTGAACGCTTGATGATGGGTTTGATTCTTCAAGGTCATGTGCTTTTGGAAGGTCTGCCAGGCTTGGCGAAAACAACCGCCGTCAAAACTTTGGGAGACACAGCTTCTTTATCCGTAAGCCGCATCCAATTTACTCCGGACCTTCTTCCGGCCGATCTTATTGGCACGCAGATCTATGATCCTCGCGCCGCTGAATTTCGCGTGAAGAAAGGGCCTATCTTCGCCAACCTGGTGATCGCGGATGAAATCAACCGCGCTCCAGCGAAGGTTCAATCAGCCCTTCTCGAAGCCATGCAAGAACGTCAGATCACGATTGGTGAGCAGAGCTTTCGTCTTGAAGAGCCTTTTCTTGTGATGGCGACTCAAAACCCGATTGAGCAGGAAGGAACGTACCCTCTGCCGGAAGCGCAGATGGACCGTTTTCTTTTTAAAATCAAAGTGGGTTACTCCAATCGCTCGGAAGAGATGGAGATTGTGCGGCGCATGGCGGGTGGCGAGACCATTCCCCTCGAACGCCTATTGACGCGTGATGACATTCTCCGCTTGCGCGAGGTCACGCACGATATTTTTGTGAGCGAGAAAATCCGGCAATACATCGTTGATTTGGTGTTTGCGAGCCGTGAACCGGATAAAAACGGGCTCGCGGAAATGAAGTCTTTGATTCATTACGGTGCGAGCCCGCGTGCCTCTATTAACTTGGAGCGCGCGGCGCGAGCGGCAGCCCTTTTTGACGGCCGTCACTATGTAGTGCCGCAGGATGTCAAAGACGTGGCGTTGGATGTGCTCCGTCATCGCATTCTTCTGACCTATGAAGCAGAGGCTGAGAATGTAACAACCGATGATGTGGTACGACGAATTCTTCAGAGTGTGGATGTTCCTTAATGCAGAATAATAATCCCCCCAACGATATTATGGGGATCGTTGAACCCGCTTTCCCTTGGGCGGAAACTTTGGCTTTTCTCATTATCCTCGCCGTATTTGCTGCAATGGGATTTTGGCTTTTCAAGAAGTTCCGCAGCAAGTACCTCGGACCGAAGCCGCAGGCTGTGGTCGCGCCGGCGATGCCTAGTGAAGAGGAGCAGTGGCGTCTTCTCAGGGAGCGTCTGACGGAGCTCACGCCGCGAGATCCTTTTACAAAGGTGGCGCAGGCGGAGTTTTTCTTTGAGCTCGCCTTTCTTCTGCGGCTGGCGATTGAGCGTCGCACGCATATCGCGGTCACGGATATGACGGTGCGAGAGATGGAAGCGCCATTGCGTCAGAAGGCTCCGTTCTCCGTGGATGAGACCGAGAAGATGCTCGCCTTTTTGAAGAAGGCGGATCAGATAAAATTTGCGGAACAGATGGTTGATGCAAACGAGGCCATGCAGGAAAAGCAGGAAGTGCAACGATGGTTCAGCCGATTAGCACCGCTCTCCTCTTAGCTGCCGCGTTGCTCGCGCCGGCAGGTCTTTTGGCGGCGGAAGCGCGCGACGGCGCACGTGCCTTTAACGCGGGTGAATACGCAAAAGCGGAAGAGGCCTTTCAAGGCGCCACACGTCAAAATCCAGCCGATTTTGATCAGTGGTACAATCTTGGCGTTTCTCAATATAAGCAGGGCAAATTAAACGAAGCGAAAGAAAGTTTTTCGCGCGCGAGCCAGCATCCGCAGGCGGATGGCAAGCTGCGGGCATTGTATAATTTGGGCAACACGGAAGCGATGTTGCAGAAGTTCGATGCGGCGAAACAAGCCTATCAACAGGCTCTCAGCTACGATTTAAACAACAAGGCTGTGCGAGAAAATCTTGCTTGGGTTGATGAACAGCTTAAAAATCCACCTCCTCCGCAAGAACAGCAGCAACAGCAAGATCAGAAAAACGATCCGAAGAACCAGCAGCAGGACCAAAAAGATCAACAGCAACAAAATTCGGATCAGCAACAGCAGCAAAAAAATGCGACGCCGCAGCCATCGCAGGATAAGCAGCAGCCATCCGGCGCGAGTCAAAAGCAGGAAGAAAAAAAAGATCCTGCTCAAGGTGGAAAAGAGAATTCTCAGCAGCAGCCATCCACCGGTGACAAAGAAGAAAAAGGTCAAAACGGTCAGTCTTCGCAGGCGAAGGACGAGGGTAGACAATTAGAACGTGATGAGGCGGAGCGGGTGTTGCGCCAGGTGGACGATCAGTTAGGAAAAAATCGTCAGCTACCAGCAGGGGGTGGCGAAGTGAAGGATCAAACCCATGATTGGTAAAATTCGTCTGGGGACGTGGAGAATTTTTTTCTTCCTGAGCATGATGAGTCTTTTTTGCTCACAGGCGTTCGCGGGAGCGCTGACGGGTGAAATCGACAAGATTCAAGGTTCGACGGAAGATGAATTTGTTTACACTCTGACGGCATCTGGAAAAACAGATGATGAGCCGCAATTTCCCCATATTCCAGGTCTAACCGTTGAGCAAACGGGAAAAGCTAGTAACTTTTCTCTGATCAACGGCTCCATGAGTCGTGAGGTGGAATATCGTTTTACGATTGTTCCTGAAAAGGCGGGAAGCTACACCATTCCCAGCATCACGTTAAAAGTAGACGGTCAAAAGTTTTCCACGCTTCCCATCACTTTTAAAGTCACTGGCGATGCAGCGGACCAAGCGGGAACACAAGCCAATAAAGACGCGGATATTTTCCTTGAACGCAGTCTGAATAAGCAGTCCGCCTATGTGGGTGAACCCATTATTTCGACGGTGCGGCTTTACCATCGTGTGCCCCTTCTGCAGGCGAATGCGAAGCCAGCGGATATCACGGGCGTGAAACGCATTCCGATTGAAGGCGAGAAGGCTTATCAGAGGGCCATCAACGGACAGCAGTACCGTGTGATTGAGATGAAAGAGGTGTTGGTACCCAATGAGGCGGGGACGAAAGACATAGAGCCGTTCGCGGTGACAGCGATTATCGCCGCGGGACACCCGGCGCGCCCAAGAGGGCCTGAAAGCCTCTTTGATAATATGTTTAGTCGCGGTCGGCAGATGAAAAAAAATGTGCGTTCGAATGCGGTCAAGCTTGAGGTGAAGGCTCTGCCGAAGCAAGGACGCACGGCGGATTTCTCCGGGTTGGTGGGTGAATTTACATTCGACGCGGACCTAAGCGCACACGAAATCAAAGCGGGTGATACCGTCACGTTGACCATGAATATCAGTGGCAACAGTTATACGGACGGATTAAAGCCCCCACGTGTCACTCTTGATCCCAGCATTAAAGTATATGCCGACAAGCCCATTTCGCAGGAATCCATCACGGAATCGGGGGTGCAATCCACACGCACCATTAAGTTTGCTTTGGTTCCAGAGCAGCCGGGTGAGTTCACGATTTCGCCTTTAAAATTGGAAGTGTTCAACACGGCAAAGGGCGCTTACGAGACGCTCGAAGCAAAAATTTCGCCTCTAAAAGTAACAGGAGCCGCGGTGAACGCGGCGGCGCCATCGGCTCCAACGAGGCCATCGGCGCAGAAAGACGTGAAGGCTGTCGGTGAGGATGTGCTGCCATTGCATGCGATCCCTGCGGATGTGCATTCTCAAGTTCTGTCCACGCGTGATTATGTGCTGGCGAGCTTCGGCATCCTTGGGAGCGCGGTGTTTTTCTTGAGTGGTTGGTTGCGCCAACGCCTTCTCGCCACCTCGTCTCAGCGACAAAAGCGTCGTCGCAAGGATAAGGCGTTAATGCAATTGCAGCGGCGCATCAAGGCCGCGACACCCCATGAAGCTTCGTCCATCACGATCTTGGGGCTCGCACTCAAGGAATACATTGGCACGAAAGCAGAGTGCCGGGGAGAAAGTCTCACGCCGAAAGAAGCGGTCGCGGTATTGGCGCGCGTGGGTGTGGGGGAGAAGATTCAAAAACAAACACATGAATGGTTTACCCGTCTGGAGCGTTTCGAATACGGTGGTCAAACCCTTGCTCCCGAGCAGTGGCAATCACTCACTCTTGAGGCCCAGCAACTGGCGGAAGGAATGCAAAAAGAATGGCGTCCAAACTCCTAAATATTTTTTTCGTCGGTTTTTTTATCAGCGCCGCCGCCTTTGCGGATACCGCGATGCAGTCCTATCAGGATGGACGTTTTGGTGATGCCATCCACCAGTGGGAGGGAGTAGCGCAAGCGACGCCGCAGGGAGACGTTTTCTTTAATCTTGGCAACGCCTATTTCAAAAATAGTCAACCGGGACAGGCGGTGGCCGCGTATCTCGCCGCTCAGAGACTAAAACCACGCGATCCCGATATTGCCGCGAATCTTAAATTTGTGCGGGATAAGACGGGCGATAAACTGGAAGCTTCCTATGAGCGCCCTTTCTGGCAGCGCCTGTTTAGTCTGGATGGCGCACTTAATCTCAAGGAACAATTTTGGGCCGCGGCAAGTCTCATCATTCTGGCGTTTGGAGTCGGCGGTTTGCGTTGGTGGCTGTCCCGAGGTCGCGAAGTTTTGACTGGGATCGGGGCTCTTCTTCTCCTCGGTGGCTTATGGCTTGGTTTTGGCGTTTTCTTGCGCCTCAGTCATCCCATGGTGATTGGTGCGGTGGCGGCTTCCGCCGGCGAGGTGCGGGCGGAAAAGGCGAGCCCAAGCTCACCCGTTCTCTTTCAACTGAGCGCGGGAACTCCCGTGCGCGTCGTGGACGCGGATGATTCTTGGGTGCGCATAGCTCTTCCTGATGGCAAGGGCGGATGGTTGCAACGCTCTGAAGTCGCTTATTTTACTTTCTAATTTTTGTCACATCCGGCCGTTTCTCTTCTCTTGGCATTCTGTTAAGATCGCCTCCAGATCGTCATTACATGAGAATTTGGACAGTCAGCTGGCTATGGATTTGCTGTAAACGCCGGGCTGTTGAAAAGGTGATGTCCGCAAAACACTTTCTCAACGCGATGGAGCTAGGCAAAAATTCCATTGAGTTGAGTATTAAGCGCGATATGCCAAGGTGTTATCATAAATGAAGAAATCCGCACTTTCACTTCCGCACGCGATGCAAGGGACGGTTATGTACAGACGTCTTTCCATGTTGTGCCTCACCGTTTGTGCTTTTGGATATGCGACACCTCTTCCAGCTCCAACACCACCTGAAAGTTATGTGTTGATGGCGGCGCGCACGGGTCAGAATCCCGTCGATCCAAAATTAGACGAGTGGCTCAAGACATACGCCGATGCGCCTGGCATTCTCGACGCAAAGCCCGCCGAGTTTCAGCAAAAAGTTAAAAATCTCGATCCGGTTAGCAAGGCATACTTAACGCTGCGATACGCACGCACGGGACAAATTAAAAATCCCGCCGCGGCGCAGGCTCTTGTTGAAGCGCGTGCCGTTGTGGAAAGTTCCGATGAAACTCTCAAGCGCCACTTGCTTTATCCGTATCTGGTGGATGAGTGGTTGCGAAACATCAAGCCCGAAGAGAAAGATCTAAAACTCACGCAAGACATTATGAAGCAATACGGCGAAAAGAGCTGTGTGCAGCGAAAAACCCTTTTGCGCGAAATTGATCTCGTAAAGCCGCTGACGGTTGAGCTGGCTCGTCAGCATCTCACGCAAATCGGTACATTCGCATCGCGTAACTTTCGCCAAGAAGCTCTGCGCAACCTCTTGCGTAACATGGATCAGGAAGAGCACGGCGAGCTCGCGGCGGACTTGCAAGTACAGATGAAATCGTTTCCACGCCTTCGCTCGGAATTTAAATGGGTGGATGCGCTTCTCGACGGAAAGAAAGAAAAACAGCAGAAGGGTGAGCCATTTTCTTCTCTCGATAAGGTTAAAGACGTGGCACTCGAAAAGAACTGCCAGGTTTCTCACAACCTCCTCGTCGAAGCGTTGCCCAAAACAGAAGGCAAGTTGGTTCACTTAAAAGACGTTGAGACATCGGTTCTTAAGGTCGAAGGCTGCTACCGGGCGCGGAGCTCGAAGGAGCGCCTGAAATTTTGGAAAGACATCGAAGAGCCTTTGACGAAAACATTTGGTTTCGCGGGTGAAGAGCTCGCGCTGCGTCGCCGCGGTCTTCTCCTTTGGGGTTCGGATAACTTCGACGAAGCGCGCCTTGTCTTCAAAAAGATTTTAGACGATGCAAAGAAAGACAAACAAAAGGCGATGGAAGCTCGCACGGTTTATACCTTTGCGCGAATCGAGGAGAATGCGGGCAATCTCGATGCAGCCATCAGCTACTATGAAGAGTTCGTTAATCAATTTAGAGACCCAAAGATTTATGAAGCGGAGCACATGGAGAATGCGCTCACCTCGCTCGTGATTCTCTACTCTGTATCCAACCAACCACAAAAGGCCCTTACCTATGCCGAGCGCATGATTGAGGAAGAATCGGTTAAGGATATCGATTTACGCTCAACCTCGGGACTTTCGTTTGCTCTTTACTGGGCTGGTCGTCTGAACTACGAAATCGGCAACACACAAAAAGCCCAGGAATATTGGCGTCGCTCCGCCAGTGAGTTTTATTCGTCATTCTACGGTGCCATTGCCCACTTCTCCCTGGAAAAGCTGGTTGGCAAAGCCCTTGTTCTGCAGCCCGTGCGTTCGATTCCCTTTAACGCGCCAGAGCTGTATCGCAGCTTCAGCGATAAATTGGAACAGCGCAGCGTTGAGCGAGCCATTGCACTTCTTGGGCATGGCTTGCGTGATGAAGCGTCCTGCGAGATCTCCGAGCTTGCGGTGGGCAAGGATGAAAACCAAAAAGCTTACTTAAAATCATTATTGCTCTATGCGGCGGGTGATTGGTTTGAAGCCATCCGCATTTACGGCAACCTGCCGCGCTCCCTGCGTAACACCCTACCCGCGGGATCCGAACGCATGCTGTTCCCGAAGGCTTACACTGAATCCGTTCTTCATTATTCCGAGAAGCTCGGTGTTGATCCTGACTACGTGCTCGCCATCATTCGTCAAGAAAGTGTCTTCAATCCGAAAGCTCGATCCCCCGTGGGGGCACAGGGGTTGATGCAATTGATGCCGGCCACGGCGAAGATGGAAGCGAAAAAATTACGGCGGGATTACGTCACGGGGCAAACACGGCAAAGCATTAATGCTGGTCTCGCGGCACAGAAAATTTACGATCCCGAAACAAATTTGGCGTTGGGTGTGCATCACGTGCATCGTTTGATGAGCACTTATAAGAGCCCCATTTTTGTTCTAACAGCTTACAATGCGAGCCCAAGAGCCACCGAACGTTGGCGTAAAAATATTCCGACGGATGACGTGCTGGCGTTTATGGAACGTATTCCTTACCGAGAGACCCGTGCTTACGTGAAACTTGTTTTGCGAAACTACTTTTACTACAAGCGCTGGTACAACAGCCCGAATGAGAAACTGGCGCATCTAGAGCTTCTCACGACAAAAATGGAAGAGAAGAAAAAAGATCAGACGATGCGGAATGTGGACTACTCGCTCTAGTTTTCAAAGCATTCGGAAATACCAAATAGAAAAGCGAAACGCGTGGGAAATCAATCCCGCGCGTTTTATTTTTTGGCGTCGTGAGAAAAATAGCAGCCGCCTACTCACGGAAATGTTTTGTCTTTGTCAGCGTCCCTAAAAAAAAGACCTCTTGCCAACGACAACTCTCGCAGCATTGAGAGGCTCGTCACCTCTCATCCCAACCCACCTCAAGGAGAGCAACATGGTAATCCCATCTCGAATCACTCCCTTAATCTTTAGCCTTGGTATTCTTGTTGGCTGCGGTGCCGATGATGAACCAAAGATATCCACCGCCGGGTCAGATCAAACTCTCGTCGCAAAAGAAGAAACAAAAAATGATGAGCTCGATGGCATGGGGCAAGGCCGCAACGGAAAAGGAAAAGCAAAAGGCAAACTCAAAGCTCGAGAAGATGGCCAAACTCCAGATGGACAGACAGGTGGCCAAGGAAATGGGCAAACAGATGGTCAAGGTGGTGGCCGTCCTGATGGAGGAACTGGCGGCAAGGGTGGAAGATGCGGCGATAAAGGTGATGG
>CAYOJQ010000031.1:0-40873 GCA_964404325.1 uncultured Oligoflexales bacterium
GGGACGTCCTCCAGGTCCAAAATTGTTCCACCTGACCCCTGAGGGTGCATGACTGGCTGCATCATAGCTCAAGTCCTCCTGCCCTCTTTTTCGTGTTTTTTAAAATAAAATTTAGAATAAATCTTAAAATATTCTTTGATATTTTATTAAAAAAACAATATTTTATAGGACTTTACAACGAGTTGGCGACTTGGAGTTCCCCTATCTCACTCTTCGACTCCGGGGCACATCCCCTTTGCCCTTGAATTTTCGGCTGGCTATGTTTAAAAATGGCGGTTCAAAAAATTGGCTAACGCTCAGTTTTGTTACCTCTTTCATTCATTTTCCGCTAAAGGGCCAAGTTCATGGCAAAAGTCGAAGATATCAGAAACATAGGGATTTCTGCCCACATCGACTCGGGCAAGACGACCTTATCCGAGCGCATCCTTTATTACGCCGGCAAGATTCACAAAATTGAAGACGTAAAAGGCGGCGGTGATGGCGCGACCATGGACCACATGGAATTGGAAAAAGAGCGCGGTATCACAATTACGTCTGCCGCGACGACCGTTCACTGGCAAAACAAGCAGATCAACCTCATCGACACCCCGGGTCACGTTGACTTTACGGTAGAGGTGGAGCGTTCACTTCGCGTTCTCGACGGCGCGATCCTCGTACTTTGCGGTGTTGCTGGCGTTCAAAGTCAGTCCATCACGGTTGACCGTCAGATGAAACGTTACCAAGTTCCATGCTTGGCGTTTATCAACAAGCTCGACCGCTCAGGTTCAAACCCAAACAAGGTTATCGCGGACCTTCGCGAAAAATTGGGTCACAACGCTGTTGCGATGCAAATTCCTATTGGTCTTGAAAGCGACCACAACGGCAGCATCGACTTGATCACCATGAAAGCTTATTACTTTGATGGCGAAAAAGGTGACAACGTTCGCGAAGAAGCAATCCCTGCTGAACTGCAAGGCAAAGCGGAAGAATTCCGCGCGGCAATGCTTGATGCGATTTCTATGTTTGACGACAGCATCATGGAAATGATGTTGGAAGAAAAAGAAATCCCACAAGACTTGATCCATAAAACAATCAAGAAAGCCGTTTTGGCGCGTAAACTCACACCTGTTTTCATGGGCTCAGCCTTCAAAAACAAAGGTGTTCAGTTGCTTTTGAACGCGATCGTTCGCTACTTGCCAAACCCGCTTGAGCGCGAGTACTTCGGTCACGACAACGACAAAAACGAAAAAGTTCAAGTTTTCTCTGATTTGTCAAAACCAATGATCGCGATGGCGTTTAAAATCACTGACGATACATTCGGCCAGTTGACTTACACGCGTATCTATCAAGGTACGATGAAGAAGGGTGACACCTACTTCAACCCACGTATGAACAAGAAGCAACGTATCGGCCGTCTCGTGCGCATGCACGCGAACGAGCGCGAAGATATTACCGAAGCCGGTGCAGGTGAGATCATCTGTATGGTGGGTGTTGAGTGCGCTTCTGGTGATAGTTACTGCGACGAAAAGCTTAACACCACAATGGAAAGCATGTTCGTTCCAGAGCCGGTAATCGAGCTTGCGCTTAAGCCAAAGAAGCAAGACGACTTGGTGAAAATCTCTAAAGCTCTTAACCGCTTTATGAAGGAAGACCCCACCTTCCGCGTTTCTGTTGATGAAGAATCAAACGAGACACGCATCGCAGGTATGGGTGAGCTTCACCTTGAAATCTACGTTGAGCGTATTAAGCGCGAATACAAAGCGGAAGTCATCGTCGGCGCGCCGAAGGTAAACTACCGCGAGACGCCAACAAAACCAGCGAAGTTCGACTACAAGCACAAGAAGCAAACCGGTGGTTCTGGTCAGTACGCTCACGTTGTCGGTACATTGGAGCCATTGCCAGACGGTTCTGAGAAAAACTTCATCTTCGAAAACGGCACCGTCGGCGGTACTGTTCCGAAGGAATACATCCCAGGCGTTGAAAAAGGCTTTAACGAGTCTCTCGCGAAGGGTCCATTGGCTGGCTTCCAAGTTATCAATACGAAGTGTCGCCTTGAAGACGGTGGCTTCCACCCTGTCGACTCTTCTGAGATGGCGTTTAAGATTGCTTCACGTCAGGCGTTTAAAGAGGCGTTCCTCGCGTCTAAACCAGTTATCCTTGAGCCAATCATGAAGGTTGAGGTGGAAACCCCATCTGACTTCCAAGGTTCCGTACAAGGTGACTTGTCTTCACGCCGCGGTATCCTCCTTGGTTCCGACATGCGCGATGACTACGCGGTTATCCATGCTGAGGTTCCACTTTCCGAGATGTTCGGTTACTCCACTGAGTTGCGTTCACGCACTCAGGGTAAAGCCGGCTTCACCATGGAATTCTCGAACTACAAACCAGTTCCATCCTCTATCCAGGATCAGCTGATTAAGAAGTTCCAAGAAGACCAAGCCAAAGGCAACAAAGGTTAATCTTCAAAAAGCCCCTCGAGAAATCGAGGGGCTTTTTTTTGCCCATCATTCTCGCCTATCGCTAAATTCCGATGTACTTTGACAGTTAGGATAAACCATGAGGGCATCTCGTGTTGGCGAATTCTGGCAAAGCTTTCTTTGTTCGCTATTTCAGAAAACGCTCTTCAACCACCCTTATGCGTTTGCGTTGGGGTATCGCGACCTCATTCGTTCTACACAGCGTGAAGAAAATCCTATCAAGATTACTTGCCTCAGGTGGGTGACGTTTCTCCCGATGAGAGCAAGAGCACCTGGAAGAAGCCTGAATTTGAATGGCTCGACAAGGAAGCGCTGGGAACAGGAACCGACTACAAAGATCTTTCCGTCATAAACCAGCTCTCGCGAGCTTTTCTTAATGTAATCAATGTGCCGCTCTCTATTTCGCGAAACAGGCCAAGCGCAAACGCTTCCATACAGTTCTCGCGGGAAGACTCGGGCTGGAGAATTCAGAGGCTAAAGGGAGACGAGTACATACGAGTCATCCTTTATGATGCCTTCTACCTTATTGAAAAAGATCCAAGCTGGGACGAGCTGGATCGAAAAAAGATTCAGCGCGTGTCACTTAACCTTGCGCTGAGCGCCCCTTTGCCGACTCCTGGAACTGACATTCAAATTCAGGGGCATAAGATTACCATCCTTATCCATCCTCCTGAGGAAGGTGTGAGATATCCTATTGTGACATCGGAGAGAAAAGCCGACGGCCGGGAAACCTACAGTCTTGACCTTTTAGGACTCTTTTTTGGCATCAAAGAAGCGATAAAAGACCCCAACGCGATTCCGGACGAACTTCAGCATCTCAGAACACACCCTGCTTTCATAAGACCCATCGACAGATAGAGATATACGGCAAAATTTGCCCACTAAACCGTCTCAAGCCTAAGACTCGAAGGCCGATATCTTATTGACCCGTTGCTTTATGAGGCGCGTATGGCCGATCCAATCGACAACCAAAATGTGGTGAAAAAGCCGGTTCTTCGTCTTGTCAAAGATGAAGAGCCTAAAAGTGAGCTCGTTGGATTCTTCGAGCAATTCACGGCGGCACTCGACAAAGAAATCGAGTCAATTCTCAATCTTTGAGCATAAAAAAAGGCGCCGCATCAAGCGGCGCCTTAGGAAAAGGAAAGTCAGCGTTTAACTATTCCTGTTGTTGCATTGCCAATCAAATAGATCTTTCTGCACCGTCCCTAACTCGCCATTCAATTTCTCAAGCTTCTCCGCCAACTGGTTTAAAAGGACGCGAGCCGCCCCCTTCCAGTCCGACTGACTCACCGCCGCAGCCAAAGACTTACGACACTGAATGATGGGCTCCGCGCAGGCTTCAAGAATCTTTGCGCCTGGACGCTCATGCAGCAAGACAACCACATGATCGAGAAGATCGAGCAAGAGATCGATGTCACTAAGTGTTTCCCCTAGCCCTTCCGGCGCGTGCTTCGGCAGCGTCTGCCAACAAAGAACGGCGAGAGGCTTAAGTCCTCGATCAATGACCGCTAGCATGTTGCGAAGGGCATCAACCGTTTGGAGAGCGAGGTCCAATGGCGAGTCGGATTGCACCACGAGACGCGAGGTTCCCGATAAAGGGACTTGGCGCGAATTGTTGAGCGCCTCCACTTCACGTCCATCAAGCTCAATCTTTGTGATGGCCTGCTCTTTGGATAACAAAGCCTGCTCAACCCAAGAAACAGCCTCCTCCAGATTCTGAATGGGAATCGGCACGGGAATCTTGCGTTTATTTAAGATCAGACTTTTTAACATCAGCCGCCGCCTTTTTTGGCCTTGATATAAAACGTCATCCTTCAGGCGGTAACCATCCGGATGACGCTCGAAGTCAAAACAGAATTATCTTAGCGATTGGAGGAGGAAGCTTCGGCATTTTGGTTGCCTTCGCTCACTTGCTTCAACAGAGCGAGTGCGCGTTCGTTCTGCGGATCATTCGCTAAAATCTCGTTCATCATTTCGCTGACTTCGTCGAGACGCCCCTGACGGTACAACACGCCACCCAGTGTGAACTTCATGTTACTGTCTTCCGGCTTTCGCTCGATGTACTGGCGAAGATATTTTTCGGCGCTCTTGAACTGTTCCGTCTGATACACAAGCTGAACCAGGGTGAACAGAGCGGCCGCGTTCTCTGGATTGATCTCGAGGGCTTTAATCACCCAGCGAGTGGCTTCCTTGTACTCTTTCATGCCTTGGAAGGCTAAACCGAGGCCAAGGTTGGCCATTTCATCTTCAGGAGAAAGCGTGAAAGCTCTTTGGAAGTGAAGAACGGCGACATCAAAGCTGTTGCGGATCACGCCCAAAGTTCCCAGACCGATGTAAACTTTCGCGGAATAAGGATCAAGATCAGCCGCCTGAACATACGCGTCTTTCGCGTAATCAAAGTCACCCAACTTCGCGAAGCAGTCACCAACAAGACGGTAGAGATTCGCACGGTGATGCACTGGAATGTTTGGTAGCTGGAAGATACCTTCGATGACATCAACAGCGTCAAGGTACTGCTTGTTACGAATGCGATTCTCAACGTCTTGCATGCGCACGCTCAGATCACTGAAGTCAGTAACAGCTTCGAGTTTCTTCGCGCCGTCGATCATCTTGAGCATTGATGCTTTAACTTTTTCCGCACTGAAACGTTTCGCAACGTCAGCCGCGTTTTTCTTCACCGTGTCATGAACAAGCGCCGCTGATTCAGCGAGCTTCTCGATCGCTTGAGCAAGACTCGCCGGGCTTCCTTGGCAGAAGTCGATGCGGTGTTTACCGCAGGTTTCTTCCACAATCGGCGAGCGGCTAGCAATCACGGGAATTTCTTGGGTCATGGGAACCAGCAGACGGAAGATATCGCCTTCGATACGATCCCGCGATGGAATGCTGGAGAAGAACAATCCGTCGGCAGCGTGCATGATCGCATCCACCGTACGGCGATTCGGTGCCGTGTACACAGCCATGTCTTCAATGCCGTGGGTTACAAAGGCGTTGCGAAGATCCGCACCGTAAGAACCAACGCCGCAGAAAACGACGCGCAACCGGCGGCGCAAGCTTGCATCGTTCGTCGCCGCGATTTTAAGGGCGCTGACGAGGTCCGCAAGACCCTCTTCCCACTCAACCTGCCCCATATGAGCGATAAGCAAACTTCCTTCGGCGAGACCAAGAGCCTTGAGCGCTTCCGCACGTGCCTTCTTATTGCGATCGATACGCTTTTCAACCCATGGAAGCATGTCGATAATACGCTTTTCTTCCACACCTTCCGCCAACAACGCTTCACGTGCGCCTTTTGTCTGCACGATAAACGCGTCCGCGGCGTTGGTGATTTCCTGACGAACCGTACGCATCTGATCGATGTCTTGGCCCGGGAAGGCCACCATGTTGTCAACCCAAACGACAAGACGGAAGCGATGCTGCCATTTTGCTTTTACGGATTGATAGGCGTAAAGGCCCAGGCGTTCTTTCACGACAACGATATCGTAATCGCCGAGGACTTTTTCCAAGCCTGGGAGAAACGTTGGGTTCTCATCATGGTCAGGAACAGTTACACAGGTCAAATCCTGAAAGTAGCTGGTCTGAGTGAGGAAACCACTGATGGATTCGGAGCAGACGACATTAAAATCGTACGCTTCGGCGATCAGCCTAAATTGATCAATCTCCTCGATCGTCGGGACATGACCAATCACCAAGGCGATCTTTTGCTTCGCTGCCATGGGAGGAACCTCCTTTACGGATTGCTCTCGAATCAGATGGTGTTCTTAAAATTTGCATCTTCCGGGCTACCGGAGACGAATTTCCCAATTTTTTCGCGGGTCGCTTTATGGCGAGTCCACTCTTGACGCAATTTGCTGGAGTTGCTTTGAATGGCCTTTTCAATCAAGTCATTTTGCTGCTTAATCTCGGGCCAAATATCGCGCAGGATGTTACTTACCGCGCCAGCGTCGTTACTCTTTGCAAGCATGCAATCGGCTATACGGAAATTATGAAAGGCTGCGTTACGCCAGACTAGCAATTCGGATGCTTCATCAAAGGAACCGTCTTGAAGCTTCTGCAACGCGTCGCGCCCTCTTTGCAGATAGACCTTAAGGGCTACCACCGCCTGTTGATAGAAGGCCGCCATAGTGTTCTCGTACAACTGCGCGTTGATGCTTCTTCAATAATTGTAAGGGATGCGTTGGAGGACTGTCAAACTACGCCATAACTAGATTTCCGGCTTTTGTGACGTAAAAAATAGCCCAAATTAGTCTTCAATTTCACATAGTCACCACATTGGGGGCACCGAGAGTGCCCTTCACCTGGTACTTCACGGCTCCGCCTGAGCCACCAGCCATATCGAGCACAAATCCAAATTGCTCCTTAAGCCCCTCATCCAGTTTCAAAGAAACCTCGACATCCATCGTGGACTTATCCAACTGAGGCTTAAGATTCATATCGCCACCAAGATCGACGACGAGCTCTTGTGTGTGAAAACCAGAATTTTTGTTGATCTTCAGGGCACCGTTACTTAGATCCGCTTTCACGAGTGCTTTTTTGAAGTTTTGGTCAGCAAGATTCAAGGAAGGATCATCAATGCGAAGCCTTGCATCCTTCAACTGCAAATTAACAAATCCACTCGATTGCGCGAAGTTATTGGTATCAATATCGAGATCAACCTCACCTTGCAAATTACCATCCAAGCCAATCTGCGTGAGAATGCCTGTAAACATAGGGTTTGCTGTTGGACTAGTCGCGGCCTTACTGAGAAGAAAACTAACAATCGAACCGATCGCGAACCGATCCGCCTCAATCATCACTTTGCGCGGGATAAAGTTTTGATCGAAGATCAGCCCGAAAAGCCCTAGGCGAGCGCCGACGTATAATGATCCACCATTCTTGCTTTCAAGATCCACGTTGATTCCAAGCCGTGCAATCAACAGATTCAGCAAACTAATTTTCACCTGAGCCGTCTGAATCTGCATGGCCGGCCCGCCAGCGACGGCGGCGACTTTGACGTTCTTCGCTTCAAAGCCCAAGGGCAAAGCTGGCTCTAGCTCTTCGATGCGGATATCAAGACCGGTTTCTTTCGCGATCTTCGCCGTGAGAGCTTCTTTCAATACGGAATATGGGAAAGTGAGATAGATGAAAAACAGCAAGCTCACGAGAAACAGCGCCGCGTAACCCAACGGACGGATGAGTTTTTGCATTTTCTCGTTCACTAGTCTCTTCCTTTGACTTTAAGTCCTGTTACTTTCGCCTGCGCGTCAAAAAACAATTTATCGCCATAACGCGCACGGATGGTGAGATCGCGAACACTCATACCCTGATCCGCTTTTTCAATTTCCGTGAAGAACTTCAGCAAGCGGGGAATCGATACTTTGGGTAAACGAAACTCGACATTCACCTGCTTGAAATTCGCGGCGAGGGGACTATCTTCTGGAATGGCGGCTTCGTCGGAACGGAGACCTTCGAGAGTCACACCCGTTTGGTTGGATAACTGCTCAAAGAAAGGCTTGGGCTTGAGTTGGTTGGTCTTACGATCCACCGTACTGACGACCCAATCGAGGGATTCCTTTTCGCGCTTATACTGAGCGCTCAGCGTGCGCATCTCCTGCAAAGCGTTGAATCCTTGATTTAGATCCGTCTCAAGCGAACTAATGCGAGCAAAGTAGATACCAAAAATCATCAGAATCAGAAGACCGAGGGCCGCGCCGGAAGCCGCTAAAACCATCGTCTGATGCTGTGGTGATAGCTTATAAAAGCTATCCATAACAAAATCGATACGTTCGTTGTTCGCGCCTAGAAGCCGGCGCTTAACAACATCTAGCGCGGGGCGAAAGTACCCGCGCAGGCGTTCCGTTGCGTCCGTCACCACACTCATGGGAGTTCCTTATGCTTTATCTGGCGCGCCGCCGTCGTAGTTCGCATGAACGGTAAACTCGATGATCTTTCCGTCAGAACCAGGCTTTGCGCCGGAGCTTTTTTCTTCAATATCCTTCATGGACTTAACTTTCTTCAGCGCATCCATGATCTTCTGTTGTGAAGCAAAGTTATCCGTCTCGGCTCTAAGAACCAGCTTGCCAGATCCCGGAACCGTGGATTTGTATTCGTACATGGTCACGTCAATCGGGACGTCTTTAGGAATCTGTGACGAGATATCCTCAAGCAGAAGAAGCGCGCCACTTCCCTTGTTCATCAATACAAATTGCTGCACCGCATTCTTCTTCTCATTGATGCCGTTCTTGAGGATGCTTTCAGCGTCCTTACGCAGTTTCGTGAACGTCACATTCGCGCCGCGGAATTTCTTTCCTTGATCGGGGAAGACGGTAAGAAATTCTTTTTTGTACTGATTATGAAGATTCACAATCTCTTTCGAGTAGAAATAGTGTTGGAATATGTAACTGATCAAGAGGAGACCAACCACAAGCGCCATGCCGCGAAATATTTTTGTAGCGGCTCTTAGAATGCTCTCGTAGTTCTGAACGTACGCAAATTCACCTTTGCGCAGGTTGATCTGTGAATGTTTTTTTACTGTCGTGACAGCACGCAGACCGATCGCCAAGCTCTGCGGCACGATCTCCATATCTCGCGCCACTTCATCGCTAATCTTAAGGCTCTCCTGGCCAAACGTGAGTTTACGCGCCGGAATCTCCAACTGCTCTTCGATAAATTCCGCGAAATACTTCGCTCGCGTCGTACCACCGGAAAGGTAGATCCCCGCGAGTGGATCTCGATCCCAGGTCTTAAATGCGTAGAATGTGCGTCCTAGCTCTTTCACGATGGCGTTTGTCGCCAACGTCATACGTTCCGCGACGCGGAGATCGTCACCGGATAAGTCTCCTGTTTTTCCGTCACCGAGCAGCATGTGACTGACACGGTGTTTTGCACGCTGTGCATCGTGGAAGCTGATCTCAAGGTCGCGAGAAAGAAATTCAGTGATATAGCGGCCGCCCAAGTTGATGGAGCGGAACATGCGCAAGAGACCATCACGAACGATACAAACTGAAGTCTTTTCGTGGCCGATATCGACAATGGCGTAGCATTTCCCAGGTTCAACTTGGATGTGAGAACTCAGGTTGTAAAACGCCAAACTATCCACATCGACCAGCTTGGGGTCAATTTGGATGCGGCCGAGGTTATCGAGGAAGTTACGCAAATATGTTTTGCGTGTCATAACCGCGAGCGTGAGCGTTTTGCCGCCGAGGGTCCCCAGAATCTGATGGTTCACAATCATATCGTCCATGTTGAAGGGAACAAAGTCCTCCAACTCCATCATCACGGACGATTCAATTTTACGGGGATCTGAAAAGTTGAACGGAATAATACGGCTGGAAATAAATTGACCGGGCATTGCCGTGAGAATGCGGTCCGCCTGAAGATCGTTTTCACGGAACAACTGCTCCATGCACACGGGCAACACAGCGTCGAGCGGCACCCCTTCCAAAAAAGGAATCACCGTCTCATAAAATTTGACGATCTCATACGACTTGAAGGTATTAACGATCTCGATCGCTTTGATCGAATAACTGCCGATATCAAGTCCGATGACTTTCTGCATGGGGAAATCTTCCTTGTATGATTTCCTATCTTATCTCATTTTCCATGAAAGGAACTTGTACGAACCCTTAAAACCGTCTCTTTTGTCAAAGCTGTCCGGCATACCCCGTTTTGCAACGGCACGAATGGTCACTTCTTGGTCTCCGACCGCCCCGGTGGATTCAATATTGAAAGTATCTGTGCGATAGGAAAACCATTTTGCCTTTTTTGTATCACTCTCACAAAAAATTTCCCGGAGGCGCTTTTGGATATCCGTCGAGGACTTCAGATCGGATGGCTCCTCTTCTTTTTCATTGGGATTGGTGAACTTAGCGGAGATCTCCGCGCAAGTTGTCGTCGATTCCGGCAGCAGGCAGGCTAAGAGCTCGCGATTCGCCGTGTTGAGGTTGATCTTCGGCTTTTTCTGCACGGCGTTCTCTGGAACGGGATAGACAGTTAGGAACGGCGAAAAAATCTTATGCATGTCGTCATCCCAGCCCGCGATCTGCTTCAACTCGTCCAAACTGTCGAGAGGCGCGTTCTTCGGGGAAACCTTTGGATCACGCCCCTCATAGGGCGCATCTTCAGAAGCATTGGCCGCCCAACCTTCAACCGCGTTGGTATTCGGATCAATCCAGTCTTTGATATTGGCGGCGACCTCGCGTGGGTTCAGCTTCTTCTTACCGAGGTAATGTTTCTCCGCGGGACAGCTCATCAACGCTTCCAACATGCCCAAGCATTCTTCCGCCAAACCCTCACCACAGTAATTGACGTTAATCTTACGGAGCTCGTCCGCAATCACGATGGCGAATTGACCATCAAACAACTTCATTTGGTCAATGACACCGCTGTCATTCACCTTGCTTAAATCAAATTGCTCAGCCATCTCGGACACCATCTCGAGGGATTCACCACCAATGGGGAGACCGTTGAGCATTGTCCAAATATCGCTATTGCCATCAGACGGCATTTGCTTCGACGTCTGATACTCCACCAAATCCACGCCCATGTCCGCTGAGATCAAGAACATCGCCATATTGATGCCGGATTTAGCCATGTATTCCGCTTTAATCCGGTCGCGATTTCCCGCCGCCAATTGAAGGCTCACGGTGGAATTGACGATCATATCCGCTGTGAAAATAAGCATTGTGGCAATAACCATGATCGCGACGATCATCGCCACGCCGCGGCGAGGACGTTGATCCTTGCCGTCCTTATCAAAGGCTTCCGTCGGACCGACCGGAAAGCCCCAGTAAGTTTCGATGTCACGCCAGCGTCTCATCAGTTGTACCACTTCAATGTTTTCGAGCGCTCTTTAGGCTCTTTCATGCCGTAGGACTGCTGCAAATAGACAATCGTGTTCATACGGATCGTTGGTTTATCCCGCCCCGCATCCACGCGACCACTCTCGGGATGAAGATCCTCTTCATAGGCTTCGACTTCGACCATGACCATCTGTGGCAACATGTTGCGCCATTCCGAACGCTCCGTATCCCACCGATCCTTTTCCCAGGACTCGCCGGTCCAGGGGTACACTTTGAAGGACTTAATATTTTTCGCCAACAACGTGAGCGGAGGATCCTCGCTAAAGCTCGTTGGCAAAACTTTGGTTTCCCCACGATAGAGATTCATCATTTCTCGATTTTCTTTGTCTTCCTCGAGTCGATAAAGCACGTAGGTCTGATCAGATTGATGCGAGTTCGCAAGGAGAGGATTGTGCGTCATCGTCGTTAACGCCAACTCCATGTTATCACCGGATGTGCGTTTGACTTTGAATGTCGCCTTCGTGGCTCGACCACCAAAATTGTATTCAGGACGAAGTGTGCTGATAATAAACGCATGCTCAATATCAGCGACGACCCGCTGCATCACGACCGCCATACGGTGATTCACCTGCGAGCTCTCGCCGATGGCTTCGCGCATGCGAATACTTGTCTTAATCATCTGAGTTGCCGCCACACTCAGCGACAGCAAGATCGTGATAGACATAATCACTTCCAGCAGGGTGAAACCTGCCTGCGAAGCGCCATCTGTGCGGAACGGACGTAGTATTACGGCGTTCATCCTGGATCCCTTCGTGGAGCCTGAGGATTGCGCTGTGGCTGCTGCTGCCCCCCACCACCAGGAACCACCGGCGTTCCGAGAAGACATTTCATACCATCCCACACACGCCCCGCCGCGCGGCAATCGGCTTCCGTTTTTGGCTCAACACCCTGCGCGTTGGGATTGTTTTCCTTCTGCTGCACCTTCTCCACTTCCTGGTAGACGGGCTCAAGCTTCATTAGCTCTTCATCGACTTTGCGCTGATTCGTCAGCAGGTAGGTCAACGTCACACTGTTACGCTTAGCCCCTTCCGGCCAAAAGACTTCGACGTGCGCGATCTTTAGGATTTCATCACCCAGCACTTGATCAAGCATCTGCCGAACCATATCGCCTTCCGCTTCTTGAGCGGAAGTCTGTTTGACTTTATCTCCATCCTTGTCTTTTTCACTCCCGCCCCCGGTTACAAAATCGAGAAGCGGGAATTTCCATTCTTTGATTTCCAGGTTGTATGTGTAGTCTGAGTCGTTGAGACCCTCAAACTTCTGATCTTTTAAGGAGGTTTCAAGCTCCTTAAATGGATAATGCGTCCAGTTGTATTCCACCTGCGACATCACACGTTTTGCCAGCCACGAAGATTCATTGAGGCGACGTGCATATTCGTTAAAGTAAGCGATCTTCCCCTGGCTGCCCACGAGTTGCAAAATAGTCCCCGTGAGAATCGCCAAAGCGATAATCGTCTCAAGCAGCGTAAAGCTGCGTTCAGTTTTGAGCCCTTTAACTAGCTTCATATTCCATCACATTAGTTTCTTGATAACCGTTTTCCACTTCGGCCGTACCCGCGTTGGGATTGGTGATAATCGTAAACGGCTGCTTGGAGTCGTCCACATCCATCTCACCTTTGCGGTATGCAACGTGAATCACCGCGCGCTCCACGTACCCTGATGGAAAAAAATAAATAAAGGCGCGCGCCTTCTCCGCAAGATCACCGGCCACCTGCTTCTGCTTATGATGCTCCGTCTGCATGTCTTGCACCATCAAGTACGGCCCAATGCTTCGCTTAGACCACTCGCGGCTCTCCACCCGCGTCCACTTTACCGGGCGCAACTTTTCTTTCGCATTAACAACGGGAGACGCTGGCTTGATGGTTCGATTGTTGTCAGGATCCTCGATTTCTTTACCCGCGAGATCAACGTACTGCTGAAAGTCCTCGTCAAAGAATTCTTGCGCTTCTTTTTCTTCGTCTTCCGTTGGGTCGCGATCAATCTGGCTATCACCCAGGGTAAAGTCACGCCGGTCCGTGGTTTCGAGCCAATAGTCCCCGGAAATGAAATTGACAACCAATCGATAAGGACGACGATAGAGAACGGCCATGTCAAAAGCAGCGCGAATATCGGAAGCAAGACCACCCAATCTGGTGGCGGCTTCGCTTCCCGATGCGACACGAAAGTTAGGCAGGGCCACCGTGTAAACAATAGCCATCAAGGAAATCACAATGATGATTTCCAAAAGCGTCATACCTGCTTGCCGCGGATGTAGAAATCTTTGGCGCAAGAACTACCCCTTTACCCGTTTTCATCTACCATCGTTAAACAGCAAAACGGGGCAATAGCTGCCCCGGATTTTCGCTAATTGTGGTCCTAGGTTGAAGACTACTCCGCAGCCCTTTGACCTTCGCCTTCGGCCTCTGGATAGCTAATGTCATCACTTGTTCCAAGCTGCTTGTCACTGCCAGCGGAAGTGATCTTATACGTCTGACCATCGGACTCGTACCCGAATGGCTCACCCCAGGGATCGTTGAGCTTTTTCTTTTCGGTGTACGGACCGCGCCAGCGTTTTGCGGAACCTGGAGCCGTGACTAAAGCCTCAAGACCTTCGTCGGTTGTTGGATATTTGTAGTTATGAACTTTGTACATCTGTAGTGTCTGGTCGAGCTGCTGCATGGAGAGTTTCGCTGCATCCTTCATCGCTTCATCTTGAGCACCCGTGAGTTTACTGATGACGATGGTCATCAACGTACCCATCAACGCGATAACGATGATGATCTCGATCAACGACATACCAGCTTCAACAACTTGACGCTGAAAAGGTCGCTGCAACCACTGCTTCATTCTTTTACCAACAGACATGACTTTCCCCTCGTCACAAAAAACTTCTTTTTAAACCCTCAGCGAATCTGTGTCATGACTGAGAGCATAGGCATCATCATAGCACCAATCACAATACCGGCGATACCAAACATTACCACCATCATGAGCGGCTCGATCAAAGAGATCATCGTTGTGATCTTGCTCTGAACCTCAGCATCGTAGGCATCAGCGACGTGAACCAACATCTCTTCCAACTGCCCCGTGGCCTCACCCGTAGCAATCATATGCGTCACCAAACCGGGGAACGTATTGCTTCTCTCAATAACAGCCGCAAGACTTTTACCTTCTTGCACTTCGATCTTGGCTTGCTCAAGAACCTCGGCAATAACCGTGTTCGTAACGACGTTCTTGGTGATGTCCAACGCCTGTATTATAGGAACGCCAGATGAGAGAAGTGTGGAAAGAGTTTTGGTAAAACGCGAAACACTGATCCGCAGGATGATGCTACCAAACAGCGGCGTCTTTAGGAGAAGCTCATCTAACTTTTTTCGCCCCTTCGGAGTGTCTATCCAACGCTTGAAGAGAAAGATGGCGGCCAGGATGACACCAATAACGAGATACCAATAAGCGGTTATTACATCCGAGACTTTGATCATGGCTCTCGTGTACCAAGGCAAAGTCACGTTAAGGCTGTCGAAAACTTTGGCCAAACTCGGAACAACTGAAACAAACAGATAACCCACTAGCAACGATGAGGCTGAAATCATGATAGCCGGATAAGTCACCGCACTCACAACCTGCCGACCGACTTGGACCTGATATTCAAGGAAGCCCGCGAGACGAACCAAAACAGTCCCAAGAGTACCCGACGACTCACCGGCCCTTACCATGTTCACATAGAGGCGGTTAAAAACACCGGGGAACTTGGCGGACGAATCGGCAAGCGACATACCCTCGGAAACGCTATCTTTCACAACAGCGAGGGTATTTTTCAGAACAGGATTTTCAACCTGCGACACGAGTGCTTTGAGTGAGTCATCAAGCGGAACGTGAGCCTGCTGTAGAACAGCAAACTGCCGCACCATGACGGCGAGCTCCGATGTCTTTACCTTGGGCTGCAAAAGACTGGCGAAAGCGCCGGTTTTCTTTCCGGCGGTCGCCACTTCTTCCTTGATCTCGGAAATGATGATTTTTTGCTTTTGACGAAGTTTTTGGCGGGCAACTCGTTCTGATTCCGCTTCAATCTTGCCGCGTTTACTGGCTCCGGAAGCCGCCTCATACCCCTTGTAGACAAAAATAGGCATTCATCAGACTCCCTTCTCTATTTCCAATCCCATTTCGAGATCGGCTTCGAGCTCGTCCGTCTGCGTCGTACGAAGCGCTTCTTCCAAAGAAGTTTCTCCCTGGAGAACTTTGACGATAGCAGCCTCGCGAAGGGTGACCATGCCTTTTTCTACGGCAAGTTTTTTAATTTGCTTGGAGTCCTGGGTGCGCAAAATCAATTCGCGAATATCGTCATCCACCACCATCAGCTCGTAAACACCCATTCGACCTTGGTAACCAACGCCGAAGCAACGCTCACATCCTGGCCCCTGACGGTAGATCTGACGTCCCGCCAATTTTTTGCGATCCATGTTGATGATGCGCAATTCAGGATCAGGCGGATCGTAAGCCTCGCGGCATCGAGGACAAAGGCGGCGCATCAAACGTGTCGCCACAATCCCCAAAAGAGCGGATGACAACTGATAAGGCTGAACGCCGAAGTCCATGAAACGGGTTACGGTGGAGGCCGTGTCGTTTGTATGCAGCGTGGACAAAACCAAGTGACCTGTGATGGAAGCCTGGATCGAAATCTTCGCGGTCTCAGCGTCACGAATCTCACCAATCATGATGACGTCAGGATCCTGACGAAGAATACTTCGCAGACCAGCGGCGAAGGTAAGACCGATCTTATCCTTCACTTCGATTTGACCAACGCCAGCGACCTGATATTCGACCGGATCTTCGATGGTCAGAATGTTGATGTCGGATGTGTTTATGGACAACAATCCCGCATAAAGAAGCGTCGATTTACCGGAACCCGTAGGACCTGTTACCAGGAAGATCCCGTGCTTCTGGTCCAACAACCCTGACACGGATTCGTAGATATGTTTTTCCATACCCATCTGGTCAAGGCGTTTACCGCCGGCGGATTTGTCGAGAAGACGCATAACGATACGCTCGCCATGCGCCACGGGTAAAACAGAGAGACGAACGTCGATATCCTTGCCAGCCACCTTAATCGCGATACGACCGTCCTGTGGCACGCGTTTTTCCGCGATATCGAGCTTGCCGATAATCTTGATACGAGAAGCGAGAGAGTTGGCATGGCGTTTAGGAATCTGTGTACGATCCTGCAACATCCCGTCAATACGGAAACGCACGAGCACTTCCGTCTCAAAAGGTTCAATATGAATATCGGAAGCTTTTTCTTTTACCGCGCGCGCGAGAAGTCCGTTCACCAAACGAATGATTGGCTTCTCGTCGTCCGTTGATTCCAAAAGGTCGCGTGTTTCTTCGAGGTCCTGGTCGTCTCCCGTTTCGGGAACATTGAGTTCATCCAAAACTTTTTGCGACGCGTCGTTGGCGCGCTCGAACACGCGGTTGATACTGTTTTCAATGACCGATGGCGCGCTCACGATCATGTTGATGTTCGTTGAGAGAATGAGGCGCAAGTCGTCAAGCGGATAGATATTCAATGGATCCGCCACCGCGACCGTCACGTTAAAATCGTCACGAGCAATGGGAAGGATGCGATTGTCACGGCAAAACTGAATCGGTAGATGATCGACGAGAAGGGGGTCAATGTCATTGACGGGAAGACGGTCGTAATAAGGCAAATCAAGCTGCAGAGCTAACGCGCGCAGCATGTCCTCTTCGCTGATGTATTGCTTCTCAAGCAACACCTCACCGAGTTTCTTATCTTGCGCCTGGTCGCGCTGAAGACGCAAAGCTTCATTAAGCTGTGCCTCGGAGATCGCTTGTGTTTCGACAAGGATCTGTCCGAGAGTCTTGTGCTCAAGACTACGAAAGTCCACAGCGGGAAGTCGCGTCCAACGAGGACGGTCGTCTTCCTCCATGGGCTTTAGAAGCGCACGATCATTGTCGCTCGCGAGACTTGCCCCGGAGACGTCAGCCTTTTGCTCTTTTTTTTCTTTGTTTTCAGAATCTGTCATAACACCAGTTCTGTAAATTTATTCGAATCCACCTTCGCCGCCGCCGCCAAAGTCCTCAGGAGGAGGAGGCGGTGGTGGTGGCGGAGGAGGAGGGGGAGGATTTTCCCCACCACCGTCCATGAGAGCTCCTTCTCCAGGAGCTGCTCCGCCACCGCCATGTTCGTCACCACCCGGAGTCATCGGCACAGTCACCGCTTCATCACGTGGCTGCGTCGCCCCAGCCCCAGACTCATTTTCTTTTACCGCGTCACTTCCTGACGTTGATTCGGATGACGTTGGAGCGTATCCCATGTCCTCACGAATCTCTTTCAAAAACTCTTTCTGACGTTGCTGCTCTAACTCATCTTGTTCATCAGGACGGTACTTTCCTTCTTCAAGAGTGGGAAGCTTCGCCATGAAAGGATGATCAGGTTCAACGTCAAAGGCTTTCGCCATGATTTCGTCACGCTCCTTAACCTTTTTCTCGTAGATAGCGGTCAAGTCGTTCGCACCATAAACAATGTGCGGCGTGAGGAAGATAACGAGGTTATCCGTTGCTCTTGTTTTCACAGTATTGCGGAACAGCCAGCCCAAAATGGGAATGTCACCTAAGAGTGGAATCTTTTGGAACGTATCCTGTTCCCGCAACTTCACAAGACCACTGATAACTGCCGTTTGACCATTCTTAACCGTGACAATCTGTTGCGTTTGACGCTTGTTCACGTCAGGCAGCTTATCCGCGTTGATCGTACCATCATTCGCTTCGAGATTAAGATCGAGAGTCACATAATTTCCGGAGTGACTGACATTCGGCTTCAGCTCCAGAATCAAGTCAACGTCTTCTTTCTCGACCTTCTCCGTTACCGAGCTCAATCCTGATACAACGCTTGATTGAGCCGACTTATAGAAGAGCTTGTCACCAACAAGAATCTTCGCCTTCTCATTATTGGATGTAAGAAGATGAGGCGAAGATAAAACGCGGCTGTTAACGTCTTTCTTTAACAATTTGATGAGAGCGCCGGGAGAGACTTCGCCAATACCTGGCACGTTGACCCTCGCGCCACTTAGAACACCAATCGTGAAGTCCGTGCCGCCAAACGCGCTGAGCGCGCCACCCAAAGCCGTCGTGCTGCTCGGATTCGCCTGCGACTCGATGATGGGCGCGATACCAGATGCCTGCCAACCGTAAGCCATCTTAGTACCCGAAGCGGTGCCGTTACCTAAAAACAAGGATGTGCCGAAGTTGAAATCACTGCCAATGGTCACATCGAGAATGTCCGCTTCGACGTAGACCTGTGCGCGACGACGATCAAGCTTACGGATCAAAGCATTGATCGCGTTGTAAGCGGCGCGACTTCCTGTAATCAGAAGAGCGTTGGAGCTTTCGTCCGCGGTAATTTTGACATTTTCACCGAGATCAGCGGTCGGCGCCTCTCCCGGATTTCCACCCACCTGACGACCCACCGGCTGCGTGGGTGCTCCCGTACCGCCTGATGTGGTGCCAGGAGTGGGAAACGGCATCGTACGACCAATCGATCGTGTTCGGCCTTGCGAGTTACCCTGCGCCAAAGACGACAGAGTCGTCGCGAGTTTCTTCGCATCCGCGTAGTCAAGGAAGCGCACGCGAATCGCAGCTTGGTTCTGTGGATCATCGATTGGGAAGTCGAATTTTTGCACCAGCGCTTTAACGTCGGAAATCGTGCGCGGAGGTCCGAAAATAACGACTGAGTTTGAGCGCTCATCCACGGTGATTTTGTGTGAAGGAGCCCCACTCGCCTGCCCGCCTGTCTTCGATGCCTGCATGATTTCGGAAACTTTTTGCGCAACCGTCTTGGCATCCGCGTATTTAATCGGAACAAGCGCCACCTGCGGCTGCTGACCCTGAACGTCCAACAGTTCAATGATGGCGAGGATGCGGCGCACTTTAAAACCAGTATCACTGATAATCAGTGTATTGGTGGGTGGGTACGCGATCATGGAGTTCGTCGAAACAATGCGCGACAACGTTGCCTGCAACTGCTTCGCGTCAATGTATTTCAACGGAACGATCTGTGTGATCATGTTGTCCGTGCGTGGCGCCCAACTGGAACCCTGATAAATCTGCAGGTTTCCTTGTACCGCGTTCCGTACCGGAAGAATCTTAATGACTTTTCCTGTTTCAACGGTGGTTAAACCCAAAACGTTCAACGCCGAAAGAAACATTTGGTAAGCTTCTTCCTTCGTCACCTTCTTGGGTGAAATCATCTGAACTTTTCCACTGACACCTTTGCCGAGAATGACGTTTTTACCCGTCCACAATGCCACGGCACGGATGATGTCTTTGATTTCCGTCGGCTCCGGAAAGTCAATATTCACCAACTCTTGTCCCGGCGGTACGTTCTCCGCGGCAGGCACATCTTTGTTGATTGGCTTTGGGGGTGTAGCTGAAATTTCGCCACTGCTTGACGCGGAACTCGAAGCTGTCCCTCCGGTCGTACCTCCACTCGGTGTCGACGGCGTAGTGCTTGAAGAGCTCGGCGGCGGTGTGCTCGGCGCTTCAGCAGGAGGAGGTGGTGGCGGTGTTGACGGCGCGGCTCCGTTCGTTGACGGCGCCGTTCCGCTGGGCGTTGTGTCATTGGTGGACGGTGCCGCGCCACCCGTGCCGTTTGTAGGCGGCAGCGACGTGTTCGGCATTCCTGCATCACCAGGAGTGGTCGTGGGAGGCGTGCGTGGGTTCGCATCCGTTGGAATTGGTGGCGGTTCGGGACGCGTTTGCGCTGTCGTTCCTGTGGAGACACCAACAAGAAGCGCCATTACCGCACTGGTCACATACGTAGTTCGGAACACCTTAAGACTCCCATCCCTGGATGTGTCTTCCTGAAACCATATCATCGACATGTGCATTTCAACTGCACCGCGTACCTGCGGAGCTCACATGTTCTACTTTATTTCCACCGTTGACGTCGATGGATCAGTACCGTTCTTCAAAAATTCGATACGAATTTCTCTTTGATCTTGAAGAGCGTTGTAAACAGCAAAACCTTGATCCGGTTGCGCCATGCTGATGCCGTTGACGGCTGTGATCACGTCGCCGCTGTTTAAACCGACGCGACGCCACAAAGATTCATTCTTAACGCCGACAAGCTTAAAGCCTTTTTGCTGACCATCTTTGATTTCTGGGACCAAACGCCCAACTTCCAAAATTTTTGAGAAACCGGGACCAAGCGCATCTTCAACATAGGAGGCTTCTAACGTGTAAGAAGTCGAGCCACCACCACCGCCACCCGGGCTCGAGCCACCGGCGACAGGAGTTGTGCCTAAGTTAATTCCTTTGACGGGTTGGACATCGAGACACTCTTTAACACCATTGTTATTAAGGATGACCTTTTGATGTTGGATGTCGTAGATCAGGGCTTGTTCGTAACCGATGATGCGGTCACCTTTCCGGTAGATGTCAGCTTCATTATAGCCCGAATCCTTGATGGTGGCCAAAGAGTCACCGCTTGAGCCTAAGTAAATTGTTCCCATTAATGCGAGCGGCATTGATGACTTATGACAGACATCGTTGGGGTTAAATTGCCCCGACTTCCCACCATCACCTTCCAAAGCTTCGTCTGGAAGTTCGCCCGAGGAATTGAAAACGTTGCGATCGACAACAGTCTTTCGCAAGGCGGTATAGTTAGTATCACTTCCAATCTTTGGCCGCTTCACATTCGCGACCTCTTGCGCGGTCGGACGACGCACCGCCGCGTCCGCTAGAAACATCACGGTCACGGACGAGACAATGGATGCAATCATGTACGCAACAAAAAGAATAGCCGCGCAGATACTCGCATGATGCAACACGACCTTCACGGTCTTGTCGTTTTTACGCAAGTACTCGGTGATGTCATCCCAGCGAATGGCGTTCAGGTTTCTCACGTTTAATGCACCGAAATATTCATGTTCATCGGTGTACCGTTTCGGTTCACTCGTACTTCGATTTCTTTTTCACTGCGCAGAGATTGGAGCAATCGAATCGCCCCGGCAGCATCTTTCAGCGGCACGCCGTTAATTTCTTCAATGACATCGTTATTCTGGAGGCCAGCTTTCTGATAGATTGAATCCTCGCGGATTCTAACAAGGCGGAATCCTTTTAATTCACCACCAACCATATTCGGCTCAGCTTTCGCGTCTTGCAAAACTTTGGACATCTTGGGACCAAGAAGGTCTCGCTTAAAAGAATCACTAATCTGGATGCTACCACCCTTACGCTCAAAGCCTTCTTCTTTGTAGGCTTCTGGCGGCGCTCCCGAGGTGATCGGCGCAAAACCTCCGGTTTCTCCACCCCCGGACGAGGGTGCGCTGGCGATTCCTTTTTTGGCGCGACGACTGCTGCGTGCTAACGCAATCTTCTCCAGCTCCACGTACTCGCGCTGACCTTCGTTGTCGATAATGGCTCGGTCAGGATAAACCTCGAGAAGTTTCGCGCGACCAGCAACCGTGTCACCAACGGTGTAGCTATCAACTTTCCGTTTATCGAGATCTTCAAGAAGTGCGAGACCGTTCTGCGGCATGCCGCCAAAGATGACACCATGCAACTTCAAGGGAAGAGTCGTTTTGATGGCTTCGGAGCTATCCGCGACACGAGGTTTCTTATCGGCTTCGGCACCATCTCCCAGTTCACCACTGCTATTAAAAATATTTCGTTTGAGAATCGTCTCCGTGGCGCCTTTAGAAAGAGTCGGCTTGCTACCCGCTTCCGCCACACTGGGTGAAACAGCGGCTGGTTGCACACCTGCTGTTGGCGTGGCTGTTTGTTTTGGAAGAAGAAGAGAAGTCATCCAGACTGTGAAAGCGGATGCCAATAGGAATGCCGACGCCATCGCGATGGCAATAGGTTTCCACCGCACCTTTCGCAAACGCTTCGCGTAGCGATCGACGTCGATGTAGCGTAAAGCTTTTTCGATCGTTTCCAGATTCATAAGCTGCCGTTTGATCCCCGCGGCGAACAGTCAACAGCATTCGTCTTAAAGCACGCGCATAAAACGGAGCTGCGTAGCATGCGTTGTATTTAACGGATGGTTTTTAAGAGACGGTTTAAAATACGACCGGGTCTACACTAACTATTATATGCGATTCGGGTCGGCTTGAGGATGATCGCCCTCTAAAAGAAGTGCCTTGATGGCATGGGCGGTTGTTTCCGGCGTACAGTAGTAACTGGCAAGGGTAAAGTCGGCTTTTTGGTAAAATTCCAAACGGCGTTTTAACAATTCATCCAATCGCAGCGTCAAATAACGGCGTCGTTCGTCGAGATCCTCGATCTTCAAGGCGTCCGCGAGAAGAGGGCGTCCCAAAAGCTCGTCCTGCTTCAGCACCAACCGACTTACAATGGCGTGCGTAGGTGTCGCTAACCAAATAACTGGACCCAATTTTTTTAGAATCTGCCAATTTTCATCGTCTTCGATGGCTCCCGCCCCGGGGACAATGACGTGATTTTGAACTTTTGACAAAAATCGGAGGGTCTCTTGTTCGTAACCACGAAAGGCTCGCTCACCCTGTTCAGCAAAAATGCGTGGCACGGCCTTGCCCGCTCGACTCTCGATCAAACGATCGACATCGGCGAAACCAAAACCGAGCAATTGCGCCAAGTGCGCCCCCACTACGGTTTTACCGCTTCCAGTCGCACCAATCAGCACAACATTTGGAATACGATGGCGTTGCAAAACAGCCTTTTCGGATCCCGCAGGTTTTTCAGCCTGAACTTCTTCCAACGTAGAGCTTCTGTCTTAAAGCGGGACACCCCAAAGATTGGTGTTGTGGCATCCGGCATGAAATTCTTATCATCAACGAGCCCTTAGCTTACCGAACCTATAGGGATTATTCATTAATAAAACCGTTTTCTAGCGCGCTTTTTGCCGGAGACCCCGTGGAATCTTTAGTCATTGAGGAACGCGAAGGCCCACTTTTGCTTTGGACTCTAACACGTCCTGAGCGCCTGAATGCCCTCGGCCCGTCGATGGCCGCGGCTTTGCGCCAGAAACTCGACGCCTTGACCAAAGCGTTGCGCGCGAACACGACAAATCCGCCGCGACTCTTGGGAATCATGGCCGCGCCCAATGAAAAAAAAGTCTGGATTGCCGGTGGCGATCTCAAGGAACTTGCGGAACGCCCACAGCCCGCCGATGGTCGGCAGTACGCGGCATCTCTCACGGATTTGCATGCGGATCTGCAGGCATTGCCAATTCCCGTGTGCATGGCCATAGATGGAGCCGCCATCGGTGGCGGCTTGGAATTCGCTCTCGCCGGAGATCTGCGCGTTGCGACTGCGGGAGCAAGCTTCGATTTTCGCCAAATGAAAATCGGCCTCGCCACGGCATTTGGTGGCGCTCAGCGTCTTGTTCATCTCGTGGGATTGAGCCGGGCCATGCATTGGCAGTTGATGTGCGCACGTATTTCATCAGCGGAAGCACTCGCGGCTGGCCTCCTCCATGAAATTCACGCCGATCGTGGGGCACTGCGCGCGCGGCTTAAGGAGATGGCTGCTCATTTTGCGACCCTCGCCTACCCCGCGGTTGCGGCACAAAAGAAGATGCTGCAACTCGCCACGCAGCCGGATCGGAGTGCGGAGTTGGATTTGTTTGCTTCGCTTTGGATGAATCCCACCCACAGCGCTTTCTTAAAAAAATTTACGGAGAAAAAAGTTTAGGCGGAATGATGTGACCGGATGCGTTGCAGGAGGCCGCGAGGTTTTGCACCAGCGCATCGGGAATCATGCTTCTCAACGTGCTCAGACGGATGCGCATCGCCCCCGCTTGCTGTTGCGGCGCGCGACCATGAAGGATACCAATATTTTGCAAAAGACGCCGCCAGATCGGTGCATTTTCACCCGGCGGCATTTCATCCGCGCGGAGGAAACGGTCTCGTACAGCGAAACGAAGAGCCACCAACAGCAGAGCGTCTTTTAAATCTCCCGACACATCGTCAATGTAAAAACCAGATTCGGATGTATGTCGATTCAATATCGCTTCCGCCAATGTCTGCTTTGCCGCGCGCCAATCGGGAGCCCGCGCTTCATATTCCGAGCGCCCCTGCTCCTGGCAATCCAGCGAAAGACGCACAGGCAATCCCACGTCCACCCAATTCACAATCAGCCCGTCCTTATCCCAATGGATGATGGGGCCATCGCACCACTGCTGATCCTGCCAGCCGCGAATGGGAAGGTAAATCGTTGCTTGGCCGCACCAGGCGGCATCATAGGAGGGAATTTCAAACCACGGCTTTTTTCCGTAAACAATGCGGACTTCGTGGTCTGGATCTACATAAGCCATGGAGGGTGGCGCATCAAAGCGCCCCCGCTCCACGACCAGCTGTTTAGACATTGAAGCGGAATTCCATAACATCGCCGTCACGCACAATATACTCGCGACCTTCCTGACGGAGCAGTCCGAGCTCTTTCAACTTGCCGCGTGCACCCGCCTTGCGAATATCGTCCATGGTGTAGACTTCAGCGCAGATAAAACCTTTCTCAAAGTCTGAGTGGATTTTACCAGCCGCGCGCGGCGCCTTATCACCCACGGAGATCGTCCAAGCGCGAATCTCTTTTTCACCCGCCGTGAAGTACGTGGCCAAACCAAGGAGCCCGTATCCTTCGCGAATCAAACGGTTAAGACCAGGTTCGGTCATGCCGAGGTCCTTGATCATTTCCATTTTGGATTCCGCATCCAACTGGCTAAGCTCTTCCTCGAGTTTGCCGCAGATAATAACCCAAGCCGCGCCTTCTTTTTCAGCGTGCTCAGCAACCTTTTTTGTAAACTCGTTATGCTCTTTTCCGGAAGCCAACTCTTCATGCACGTTGCACACGTAAAGAACTTTTTTCGCGGTAATCAGATGCAGTTCTTCATAAACCGTACTCACTTCTTGCTCATCACCCACATAGCTGACGAGATCGAACGTGCGCCCCGGCTTCAATGCCTGCAGGTGATCCATCAAGGCGCCGAGCATTTTTAGAATTGCCGGGAGAGATTTCTTCCCGCCTGACTTTGTCAATTTTTGATAACGCGTCTGAGCATTCTCAACGGTCGCGACATCAGAGAAAATCAACTCAGATTCAATGATGCTAATATCACGAAGCGGATCAACGCTGCCTTCCACGTGCGTGATATCGCTATCGTCAAAACAACGAACCACGTGCGCGATGGCATCCGTGGAACGGATATGGCCAAGGAATTGGTTGCCAAGACCTTCGCCGTTCGCCGCGCCTTTTACCAAGCCGGCAATATCCACGAATTCCATGAATGCTGGCACGATACGCTGCGCCTTCACATACTTGTCGAGCTCCTGCAGACGCGCGTCTGGAACATCCACGCGACCCACATTGGGATCAATCGTACAAAACGGATAGTTCGCCGCTGGTGCGCCAACCGCCGTGAGAGCGTTAAAGATGGTTGATTTACCAACGTTCGGTAGACCAACGATACCGCACTTAAAACCCATTTATTAACTCCGCATATTGATAAACTGCAGCGGCAAGCCAACTTCATTTGTTCGCAGGTATTGGATGACGGCCTGAAGATCGTCGATCTTCTTTCCAGTCACTCGCACCTGTTCGTCCTGAATCTGCGCCTGTACTTTTAACCCGCTCTCTTTAATCATTTTTGTGATTTTTTTCGCGCTCTCTTTATCAACGCCGTTCTTTAATGTGACTTCTTGACGAATGGCGTTATGAGTCGCCTCTTCTTCTTTTCCGTATTCGAGACAGCGCAGGTCGATGCCGCGCTTACTCATTTTTGTTTCCATGATTTGGTGCAGAGCCCGGAGCTTCATATCGTCATCGGCCAGAAGCTTGATCTTCTTTGCCGTCTTATCCAATTCGATCTTGGACTTTCCGCCTTTGAAGTCAAAGCGGGTCGCTATTTCCTTATCCGCCTGGTTAACGGCGTTATCAACTTCTTGCATGTCGAGTTCACTGACGATGTCAAACGACGGCATATCTTCCTCCTATTGATCACCGGAACCCCCTGTCATAACAAAATTTATCCTTTTCACAAACCCTCGACTTCATTAAGCTAGCTTCATGAATCAAGATCAGTCCCGATATTTTCGCTACCTTGGCGCCGCGGCATTGCTAGCCTTGTTCGGTTCTCAGGGAGCGTTGGCGCAAAAAGACGCTTTAACTTCATTACCTCCCAGCTCAAAAGCCAGCGAACGCGCTGATTACTTTGCCTGCCGCAAGCAGGCTCTCCAGGACGCGGAAAAAAAGAAAAACAAGAATAAAGCCGCTAAAGTCGGGATCTCCCAGTGCCAAGAACAATTTCCCGCGGCCGCCCTATTTGTTGAATGCAAACGCGCGGCCCTCAAAAAGGGCAAAGAAGACGCGAACGCGGGCAAAACAGCCTTAGCGGAATGCCGCTCACAGTACGATAAGATGAATTTTTTCGTGGAATCGTTTCTGCCGTTCTCGGTTCTGAAAGGGAAAGCTTTCTTCGGTGGTGCGGGTCTAAATCTGCCACGCCGGATCGTTAAACCCCAATCGGAGATGACCGAACGCGATGCGGACGAGGCTGTTCGCACAAATCATTTCAATAACTTCTCATGCTCCGTTCTTGAGAAGACCGTCTTTGAAAACCATCCGGCCGAATTCCTTCTTTTCGGCAATGAGCTGAGTTTATTCGGAGACTTTCGCGGCAAGTCCAAAGAAGAAATCTTAAAGCGACTGAACTTTCCCGCCGCATCTAAGAAAGCAGCGAAAAAGGAAAAATACTCTCTGCACCCTCGCTTTGGTCAGGTTTACGGCACAAAGGGCACAAGCCCCCTGATCGCATACTTTCCCTTGAGTTACTGTCACTTTGATCGCCAGCTGGGAAAGATCTTTAGCGGTATTAAGATCTATTACCTCGTCGATAAAGAGCGTCGGTACATGACGCCCTATTTCGGCGTCGCGTTCTATAACCAGGAAAATCCCCCGTCCCTTCAGGATCTCGCCCAGTCTCTTCAGGAGACCCTCGGCCCCGACTTTCATGAGTATAAAAACAAGAAAGGGGTTCGTTACTGGGCGCGTCAGGAGCTGAAGGAATTCGACTTCGAGGGAGACCCCCTAAACCTCTGCCGCGAGAAAAACGCTTTCGACTTCATCGCTCTCCTTAAAGCCGATAAGTCTCAAAAACGACCTGAGTATTTGGTGTTGTCAAACGTAGGCAATTTATGTAAGTACGGCAATCGCCTTGCCTCCGGCATCGGCGAATCAGCTGCGGAAGCATCCGTGACTGACAAAGAGCCGGAAAACAAAGCGCCGTAATCGACGAATACCAAAGGAGATAGAATGCCAGGGATCCGCCTTCGCGAGGGTGACTCCATCGAAGTAGCAGTAAAGCGTTTGCGTAAGCAGTGCGAAAAAGCCGGTGTACTTGCCGACCTTAAAAAGCGCGAGTGCTACGAAAAACCCTCCATTCGCCTTAAGCGTAAAGCTGAATCTGCTCGTAAGCGCATGATGAAAAAAATGCGCAAGTTCGGCTCAGCGTAAATTCTCTAAAAGCATTGAATGCACCAGCCAGTCTTCCTTGATGAGGAAGGCTCTCGGCTGGTGTTTGTGTTTTTATTCTGATATAGCAAGACTTCCCAAACAAACAGCCACCCAAGAGCGAGGCACTCGGCAATGTCCATCGATATGGCGAAGCAACGAATTCTTGCCCGCGTACCGCTGGAATCTCTTGTGGCTGAACGCATCCCGCTGACGAGTCGCTCAGGACGTAAAGTTGGTCTGTGCCCGTTTCACAACGAAAAAGGCCCCAGCTTCACCATCTACGATGACCACTATTTTTGTTTCGGTTGCCGTGCCCGCGGTGACGCCATCGACTATGTGCGTCATCAAATGGGACTCGGATTTCTGGATGCTCTGCGCTACCTCGCAGAAAAATACGGCGTCGAAGTCCCCGAGTTGGAGCAAAACCAAGCGGATTATCGTCGCCAAAAAGAGCAGTCGCAGCAATTTCGCCTGCTAGCCGCCGCGCAAACTTTCTTCGCGGAAAATCTCCTGAGCCCGCGCGGCGAGACCGCGCGGAACTATCTCATCGGCCGTGGTTTTAGCGAAGAAAACATCAAAGACTTCACTTTTGGTCTTAGCCCCGGCGAGCCTCAGGGCCTTCTGCTTCATCTCGAAAAACAGGGATTTTCGCGTCAGGATATGATCGCCGCGTCATTGGCTTCTCCGTCGCGGCACGGCAAAGTCTACGACTTCTTCCAAGATCGTCTGATGATTCCCATCCGTGACCGTCACGGACGTGTGATTGCTTTTGGCGGTCGCACGATGGTGAATGATCCAGCGAAATACAAAAACTCGCGCGAAACAGATTTATTCAATAAGTCGCACACACTTTACGGCCTGGATCGAGCCCGCGAACCCATTCGTCAAGCGGGCTATGCCCTCGTGGTTGAAGGGTACATGGATGCGTTGCAGCTATGGAATCAAGGGTTTCGTAACACAGTTGCCTGTCTCGGGACCGCACTCACTCTCGACCATTTACGCATGCTCGCGCAGATGACGCACCGCGTATGCCTCGTCTTCGACGGCGATGAAGCGGGACAAAAGGCCAGCCTACGCACCGTTTCTCATGCTCTCGAAGTGCCGCAGGCGGAATTAAAAGTCGTGAGTCTTCCGCAAAACCAAGACCCGGATACAGTGATCTTGGCTGAAGGCGCCCGCGCCTTTCAAAAACGCATCGACGAGGCCCGCGATCTTCTCGACTTCGCCATCGAAAAGGAGATGAGTGGAGCACACGCACTGGCGATTCCGGACCTGATCAATCAACGCTTCACACCTTGGTTGCAGACCATTCGTGACCGCATGCAGCGAAGCTTTTTGATCCAACGCATCTCACAGTTGAGCGGCATTCCCGCCGAGGAAATCCATGAAGCCCTCGGAACCAAAAAGGCCCCGCCGCCGCAAAAGAAACCGCCGGAACCACGACCAGAGGCATCTCGGGCTGGGGCAAGCAGCTATCAGGCAAAACCACTCACGCCCCTGCAGTTCGAAATTTTAGGCCAACTGTATTTTGCTCAGCCTAACGAGCTGGACCTCGATGCGCTGACCAACTCCCTTATCGTCCCCCTCGAGTGGGATAACCTCTGGCAGGAATGGGCGTTGGAAATGGTGGAGTGTCTACGCCAAAACGTCGCTCCGAGCAGCCGCGATGGCGCCGTATGGCAGGTCTCTGGTCACGATAAACTTATGGAAATCCTTAAGGTATTCAAAGAAAAGGCGCCCGCTTTCGTGGCGACGGACCGCATGCGCCTGATGACCAAGCTGATGCAGACCATCCGCCGGGATGCGGTTCGACAGTCCATCAAACTTCTCAAATCCCAGCTCTCCGGACAGGCCCTCGCAGGCCAAGGTGGCGACTATCGCGAGCTGTTGACGATGATTACGCAATTGAATCAAGAACTTACCCAGCTTGAAAGCTCATTGCAGGCGTGATAGGTTCATTGTTTCCCCAAAAGGGGCTTGATTTTTCAATTCCTAGTATTTAGATATGGGGGACGCTTTTTATATGAAGCGCCCTGTCCGATTTGTGAAAAACTCGGACATTTTTTTTACTCCCTGACGCCTCGAACCCTTCACGACCGGAGAGTAAGACAGTCTATGGCGACAAAAAAGACAAAAGCTAAAAAAGTCACCGCTAAAAAAACCACGGCAAAGAAAGCAGCAACAAAGGTGAAGCCCAAAGCAGCTAAGAAATCAGAAGCAGTGGCAAAGAAAACTTTGAAAAAAGTGGTGAAGAAAATCGCTAGCAGCATGAGTCGTTCTGCGCCGGTCGCGAAGAAACGCACAACTGCCGTTGCCGCGAAAGCAGCAGCGAAGAAAAAAATCGTTAAAAAAGCAACGACGGCGGACAAGAAGAAAAAAGCGGCGCCCGTAGCGGCAAAAAAACCAGCCGCGAAATCAGTCGTTGAAAAGACCAAAAAGCTGAAAGAGCAGCCAAAGGTCGAGGCGAAGAAAAAACCGGCCGCTGTTGCCAAAGCACCCATCGCTGAAAAGGCACCGAAAAAAGCGGCTGAAAAAGAAAAAGCACCGACTGTAAAAGTCGAAGCGACAAAAAAAGTTAAAGAGACAGTGGCGGCTAAGGGCAAAAAAGAAAAAGCCCCTAAAGACGTTGCTGAAGCTCCTGTCGTAAAATTGAACGTCGATCTCGACGGCATCGTTTCCCAACTTGAATCCCACTACGAAGAGCGCGGTTCCCTCACTTACCGTGACATCGATCGCGCCCTTCCCACAGCGAAAGCAAAACCCGAGGTTGTCCAAGCAGTCTTGGCTGAGCTTCGTCAGCGCGGCGTGGACGTTCAAGAAAGTGGTCGCGATAGCCTGAACGACTTCCGCATTTCCGGCGCTTCCCGCAGCGGCGATGACTTTATCCTCGACGAAGAATCCAGTGGATTTGAGTTCGGCGAAGAGTCCGAAAACGAAGAGGAAGAAAAAGAATCCGCTGACGAAGAGAAAGTCGCTACCAAGAAGACTCTTCGCGTTGATGATTTCGGCAAGTCAAATGACCCGGTCCGTATCTACCTCCGCAAAATGGGTAGCGTCGCCCTTCTCTCCCGTGAAGGCGAAGTTGTTATCGCGAAGAAAATCGAGACGGAAGAAAACCGCATCCTCGAACGCTTGATGAACATCCAGCTTGGCCGTGACACCATCATCGAAGCTGCGCGTAAGTTCGTCGCCGGTGAAATCCGCATGAAAGGTTTCATCAAAGGTTTCGACGATGATGAAGCTTCAAGCAATGAAGAAGCTCATCAAGAAAAGATGGTGAAGTCGACGGAAGAGTTCCTGAAGGAGTACGACAAGTATGAAACGACTCTCAAGGCTGCTCAGAAGAATGCCAAAATGCAGGGCAAACTTGAGGCGGCAGAAAAAGAGATCGTCAACCAACTTAAAGATCTGAACATCAACCGTAAGTTGATGGCGACCGTAATCGAAAGATTGGCTGAGTACAGCAACAGCCTTCGTGAAGCGAAAAACGATATCGCTTACTACTCAAAGCGCCTCAGTACAAACGAGGAAGCTTTGACAAGCCACATTCGTACAACGCCACAGACTCCATTTGGCTCCGCGCAAGAGCGTGAATGGCAGCGCGTTCTACGCAATGTTCAGGCGGCGATGGACACCATGTCCCGCGTTCAACAAGAAGCGAACATGGAAGTCGGCCTTATCGTTAAGACCTATAGCCAACTCGCTGACATGCAACGTGCGGCTGAAGCAGCTAAGAAGGAGTTGGTAGAAGCCAACCTTCGTTTGGTTGTTTCCATCGCGAAGAAGTATACGAACCGCGGTCTTCAGTTCCTTGACCTTATTCAAGAAGGCAACATCGGCTTGATGAAAGCCGTAGAGAAATTCGAATACCGTCGCGGTTATAAGTTTTCGACCTATGCCACATGGTGGATTCGTCAGGCCATCACACGCGCCATCGCGGACCAGGCCCGTACAATCCGTATCCCGGTGCACATGATCGAAACCATCAACAAGCTCATCCGTACCAGCCGCTACTTGGTACAGGAAATGGGTCGTGAACCAACGCCAGAAGAAATCGCAGCCCGTATGGACATGGGCGTCGATAAAGTACGCAAGGTTCTCAAAATCGCCATCGAGCCAATTTCTCTCGAAACCCCGATTGGTGAAGAGGAAGACAACCACATTGGTGACTTCCTTGAAGACAAAACCCAGGCGTCTCCTTCTGAGTCCGTTGTGTCAGGAAGCCTAGAAGAGCAAACGACAAAAGCTCTTGCGACACTCACACCACGCGAAGAGAAAGTTCTCCGCATGCGTTTTGGTATCGGTGAGAAGAGCGACCATACACTCGAAGAAGTAGGCCAAAGCTTTGATGTTACGCGCGAGCGTATCCGTCAGATTGAGGCAAAAGCATTGCGCAAATTGCGCCATCCTTCTCGCAGCAAAAAACTGCGTGCCTTTATCGAAAGCTAGAACCTCTCTAAAAAGCAAAGCCCAGGTTGAAAAACCTGGGCTTTTTTATTTTTTCTTGAGCGTCACGCAAGAAATTTCAATCCCACAATCGAGCCCACGAGGGTCGCCAGAAAAAAGATCCGCGCGATAGACACAGGATCACCGAAGAAAATCATGCCGATGATGGCTGTTCCCGCCGCGCCAATGCCCGTCCACACCGCGTAGGCCGTTCCTAGAGGAATGGAAGTGATGGCCTTGTTGAGGAAAATGAAACTCGCGCTAGCGGCGACAAGAAATGGGATGATGTAGACCCATCTAGTGAAATTATCGGAAAGTTTCATAAAAGTTGTAAATGCGATCTCCAACAAACCTGCAATAATAAGACTCGTCCATCCACTCATAGTTAAACTCAACGCTCCATCAAAAATTACAAACCGCTTACATCGCTCGCGCAGCGGCGTTTCTGTGCTATCATAGTCAAATTCATTCTCATATTCCACGGAGTTGGTTATGCGTTCCGCAAACACTCTTCTTATATTTGTAAGTCTTCTCTCGGTCACTTGGAGCGGCTGTAAACAGCGCGATGAAGAAACAGCGTTTAAGTCCGACAATATGTCTCAGATTGCGCCAGGGATTCAATTCACCTCGGGAACAACAGCTATTCCCGCGACATACTATGTTGCCAAAATTGATCTCACACATCCCGACATGAGTGTCTTTGCCACGCGCGCCGTCGATAAAAAACGCACTGTCTCCAGCTTCGCGAGGCTTTACGACTGCGATGTGGCGATCAATGCGGATTTCTTCGCAACAAGCAACTACAGCACGATTGGTTTAGCAAAGGGCGGCGGAGAGGTGTGGCCAGGATCCGTGGACAATGCGTTGGAAGGCTTTGTTGGATTTGGCCTGGATAACAGAGTCGTATTCTCAAAGCCTGAAGAAGTTCTGAATCCGGTGCCTGAAGGCGTTTACTCCGGCGTGAGTGGACGACCGTTAATTGTAAGCGACGGCAGACCTGCGTCTACAAAATGTGAACATCACTACTGCGAGCGCCAACCTCGTTCAGCGATTGGGCTCTCTCAAGATGGTAAAACGCTATTTTTTGTCGTCGTTGATGGCAACAATCCATCCTCGCAGGGAATGACCACGGAAGAACTCGGTAACCTCATGGCCTCCATGGGAATTTGGCAAGCAATCAATTTAGACGGTGGAGGATCCTCCGCCATGTTTCTTAAAAGCACGGGTGGTATCGTCAATAAACCATCTGACAAAAATGAACGGATTGTTGCTAACCATATAGGGGTTTGCAAAGGCACGGGTGATGACGCCGCACAGCGTGAGGCCTTCTTAAAAGCAAATCCCAGGTAAAAAGTACCTACCTTACACAAGGCTCACTTTCCGCTGGGCCTTCAATTCTCGCCGCATTTTCTCTACCATAGATGTAGACCTTTCCATTCCCAATCAGAACATGAGGTGAGCACATGCGCTCAAGCTGTCTCTACACGACGGTCCTAATCTCCGTCATCGCTGGAAGCACATTTGGCTGTAAACAACGCCAAGACAATTCTCAGGTATCTTCAGACGAAGTCGCAAATTCTCCAGACCTATTCGCAGGACTTGAAGACCACGTTGACATGGAAGACTTGCAGCAGTGGCGCGCATACGCCGCTACCGCTGAGCGTGATCCTGCGACGATTCGCGCGGTTATGGAAAAAGCCGCGAAGGAATTTAAAGTTCCCGTGGAACTCCTTATGGCGATCGGCCAGGTAGAAACGAACTGGACACAGATCGGTCCATCAATCGACCGCGGTTGGGGTGCGATGCACTTGGTTCAGAACCATTACGCTGACACGTTGGGCGAAGCTGCGAAGCTTATCAACGAGTCCCCAGAAAAACTTAAGGAAGACTTGAATGCAAACGTTCGCGGTATGGCGGCATTGATTGCAAGCAAAGCCACACCAGCCATGAAAGCTTCTAAGAACATCGGCGATTGGTTCCCTGCAGCAAAAGCTGTTACTGGTCTCGACGGCGAAGCTCTTCGTAACATCCGCGCAACAAAGTACTTCGAAGTTATCAAGAACGGCGTGAAGTCACGCACAATGTTCGACAAAGTTGTTGAGATCGCACCTGTTAAGACCATGAAGTTCACACCTCCTCCTGTTGTTGAAGAAGAAGCTGCTGCTGAATATCCAGATGCGGTGAACGACTACATTCCTTGTAACTATACCGAAGGCCGTAAAGTTAAAGTTGATACATGGACAAACCACTACATCGCCGTTGGTAGCGTTGAAGGTGCTCGTTCATGGTTTAAGAACTGTAACGCTCAGGCGAGTGCTCACTTCCTCGTGGGACGCGACGGTAGGGTTTATCAGTTCCGTCCATCAACAGACACCACGTGGCACGCTGGTTCTAAGTACAACAAGGACTTCCCGTACAACAACCACCGTGCAATCGGCGTTGAGCACGAAGTTCTCGAAACACATCCTGAGTACTGGCAAGAAGAAACGCTTCTTAACGCATCCGTTAAGCTCGCTAACTTCTACATCAACAAGTACGGCATCCCCCGCAACCACACCAAGGGCGACAACAACGACCCAGGTATCCGCGGTCACCAGGAAATGCCAGGTACGGCGACATCTTGTCCAGGTCCACTCCCCTGGGATAAGTGGTTCGCGAAATTGGGCGGCGCTACCACTCCCGCAGCGAAAACTGGTCAGTTAACTGGTATCGTCTACAAGAACGGCAACAAAGAAGATCGCGTTGCTAACGCAACCGTTACTGTGAACTCCACAACAGTAAAAACGGATGGACGCGGCGTTTACATCTTCAAGGACGTTGTTCCTGGTGACTACACCATCAACGTTACCGCTGATGGCCTTGGCACGAAGTCAGTCACACGCAAAGTCGCAGCTGGCGAAACCATCTGGGGCAGCGTTGGCTTCTAAGGCAACTTGAGACCAACAAAAGAAGGCCGGGTTCTCCCGGCCTTTTTTCATTTCTGCCATTGAGCCAAGCGCTCTAAATTCCAGAAACATATATCTCTATAATCACCTGATTTAAAAGAATTAATAAAAACAATTAGAGATACGCAAAAATTTTTCCGATAAGAGGCTTTTCCGGTAAGAGGTTTATCAGAAACCAAGATAACAATGGATCCGGAGAAGACCCAGCTATCTTCTGGCATTTTGAGAAATAACTACGGAGCCCAGAACTCCTTATAAAGCATCGCGCCGTCGGTAAGGTTAATCTTCGCGGCGCCTACCTTACGAATCCCCAATGCATCCATGGTGCCCTTGACCAACAGAAGATTTGAGACGTCGGTGCTAGCGAATTCGCCGCCGACTTTTTCGTCGGTAAGGCCTAAACGTCTATCTAGGGTCGTCAACACGGCCTTGTCGTCGTAGACCTCGTTCCCCACCTGTCCTTTCACGCTGTAGTAATGGACACCACCGATGCCAACCACTTCAACCGTCGGATTCTTGAGAAAATCCTTTAAGGAAGGAGGCACATCATTGAGATATTTTTTGATGTAAACGAGGCTCTTCTCTTTATCTTTCGCAGAGATGGGATTCGGAGATATCGCCTTGGCTCGTCGCTGAACCTTCTTCATCAAATAGTCTTTAAATGTTTCGGACGCTAACGTCGTCTTGTAGACATCAATCGCACCATCCGACTTTTGAAAGCTAATCTGCTGGCTACCGCCACCAATATCCCAAACAACGACGTTTTTTAAATCGCCGCCAGCATGCTGCGCGGCCCCTAGAAATCCGAGCTTTCCCTCCTCATCCTGATCAATCACACGGACTTCCATATCTACCGTGCGACCGATTTCCTGCGCGGCGTTCTTACCGTTTTTTGCCGTGCGGAAGGCCGATGTCGCCGTGGCCACAATATTCTTCGGAGCGAATGTAAGTGCCTCCAACTTGAATCTCTTCACCACAGAGGCGCCCTGCGCGATCACGTCCTGACTCAAAGTCTGATCTTTCGATCTTTGTAACGCGTCTTGATAAGAAACCTTCTCCTGCTTATCAAGAAGGATTTCGCCAAGGCGCATCTTGCAAATATCCACCTTCGCCACTTTTAACCGCGTTGAACCCGAACCAATATCAATCGCCGCACGCTTCTCGATACACTTGTCTTCAACCATTTCTGACGAAGGTGTTGTTGTGGTGCAACCAAGTGTGATCCATAGAGCGAGACAATAAAAAACCCTCTTCATCGCATTCCCTTCCACATTAAGACTGACATCATTGATCCATTCATCTTAAGCCGTCGATCTTCAGCGCGGTAGTCTCACGTAAAACCGACTACCACTACCCGATTCACTTTGTAACCAAATCTCTCCACCCAATCTTGTCACGAACTCGCGGCAGATAAAGAGCCCGATGCCACCACTCTCACTCTTACTGATGTCGAACAGAGTCTTTTGCCTTTTGGGCTCAATTCCATGGCCATTGTCTTCCACCACCAGCTCGATCGCATCTTCGGTGGAACGCGTATGAACGATCACTTGCCCGTTGGCTGGCGTAAACTTTAGCGCATTGCTGAGAAGATTACGCACGATCGTGGTTAACGCGGTGGTGTCCGTTTTAAGGGTAATGGGGCCGTCTGAGCTCGCTTCTATCTTGATACCCCTTTCTTGTGATTGCGGAGAAAGAAAATCAATAACGCGCGCCACCAACTTATCGAGTTGTATGCTCTCCCACGCCGACGGCACATCCATGCGATACTTCGACCACGCTAGGAGGTCTTCAATTAAGGCAACGTTATCCGATGCCATTTTCTGCAGGTTTTCGTGAGCTTTCTTAACTTCATCGGGATGCATGCCATCCCCACGCCGAACCAAGGTCTGTGCCGTCACGAGAGAGGCAGCTAGATTCCCTTGAAAGTCGTGACCTATGACGGCGAGAATTTTTGCTTTGATTTGATTGAGATGTTCGAGTTCGATTTCATTTTTTCGCCGCACCGTCACGTTCTTAAACGCGAGAACGGTACCAATGTGATCGGCGATCGGATCTCGCAGAAAGCGGCAGCCCACCTCAAAAATTTCGTCGCCGAGATTCCATTCGCGGGTTTGATGCGGTTCAAGATCCTGGAGCGATGCCATGGATTGCCGAGCCGACGTCAATACAGAGAACGATGTCCCAATATCTGCCCGCGTCAACGCCAACATCTCTTCTGCCTTGGCGTTGAAGTCTACAAGATGTCGTTCGGTGTCGAATACTAAGTAAAGGTCGTCCGTGCTATTCAAAATTGCACCTCGCGCAAACGGCACGACATTAATAAAGTGATGCCGCATCACGGCGTAAAGCATGAAGCATGCACTTACCAGGAGCAACGTCGGAACGACCTGCACAAACCGCAGCTCTTCAACGAAATGAACCGCTAACGCGTCCGCAATAAAGGGCGCGGCAATCGCGATGATGACAAGCCAAACACGGTACCGATGAGGGCCATTAAGGTCACGACGCAACAACAAGAGCAGGCTGATTGATAACAGCACGATCAGCTGTGCATTGAAAATATGGGCCTTAAACCAAGGTCCATTACTAAAAGCGAGTAGCTCCTGATTACCAAAGGGGAGAATCCGATACTGGCCGATGAAAGCCTCGTGAAGCCGCGGCATCACAAGAAGAACCGAAGTTATAGCCGGAACAATACAAAAAAGAATCCGCGCCCAGCGATGCCAAGGTCGCCTTCCCGTCAATGCAAAGGTTAAGGAAAGGATCGTCAGCGGTATGAACGTGGGAGCGAGAAGTTTTACGCGATTGAGCAAGATCTTCGTTTCAAGGTCGGGCACATAAAATATGACCGCGGAGAAAAGAGCCCACCAGCCGGAAAAGAAGCAGAACGCGGTGAGAGCGCGCAACGGGCGGTGCTTGGTACGCTTCATCCCATGAACGGCAAGGCCGAGCAAAAGCCCGGCCGCCAGCACATGGGAGGCATGCATCATCAGCAGCAAACTCGACACGAAGTCACAGCCCCCTACTCTCAATCTTTTCCATCGTGTTTCTATCTTTATGGATTTACGCCGTGATTTAAAGCTGTTTATTTCTCCTAGGGCGCCTCCCCCCAGTGATGAGAGGACTAGTTCTTTAGTATGAGAGGAGAGAAGTAAATTGATGGCTGGAGCTTGACACGGCTCCAGAAGAGCCGCTACGGTGAGAAGAAATTAACTTTCAAGAAATCGAAGATGCTCGCTTATCAACAAAAACAGGGACCCGAGCGTGTTATGCTCGTTGATGATCACGCCATGTTCCGTTGGGGAGTGCGACATTTTCTCGAGGGGCTGACAGACTACCAGCTCGTGGGAGAGGCGTCCGACGGAAACGAGGCCCTCTCCCTGCTGCGTACAACAGACCCCGATATCCTTTTCCTCGATCTTGAAATGCCTGGGTTAGACGGCCCGGGATTTTTACGCCACCTCCAGCAAGAATTCATGACACGCACACCGAAGGTGATTGTGCTTTCGCAGTCATCGAGCGCGGCATTATGCTACGAACTAAAACAGGCGGGCATCAGCGGCTACGTGTTGAAGTCGGAGGGGATCGACGAAATCACGAAGGCTCTCGAGGCCACTCGCAAAGGCGAATTTTATGTGAGTCCACGTGTCGCCATACGTCTCTGGGAATTCATAGCCAGGAATGTTGAATCCGCATTGCCGCAACAGACCATCGAACCAGAAAATAAGTCTATTTCCGCGCGTGAGATGCAAGTGGCACAACTCATAGGTCGCGGCCTTTCCAATAAGCTCATCGCTGAAGAACTCGGGTGCGCCGTCAATACGGTAAAAACACATCGCGCTAACCTGATGCATAAAATCGGCGCGAAAAACGCGGTGGATGTCGCACGCTGGGCTGTGCGAAATGGTGGGAAGGTTTAGTGAGGCCTAGTCATCTTCCGGCTTTCCTCTTCTCGCTTCGCCGAAGAGGTGTTCAATGATGTCAACGGCGTCTAGACTTTTAGACACTCACTTCCTTGATGACCCTCGTTAACGCTTCGAATTAACGCACATTTCATAGCATTGAGCCCGTGCACGTCTCTTGCTCCCGAGCCCCCATCCTCCCTTACCAAAGGGACTACCCGGTGGAGCGAATGCGCGCGTTTTTGATCATACATCTATTGCTGCTTTCAGAACTGGCTTTCGCGGAAACAAGGCTATTTGAAACGGCCAATTTGCATCCCGCGATTGGCGACGTGGGTACTCTCTATTTAAATCCTCCCGGCCTTTACATTCATCCCATGAACAATGATTTTGCCGGTCAGACGGACAAACTCATGACAGGGAGCTTCAAGACGGGTTTGTTACGACAGTGGTCTTCCACGAGCCTGCAGATTGAGACGAACTGGAGGATGATAACGCCGATATTCTATCGCGGCTTTGGCGAGGAAGAACTTAAGATCCCGATCGGACGCTTTGCAGACTGGGGCGAAGCACAAGCAGCATACGCCTACGTCCTGCCTCTCCATCACGGCAAACTCAAACTCGAGTTGGATTTAGGATTTGGTGATATCGGTGACAAAGGTGGCCGCGAACTTCATATGGCGATCCATCGTCTCTTAGATAGCTCCCTCGATAACTTGACCTATACGAATCAGCCTTCCGGCAAGTCTGGTAGCGGTGGTTACCAAATGGGATACATTGCTCCTGAATATACATTGGGTGGCTTGACGCAGCAGAATCTCTATACGACTGGCGCACACTACAATAAGTTTATGTTGGAGGCTTTTGTTCAGGTTAATCATATAACACAATTCTCCAAGAACTTACGCCTCGGCCTAGAGTCATCCATCATTCGACAAATCAATAGTGATGTTTACTGGAATGAGATTCTTCCCTTTCGTTATGAAGCAGCCGTGGGATTTTACGCTGGCTTCTACAAGCCAACGCTGAAATGGGTTTCTCCCTATCTCCAAGGAGACGCCCACGGGCAGTTGTACGTTGACATTATCAATGTGCATTTTGAATTTTAGCGATGACTAGAAAAAATTAAGGCATCTGCTTCCTATAAAAAGCAGATGCCGACTCTCCAAAGCGGTCCCATTACTGCGGTAAGAATGGACGCAGAATCGCTGTCGCCTTAAAACTGCCGTTACTCACGTCAGAATTGTCCGCCGTACGTCCTTGGATATAAGCCTGCTTGATATTGGTAACGACGGCGTCCAATGGCTCTGTTATGGGCGTCACTTGCGTGGGATTATTCTGCGGCGCCGTGCCGCAGTTATTGTTTACAGTAGAGTAAATGAAGTAGTTTGGATCGAATGCGGATCGGATATAGCGACAGAACTTTATGGAATTGTCGTTGAGATAGAACCCGATCTCGATGATAGGCGTTGCAGCTTTGCTCACTAGCAGGTGACGAGGAAACGTCGTGACATAGTTTGTCGCCGGCATTTTTTGCGCAAGACCGTCGTCGCCATTGTCTGTATCGACCGTAAGATTCTTCGTTTGTCCGTCGTTACTCCAAGCTAACTTACTGCCTTTGACGAGAGCCTTTTCGAAATCATATTTATCTTTACCTGCCGTAACAACTGGAACCTTCGCGCTGGTATCAATGCTCACATCTTTCAAAGCGAGCGCTGCATCGAATGGGCCCTTAGAATTGGTTGTCACAATCCATTGCCAGTAGGAACCAGCAGGAGCTTTAGCAGTGGTGGCGTTGACCTGAGTTCCAT
>CAYOJQ010000031.1:40904-41584 GCA_964404325.1 uncultured Oligoflexales bacterium
GACAGAGAGAGCAATATTCGCTGATGCGGATTCTGGTACCGCGACGCGCGCTTCTTCTGAAGCCAATCGGCATCCAAAGGTTGGCGTCGTGATGCTTTCATCCTGATATTCTGCGGCGCATGTGAGGAAGGAACCGCTCACGGATACGGGTCTATCTACGGTTGTTTCCGTATCATCCGGCTGAGAAGACGTTTTGCTATCTCGTTCAGGACGGCTCTTTGTATTACCGTCCACGCATGCGCTTAGAGTCAGAATTAATAGGATGCCGCGAATCATCATAGTAAACCCTCCGTATTCTCCTTATCGACGAAAGCGACCGCCCAATTTAAGCCTGACTCCACCGGCTAGCGAACAGTCATTTATTGGTAGTAAAATTAGCTAGATACACTTCTGAAAATGAAGCCATTCTCTCACATTTAAAAAGAATATTTAGGCACATGAAAAGAGGTGGAATTAGGTGATAATGACGTTTTTGGCTTTCTTATTGCCCCCCTAGGGGCCTTCTGCTACCTTCGAGTTTCCTTTCGAGGGCCCATAGCTCAGTTGGTTAGAGCAGCCGGCTCATAACCGGCGGGTCCCCCGTTCAAGTCGGGGTGGGCCCATATTTTCAGGCACTTACGGTTCTGGTTCTTCTCTCTTCGTGGTGGGTACCACGGTCAAGCTCTTCAGGCGCAAGCATT
>CAYOJQ010000032.1:0-41155 GCA_964404325.1 uncultured Oligoflexales bacterium
CTCGTTTTCTTGCGAAGGAGATAAGGGCATGGAGGAGGCGGTAACCGTATCATGACCATTCTGTGGCGAAAGTTTTGTAACGTTTATCGATCTATCCGCCGGGGATCAAAGTTACACGGAAGATTGCCAAGTGTGTTGCCAACCGATCTTCATGCGCATTCAAGTCGAAAACGGTGAGTTGCTTCGAGTTGATTGCGAACGAGAAAGCTAAATTAACAACTTGAGAAGGGGGTACTTTCATGATTCGGACAAGATTGATGTGTGTGTGCGCGTCTATGCTTCTTGCGGGGGCTTCACTGGCTTTTGCTGACGGCGAAGTCGCTCCTGAAATTGAGCGAGAAATTAGCTCCGCTCTCGATCAAGCGGGATCTGGATATACAGACGTGCGTGTTCTGAGTGAAGAGACAGTGAATGGTCAAAACTGCTACCGCATTGCATTTAACGATCAAGGTAGTGACGTTGAGCTTGTCCTAAACAAGGAAACATTCAGTCCCTGTGAAGGCGCTCTGATGAATGAACACGCACCTTACGTCCCAGTCTGGAATCCAGGACTTTGGGCCGCGGTTAACTCCAGTATTATTAGTTCGTCCCTATATCCCTATCGTTATAATCGTTACCGTCGTCACGGCTACTACCGATCAGGTTATGATCGACCTTGTCGCCGCCATTGTCGCCGCTAAGGGGCGTTCCCCAGGCTGGGTACGGGCCGAAATTCGCCCGTGCCCGGCCTGAGGACCCACCTTAACTGATATTTGAGCGAACCAAATTTAAAAGGGGTACAATCTCATGGCTCAGACAAAATTGAAGTGTGTGTTAGCTTCTATGGTTCTTACGTGTTCATCACTGGGTTTCGCTGATGGCGAGGTCGCGCCAGAAGTTGAACAACAAATCAGTTCGGCACTTGAAAAAGCCGACTCTGGCTACACAAATGTCCAAGTCGTTGGCGAAGAAACAATTAATAACAAAAGCTGCTATCGCATCACATTCAATGATCAGGGCAACGATGTTGAGTTGGTGCTCAACAAAGAAACCTTCCGCCCCTGCGAAGAAAACCTGATGCACCGAAGCGTTCCTTATATTCCTGTTTATAATCCAGGTTTATGGGCAGCCGTCTATAGCACCATTATCAATGCACCCCGCAGCCCGAGCAGCAATCGCCCCTCTCGCGCACGTCCCTGCAACCGTCGCTGCCGTCGCTAGAGAACATCCAAGTATTTTCACAAGAAGCGAAGGATCGTCCCGATTCTTCGCTTCTTTTATGCCAGCTTCTCTTCGGGATGCGGGATTATCCGCGTTGGCGTGTCGCGCGCCAAGATCGCTGTAAGAAGAGTTGACGCGCCTAAAAGAGGCAGAAGCTAGTCAAAAAAAACTTCCCCTCGATCGAAAGATAGCGAGTAGTTCCTAAAAGGAAGACCAAACTGTACATCAAACCATTTCTCATCATGCTCCTTCGGCACAATGTATGCAAAATCCAAAACACGAAGGCATCCCATGGCGGAATGCACGCGCGTGAGAGGGTATTCATGAACGTAGCCGAAAAAATTTTGCAGGATCATCTTGTCTCAGGAACATTAAAGCCGGGCGAAGAGATTGGTCTTCGCATAGACCAGACGCTCACCCAAGACGCAACGGGCACTCTGGTTATGATGGAACTGGAGGCCATGAATCTCGATCGCGTGAAGACGGAGCTGTCCGCGCAGTATGTGGATCATAACCTGCTGCAGGTGGATTATCGCAATCCGGATGACCACCTATTCCTGGATAGCGCCTGCCGTCGTTTTGGTATCTGGTACAGCAAAGCGGGTAACGGCATCAGTCACGTCGTGCACCAAGAACGCTTCGGAAAACCAGGTAAAACCCTTTTGGGGTCGGACAGTCATACGCCGGCGCAGGGGGCGTTGGGAATGCTGGCGATGGGGGCTGGTGGTCTGGAAGTCGCAATGGCGATGGCGGGGGAGCCATTTTTTATACCCGCGCCGCGTGTTTGGGGCTTTCGTCTTGTGGGCGAACTTCCAGCCTGGGTGAGTGCGAAAGATATTATTCTTGAAGTGCTGCGCCGTCATGGAGTGCGAGAAGGAAAGGGTTGGATCTTTGAGTACTTTGGACCTGGCCTGCAGCATCTTTCCGTTATGGATCGTCATGTCATCGCGAATATGGGAACAGAAGCCGGAGCTTTGACGACGGTGTTTCCATCCGACGACCGGGTGCGCGAGTTCCTGGCCATGCAGGGGCGCGTCGAGGATTGGATTCCTCTCTATGCGGATGATGAAGAGCACTATGACCGTCTCGAAGAGATTGATCTTTCAAAACTCGAACCGCTTGTGGCTCTTCCTTCGAGTCCTGGTCACGTCAAGCGCGTGGCCGAAATCGCGGGTGAACCGATCTATCAATCTTACATAGGGTCGTCCGCGAATCCTGGATATCGTGACTATGCCGTGGTCGCGGAAATCTTTCGCAATCGTCATGCCGCGAAAAATGTTTCCTTGGATATCAATCCTTCATCCAATCAAACGCTTCTAAATTTGATGCGCGATGGACACATGGGACATCTAGTTGCCGCTGGGGCTCGTTTGCATCAAGCGGGATGCGGTGGTTGCATCGGTATGGGGCAGGCACCAGCCACCGACAAAATCAGTCTACGCACCGTGCCACGCAATTTTCCCGGACGTTCTGGAAACGAGGATGACAGAGTTTATTTGGTCAGTCCGGAAACAGCCGCGGCCTCCGCTCTCACGGGAGTCATCACGGATCCGCGCACACTTTCGATGGAGTACCCTCATATTTCCGAACCAGAACATCCAGAAATTTCCCGCAGTATGCTCATTCCACCATTGGCGAGTGATGAAGCGCGGAAGGTGACGTTGGAGCGTGGTCCCAACATTGACAAAATTCCGCCCCTAGACCCACTCCCCAATGAGATTGAGTTACCGGTGATCCTTAAAGTGGTGGACGATATCTCCACCGATGAGATCTTGCCGGCCGGCGCGAAAGTACTGCCGTTCCGTAGCAATATCGGCAAGCTGAGTGATTTTGTGTTTGGCGGTGTTGATCCGGAATATGTCACGCGCGCACGCGCGGAAAAACGGCACCGACACGCGGTTGTTGGTGGCTTCAATTACGGCCAGGGTTCTAGCCGGGAGCACGCGGCTCTCGCTCCCCGCTACTTAGGTTTAAGAGCTGTCGTGGCGAAAAGCTTCGCGCGCATTCACCAAGAAAATTTAGTGAACTTCGGTGTGCTGCCGCTGCAATTTGTTGACAAGAAGGATTACGATCGCATTGACTTGGGCGATGTGTTGAAAATGACAGGTTTGCACAAGTCCTTGCGCGAAGGAAAAAATATTTCCCTGCACAACGTTACCAAAAAAGAATCCTACCCCATGACCTATGAGCTCACACCGCGGCAGGTGGAAAGCATTCTCGCGGGTAGCATGTTGAATCTAGCCACTTCAAACCGACACCGCGTTCTCACTGCGGGCTAATACCATGGAAGCTCCTACAATCAACGGACCACTGATGGCGATCAATGGTGATATGGGTTCGTGAAAAAAATACGCGGCAAAAAGAATCGCATAAACAGGTTCAAGCGCGAGGAAGCCACCGCAGGTGCTGGCCGCTATGCGTCGCAGCGCGTAGAAGTAGAGCTGATGCATGAGACCCGTCGAAAGCGTTCCCAAAAGGAATAACCAAAACCAATCCGTCCCGTGAGGGGAGGGACCATTCACGACGAGAAGAAGCGGTAAGAAGAGAACCGCGATGACAACGTTTTGATACATCGAGACAGCGGGCGGAGCCATTTCATGAGCGAGGTCTTTGCTAAGAAGTCCGAAAAAAGAAAACATCACGGCGGAGACGAGGCCAATGATGGTGCCCCATAAGGATTGCTCGCTGGCGTGTATATCCACCAATAAAGCGACGGCCAGCACGATGGCGACTACCGCTAGAGTTTGATTCCACTTGGGCCATCGTTTTAGACGAAACGCTTCAAGAAACAGCGTGAACATGGGAAATGCCGCGAATGTGAGCGTTGCTATCGCTACCCCCGACCATTGCACCGACAGAAAAAAAGTAACCCAGTGGATGCCTAGAATCGTTCCGGTTAGAAGCAGCGGGCGTAGATGATGGCGCTTGGGATAGGCGAGGCAGCCCATGGCGTGGCAGACACCCGCGAGAACAAAGGATGCGAAGAAGGAGCGGACAGCGACAATCCAAAAAGGTGAGACATTGAGCTTACCGTATAAGGCCGCGGTGCCAAAAATCACCGCGGCGATATTGATTGCAATCAGACCTTGCGTTCGTCGCGATGGGGCGCGCATGTATCATCATCCTCAATGAAACAGAGAATCTCGGGATTCTTTGCGTTGCCTCAGGATGACGAACTACACTTACTTTGTCAAAGCATGACAGGGAAAATTGTCCGCAGCAACCATCGTGATTGCGTTAGGGCCAAGTCATTGTGTATGTAGCTAAGGAACCATGAGTAAAGGAACGAAGCATGAGTCGTGTGGAACAAACGCAAGCCATTATTGAAAACTACTACGATGCGTTTAATAAAAAAGATTGGGAACGTTTCTTCTCGTGTTTAGATGAACATGTGCGCCATGACATCGCGAACGGCCCGAGAGAGCTAGGGAAATCCGCGTTCCGAGCTTTCATGGACCATATGAATGAGTGTTATGACGAGCAGATCGAGGACCTTGAAATTCAAGTAAGCCCTCACGGTGACGAAGTGGAGGTTGAATTTGATGTGGTTGGCACTTACTTAAAAACAGACGGTAAATTACCGCCGGCCAAAGGCCAGAAATACCGACTCTCGGTGGGGACCTTCTTTACCGTCAAGGGTGGTAAAATCACCCGTGTTAGCAATTTCTACGACGCCAATGACTGGATTGCACAGGTTACCAAATAACCTGTTTCAGGCGATGTAAGGAAATTGAGGGGTTAGGGGATGCAAAGCGCTGGAATGCTCCTTGCACAAGGGCTCGAGTCAGTTTGCGAAAATTGACTTTTTGCGTCCCTAACACCTTAGATGCGAGGCTTCCGTGCGCTTTCCTTTAGTCGCCCTGTTAGCTTTCTTGCCAGGATGTGGATTCTACACAATCATTGCTTCAACCGTTTCTGAACAAGAACCTCGTCCAACCGAAAAGGTTAAATGTTACGACATCGCGTCGTCTCAGGTCTGTGTTCCCAGCATCGGCCAAGGATACCGCGTTTTCGCGGCGCTTCCCGATTCGGGCTTAAACGGCCTTGCTTCCTATCTTCAAGAACAAACGCATCACCCCGTCAGTAGCGATCTTTTACCGACCGTGACGGCTGAATTTTCCAAAGCGGAAGAAGATGTGCGCGCGGCGTTCCCGGAAAAGAATATTTACGATCTCACCGGCGCAATGCCCGATTTTGTACAGCAAAAATTTAACCGCTTCGCGAACTTTAGCGGTCCTAACTGTTACGCTACGGCTCTTGTCGCGAGTGGGGTGATTCCCAGCGAAAAGATGTTGCATGTGGGCTTGGATGAATTTCAAGAATACCTAACACAATACTTTGAGGAAGTGCGCACGCCTGCTTTTGGCGACGTTATTCTTTATGACGTGCAAGGATCAAAGGATCACGCGGCCTTTTATTTGTTTAACGATCTGGTGTTTCACAAGAAGGGCTTCTTAAAGGGATATGGCTACCGCATTACGACGCTGGAAGGCGTGTTTGCGGCTGATCCTTTTGAATGGCGTCCCGGTCGCTTTGATGATCTGCAGTCCACCCCCAATCCTGATTTTGGCAAGAAACCCAAGAAGTTTTTCCGCCGTTTAGCAGCGGACCGTCTTCCGACGGCGGGAACTCTGACGGCACAAGAAAAACAGGCGGTGGAACTGATCGCGTTTATCCGTGCGGAGACCCTTAAGTCGGCGCCCGAATGGGACGTATCTGACAACATGGGCACTATGATTGAATCCGTTGTGTCGGACCTTCGCCGCCAGCTGGATTGGCTTAAAAAATCCCCGAACTTCACCGCGCGCATTGCTTATGAAGAACTGCGCAGCCTTGAAAGCCAACTGTTCCAGTCCATCGAGGAAGAACTCTTTTCATCGCAAACCGCGAACGCGGAAAAAATCAATGCGGAGCATTGTCTTCCCGAAAATGCGTTTGTAAACGAACTTGTGAAAAAGTCTTTCGCACTGATGAAAAATCGTGAAGCCACTCAAGACGAAGTGACAGCGATCCTTGGGCAGATGGCCGCGGTGGATCGTAAGAGCTGTCGCATTGAACTCTCTAAAATGATTCAACCCTAATTATTCTCAATTCTTACTGTCGATCCTGACAGCAGGCATGTTTATAAGCTCGACAGAACGCGAAAGAGCTTTGAATTATTCTCGCGGCTTAGGGGCGCGCCACTTTTTGCAGATACTGTGCCACGTCTTCATCGGAACCTTGCGGCCGATGGTCCTACACTAGATGATCTTGAGGAGCTTATGCGGTACTTAACCACCTGTCTGTTTGCTGCTGTGTTTTTGACAAGCGCATGTAAGACCTTGCAGAACAATAATCACGAGCAAAGTAAGGCGAAGGACTCCGCAATCCTCGTTCAGGGGGGCGACGGCTACATCTTCTTCCGTTCAGACTCGAACATCGTGATAAAAAAGTGTCCGATGTACACAAGCTTCTTTGAAAAAGATGGCTCCCCTAAAACAACGGAGTCATTGAAAGTTGAGTGTAACGCATCTGAGTCAAGTGTAGAGATTTCTCAGTTTAAAAAATCTCTCTCCCAAGCTCTGAAACTTTCCTCTCACTATCTGAACCCCAATGATAAACTTCTCACGGAACGCTATAAGCTGGGTGAAGGCAACATTAAGATGGATATCCTTCGCCAACAGAAGGCGGATATCCTGGTCGAGCTCGAGCCGATTCATCGTTTTCTTGATTCCCTTAAGTCCGCGGGCGTGACTGATGCGGAAGGGAACTTATCGGTTGAGCAGCTGACGAAAAAGCGTGAGCTGGAGGCCAAACTTGCCGAGTTAGAGAAAAAACTGTCGGCGGAAGCAGATATCGTCGCGGTGATCGCGGAAGTGAACCGCCGCATTGAAAGTCTTGTTGAAGTGATGATTTCCACACCAGGGTTGACGAAAGAATCCGTTTACATCTTCTCCCGAGATGGCCAAGGTTTTGTTTACAACATCCTCGCTAGCTACGTGAATAACGTGAACATCCTCGGTCTTGGTCTCGAATTTGTGCCAATGCCGTCAGGTAGCTTCATCATGGGTAGCCCTGAAAGTGAAGCAGGTCGCGGCACCGACGAGCAGGCTCATAAAGTTAACTTGCTGAAGCGTTTTGAAGTTATGACAACGGAAGTCACGCAGAAAACATGGTTCGAAATCATGGGTGACAACCCATCACGTTTCCGCACCAAGGAAAGCTGCCCCGCAACATACTTTGAAGTGAACGGCACGCCTCTGTGTCCTTATAATCCGGTTGAAACGGTTTCTTGGGAACGCGTGCAGGAATTTGTTCGCCGCATCAATGAATCCTCTCCTGGTGCGAAGTATCGTCTCCCCAGCGAAGCTGAATGGGAATTCGTGGCGCGTGCCGGCAAGCAAAATGCTTACGTCAACAGCAACGATCCCACCGAATTGAAAAACTACGCGTGGTATAGCGATAACTCTAATCTTAAAACAGCGGCCATTGCCGAAAAAGATCCGATCATCACATACTCGAACCATAGAATCTTCGATATGATTGGTAACGTGTGGGAATGGACAAATGACTGGTACGGTTCTTATCCCAACACGGAAGTGACCAACCCCGTTGGTCCGGATGTGGGCTCTGAAAAGGTGATCCGCGGTTGCGCATGGAGCGCCAACGTCCAGAACTGCCGATTTGCGAATCGTGAAAGAGAAGCGGCGCAGAATTCAAGCTCTGTCGTTGGCTTCCGCCTGGTACGAGAGATGAAGTAATGAAAAGAACATATCTTTGCTCAGCCCTCGGGCTGAGCCTTTTTGCTGCCTCGCTGCTGAGCAGTTGTAAAACTGTCTCGAGTTCTAATAGCAAGCTGTTCGAAGGATGCTACGATCCGCTACCAGGTCATCCGACGAACGCGGAGAAGTTAGCTTTTATCAAGCAGAACTCCGTCTACGCGCAGGAGGTGGAGAAATTATATGGTGTTCCCGCTGCCGGGATTTTGGCGATATCCGCGCCAGAAAGCGGTTACGGTTTTACAAAAACGGGACGCCTCGCAAAAAACCCATTTGGCTTTAAATGGGTGGGTAAAGAATCATCCGGTGATAGACCTTATTACACATTGACGTGCCAGCCCTCGTGGGATCCCAATAACAAGTACGTTAAATTTAACGACTTCCGTGAAGCCTTTCTTTTCGTCGGACAAAAGCTGGCGACATTGAAAGATCTTGGCGGTGGTAAGCGCAACTACAAAGCTCATACGGATCGTTACATTCAAGATCGAAAGAATGGCGTCGACGTCAAGACGGCGGTAAATCGCTGGATCGATGGTATCGCGAACGCTGGTTATAACTACGCGCCAGCAACCTATAAGCCGAAAATCAAGGGATTTGCCTCCAACATGGAGACGGGGAAAGGGTGGTCGGATGCCTACAACTCCTACCAATATTCTTCCTCTATTATGCCTTTGAGTGGTATGGGGCCTGCTCCAAAACCAGAGACACCGCAGCAGCCACAGCCGAAACCACAGCCACAACCGCAGCCGCAGCCGAAACCAGATCCAACGCCACCGCCGCCACCGGCGCAGAAGGGCTTCGATATTGAAGGCGTCGTTCATATGATGGGTGATGAGGACAATCGTCTCGGTAACGCTTATGTGACCTTTGACGGTAAGACTATCGCCACGCAAGAGACCGGTTACTTCATTATTGAGAATGTAAAACCAGGTCGCTATGAGTTTGTGGCTAGGATGGAAGGGTTCAATGAAAAATCCGTCACGGTGGTCGTGATTGGCGAGAACGTTGAAGTTCTTGTGGGCCTCTCTCCGAAATAATCTTTACGGCGATAAAATGAAAAGGCCTTTCGCGATGAAAGGCCTTTTTTTGCGTTTCTATTGTCTCGGGAGCGGCGTGCTCATGCCGGAAAGTAAACCATTCACAACAGACCAACTTGCTCCATCCGATTTAATCGAAAGCCCGAGCAGATGCGCCTTAACAGGGGCCGCGGAAAAGCTCCAAATAAGGGAAAGGTGCCCGCCATCAGCCTGTTCCAGGATAATCTGATACTCGTTTTCTCGCTTATTGATGCGATAGGCCCCCGTGTCCTTCGCTTTCGTGCTGAGGGTGCCATCCGCATCGATGATGTAATGCCATTGCCCTGTCGCGTCGAACTGAATGCCGAAAGCATGGTCGGGAAAGAGGGGGAAAATAGAGCCACTCGTTTCAATCTTGCAGTCCCACCAATTTCCCTGAATCAGCGCGCGCAGATCATCCGCGGAATGAACAACTTTCCGAATCACTGCTTCCGGTTGACTGCAACCAGCCGCACCTTTGCGCGCCCCTTCATCGACGATCGCTGGTGTTGTTACGGATTTCTGCGAGCGTTGGTACACGCTGCTCGCGTCATCGCGAGAAAAACGAACATGATCACCGGTAGCGGAAAAAAGCGGCGCAACGACATTTAAACCGCTGTCGCCAACCACGCGCCAATAGAAGTAATAGTCGTTACTGAAAAACGGATAGTCTTGGACTCTCCCTTCGTACTCGTAGTCAAATCCCAGCATGCGCACAAAGTTTCCCTTGCCATCGTCGTTTAACAGGTAGGTTTTACCATCCGCGGTGATTTCAAGGCCGGCGTGCTCGGAAGGCGTAAAAGCATGCTCTGTTGCGTCGTTGCCACAGAACGTCCATACGCCGGTTAATTTCTCGGCCACCGAAGTGGGGGATTCAAAACGGTCGATGGGCGTCTCCACCTGCGTGACGCATTCTCCCGCCAACGCATTGCCTGTTAACCCTAAGCCCAAGAGAAAAGACACAAATGAAGCGGATCGCATGGAAGCTCCGTAGCTGTTCATATGAGGGCACTTGATGTCTAACTTTTAGACATTTCATCTTACTACGTAAGTGATGTCAATGAGTTATAAGGGGCGCGCATATTGCAATGATGTCGCTACTTATTCTAGAGGATTTTATGGGACGGTGGTTCAAGGTTTTAACTCTTACATGGCTTGTACTTGCCTGCCAGCGATCTGAATCGCGCAGCGCCGCAAGCGATGTGGGCGTCCTTGTGCCCGGTGGCGACGGCTACTTGCTGTATCGCGCTAACAACGCCGTTGTGATTAAGAAGTGCCCGCCGTTGACGTCTTTTTTCAACAAGGACGGCAGCCTGAAGACGAGTGATGAATTGTCCGTCATCTGCAATCAAGGAACCGTGACCGAAGATATTGGTCGCTTCAAAACAAACCTTGCGCAATCCATGATGCTGTCATCGAATCTTTTTAGCGCCGATGATAAAGCGCTCGTGGAAAAATACAAAGTGGGTGTTGATTCCACCGAGTTTGATCTCTTACGACAACAACGTCGCGAGGTTCAGCAGGAACTTGAACCCATCCTTACTTTTTTGCGCGAACTCGAGCTGGCTGGCGTTCCCGATCCATCAGGAAACCTCTCGGTTGAGCAGTTGACCAAAAAAGTTGAACTCGAACGAAAGTTGAAAGAGCTCGATGGAAAGATGGAAGATCGCAAAGGTCTTTTTGCCGTCGTGGAAGAAATTAATAACCGCATCAACAAGCTGGTCGATTCACTTATTTCCTCGCCCGATCTCGACCGAGACCGTTTATTTATCTTTTCTCGCGATGGTCAAAGCTTTTTCTACAACATCTTGGCTGGATATCTTCGCACCGCTCCGGTGAACCCAAAGCCCACCGAACCAACAAAACCGACACAACCAGAGCCAATCGTTCCGCCGACCATGCCAAGCGTGGACGTGGAAGCGCAGCTCAAGTTTGTAACAATCAAGGCTGGCAGCTTTGTGATGGGAAGCCTTTCCTCAGAGAAAGGAAGATCCCCAGACGAGCAAGCACATGGCGTCAACATCCGTTACGATTTCGAACTGATGTCGTTTGAAGTGACCCAACAAAATTGGTTTGACGTGATGGGCGACAATCCCGCTAAGTTCCGTACGGATAAGGATTGCGCCGCTGAGCATAAGACGGTGAACGGTGTATCGCTCTGCCCACGTCACCCCGTGGAATCCGTTTCTTGGGATCGTGTGCAAGAATTCCTGCGCCGTATGACGGAGAAGTCAACGCGCTACCGCTACCGACTGCCAACGGAAGCGGAGTGGGAGTGGGCGGCACGCGCCGGCACCAAAACTATGTACCCGTTTGGTGATAATGATTGGAACCTCAAAAACGTCGCTTGGCATGAAGCAAACTCAAATCTGCAGACCCATCAGGTCGGCTTTCTGGGGCCGACAGGTGGCAGTGGCAACTTTCCAAAGCTCTTCGACATGTTCGGCAATGTGTGGGAGTGGACATCTGATTGGTATGCTCCCCATCCAGAAATAGAAGAAACAAATCCAACAGGCCCCGCGACTGGCGCTGAGAAAGTGATTCGCGGCTGCGGCTGGTCAGCGAACGCCAATGCGTGTCGGTCCGCGAAACGTGAACATGAAAAGAAAGAAAATTCGAGTTCCGTCATCGGTTTCCGAATGGTGCGAACACCGAAATAGATTTCACTGATAGAGGAGTCCAAATTATGAAGTATGTGGCGTCGCTCCTGATAGCGTCACTCGTGGCGGTTAGTTGTAACAAGAGCCATGAAGAAAGTGGTTTGGATGAATTTCAGAAAAGTAGCATCAATAAATTCGGTCTCGCAGGCACGAAGAAGCTGGCTTTGACATTTGATGATGGCCCATCGGATCATACCGATGCGCTGTTGGATTACTTAGAGCAGCTTGATGTTAAGGCAACATTCTTTATCAATGGCGCGAATGTCGCGAAAGAATCGGACACTGTGCGTCAGAAGCGACTGGCAACCTTAAAGCGCATGCATGACGAAGGTCATATTGTCGCCAACCACACGCATGAGCATCGTCATGTGGGTAACGGCATCAGCACGACGGAGCTCATGCGTCAGGTAAGCGCGACGCACGAGGTCATCAAGGATTACGTCGGTCTTCACCGGCTCTATTTCCGCGCCCCTTATGGCGCGTGGGCGGCAAACAACGCGGGGGTCTTAAACCGTGACGAAGCATTGAGTGCGTACATCGGCCCCGTGTTTTGGGATATTGGTGGGGAAATTCGCTATCGCAATGGTCAACTGGTTGGCGCCGCGGATTGGGATTGCTGGGGCAAGAAATTATCGGTCGCCAAATGCGCCGATGGTTATTTGACGGACGTGCGCGCGCAAAAAGGTGGCGTTGTGTTGATGCACGATATCACTGCCAACACGGTGAGTATGGTGAAGTCCATGCTGCAGACGCTGGTAAACGAAGGCTACTCCTTCATCACACTTGATGAAGTGGAAGCTCTCGATGCGTTTGGCGCCGCGCCGAATCCGGCACCCCGTGATCCAGAACCCACGGAAACGCCAAAACCAAGCGATGACGTTGTCGTGGCGGAGCCAACACCAGCTCCCACACCAACGGAACCAACACCTGCGCCGCAGCCGCAGGAACCAGCTCCCGCACCGAGCGTTGGCTTGGCATTCTTGACGCCGACGCCAAATCAAAAAGTCTCGGGCAAAACAACGATCGAAGTGACTGATGGCAAGCAACAAGCGACCGCGGTGAACTTCTATGTGCGTAAAGCCGGGACGAGCTATTGGAGTAAACTAGGAACCGCATGGAATAAGCCATTTAAGCTCGATTGGTGGGTTCCCAAGACGCCTGGTGACTACGAAATCAAGGCGGAATCATGGAATCGATCCACGAAGCTTGAGGAAGCGTTCCTGAAAGTTTCTCTCTAAACCTCTAAAAGTGCAAAATTAAAAGGCGCCGCTAGTTTTAGCTGCGCCTTTGTTCTTTTTTCGCTATGTCCTAACGACGGCAGCGACGACAAGGCCGGCTGCTGCTTGGGCGATTGCTAGGTCGACTGGTGGATGGACGGTTGGAGTTAATAATGGTGCTATAGACGGCAGCCCATACACCGGGGTTAAAAGGTGGAATGTAGCGCATCATGCTATTGTTAGTTTCTTCGCAGGGAAGATAGGTCGTCTTATCAACTAAAAGATTACGGACAATACCGTTGTCCATGAATGAAAGCTGATAGCATCTTTCAGCGCCAACCATTTCGTCACCCACAATTTCTGCGTCGCTAAGACCTTGGTCCGCGCGTGCGAATGCCGCGTTGATCTCTTGCGCGGCAACGTCCGCTACCTGGTCGGCGAAAGCTGCTGTTGAAAGGCTAAGGGTGGTGATGACGCTAAGGATAAGTTTCATAGGGGAGTCCTTTTTCAGGATGAACAAATGAAGAAGCACTTCTTTACATATTTTTCTTGGCCGCACCAGAAATTTTTTGGCGACCCCCTCTCAGCCTTCGCGGCATATTGTTTTTCTTTCGCGCATCGACGAGCATGCGACTGAACAAAAGGAGGATTTCATGAGATTTTTGTCATACGCCGTAGCCTTTACATCATTGCTTCTGACGTCTCAGGCTTTCGGAGAAATTATCGTTTTTGCGAGTGGCGGATATTGCCCGGACCTTTCATCAGGAACGCAGGTGAGCATTGATTTTGAGCGCCGTGGCGTTGAAGGGAGTCAGAGGGGCTGGGCAAGTGTTGATGTATCCTGCGGAAGTTACAGCTCCCAAGTGGTTTATGTCACAGGGGACGCATATTGCACCGTAACATCCTTCGGTTGCCCAGGAGGGACGGGTTCCATCTATTGTTATCAGGGCTCGGAAAGCAACGGCACAGGCTTCAGCCTCACTTGCCCGATGTAGCCCTCGTCGAAGCAAGCTAGCGGAGGAGTGGCGCTGTGTGATATGTACGGACATTCAACCATAACACACGGATACTCCCCTTGGATTTTGATACTATTATGAGTCATTTCACCCCCACAAACATGGGGATGATTCTACAGCTTGCCATTCTAGAAGGTCTTCTCAGTTTCGATAACGCCTTAGCCTTGGCAGCCCTCGTCTCCGGGCGACTCAAGCATCCACTCGACCGCAAGCATGCCCTCTTATGGGGTATCTGGGGTGCCTACGTCTTGCGCGTGGGCATCGTCTTTGTGGGCGTATGGCTGATGGAACATAGCTGGATCAAGTTTGCGGCTGGCCTGTACTTGGTGTGGTTGGCTGTGAACGAACTATTCCTGAAGAAGGAAAATGAGCAGTTGGACCCTGAGAAAGAAGGCCATGATTTCCACCTTCCGCTGGAAGGGAATGCACCGGTGATGCCGCGCTCGGGATGGAAGGCGCTTTGGAAAACGATCCTCGCCGTTGAGCTTATGGACCTCATGTTCTCCATCGACTCAGTGGCGGTCGCCCTCGCCGTGTCAAAGGATCCATGGGTGCTGGTCGCCGGCGCGATCATTGGTATCTTGATGATGCGTGTTGCCGCGTCCTACTTTATTAAGTTGATCGATAAGTTCCCGATTTTGATTAAAACCGCTTTTGTCTTGGTTGGTCTTGCCGGTCTGAAGGTCGTGGCCGAAGTGGAGTACATCGATGTCTTCGGCATGCGTTTCGATCTGTTAGGGATGCATGTCTCGGAGAAAATCTTTTTGCCGATCATGCTAACCATTCTTTCTTCCGCGATGATTTATAACGCGAAGTTTCCTGAGAAGTTCAAGGTTCATCATTAAAAGGTAAGGCCGAGATAGAAACGTAGAGCGAGGCTTTGACGTTGTTTCATAATCTCGGCCCAATCCGATCACAGCCGATGGTGAAGTGTTCCTTCGTGATTACGGGCACTTCCTGGAATGAAGAAGTTTCTTCTTGTGGATCTAAGGGCGAAGCGTGTAGTTGGGTTTTTCCGATTCATAGTCAAAAACTTCGCTCTGAGGTAACCATGCGACTTTTTAAGAAACTCCTTCTTCTAGCTCTTGCGGTTAGTGCCTGCGGCAAGGTGGAAAAAAGCGTCAACACCATGGATGAGATGAACAACACCACCAAGGACATGAGCGACACCACCAGTGAGATGAATAAGAAGATGGCGGACATGAACGATAAGACCGCCAGCATGGACGATCGTATGATCGAAACCAATAAGAATATGGAAGAGATGAAAGGTCAGATGGGAAAGATGAGTGAGGATATGACTCATCTTGGTGCTGACGCTCGTCAGGCGATCGCATTGCTCACACGGCTCACCGCATACGATGCTTTGAATAAGGCGCCTGAAATTGAAGGCAAGTTCGCGGCGATGGGGCAGTTCTACTCCGCGTTTGAATTTCAAGTGTGGAAAGGTGTTGATCTCGACACCGAAGAGCGCCGTGAAGAATTGTTTCAGAGCGCGATGTCGGAGTTCTTTCGCACCTTTGCGGGAAGCATGGCGACACAGAAACAAAACCTTTCTCCGTCCAGCAAAGAAAATGAGATGAATAATCTCTATGCCGCGGCGGCACTGTTGCACTACGAGAACCCAAATCAAAAACTTTTCCTTAAAGACACTCAGTACGAAGTGGTTACGTTCTACAGCCTCTTCAAAGAACTCATCGTGTTGCAGAAACAAGTGAAGAGCGGCGCGAAGAAGTTGGATGAGCTAAAGGCGTGGGAAAAAGAAGGCCTCGTTTGGTACGATCAAGCGGTCTATCTCATGCGTCTTCGCGCTAACTTTCTTGCGGCGATGGTGGTGAGCCGTCTTGCGGATCTCGACGCGCAACGCGGCGGCATGAGCATGGATGATCTCTGGACAAAAGCGAAGATCATGCTGACTGACTGGGAACCGAAGCTTGATAAATACGCTGATAATCCCGTTGCGCTTGACGAAGTGCGTCGCTATGCCAACGCTTCTAACAGCACACGCGCATTCCTCAATGCGAACGGCGTTAGCAATGAAATGGACGCGAACCTCAGCAAGGTTATCGGTCACATGACGATCTCCGAAGAAAGCGTTCGCCTCTTGCAGCAGAAGACAAAAACGCAGCCGGGTGTTGCCGCGGAATTCCTCAAAGAGATGAACGAGCTGAAGAAGGCCGCGAACTAAAGCGTCTAAGACGAAGAAATGAGGGGCCCCAACGGGCCCCTTTTTAGTCGGGTGAAATTCTTACTGAACTTCGCATTTCATAAATATCCGTCTACCTCCAAGACATGGCGTTTACACCCTCATCTTACCCGCCAGAGTTACTGACACCCCATGGCGTGCCTTATAAAATTGCGCGCGGTGTAGTTCTTGCTCGATCTGTTGGGAGGTCGATTAAATCTTCGCGAATGAGGAGGATGTATGGGAACGGCGCTACACAAAACCGTGAACGGTGTCGATGTTGACCGCTTTAGCGAAACAGTAGACACGATCAAGGAAAATCCGAACCTTGCCAACTTTCAGTTTAAAGTAAGCAATCGTTGGCTTGGAGCCACGCATAACAGAACGACAGTGCAAAATTACGAAGGAGTCGCGAACGATCAGCGTGGCGCTCATGAACCGTTTCAGTTGGAGACGGATGAGCCGCCTGTGTTGCAAGGTGGGGATGAAGCACCCAGTCCCGTCGAGAATCTGCTTCACGCATTGGCGGGATGCGTCACCACCACTCTGGTTTTCAATGCGGCGGCGATGGGAATTAACATCGACGAGATTGAGTCTGAGCTTGAAGGAGATATCGACCTGCAAGGATTTCTGGGACTCGATCCAAACGTCACACCCGGCTTCAAAGAGATTCGCATGAAATTAAAAATTAAATCGGATGCCGACGAGAGTCAGATCAGAAAACTCTGCGAAGTGGCGAAAAAATTCTCCCCTGTCGCAAATACGATTTCACGTCCCGTGTCAGTGGTGGTGGAGGGGGAGAAACTGTAGTGGAGGGAATGGTCCTTAGGAGAAAAAATTAAGATGCGTATTGCCGTAGCTTTGAGTCCAAAGCCAAAACCAGAGAGAAGACCTCGAACAATCGAAGGAACTCACTTCAAGAAAAGCGCACCCGGAGCGACTCGAACGCCCGACCCTCAGGTTCGAAGCCTGATGCTCTATCCAACTGAGCTACGGGTGCATTAGGTAGCCAAGATTCTTAAAGGATAAGTGCTTAGGACGCAAGGAAAATTCCAACCTCAGGTGTAAAAACACCGTAGCCAACCATCTGAATTCAAAGACAATTATATAAAATCTCACAAATGTAAGGGGGGGGCCCGATAAGTAAATTGTCTTTTTGTATGCGAAGGGGGAAGTATGCGAAGGGCGGTACTTTTATTGCCGTTGGTGGCAGGGGTTCTGATGTTGGGGGCCTGTAACGACTCAGGCTTTATTGGCAGCGGTTCGACCGCAAAAAAAGGCGGCAGCAAGACCGCGGGGAACGACCAAACTGCCGATCCCAATGCCAACGGCGGCGACGGCGGATCATCTGACGGTGGCGCCAATGATGGCAGCGATGGCTCATCCGGCGGTGGATTTCCTCCGGGAAGCGACGCGGCTGAAACAGCGAAGAAGCTGCCGAAGTTCGGCATGCTTGTGAATGACTTAAGGTGTGGCCTTTGTCACGTGAAGGTGCGTGGTGATGTTGCTTCCACGCGAACGGTTGATGCTTTGTGGCCGGAATCGAAGGCGGAAGTCGTGGGCACCTGGTTTGCTGCTCAAGACTTCATCCCAAAAGAAGCATTGACTGCAAGCGGTGGTCTTAAGACCAACTACGTTGGTCCAGAGGTTCCTAAAGCTTTCCCCACTCTCGATTACAATGCGGTTCGTGCAAAGGTAAAAGGCAAAATCACGCAAAGTGGTTCAACGATCGTTGATAAAGCAAAAGATGGTAACGTTGTGTTGGCTGGTACAGCCGCGAATCCGATCGTTATCACCAACGACGTTTTCATCAGCGGCGATGTGGTGATTGTGGGCGTTTACAAAGGTAACGGCACCATCTACACGACGGGAAACGTTTACATTCCCGCAAACTTGAAAGCTAATAAGTCGCCTTTCCCATATCCGGATGATGCAACGGCAGCGCTTGCTAAAGCCAATGAGGCCGCGGCGGATAAGAGTTATGATGGCATTGGCATCGTCACCAAAAAATCCATCTTCCTGGGTGACCTGGAGAAGAAGGAGCAGGGTGATAACGGCCTAACCGTATATAACCATCCTAATGCTCCCACGGATCGTCAATATGCGGCACTCGGTGTTCTAAATGTTTATAACTGGTTCAGCGGTGGCAAGGCAGGGTTTGACGGTCTCTACGGTGCGGCGATTGCTTGTGCTTCTGGTAAAGCGGAGCGCGTTGGTTCCATCGATGTGGTTGATGGATTTCTGATGGCGGAGAATACGATTGCTGGTGTTTCGCGTGGATCGTCTTATTCTATTCGTGGTGGCATCATTGCCGACCACTTCCACATTATCACCGGAGCATCTCGTTGCAGCACAACACCGAGTCCTGTGCATGGTCATCCCAGCAACTTTAGTTATGTGGAGTACGACTTCCGTCTCGCTACGGGCAAGTATCTCATTATGGAGCATGTGGCGGATGTGATTGGTCGCGAGTAATCTCTAATACATTTTTTGTGCAAAAAGACCGTCCTTTGACGGTCTTTTTTTGTTACTTTAGGTCACGGAGGAAGTTGGGTGAACGAAGAACAAGTTCCCATCAAAGATATCGCGCGGCTCTTTTTGCGCCTCGGCACAACCGCGTTTGGCGGTCCAGCGGCGCACATCGCCATGATGGAGCACGAGGTGGTGCGCCGTCGCCAATGGCTTTCGCGCGAGAAATTTTTAGATCTCGTGGGTGCCTCGCACTTGATTCCGGGGCCTAATTCCACCGAACTAGCCATTCACATTGGTTATGATAAAGCCGGAATAAAGGGGCTTCTCACCGCCGGTGTCTGTTTTATCGTTCCAGCGGTGATTCTCGTCAGTCTGTGTGCGTGGGCGTATGTGCGTTTTGGCTCATTGCCCGAAGTGCATGCCATTCTGTTTGGTATTAAACCGGTCATCATTGCCATTGTTATTCAGGCAATTTGGAGTCTCGCGCGCATTGCGGTGCGAACGTCATTTCTTGCGTTCCTCACGGTGGTGTGTGCGGCCGCCGCCTTTGGCGGCATGAATGAATTATTGCTTCTGCTCACCGCTGGTGCCGTCGTGTTGGTTGTTAGTCGCTACCGCGAAGTTGGGAGCGGAATGCCGATGTTTTTTGTTTTTGGCGCGACGCCGGGAGCCTCGGAGGTTGTGACAGCCGGGAAGGTTTCTCTCACTTCGTTGTTTCTTTTTTTCCTGAAGGTTGGTTCTGTTCTTTACGGTAGCGGTTACGTGTTGTTGGCTTTTTTACAGGATCAATTAGTCGAAAAATGGGGCGTGCTCACGCAGGCGCAACTTTTGGATGCTGTGGCAGTCGGACAGTTTACGCCGGGACCTGTTTTCACCACGGCGACATTTGTGGGCTATGTGGTTGATGGTCCCGCGGGAGCAATGTTGGCGACGCTCGGCATCTTTATTCCTTCATTTATTTTCGTAGCTATCAGCGCGCCGTTTTTATCGCGCCTCAGCGGTGCCGCTTCTTTTCGCGCGTTTTTAGATGGTGTGAATGTCGCATCGTTGTCGTTGATGATTATGGTTGCTTTCCAACTGGGACAATCGGCGATTGTGGATGTGAAAACCGCGGGCTTGGCTTTGGTGAGTGCTACTCTTTTGTTGCGATTTAAAAGGCTCAATTCCGCGTGGCTTGTGCTCGCCGGAGGTGTATGGGGCTTCCTGGGAAGTGTCTAAAAGTTAGACGTTTTTCTCCGCGCGCTCGTTTTAAATCCATAAAACAAAGGCTGTAATGCGCCGGTATGATAAAGGAAACGATCTTTGTGTAAAGAAATTCCAAAAATTGCCGATAAGAGAAGCAATCGTTTTTTTATCTCTTTTCCAGAAAGCAAACGGCAGTTGAGGTTCACAATGCGACTTATGCCACTGTTCATTTTAGGGCTCACATCTTTAACACTCGCTTGTTCCCCCGCGAAGTTTCGTAAAGTGGAAGCAGATCAATCCGCATTAACGGGCGGCGACGGGGCTGTTGCTGGTTCCCCGAAATCCGATGACGCCAATCCTAGTGGTGCTAGCGACGGCAACAAGCTGCCAACGCTCCCAAGCGTGGAATGTTTCGGTAGTGGAAGTTCAAGCGATGGCGACTACCCCAATCAGGGCGGTGGTGGCAAAGGTGGAAATCCAGGACAAAATCCAGGACAGACGCCTGGCCAAAACCCAGGGCAAAATCCTGGTCAGAATCCAGGGCAGAATCCAAATCAGAACCCGGGACAAAATCCTGGCCAAAACCCAGGACAGAATCCTGATACACCCACAAACGGTGGTGGTTCCGGTGGCGAACCAAACAATCCAGGAAACACGGGTGGTGGTACTGGTGGAGAACCCAAGCCAACTGAAACTGAAGGCAAGCTTCCGGATCTAGACGATCCTTGCTAAAAACTAGATAAACACAATCGAACGCCGTGGCTTCACCGCCGCGGCGTTTTAGTTTTTTCCCACCGTAGACAATTTTCCGCCGTAACCCTAACATGTTAGCAGAGTCTAATGTTACCAACAGGGCGAGGTTAGCTATGCGGCAGCGCATAAAAACGCTGGCAGCGACGGTTGCTGCTTTTTTATCCATTCACATAAGTCCCGCGGCGCAAGCCAACGTTCTCGGCAGTGACAACCAGCATTTCAACGCCACAACAAACGGTTTGGACTTTGTGACGGTGCACTCTTCCGAGACGTTGCGCCCAGGTGTGTTAAACCTCGGTTTCTTTATGAACTACGCCGTTAACACACTTCCGTTTCTTGAAGCGGAAGCGAAGCGTTACGGTAAAGTTCGCGATTCATTGACGGCCGCGGATTTTAACGTTGGCTACGGTCTTTTTCGTAACTTTGATCTTGGTATCAGCTTTCCCTACATTGTGAAGCAGGTGGTGAATAGCAGCGCCGATCGTGGCGAGTTTGCCCGCAACGGTAACACGGAAATTCGCGGTAACATCAAATACCGTTTTTTTGGTAACGATGAAGGCGGTGGCGCGATCATTGTCTCCGCAAACCACAACCGCGTCGTGGATAACCCTTATTCTGGTTCAGGCGCTGGTTTAACGGTGAACTACGAATTGGCCCTCGATACCACACTCGCGGGCATCGCGATGGGCGTGAACTTAGGTTATCGCGATCGTAAGCCAGGCAAGCAGGATCCCGAGTTTGCGGGGCAGATCGCTCCCATCGACGATCAATACATTTATTCCGCGGCGATGAGTTATCACATCCAGTCCATCAACTCGAAATTGATCGGCGAGGTGTTCGCGTCACAGCCAGCAAAGAAGAATAAAAACGCGATCCGTCGTCAACAATCCTCTTCTGAATTCTTAATGGGTATCAAGCATGACATTCTTCCCAACGTCGCGCTTCACGCTGGTGCGGGTACGGAAATGGCTCATGCGATTGGTACACCGGACTATCGTATTTATCTTGGCGTTAACATGACGTTCGGCGATGTGGGTAAAAAGAAGAAGCCGAAGCTTGTGGCGCAGAAAGTGAAGAAAAAGAAGAAACCGAAGCCGGCACCGCTTCCTGAACCAGCTCCTGTGCCAGAGCCAGAACCCGTTGTGGAACCAGATCCCATTCCGCAGGATGATGAGCCACAAGTGAAGGAAGAAGGCGGACCAGGAGACGAAGTTTTCGTTCTTCGTGATGTTAACTTCTTGTTTGATTCGGATACACAAGTGCTCGCTGGCGCCAAGGAAGAGATGCGTAAGCTTGCTGATCGTCTGACGAAACAAGGCTACTCAAAGATTATTATCGAAGGCCATACGGACTCATTTGGTTCGGACGAGTACAACATGAAGTTGGGCTTGAGTCGCGCCACGATGATTCGTGATTACCTTGTCAATGTTTTCAAAATGGATGGCTCAAAGATTGAAGCTGTTTCTCTTGGTGAAACAAAGCCCATCGCTAATAACGGTAACTATCAAGGTCGTCAGATGAACCGTCGTGTGGTGTTCCGCGTGTTCTACTGATCCCAGGGGGTTACTTGAAATTCATTACCGCAATTTTTGGGGCGCTTATAAGCGCCCCGTTTCTTATGCAATGCACATGCACAGATGCAAAACCGGTGGCAACCGTCGGCCGCTTTGTCATTTCGGAGCGCGATGTTCAGTATCGTAATGCCGTTACAAAAATTTATTTTCCAGAAGATAAGCGTGACCTTGGACGCGATATCCTGATTAAGTCGTTCACTTTCGCGCAGATTCTGGAAAATAACGGTCACGCCATCTCTCAGGATGTTTTGGTGCGAGAGGCGAAGCGCATCAACGACACAACGCTAAAACCCGACATGCTGCAGGCCATCAAAGATATTTTTGGTGCCGATCAGGAAAGTTACATGCGGGACTTCGTTCTACCCACCTACGCGGAACGAGTTCTGTATTACGAGTTCTTCCTTAACAGTCCCAAAGCGCAGGAGTCGTCACATCAGGTGGCGGCGCAATACCTGGAGGATGCGCTGGCGCGTCCCGATGCGTTTGATAAAGCTCCTCTCAAAGAGGGGCAGGGCAAAAATACATTTATTGTTTCCATGCAGGAAGGCCTTGTGTGGAAGCATGAAGATTTGGCTCCGCAATTAGCGGGTGTTAAAGCGCAAGCTCAGGCGCAACAAAAGAACGAGGTGGATGCAAAACTCGCGGAGAAAGCAAACCAGCAGCGTTCGCAGGAAGCGCTTAAGTGGAAGGCGGAAGTGGTTGATGCTCTCAAGCCTGGACAGGTGTTTCCAAAGGTAATGGATCTCGGTGAATCGTGGTTGGTGGCGCGCTACCTTGGACCGAAGAAAAACAAGAACGCCGAAGACTATCAGTTTGAGGGCGTTGTATTTCCCAAAGTGAATTTCGACGCTTGGCTTACGCAAGAAAAAGAAAAAGTGAAGGTGCAGATGCACTAAAAAGAAGAGGCGCTACCCAGTGGATGGCGCCTCTTCTTTTTCAGTCGCATTTACGCGCCTATTTTAAGGCGGGCTTTTGGTAAATGTGAGAATCGGTGTGCTTGTGGTCGTGCTGCCGCCGCCGGAAATATCTGAATAATTGGGATCTGCCGGTTGAATCCGACGATAAATGCGACGGTTCTGAGCTTTATCGCTGATGGAAACTTCAAGCACGGAGTAAGAGCCCGCTGGCAATGTCGCCCAATCAACGATGGAAGCCTCCCACATCGAGCTAACGACTGCGGTTGAGCAGTTGTTGTACAGCCCTTGAGTGGTGTCGTTTATCAGCGTGTAACAGACGGAGTAACTATATCCTGACGAAACCTCGCCGGCAGGAGGCGTGGATTCGTATACAGAGAGGCTAAGGCGTGCGGGGTCTCCCGTTATGAGCGAAAGTGAGCCGATACTTGGTGGCGCTGTATCCGTTTCCGTACCGGTTACGCTAAAGCCCACGAGGCTTAAACTTGTGTTTTGATATGCCGAGGGTGCGGGGACATTCATCCGCGGATCGCCCGCATAGAGGATGTGCAGCTGACCGTTTGTATCTTTCCAGGGTAGATGCCAAAGGAAATATTTATCCGTCGCTTTGGTCCATTTGTGCACATCGAGTTGACGGCTGTATTTGTTGGGGCCTGCTATTTCTATCGGGTTGCAAGCATGCAAGGGGGAAGGAGCATATGGGTTGATGAACATCCAACAATCATTTCCTTGCCCCACGGACGTATTCATCGTGTAGCCAGCCGCAACTTCAACTGTAATGGTGACGCTCATTATTTCAGCGCCGCCAGAAAAGTCCAACTGCGGCGTCGAAAAACTAATAGACGCGATATTTGGCGGACAATTGCCACTTGGACAAGGGTTCGGACCGCCGCTGGTGCCTCCACTCGTACTGGTGGGTTTTACGCGCGATGGATCCGCCGGCACATCGAATGTGGTGTAAGTTGATTCCACAAGAAGACCAGATCCCTTAAGATAACAGCCCATTTTTATTTTCGCGTAAATGCGCTCGGGATCATGCTCAAAAGAAGTTTCGAAATAAAGAGGCGCTTGCGCCCACTCAAAGTGGCGTTCCCCATTTTCAATCCCATAAGCTTCGATGTAACACTTCTCGGCTTCGGCGCTTTTTAATTCCGCCTTCGCCGTCAACCTGTAAGTGGCGGCATCATAGTTAACTGTTAATGCACTCATTGACGCGCTGGGGAGTTTTTGTATTTCCGTGCGTGTGATGACTTTTTCTTCTGTTTTTAGTTCAACGACCGTCGCTGCTTTGCTTTCTTCCGCTTTGGGAATAAAGGCGGGTTGATAAGCACCCCAACGCACGATTTCAAAACGAACTTCATTGCCAACGATGCGAAGCTTCGATGTTGGAATGACTCCATCAAAAGTTTCGCCGTCTTTATAGTTACGGTAGACGATAACGAGAGATCGTTCTTCCGCCATCATCAACAAACTGAGGTTCAAAGGAATCGCGAGCGTCATGGGTTTCGATAGTTCCGCGGAAGTGAGTTTGTCCGCTGTGATGCTGACGGCGCGACCAGCGCTCGCGCTGAGGGTGATACCCAAGTTCTGCGACATCATCCCCGTTGCCAGGGGCGCCGATTCTTCCATCAAGATGCTCGTGTCAATCGCCAGGGCGCCCGGCGGAATGGATACCTTCACGCCCGCGATGGATGATGCGGATGGCGCTATGAGGGATTGGGTGACGGCTGAGGTCGCCGACACCTTACCAGAGGTCACCTCTCCGAGCGTGCTGACGCTAATGGCGGCGTCCTGCGCTTGAAAGGCTTCGTTCTGACTCAGGAAGCCTGGCCCGCCAAAGCAGCTGGGTAACAACAGTGCGACAAGAGTCAGCGCGTAAAAATTGCCGTAAGAATGTGTGCGATTCATAGGTATCACCCTTTAGTGGTGTCACCCCACCCATCGGAGCTTTAGAAGCCTTCTTTAGAAAGAGCTATAATTGAGAAAAAATAAACGTCGTTATCGGTGGTTACCATGCTGGTCGCGCTATGCTATCCTGACTAGGAATCATGTGCCGTAACCATGCATAAAGATTTACGGCATTGGCATTTCATCAGCCGACGGGGAGGTTCAAGTGGGTGTTCTAATAGACGCGCGCGAACTCTTTCAAGCCGTACGTGAATTGGCGGAGCTGGGACGTCAGACCTGTAAGCTTTCCCGAGCCAAAGAGGCCCGGGTTATTGATGCCCGGCCGATTTTTCTAGCGTTAAAGGTTGGTATTCCTCGTTCCGCTCTTCAGCACGGGCATGATAAAGATCTCTAAGGATTCGGACAAAGTTTCTCGCACATATCAATCAAGCGACGCGCCTCTTCTCCTTGGCGCGTTTTCATTTGTGAGTGATCTTCGAACAGCAGAAATTCTTCTTCTTTATCGGCGTTCATGACTTTCGCGAAAATTTGCACCGATGGAACTTGAGCCTGGATATGAAAGGCGGTTTGCATCGATTCTTTTTGGGCTTTTTTCAGCATGCCGTCGAGATCCGTCGCGATGGATTTCAGCTCGGGATGATCGCGCGTGATGGTGCATTCAGCCTTTTTATTGCGGGGTGAGTTTTCCGAGAGATACCCGACCTTCTTGATGAGGACGACTTTTTTTCCGTCCGCATGTGATTTTGGCATCATCGCCATAGCCGGCGCTCCCAATAATAGGCCTAAAACAAGCCAGTACTTCATACTTTTCCTCCGCAAGGTATCCAACAACAACGCCTCTCTTATGGCACTCTTTGGCAGGTGTTTTCTATTGCAGAATTTTAACCTATAAGGGCAGCAACAAATTTTAAGGAATTCCCATGCGCGCTCAAATGGAAAAAATAGGCCCCCTCGAATGCATCCGTCACGGTAACCCCAAAGCCTCCCACGCGGTGGTGCTTTTTCACGGCTATGGCGCCGATGCGGGCGATTTGGCGCCCTTTGGCTCGATGTTAAGCGTTGGGGATGACGTGCAATGGATATTTCCGAATGGCACCATCGAAGTTCCCATTGGCCCCGGATTCTACGGTCGCGCTTGGTTTAAGATTGATATGGCGGCCCTTGAACGAGCGATGATGCTCGGACGGCATCGCGATATGACGGACATGCGTCCGGAAGGATTGACGGAGGCGCGCACCGCGACCGAGGAATGCATCAAGGCTTTAGGCATTCCCATGGATCGCATTGTGTTGGGCGGCTTTAGCCAAGGGGCGATGCTGGCGACGGAAGTGGCTCTGCACGCCAAAGAAAATCCCGCCGGTCTATTGGCTCTTTCCGGGACGATGTTGGATTCAGAACAGTGGCAGGCGCGCGCAAAAAGCCGCCCGGCCTTGCCTTATTACATGAGTCACGGCCGCCAGGATCCACTGCTGAATCCCGAGGACGCGCTCCGCTGGCATGAGTATCTGCAACAGGTTGGTTGGCCCGGTGAGTTCACACTCTTCGGCGGCGGTCATGAAATTCCTGGTGTCGTTCAGGAGAAGATGGCGTCGTTCATCCGTTCTGCTTTTCACGCAAAAAATCATTGATCAAGGCGGCCACCGGCGCGGGCGTATCCATGTGCAGGTGGTGATTTCCAGGCAGCGTGTGGTGTTGAAGATTCTTCACCGCGCGGAGCCTTGGTGTGACGGGAAAGACTCCGCCGCTATGGAGCATTCCGTCCTGCGCGGTGATAAGCAGGGTGGGGCAGGTGATGTGCTGCAAAATGTTTGTCACCTGCGTTTCTGCGAAACGCTGTGGCGATGGCAGTGTGAGGCGTTGGTCCGTGCGCCACGTCCAGCCCACGGGTATGGCTTCCAAATTGCGTTCGACGATGAGACGAGCGCTTCCTTCTTCCATCGGTGTCGCCATAAGACGAGCCCGCACGGCCTTCTCAATCTTCGTATAGACCGGCATTTCTTTTTCGTTCAACTGCAGACGACGTTCCACATGCTCACGCAGACGGCGGCGCGCTTCATCATCCTTGCTAGGAATGGGGCCAAAGCCCTCCACCAAAATGAGACGCTCAATCTTTTCGGGAAAAGCACCGGCGAAAAGTGTTCCCACGGCGCCACCCAAAGAATGCCCTAAAAGCGTGATAGGGCCGTCGCCCCACGCATCCAGGAATTCATGCAGATAAGTGAGATAGTCGGTGAAATGATAGGTCATCCCTTCCGGAATGTGATCGGAATGCCCGTGACCAGGCCAATCGAGAGCTATCAGATGCGTGTCGGTTAAGAGCGGCGCCAAAGGCATGAAGCTTGCGGCATTGTCCAACCACCCATGAAGCGCCACCACCTTTTTCGCGGCGTTTGGGCGCCATTCCAGTCCTCGCACCCGCAGATGGCTGCGAGGTAAATCCATAGATATTTCGCGCATAATCACTCCTGTGACCCAGATCATACTATAATGGAAGAAATAGCGCAGGATGGGGAACGTGGTTTTACGCCAATTCAATTCGGTGTGGTCGTTTGTCGGCTTGATGTGGGTCGTCTATGCGCTGTCCATTTTTTTTCCGCTGCAGGCATTCGGCATTCATCCTCGTCACGTATTTGGCTTGATTGGCATTCCGCTCGGTCCGTTTCTTCACGCGGACGTCCTTCATCTGGTGATGAACAGCATTGGCATTCTTAGTTTTGGATTTTTGTTTTTCGCGTTGGAAGGGAATCATAGCTCCTCCGCGATTTGGTTTATGATTTGGGTGCAAGGCATTCTTGTTTGGTTGTTTGCTCGTGAAGGAAATCACATCGGCGCGTCCGGTGTCGTGTTTGGGATGTTTGGGTATTTGGCAACGATTGGTCTGTTTCGTCGTCGCTTCATGAATATCTTGATTTCAGTTGTGGTGTTGTTTCTTTATGGCGGCATGTTGTTTGGAACACTTCCGGTCATGAAACAGGTGTCGTGGGAAGCGCACTTGTTTGGCTTGATCGCGGGCGTTCTAGCGGCAAAGGCTCGGTGAGAGACGACGGTTAGATAATCCATAAAGAAGCTTCGAGGGATGATGATGCGCGCGCGCCTTGTTCGAAACACCGTGGTTCTATGTTCCATGACTTTTTTCATGGCCACAGCTTGTAAGAATCGAAACGCCAATGAAAGTGATGTGAGTTTCGGTTCCGGCGAGCACAAGTGGTTGGGAGACAAGAGTTATAAAAATGCCTGTGACATCGCTAAGGGTCCTTGTGCCGGTGATCGCAAGCTTAAACGCAAGAATGGCAAGGAGTCCTATACCTACGGCGACCTCGTGGCGTTTTCCGGTGATTTCTTCAGCGGTCCCAGCGATATTTATGACAAAGCGGAGAATTTACTGGGGCGCGTGAATAGCAAAGGCTATGTGAAGTCTCACTTTGAAAAACAAGTGGAGGCCATCAATAAAATGTATCACGGCGAAGATGGCGACTACCCCCACAACGATTTTAAGGTCTCCATTTCGATTCCTCAGTACGGGCTGCTGGCGATGGACAACGACTCTCATTTCGGCTGGCACAACATGGTCCAGTATGTGAAGAACCATGAGATGGCGTTGGAACTAGCTCTCGCGGCTTACAATCTAAAGGCAACGGATCTAGATCAAGCGAAAGAAAAGCTCAATCACGCCATGTTCGTGAACGCTTTCGCGGACCATTTTTTAACGGACGGTTTTGCGGCAGGTCACTTACGCGTGCCCCGCACGCAAATTAAAGATTGGGCGGCGCAAAAGAAGTACACGGCAACATTGGGCGGCACCATTAGCAAAGTGGTGCATGATTTTGATGGCAAGCTCGGCAAGCATTTTCCCGAAGGTCTTTGGGTGAAAAACGCCGCCGGAAAACAATGGGCGACGCGCGTGGATTCAGAGCTTTTTAAGCGCTTGGAAAACGACCAGGACGCTGTTGATATTCCAGTAAAAGCCGTTGAACTGTCTCTTTTGGAAGTTTTTGAGGTGTTTAAAACCGGTAAAAAACCAGAGGGGGTTTTTGCCGGGGCTCAATTGGTTCCCTTTGCGGACACGGCGAAAGAAATTGGTTTGAGCAAACGATTCGAAAATCTCTCAAACAATGAAATCGATGACATGGTGGCGAGCAAAGCGTGGTTCAGCAACGTTCCTTTCTTAACGAAGGTGACATCTAATCACGTGAAACAGCTTAAAAAAGACCTGCCAGGCATGATGAAGTCCTTTGCGAAGCAAGTAACGAACGAAGTGAATGGGGACGAGAATATTAGTAAGCGTCTGCCTGCGGAATACATTCAGTATTATAAAAACATCGACTAAACGATTTTAGGATGCTGTGACATGCGCCGTGCCATTGCCCTTGGCTTGATTGCCTTTAGCTTTATTTCTTGTAAGAAAAAACTTACTGAATCAGAGCTTCAATCAGAAGACTTTCCGAGCCGAGTGGACGCGGAGGAGTTTCGCGATGTTTTTGCGCGTGTCGTGGGTGGGCGATTTAAAGAAGAGCAGCTGAACCAGCTGGTTTATTTTCCCGACGCGGCCATGTTTAGTGCTGGCGCCGAGCGAGATGCCGGAGCATTCTTTAAGCGATTGGATACGCTTTATCGTGCCTTAGAGCCGGACCAATTGTTTGCCGTTGGAAAGAAGACGGCATTCTCTAAAAATGCTCCCGATTGGCAGGAGACGCTTAAAAAGACACCGATCACGTTTGTGATTGTGCCCGGAGTTTTTGGTGAGTTTATCAGGACGCGTTCGATGGAAGAAATTCTCGAGCGAACGCAGTCATCCTCCGCGAAGACTTTTGCTAAGGCCTATGCGGCGAGCTCCGACGGCGCGGCAAAGTCAGACAGCCATTTCTCTCTCGATGATTTTAAGGACGTTGAAAAACCCCTCACGGAATTGATGGTCACCGCGAGCATCGATGCCGCGGATGGGAGTCCGCTCGTGCAGCTCGTTACCTTTCAGACGCCGCTGATGGCGCTTGAAACGTTAGGGCGCAACGACGACGTCGCTAAGAATTATGTGCGGCGTTTGGGTAAGTTTTTTAAGATTAACGGCACGCCCGAAAACGTCGTATTTCTCGGCTACTCACGTGGATCCGCGGTGGGTCTGGAGATGGTGAATCAAGCACGGAAAGAAGCTTGGTTTAAGAAGGTGCGCGCTTTTGTCGGGTTGGGTGGCGTAATTTATGGATCTGATCTCGCCGATCAAATCCATGTGCCGGGTTCAAAGGCTCAGCGCCAGCTGAACGCGTTTGAAGAGTTAATCGGCACATTAAAGCCGTTGGACGATGTTCCTATTCTAAAACGCCCCGGCGTGGTTGCCGCAAATACGGCGGCATGGGCGCGCTTCGGTAAGGAAATGGTGGTCATTGACCCAGGCTTCGCGAAAGCCACTCTCGCGAATTCCAAGGGCTCGGATATCGGCTCCATGCTTGGTCTCGTAAAGGATATTTGGCTTAAATTGAATCTGAACGACTTTTTCACGGACTACTCCGTGAACATTCATCGTTTTCTTCGTCTTGGTAAATCCATACTGGATGCCGTGAATGAGCTGACGACATCCGCGCGACTGGAATGGTGGCGCCAACACACCGTTCCTACCGACTTGTCTTACTACGCGATCGTCGCCACCATGGCTGATCCTGATACAGCAAAGATGGGGGCGGCGAACGCGCGCAGTGTTGTGAGTTATGGTGTCGATACCGCGGATTATCGCACGCTTCTTTCCGGCTACCGCGATTTTGCCAAGACCACTGGGCTTGCCCTCAACGACAGCCAGGTGGCGGTGCATAAATCCATGTTCTGGCCTGAGCTTCATGCGCGCATCAACCCAGCTCAGGAGCCCATGAATATAAAGTTTCTCGGCGTGCTAGGAACGCATCACTGGGGGCTCGCGCTGCGGGTGGTGAGTGAAATGAAGGATGGCGAGATCAACCCCTTCCCCCGCGAAGATCTGCTTAAAGCCATCGCCACGAAAATTGCCTGGGATATCGAGCGACAAACGATCGCGCAATGACGGCTGTTGTACTGCGATCATTGGATAAATAAGGATTTTTTGGAAAAATTCTTAAGATTCACCCATCCTTCCCGATACCCCCGGGGGAGGTAAGGATCATGGTTAAGCTCTTAGCTTTTTCTGGCGGTGGGGTACGCGGTTGTTTTACAACACAGCTACTCGAACGCTTGAAAATTCCTTACCACGACGTCTACGCTTACAGTGGCGCCAGCACCGGCGCCATCATCGCCTGCGGGCTCGCCTTCGGTCTCACTCCTCGCGAACTCACCCGATTTTATCTTGAAATGGGTCCAAAGATTTTTGCGCGTCCGTTTTATCGTTTTAAAACATTTGATCGTTTGATGGGAGCACCCTACGAGATCTCAGCGGTGATCGATGTGTGCAAAAATGTTTTCGGTGAAACACGATTGGGTGATCTTCAGAAAAAAGTTCTTATCGCCTCTTACGATTTGGATGCGCGTGATCGCGGTACGCGTCAAGCGAAGGCGAAATTTTTTCATAACTTCGACACGGCGCGGAACGATAAAAATGTATTTGTTTGGGAGGCTATCGCCAGTTCCGTTGCGGCGATCGCTTTTTTTAAGCCGTGGAAGAATCGTTACACCGACGGAGGGATCGTTGAAAACCATTCCGGATTGGCGCTGCTTTCGCAGGTTCTTCACCCGCATGGTGGCGTGAATGCCGCGATTGAAGACGTGTGCCAATTAGCGCTTGGGACAGGAGCCGTGCCGACTTATATGGATTCCACCGTGCCGCGTCGCTGGAATATTTTTGATTCGCTCAAAACAGCCATCGATTCGATCGCCCAAAGTAATGTGTCCGTGTCCGACCACGTGCTTACTTCTGTTTTGAATCAGCGCTATTATCGTTTGGATCGTCCGCTGTCGGTGGAAGTTGGCTTGGATGAATATGAAAAAATGATTCAGGTGATTACGGAAGCACAGACAGTGGATGTGAATGAATGCCAACAATGGATTGATGCGAATTTCGCGCCTCGGGTTAAGAAGCGCGTCGCTTAAGGCGCTGGGCGTTTCGCGGTGTAAGAAATGCGCATTTTCCCGTTGCGCATGTCTTCCGCGAGTTCTTTGATGATCACGGATTTAGTTTCTGCGTTATAAGAGCGATGCTGCGCATCAAGAACCTTGCCGTTTATCTCCACGGTTAACGTTTCCATCAGCGGTTCAAGATCATAAGCGCTTACTTCGATGGTGTCTTTGCTGGTATCGAGATGACAATCACCTCGCACCTGTTCGGGATAGGTCTCCATCACCTGCCACGTGCAAACAATCTCCTCCGCGGAAGCGGATTCCTTGGAGTTTTTGTTTTCCTTTGTGCAGCTGAGCGCCATCCACATGCTCATCAGCAGAATTGTGTAACGCATCTTCTCGCCCCTGATTTTTTTACATTATGCCCCAAGAAGATGCCCACCACAAACACGGAGAAATTGTCCGTGACATCCCGCGCTGAGATCACTTGCTAGAAAAACAGCGGCTTGCGCCACATCTTCGGGTTCGCCAGCCTGCGCCAATGTGGCGAGTCGTTGGCTCATAAACCTTGTCATGAAAGGCATCGCGGCGGTCATGGGCGTATTTATGAAGCCCGGAACGATCGCGTTAACGCGGATTTTTTTCGCCGCTAGCGGTGCCGCGTTAAATTTTGTGAACCCCAATAAAGCAGATTTACTATAGGCATACTGCGTTTGACCGAAGTTACCCGCCCATCCTGAGAGTGAGCTGATATTCACGATGCAGCCATTTGCGCCGAGAAGTTCTTTTTTGAGCAGCGCATTTTGCAATTGTTCAATAGCGGTAAAATTGACATCCACCACCTGACGCCACTCGTCAGCGCTCATTCTCTTCAGCGTGCGATCACGAGTAATGCCGGCATTAAACACAACGGCGCGCAATGGTTTTTCGAGTGCGTTCAATATGACATTGCTAGCATCTTTTGCGGTCAAATCCGTCGCGATAAAAACACCGTGCACTTCATCCGCTAATTTTTTTAACGCGTCTTTTTTAGTCGGATGATCCACTAAAACGGGAACGCAACCTTCCCGCGCAAATAGATGCCCCAAGGCCGAGCCAATGCCGCCTGCTGCTCCCGTGATCAAAACGGTATCCTCTTGGCGCTGAAAAAGCCCTTGTTCGGGTATGACAGCGGCGCTTTCCGTGAGATCGAGAACCTGACCAGTGATAAACGCCGCCCGTGGGCTGGCGAGAAAATGAATCGCGCCCTGCAGACTGGAAATATTTTCCGAAGTGAACGGCGCATAGAGAAGGTTCGCCGTGATGCCGGCCGAGCCCATTTCCTTCGCGAGACTGCGCACAAATCCCTGCAGACCGTAACGGGCCGCGTAGGAAAGAGAGTCCGATGCCTCCTGCAGGGACGGCGCGACGACGATGATGCGTCCGTTGACTGCAAGCCCTCGCAGCGCTTTGTTAAAAAAGGCACACAGCGCATCGGCCTGTCCCGGGGTGTTGAAATGAGCCACGTAAATGATCGTGTCACAAGCACCCGATGAAACCACATGCGCTTGGTGTTGCTTTAACCACGAGGACAACGCATCACTCCGCAATCCATCGTCGCCCAAAATAACCCGACGCTCGCGCCAAGGATTTTCCCAAGGACGCGCCTCGGCGCGAATCAGAGATGGAGGAGGGCGAAGCCCCAACTGTTTGAGAGCGCGTTGCGCGATGCCGCTTATCATGAACCCTTTCCTTCTTTCAGGAAGGGCCCAAGGTATTCAGGGGCAATAAACTCAGGGGCTAGCTCGTAATGCCAGCTTTGGTATTCCTTCAAGTCGGGCGAACCAGCCGCTTTCCAGGCCAAGATCCAGGCGTCCGATAACGCATCCGCCGCCACAGCGAGTCGCTCTTCCACGAGGCCCTCGTATGCGGCGCTCACGTCCTGCGCGGGTTTTCGTTCGGCGGGCTTCTTTTTCTTGCCGCCGTCAATGCTCGCCTTCAGCCAGGAATTCTTGCGGTCCAATTCAAAAAGGCGGTTAACCTGCTCGAGACTATCGAGAACCACAAGCCAGGCCATGTCCACGGGCTTCATGGATTTGCGTTCCGCCGCGGGTATTTTTTCCCACAGGGCCGCCGCCGGTTTTTTCGCTTTCGCGTACTTGTACACGCGATCGGGAAGGCCGAGCCCCAGAGCGTCCACAATATCCGTCTCAAAGTAGGAGTGCAGGCCACCAGCACCATTTTCCCAACCATCATAATTTTTCGTCACGTGCAGGGGCTGAGCCATGTCGCCGATAAAGTGGCTGGCAAGCCCCGCGTAAAGCAGGGCCTCGTTGACGTCCTCCACCATCTCCGCATGGGATTTGGCTTTTTTGGCCTTGGCGAGAGCATCCTGCATTTTCTTAATCAGCTGTTCAAAGCGCAGTGGAGCCGTCCCTGTCTTATTGAGCTTCGCGCTCATCGTGGCCCCTTCGGGACAGACCGCTACTGGAGCTTTGGGCTTGTCGCAGTTGCTCTGAATGCTGTTGGCGTAAGCGGCCATGGTCTCGGGGAGAAGGTTCGCCGGCGTGCGCGTTCCCGCTGATAAAACGTATTCCGCGTCCACAAAATGGGTTGGACCGTTCAGGTCGGCGGTCTTTTTGCCAATGTTTCGCCAATGAATGTCCGGGATATTGCTCAGATGACCCATCATGTACTCCTTGGGGGCCATCACGCGAGCCAGCTCAGGCACGTTCTTATCCGTGAGCAGGCGCACAGCCACGCGGCCGACGGTATTGTGTCCGGCCTCACCCCATGCCCAGGCTGTTGTTGAAGCCATCCCCGCGATCAAAAAAGCAATGGTTCGCAGCATCTTAGATCCCCCGTGGTTTTCCCTATGCATGGCACAAGCATTATAGCAGGTAAACAGACATCTGCCGGGGGCTCGTTCATGTCAGGGGCCGTCATTCCGTGGGAAGCGAAGAATCCCTGTCATTTCACTGGCCAATATGGGCCCGTTCATTATAATCCCGGCTCTGTCTTTTTTGAGGTCTTTTGGGGGCTGCGGCAGTGTTGCAAAGAATTCTTCTCTTGAGTTTGATTTGGGTCTGCGTCAACTGCGCCCACCGCGCGCCCGAATCCATCGAACCCAACAAACTTTCCGGTCGCGTGGTGATTTTTGTCCCCGGTTTCATGGGAAGCGAACTCGTGACTCGTGACGACAACGACCTGCGTTGGTTGCCGTGGTATCTGCGTGTCGCCGGTGGCGGGTTGAAGTACGCGGAGCCGGAAGAAGACGGTGTGGTTCTGAATCAGCCGTTGGTGCCCGCCGGTTTGGAGTTTTCTCAGAATCACGACGTTGAACGCGTTTATCAACAATTGCTCAATGACGCGCCTGGCAGAGGCAGCGTTGTTCCCTTCACCTACGACTGGCGCGCTCCGTTGAGTCAGAGTGTGCAGCACCTGGCGGACCTTGTTGAAAATCTCCGCCGTTATCATCAGCAGGATGTGGTTCTGGTGTGTCATGACACCGGTGGTCTGCTCTGTGGCTATTACTTTCGCTACGGCGGGCAGCATCCCAAGCAGGCGGAACAAAATTGGGCGGGCGCGCAACGCATCAAACGCACGGTATTTTTGAGCACGCCGTTTCTCGGAACGCTTGAGGGCTGGGATGATTTGATGAGTGGCATCACCGTCGGCGTGAATATGTTCGCGTTGGGGCAGGATGCCTTGGGCACGATGCCGGGAGCTTATAACCGCATGCCGTCGCCGCGTTCCGACTACATCGTGGACGCACGCCGCGTGAATCTCGCTCGCACCATCTACGGCAGCCAAAATTGGCTGCAGTATGGCTGGGGGTTTTTAGATGGCGCTGAACGCATGAACGCGGAGATCCGTCGTAGCCGTTACGCATCCATTAAATCCTCGCTCGAAGAAGCCTATCTTTTTTCCGAACGCCTCAATGCGGCGCCCGGACCGGCGGCGCGGATGCAAACGAACGTCATGAATGTCTTCGGCAAGGGGCGATCCACGCCGACGCGACTTGTGTGGCAGCTTGAGAAGAAATCATTTTCATCGAGCCCGAGCGCGGTGAGTGGCGAAAAAGCCGAGGAATTATTAAATGAAGATGGCGATGGTGTTGTGCCCGTCGCCGCGGCAAAGTTGCCGAAAGTATTCTCACTGGCGTTTGAGACAAAAGAAATGCCAGTGGATGAAAAACATGCCAATCTTTTTTCCAACGAAGAAACGCGAAAAGCGATTAGCGCCTTTGTTTGGGCGCGTTAAGGAGAAGCACTATGGCTAAGACACCATCAACAATGTTGGAGCTTGGAACAAAAGCTCCCGATTTTAACCTTCCGGACACAGACGGCAAGATGGTTTCCCGCGATGATTTTCGCGGCAAAAAGGGACTGCTCGTGATCTTTATGTGCAATCACTGTCCCTATGTAGTGCACATCGCTGATCACTTGGCGGCGCTGACAAAAGAATACATGGCTAAAGGCATCGCGGTGGTTGGCATCAACAGCAACGACGTGGCGAAGTATCCCGACGACGCACCGGATAAAATGCGCGCCGAAAAAGAAAAGCGCGGCTACACTTTTCCTTACGTTCTCGACGAGACGCAGAAGGTGGCGCATGCTTACCAAGCAGCTTGCACACCGGATATTTTTCTTTTCGATAAAGATTTTTCTTTGCAATACCGTGGTCAATACGACAGCAGTCGTCCATCCACTTACGGGACGGTAACAGGAGCTGATTTGAAAAACGCGTTGGATGCTGTGCTTGCGGGTAAGGCGCCACCCGCCGAGCAGATTCCTAGCCTTGGCTGCAACATCAAATGGCGTGCCGGCAACGAGCCTAGTTACTATGGTTAAAGTGATGCGGTTTTTGGCGGCCGCTGTTCTTATTGTGTCATGTTCCGAAGCGCATCAGCCGTCGTTTCTCGCGGCTGAGCCGCAGGACGCGCAGAACGCGCCCGCGTTATTGTCCGGCACAAAACTCTATGAAGATTTCTCGGGGCGCATTGTAAATCGCGAGTTCGTGCCTTACTCGCCTAAGTTTCCCCTTTGGACTGATGGCGCCGCGAAAGATCGCTGGGCGTATCTGCCTGGTGTGATTGACTCGCGCGATCAAAATAACTGGGTCTTTCCCCGCGGAACGACATTCTTTAAAGAGTTCTCTTACAACAATAAGCCGGTCGAAACCCGGATGCTGCTGAAAGTAGAGGAGCAGGCCGGTTTTGATAGCTGGAAGTTCGCCACTTATCGTTGGCGGGAAGACGGCAGTGACGCGGATCTGGTCGCGGATGAAGGCGCGACGGATGTGGCGCCGACCGAGTTTCCCGGCGTGTCCCACGACATCCCCAATCTCGGCCAATGCCAACGATGTCACACCCGCACCGGTGAGCCTGTCCTTGGTTTTAGCGCCACGCAGTTGGATGAGAACCGCAACGCCTATATTCCACACTCAACGCTGCGTCCCGGTGACCTCACCAATGACAAAATGGCGGCACAAAAACTCCTGACGCATCCCGTCACGCACGTGCAGGAGAAAATTCTCGATCCTGTCGCTTTAGCGGCGGTGGGCTACCTGTACGGCAATTGCGGCAGCTGTCACAGTCCTGGCGGCGTTAAAGCAGACCTCGGCATGAACCTGTCTTACGATCAAAATGCCACACGACGTGAAGACTTACCCATCTACAAAACGGTGGTGAATGTTTTTGCGCACCCCAGCGACGCGACAGGCGGAGCGGCCGACGTTTATCGTATTAAGGCGGGAGAACCGGAGGAAAGTCTCCTGCTTAAGCGGATCTCGGCGCGTGGCTCCGCCATGCAGATGCCTCCTTTTGGCTCGGAGGTCGTTGATGACAAGGCCACAGCTCTTATCCGTCAATGGATTAAGGAGATGGAGTCGCCTTTACATCCGACGGATCGGGTGCTAGATCACAGATCCGTTTTCCATTGAAAGGAGAAATGATGAAGACAATGATTGGTTTCGCAGTTCTTTTCGCTGGCTTTACAGCGGCGGCTGCTTACGCGACATGTGACTACACAAGCAATGGTGCCTGCTGCACTGAGTGGTCCCCACAAGGTCAGTGTCTAGAAGAAGTTGACTGCTCTTCTTGCTCAGCTCCAACACCTTCTGAGCCAGCTCCTAGCGAACCACTTCCAGATGATCCTGCGGATCCTTTTTTCCCACACTGCGGTGACATGGGCGCTTGCTAATAATGTTAAAGCCCGCTTTCGGCGGGCTTTTTTATTTTCTATTTTCCGGCTGTGGCCACACAGAATATCTGTCCGCCAATGTGCGGTTGCAGCGGCCCCAAAAATTTCAACGAACGAATCGGCGCTTGGATGCTGACATCTTTGAAGCCACTTTTCTTCAGAAGGAAATGCAAGCTATAGCGGTGAAATAGCGTCTTATGTTGGGGGTCCATCACGCCCGACCATGAGGTGGGATTCGCAAATCGTTCCCACGACAACGTGTTTGGTGTGCGTAAGAATAATTGCCCGTTCTCACGCAGAAGTCGTCGACAGGATTCCAAAAATTGAAACGGTGAATTCACATGCTCGAGAATATCAAACGCAAAAACACTGTCGAAGCGTTCGCTCCATAGTGCATTGATCTTATCTTCCCAGTGAGGTGTGTCGAGATTCGCCTGCTGAAAAATCCAGGATGGATTTCTATTTTCTTTCAAGGACGAGGGTTCGCACAAATCAGCGCCAATGACTTTCTTCGCTCCCAAAGTTGTCATGTGTTCACAAAGAAAACCAGTACCGCATCCTAAATCCACGATGCTTTGATTGGACCAGCTCTTATGGTTGGAGGACTGCAACCAATTCAGGTTCTCGATGTCGGAGGAGCGCGGAACGAAGGTCATATCACCCCAGGAAAACTAAAAATGAGTAAAAGTCGGGCAAAAAGTGCTGAAATCCTAATGGAGCGGGGTGAATATTTCAAGGAATCTTACACCTGACGGCCAGAAAAAATGAGTCAATACAAGTGGTTGTAAATGTTGAAGCATCCTCGCTGGCTTAAGCGTTGGGGGCGGAATGCCGATAGGGAACAGGGTTTTTCGCCTGTAGAAACGAGGTGCTCGATGAAGTTTAATGCCTGGATGTTGGCGATTGCCGCGACGACGGTGGCTTGTTCGAAAAAAGAAGAAAAAGCCGCGGCCCCGGCGCCAGTCGTTCAAGAAAACTCTGGCGAACAGGAGGGTGACGGAACTTTTGCCACGGCCCTCACGGAAGTTCACACAGGCTTTGATGGTACGGACAAGTACTCGCTCTTTCTCCCAGGGCGAACCGAGTTCAAAGTAAAAGACCCCGCCATAGCTTCCATTGAAGGAATCTCTGTTGTTCTATCGACGGCGACGATTTGGGAACTCATCCAAGCACAAAAAGCAAAGGACCCCAATTTTGACGAAGCCGCGTTTCGTAAAAACTTTCCCGCCACGCAAACCGCTTATCGCCTCATTCCGCTGCAAGCAGGTAAGACCGTTTTGCTTTCAACCAAGAACGGCAAAACAAGCGAAGTTGCGTTGACGGTAACCCAATACTCCGCTGACGCCGCGCAAATTGGCGAAGCGCGTTACACCAATGCTTCGGGCACGGGTAAGAAGAGAGCCTGTCTTTCCTGTCACGGTGGCGACGGCGCGCCTTCGCACGCCATGGGACGCGTGATGCAGATTTCCGACGCGGAGGCATTGCAGTGGATCACTACCGGCAAAGTGCGTGATCGCGTTGCGCGTGTGACGCACACTTGGGAATTTGACTCGGAAGCGGAATCCACCGGCGTGATTGCCTACCTCCGCACGCTGCAGACGGATGACATCGAAGCGTTAACGAAGATGATGTTTGAAAGCGAATACGCTGATTTCCAGAGTAAGTCGAAATGATGCGTGCCGTTACAAAGAACGTATGTTTGTTCGCGCTCTTTCTTTTCGCCGCGAGCTGTAAGTCAAAAGACGGCGGTGAACACCCTATCGCGGCATTGGAAGACGCCTCCCGCGATTTGCCGGCAACGCTGGCGGAAACATCCCTGTATGCGAATACCGTTACACAAGCACCGTATCCCGGTGTGATTCCCTACGACGTGAAAGTTCCTTTTTGGTCGGATCACACTCACAAGGAACGCTATATTTTCGTGCCACCGGAAAAGTTTGTCACGTTCGACAATAAGAGCGGGCGCTTTAAATTTCCCGTCGGCACTGTTTTTGCGAAACACTTCTCCACCGGCGATAGACCGCAGCAGTATATCGAAACCCGCGTGATGGTATTGCGTGATGATAATAAATGGGCGTTCACCACATACCGTTGGAACGCGGACCAAAGCACTTCCGCGGTGAAAGATGTGATTCATTTAAACGACGCGAGTACGGGCGATAAACCTTATCGCATTCCCGCCAACGAAGAATGCCAAGGATGTCATAACGCCAGCCGTGGTTACGTTCTTGGTTTTAAACCCGAGCAGCTGAATTTCGATACGGCGACGGGCCAAAATACCTTGGACGCACTCGCGAAAAATATCCCGTTTGAAGTTAATCTAGAAGCTCTCAAGGAAACGGGTTCTTTCGTGGACCCGCTAGACGCCAATCTGAATCTCGATACGCGCGCGCGGCATTACCTGGATGTGAACTGCAGCTATTGCCACAATCCATCGGGGCCAGCGCCATTTTTTGATGCACGCATGACACTGCCGCTTGAGAAAACAAACATGTTGGCGGGCAGCATTATTACGCCAGGAAACGCTGAAACTTCTCTGCTTTGGCAGAGCCTTGTCACCATGGACGAAAAGAAGCGCATGCCGTTCACATCCGTTCAGGTGGATGCGGATGGTGCCGCGTTGATTAAGACTTGGATCGAACAAATGAAAACGACGTCTCCGTGAAGAGGCGGCGTGGGATCCTTCGCTCTGCTCAGGATGACGATACTCGCTCAGGATGACGATTTTCTGCGTCATTCTGAGCGAAGCGAAGAATCTAGATCGAATGACGATTTTCTGCGTCATTCTGAACGAAGTGAAGAATCTAGATCGGATGACGATTTTCTGCCGTCATTCTGAACGAAGCGAAGAATCTAGATCGAATGACGCTATTAAGCCCAATCCAAAACCACTTTTCCCGACTTACCCTCATTCATCACGGCAAATCCCTTTTCGTAGTCTTGCCACTTCATGCGGTGAGTGATGACGGGTTGCAGATCCAATCCGCTTTGGAGCATGGCGGCCATCTTGTACCAGGTCTCATACATCTCGCGGCCGTAGATGCCTTTGAGAACAAGGCCTTTGA
>CAYOJQ010000033.1:0-14210 GCA_964404325.1 uncultured Oligoflexales bacterium
CCTCCTGAAGCCATCGGGGTGCTTATCGCTGTGTCTATCCTTCTAACACTCGCTTTTGTAACTCCCTGGATATTAGGTCGCAAACTTTAAGGTCACGTCCGCTGTAATTCAGTTATGGATAAAGAACGATCCGCAAAAGAGCGTTTCTTTTCAATTGTTTTTGTAAACGCGCTCGTCGCTGTCGATGCTGTAGACACACTTCAGAGATCTTACCCAATTCTTTCGCCTTCTTTCTTCCCACAAAATGCGAAGTGATTTCCGCGTATACCAGCGTGGTTGTCTAGATGTTTTACAGTCCTTTTTCACTGGCATCGCCATTGCAATTTATTTCCCGGAGACCGTGTCAATTCCTATTCTTTTCGCTCTCATTGTCGTTTCAAACAAAGGATTCAAAGATGAAGGCAGGAAAATTAACCAAGTTTGGTGTAGCGGCTGTTTTTGCGCTATCCCTTACAGGCTGTTCCGACATTATCGTGAAAGTAAATAAGAAAGACTCCTCGAATGCAGAGTCTTCAAGCAATGCGAGCAAGGCTGACATTGGCCAAGTGAGTGCATATCTTACTGACCTCGACAAATTGACAAAAGACGACGCGGCTCAATTTATTATCGATCAGCTACGCGGTGGCTGGAGAAAAGAATTCCGTAAAGCCATGCGTCAGTTCCGTGATTCCATTGTACGAAACGCAACGACAGAGCATAGCTATAAGAACCGAGTTTTTGACGCGATCGAGAAAATCGAGTGCTCTAAATTTGATATGAAAGACTTCGAGGCTATTGGTGGTCTTGATGGTCTCGGAACAATCCTCCAGACATCAATCTTGGCGAAACTTAGCAAGCAAGGTGCAATGAACCTCAACCCAGACCTTGCGCCTTTGATGGATGACGTTAACCAACTTATCGCTCTTGAGTTGGGCATGCGCATTGAAGGTACCTCAACTGTTGAAGTTGTTGGTGCTAAAAAAATCATGACTTCTAACTTGAAGTTCAAAGTTAATTCTGAAGAAAAAGTTGAAAGCGCAGCAGAGATCGCTAACGACAAACTTGTCGTAAGTCTCTCATTCGTTCGCACGATCGAAGAAGGCAAGCCTTCAACTTTCGTTATGGAAGTTCAAGTAGCCGAAGGCCTTATGGAAGGTGAAGTTGTCGGCTCACTCTACTACCTGAAAATGTCGGTCGAACAGTCTCTCATGGCTAACAAAGGCCAGCATGTTCAAATCATCGTTGAGAATGGCAAAGATCTCTCCAAGTCATACAGCCGCAAGATGCTGTTCAGCCAAGAAGGCGAGAAGCGAGATATCTTCATCCTTACAGATATCATTCGCTACGGCCTTGCGAACGAATCATCACGCACTGTAACTCTTGATATCGGTGCTCTTAAAGGCTGCTTAGGTTCCGCGCCAGGTAAAGATCCAGGCACGAAGCCAGGCGGAGGCTCAAAGGATCCGGGCAAAGATCCCGGTAAAGATCCAGGTTCCAAGGATCCAGGAAAAGATCCAGGCACGCCTGTGGATCCAGCGGATGACTCCGATTCTGATTGGCCAAGCGTACCAGGCAAGGGCGATGGTGGTACAAATAACCCGGGACAAAATCCTGGTCAAAACCCAGGCCAGAACCCAGGTCAGAACCCAGGTCAGAACCCAGGTCAGAATCCAAGTCAAAGTAAGAGTGTTAAATAGTCTGTGACCTTCATCTAAAATGTAAAAACCCGGTCTCTTGAGGCCGGGTTTTTTCTTTGTATTCTTTCATGGTGATCAACCAGTTCTTTCTAGATAAGGCAGCCAATCACTGCTAACGGTCTCATCCACATCGCGCATGATATCTTGCCAAGTTGGGCGTGCGGGTACTTTTAGAAGGGTGAATCCACAATCATTGAGGGAGCGATTGCCTTTTTGTCGATTGCATGTGGCGCAGGCTGCGACGACGTTATTCCATTGTGTCTTGCCACCTTTTGATTTCGGCACAACGTGGTCGATTGTGATCTGGCTGGGGTGGCAGATAACGCCACAGTACTGGCAACGATAATCATCTCGCATGAGAATGTGTCGGCGCGTGCAGCGGACGATGCCAAGGCGTTTCACAATCTTGACGTATTTTTTTAGGCGAACAACGCTGGGGAGTGGAAATTGTTCGCGAACGGTTCGTACAACCCGATTGTATTGGGCGACGATCTCCGCTTTGCCGATCATCACGAGGCAGAGTGCCCGCTCCCAGTTGATGAGCTGCATCGGTTCATACCCAGCGTTTAGCACCAGCGTTCTCATGTATCCTCCCGCTACAAAGCAAGTCGGCTGCATGGTTCATACCGCAAGTTACGCCTTAGTTAGCAAAGCTGAGAGCCACGTACGTGATATCATCATTGGCTCGGTAGCTTTCGTACTCGCCGTAACCCAGTGACCACTTAGAATCATAGAAGTGATCAAGACCTCTCTTGATCCACCCTTTTCCCACTTCGATATTGAAGTCGTTTCTTGTGTAAGAAACGGCCAAGCGAATGTCGTAGTATTGAATGGGTTTCTCGCTGTCTTTTCTATCACCGGGAACAGCATCATCACGAAAAAGAAATACAGCATAGTGTCGAGCGAGATCTGTACGAAGACGCCATTCCTTCGTAAATAGGTAATCGCATCCAATACGGACTGATTGAGTTTTAAAGAGATACTGTTCTAAGTCTAGTCCATTTAGAGAAATTCGTCCGTTATTTATCGGACTCGTCGACATTTCGAGAAAATCATCTCGTTTGTGAAACCATTTTTCCGCCGAGAGACCTAAACTCAGATCGCCATTGACTTGATAGATAACATCGATACCAGTGACCCCGGGATCCGAGATGATTTTTTGTTCGCCCTCAACGGTCGCTTTGCCACGCATCGGTGGCGCATGAAAAATGCCAATTCCACCAGCTCCGATCTCTTGGAAAAGCCCAATTGTGTAGCCGGATAAGTTGCCACGATAGCGAGTGCGATCATCTTCTTGGATGCCGAAGCCGCCGTAGATATCGTTTTGCAACCAGCGATATTTGTAAGCGAACGCCGCACGTAAAGACTCCGTTAGGTCCACGAGGAAGCGCACCTCATGGCGCCGATGTCGAAACGTTTCGCGATAATCGCGTGAAGAATCCTCATTGTCGAAAAGGCGATCCGTCGCACCAAATTCAGTGGTAAACCCAATCGCCGCACCGCCTAACGGTAGGAGCAGTCCGACAGCATCTTCTTTCTCGAGGCTCTGCATTTTTATCGACGTGGCGCTATCGTCGGGATTGGCAATAACCTCGTATTCCCGGCGAGTCGTGGCGTGGGCTGCTGTCACTATGGTTTTATCTGATTTATAGAGACTGGGATTGCGAGAGAAAAGATGACTCGAGTTTGGTGTCGTAGCGTGTGTGAGGCGTTCTTCAAGTTGTTGAGAAAAGGCAACTTCACTCCATATCGCGACACCCACAAGGATGGGTTGCATCATACACTGAAGTTCTCGGCGCCTGTCCATAAACCGCCCCTACGTCTTAAGCCGCGTGAGAGCGGGAATGCCGTGCAGATAAGAGCGGTATTGCATGTAACTAGTTCCTAGCACTAGTTCCAAAACGCTTCCCCCTAAGTGAGTTGGGTTTAGCTGCGTTGCCCCACCTGTACCCACCGGAACGACTTCTCCTGAAGTCGGATTAACGTACTCCGCCTGAAGGTCATCATTTGTACCGCCTACAAAACGACCGCCAGCGATACCACCACCAATTAAGAGCGCGCCCCCCACAGGCCAATGATCACGGCCATTGCTACGATTTAATTTAGGCGTGCGACCAAAATCCGAGTATACCACAATCAAAGTGTTATCTAGAGCGTTGGCCGCGCGGAGCTGTTCAATAAAAACGCCCATCAAATAATCAAACTGCGTCAAGATTGGTTGAAGACGACTGTCTTGATTGCCGTGGGTGTCAAATCCACCCACACCCATGTTGATGCAGGTCACAAGATTGTTTTTGATAAGTTTTAAAGCAAGGGCGAACGCATCCCTTTGTCCCTGATTGAGATTGTTGGGGGCATTCACGGTAAAAGGCTGTGTGTCAGCGGCGTTTAGAGAAAGTTTAGAACCAACACGATCCTGAAACTGCATCCGGATTTTCACTTCCGTGTTGCGAATCGCGCTGAGTCGATCGTTAACACCCACTTTCCCTTCATACCGTCCAACCGAATCCTTCAAATAGTCGAGTATGCGCAAACGTTGATCGAGCTCCTGATCGGTTGCTGGGTACATGCTTTGATAGAGAGATAAGTTCTGTGCGCGTACGACAGAAACTGGATTGAGAAGACCACGATCCGTGAGTGGTTCCGCACCGCCACTCAGCTGAATGATAGGAATGGTCGCACCACTTTCGCTGGCGACAATTGCGGGAATGCTGGCGGCATTCACTGTTCCCGAATTGCTGAGAACGCCCGTGTCCATATAAACGCTGCCGGCCATATGCGATGTGGTTCCCATGGCTAGGCCACGCAAAGCAACCACGTCGGCGCCATGGTTGGCGATGTTCGGGAGCCAGCGACCAATCCTCTCATCGGATTCGCCATTGCGCAAAAGATGAGCCGCGCCCCAGTCATAAACCATATCGACACCGGACGTTGAACGACGCTTTGGATCTGTGCCTTCAAGAATATCCCAACCACCATTGAGGCTGATCCAAATAAGGCGTTTTTGGGGCGGATAGGCTCCTATTGCTTTCGCACCGCGAGCGCCAAACAATTGGCTGGCAGCCATGAACCCCGCCAGGTAAGTGCCGTTGCGAATGAAGTTACGACGTGACAGTTCTTCCAAGTCACGTGGATGACAGATGCGTGTTTCCGCAACCGCATCGAGATCTGTTGGCGTATGAATTTTTTTCTTGCTCATAGGCCTTGTTGCTCCGCCCAGCATCGGACGTTTTCTTTAAAAGACTCGATCTCCGGACCAAACTGTCCGGGAGGCATTTGTCCACTCGCCATCATGCCCATCGCTTGCCGAGCCCAAGCGCGCCACTGCGTTTCCGTACCGAGAGATTGGCGTCCACCAGTACCATCGTGGCAATTGGTGCAAAGGGTCGTCTTAGGAGCGATGTGCGTTGCGTAGTCGATTGTTTCCGTACATTCTTTTTGCGTCTCACCGGGCATTTGCCCTATCGGTGGCGCATCCAATGGATCTGTAACAACGCCGTCACCACGTTGGGCACTTACAAACGCAGGGTGCGTGGCGATGGCGTAAACAAGTTCTTTGAAGCTGTAATGGGTGTTTACAAAATACTCTGTCAACCCGGAGCGTAGAGTGTCTTCATCCGCATAAAATCCGCGTCCCATGAGCCATTCCCAAACGTGCTGCACCGAGCACGTGGCAAAAGCTTGGTCCGTGCGAATGATCTCGCCGAGCTCAGCAAGCGTTGCGCCATGCTTGTTGTTGAAATAGGTATTAATGGGTGTTTTGTAGCCTAAATAAAGATCGCCACCCTCTCCCCAGGCATTAAAAAAATCAGCGAGAGGATCCAAAACGGAATGGCAGCCGCTGCAACCTGGTGTCTCACGAAGATTGCCTGGATCCTGCGGGAACACTTTAGGCAATTCCGATGTGAATTTACGGCAAAGAAGGCGTTCGTAGAGTTCATTGGCGCGGGTGCGATTTTTTTCGTAGCGTTTCAACCAACCAAAAGTTGAAAGAACACCTGCGCTCGCGCCATCGCTGTCGGTTTTAATAAGTTGAAAGCGTGCTGAAGTCAGTGGCATCTGCTCCGCGGCTTTCTGAACATCGGGATGAATATTAAGTCCATCAATTTTAAAGTGATGGCTTTGACGGTAGAAATGAGCGATGGCTCCGTCAACCGCGGTCAGGCCTGGCTCGAGAATTTTGGTGTACGGGTAGTTTTCCATAACAACAACCGTGGCAAGACCGGCGGCTTGACGTGAAAGTGAATTGATTACCGCGAAGCGCGAATCAAAGATTTCCGTCGCGCCGAGCTCGCTATTCCGTGCAACACTTTCGTCCTTGTAAGTGATAAAACAGCGACTGAGATCCGTGCCGCAGGCGTCAATCACGGTGGGGCATGCCCATGCGACAAGACCTGGATACCAAAACACGGATGCTGATTCTTCCCAAGCTTCCGGGCAGCCGCCAGCGGTGCCGTCCTTTGATTGATTGCTTTCCCAAAAACAGCGAAAGCGCGCGTTCTTTCCGGTTGTGCGTTCACAACTAATGCGAGCAAATTTGTTCTGTTTGCCATCGATGTCTTCGCGCAGCAGGTCTTCGAGGTATTCCTGTTTTAGCCCGACTCCGAAAACTCTCTCATGATAACGAAGGGCCGTGTCATAAAAATTGTCGTGATTGATAAACGAGCGAATCGCGACATCATAGGAAGCTTTTGAACTTCCGTAGATTGAAAACTGTTGATCTGTGGGGATGGTACCATTCAGCAAATACTGCGCACGGCGCAGGGCTAAATTGAGATCGGCCTCCGCACCGAAAAGTGACGATGCGCTCAAGGAGGCGAGTAATGTGATAAAGAGTCGTCTCATCTCTGTACCTAAAACAACAATGCCTGCGCGTCCACAACAAGGGTTGTGCACACAGGAACGTAACTAGCCGCGGTGTAAGAGCCCCCAACTTTAGCTGTATCTAGAATGCCACGGAGCTTTACCACCGTGGCGTCAGCAATTTCGGAGGATGGAATACCAATGAGTCTTTGCGCGAGAAAACGAATATTGCCGTCGGAGTCGGCGACAGATTTTGGGAGAATGCTGTCCCAGCCGGGGTGTTTGATGGCATCCGGCGCGACGAGCCCTTGGCACAGTTCTTCAGCTACTTTCAAATTTGCAAGAAGTGAGGTTGCATCATAAGTGAGAGAAGGTTTGGTGACAAAATCTTCGCTCGCTCCGCCAAGAAGAAGGCGGTATTGCTCGACGCGTCCAATCTCGCGCGCGAGAGTCGCGCCGGAGGGGCGGTATTGCAACAAAAGGCGTCGAACGAATACATCCGGATCAGGACGTACGCTCGCGGGAGCGTGCGTTGTATCGATGGCATGTAGAGCCGCGAGTGCCTGCTCATTAACACCGCCCGCGCGTGAACCGAGAGGTTTACTAAGAATGCTTGGAATATCGGAATTGTTGGCGTGACTACCTGTTTTGCGTTTGCGAAAAAAATAGCAGCCACTTTCGGCGACGCTTAGCCAGCCAATGACAAGAATGCACAGATAGGTATGCAGTTTGTAGAACTTCGTTGGCACGATGCGACCTCGTTTAACTCTATATAAGTAGATCGGTCGGCAGCGGTAAAACTTTAGGAAATTCGGGTAATATCAAAGGATTGAGGGAAGGGTCTAAAACGCAAGGTGAAGTCCGGCTGTGATCCCATAGCCCTTGACGTCGTATTTGGCATTAAATTCGGGCAGGCTTTGCCCGTCTTTTCCAGTGGCGTAAATGAGACCAATGTATGTGTTGCTGTTCTCGGGACCACGCAGAAACTGCAAATGGACGCTTGTCATGGGGATGGTCGGAAGAGTCACGTTGCGGTTGTCCGCGTAAGATAGAGTCTTGTGAATGGCAAATAATCTTAGATTAAAAACAGCGGGATTGATCGGAAAATAGGCCATCAACCGCCCGACCATGTAGTCTTCCATCACCTTTTCACCTGTGTCCGTGGTATCGCCACCATCGCTGGCTTGTACAGCGGCGAACTCCGTGAAGAGGCGATACTCCCCAAACTTTCCCTGGAAGAAAAGTGCGACCATGGTTGGATCAAAAACGCGATCTTCAAATTCGAGTGAGGACTCGTCTTGACTTGTGTATTTGGTGATGGATCGACTCTTTTCGCCACGAAGCTTGTAGTAGAAGCCACCTTCAAAAGAACCCGCTCTTTTTGTGATGCCGACATGAGGTATGGCCATAAGAGCATCGCCGTAGGACCACACTGTTTCAATCGCTTCTGATTCAATGCGCCGTTCAAAGCCGCCTATATGCGCGTACGTCAACCCCAAGAAGACCTCGAGATTGTTCTGAGTTAGAAAGGTTAAGTCCATGCGCGGGTAAACTTCAACCCATGTCTCGCGGCTGATCTTACGCGGTTCTTCGGCGCCTTCTTCCACACGCATGGCAAATTGCGACATGAGGTCGAGGCGAAGGCTGACCTTATCGCTGAGAGGGATAATGCCCGAGATATCCGCGAAGTTGATGAGCGTGCGGTCGTACGTGATAGCCTCTGTTGGCAGTGACGTGATGGAGCCATCAACAAGAACGGTGTTTGTAAACGTTGAAAATTGCCCCGTGCGCTTGAAGTCCACGGCGTCTTTTCCTAAAGACTTATGAAGTAGTATGTTCCAGGTGTGGCCATAGAGATCCGATCCGCTTGATAGAAGCGTTATCAGAAGCAAAAGATGGCGCCAGGAAGAGAGCATTGCTTTCCACTACATATAGAGACTTAAAGGACTTACGGCAAAAAAATCGCTTGAATTGAGCTACTTCGCGAAATTGTCATGGGCGTAAGAATTGAAAAAGAATGATCGACACAGGCTTAGTCCTTAATATGACTACCCTGCTCACGGGTCTTTTCTTAAAGTTTTCAAGATTTAAGGGTACGTTCCGACAATAGCTAGGATACGCGCATCTTAGAGGAGGGCGCAGCGTGGTTTTGATATTCTGTGTGGCAACCCTTGTGACCGCTTTAGCGATTGTCTGCGATCGTTGTATCGCACGCACGGTCGATAAAAACGTCCTCGTTGACGCGCTGAAACAGAACTATCGTGAAATGAATGAAATCGCTCTCGAGTATTCGGGTGATTCTCGCGTCCAAAGCTTAACGGCTTTTACTGGAAAAATGTACTACCGCGAAGTCATCGATGATCAGATAATCATAGATCCATCGCAAATCGATCAGTTCATCAAAACCATGTGTGATCTTGATGGCGAACAAGAGAAAGAGGCTATCGTGATTCAGTGGCCTATGGCTATTATCGAGCAGAAACGCCCATCGCTAAAAATCAGAATTCCGGCCTAGAATTCCAATCAACGCCGCTTAAAGAAAGTGAAGTCGTGCCACGGAAGGTATTCCGTGAGGCATGGGCAAGAAATTCACTTTCGCTGCCCGCGCTCAGATCCGTGATGACTTCGTTGAAAAACATAATCTTCTGACCTCGGCCCGAAGCGCTCCGAATGGTTATGGCCGAATGTCGCGGTTCGCCGGTGGATTTATCCGCGTAGTGCTGCACGTTCTCGACGATGGAGCGAATGCGAAAAATAGGTTCCTCAAATCCAAAACCAAATGGTTTTAGGTTATCTAGTAGTTCACACAAATCGAGCTTGGCGAGATCAAGGTGAAGAGAACAATCGTAGTCAATTTTACTGTCCCAGATCTGCGGTTTTTCCGTGCGCATCTGCTTTGCATAAGCGCAAAGACTTTCCCGAATGGCACCCTCTTGGTCGGGATGAAAGCTAAATCCACCCGCGGCACGGTGGCCACCAAATTTCGTAAATTGGTCGCGGCAGAATGTCATCGCGTCCGTGACGTCAAATTCGGGAATGGAGCGTGCGGAACCTTTCGCGACCGTATCACTCCGATGGAAAAGCCACGTTGGACGCCAGAATGTTTCCGCGATTTTACTCGCGGCGATCCCTACGACTCCTGGGTGCCAGTCTCCGCCTAAAAATAAAATAGGTTCGTGAGCGTGAGCTTTGGCAAGCTCCATGGCTTCCGCCAAAATTTTCTTTTGGATATCTTTGCGCTGCTCATTGCAAAGGTTCATGTATTCGATCAATTCATCGGGATCATTCTGTGTGAAAGCGGAAATGATTTTATCCGCGTGTTCCAGACGACCTACCGCATTGATTCGTGGTCCTAATCGGAAGCCAACGTCTTTTTCATCCATCTTTTCAATGGCGGCGCAGGCGTCGCGTAGTTTTTTCAGAACCTGGCGATCCGAACGCAATAAAGCATCAACACCCATGCGAGCGAGTCGGTGATTAACGCCGTTGAGCGGTACGACGTCACAGATAGTAGCCATCCCCGCCAAAGCGAGAAGGTCCGTCCATATTTTTTGCGGAACAGGAAATTCGGCTGCCAGTTGGCGCAATAAAACGAATGTAATACCACAGCCACAAAGTTCTTGGTAAAGCGCGTCTGGATGAAGCTTCGGATTTACAATAATGCAATCCGGCATTTTCTCTTTCTGCACTTTGTGATGATCCGTGCAGATGAACTGCACGCCCCGTTCGCTGCAATACGCGGCTTCTTCGTTAGCGGTGATGCCGGTGTCCATCGTAATAATGACATCCGCCTTCTGCTCATCAATAAGATATTTAACCGCGGAAAGATTAAGGCCATATCCTTCGCGAAAGCGGCAGGGAATGTAGTGAATATAATTCTTATATCCAATGGCTTCGAGGAACCAAATCCAACTGACGCAACTCATGGTGCCATCGACGTCATAGTCAGCGTAGAGGGCAATTCTTTTGTTTTGATGAATTGCTGTGCTTATGGCTTCGATCGCGTCGTAGAGACCGTGATCGCCGTACTGCAACTTTTCCACATCCGCAAATTGCCGGTTTCTTTTTAAAAGCAATCCGAGATCGGACATTTTCTGGGGCTGCTCAGACGAACGTGCCCGCCAAAGCGCGTACTTGTGTCCCATAAATTTCGCCTAAATTTTGGTCAGCTAGTTGAGGTGAATTTATAACTGTGACTATCCTGACACGCAACTCGCGTTTGTGTTGATAAAACAGGAAAAAGCTCTGGCTTAGCGCTTGACAGACGAAATTCGAGGGTTTTTCATCTCCGCACAAAAATTGTCGGCATTTTTTATTGATGCCCTACAAGCGCATAGATTTCGTTGAGTTAGCTGCTTCCTTTGAGTGCTCACGATCCCGGCAGATTCGCTCCAGGAAAAAAAGTTCTAAAGACATTTTGTCAAATGACGAAGCGAGGTCATGCTTCGTTTTTTGTTATGCGTCGAATTTTCCGGCGCGTAAGAATGTTGTAACAATTCCATGCTTATAGCTGGAGAAAATGAAATGGTTCGTCACGCCAAAAAGCCTCTTTTTATTGTTGGTCTCTTGATGGCCGCATTAGCCACAGGCTGTGCCACCACTCAGCAACAACAGGGCGGGCAACAAGAAAACGGTGAGAATCTTGAGGGCGAAGAGAACTCACAGAGTCAGAACCAAGGTGACGATCAAGGAAATAACGAAGGGAATAACGAAGAGAACAACCAACAAGCCGCGGGAAATCAGCAAAGTGAAGGCGGCGAAATGGTCAATAATGCCGGCGAAGAAAACTTTACCGCTGACAATTCATCTTTGAATGGTGGTGAAGGAGATATGGGCGCAGAAGGAAATATGGCAGCTGAAGGTGAGATGGATGCCGGTGGTGACGCCGCTGCGGAAGGTAATATGGGCGCTGACATGCCTGTGAATAATGGCGGTGATATGCTCGCAAATGAAGGCGCCAACATGGGTGCTGATGGTGGTGGAAACGCGGCGATGAACGCGCCACTTGATACCGGTGAAGCGGTTAATAACGCGGTTGAAACCGATTCATACGGTGCATTCCCAGCTGCTGGAAATTCAGCTGCGGCGCCTGCCACGGACGCGGGAGTCAATGCTGTGGTTGACCAAGCAGCAGCCGCTCCAGCACCGGAAGCCGCGGCGCCAATGGCAGCTCCAGCTGGTGGCGGTGTGGTGCGCTACGTTGTTGAGGGTGGCACTCAAGTGTATCAGGATGCTACAGGTCAAAGCCTCGTGAAAAATCTTGACCAAGGTGAGCATCCATTAGTTTATGAGAATGGCGAGTGGGCGCGCACATCAGATGGCTTTTATATTCCTGCAAAAGGACTGACATCACGTCCTGTTGGCCGCGCAAAAAGCCCCGCTCCTTGGCGATAGGAAATTAAGGGGTGTGGATAACTCGTCTTCCATGCTATGCTTACCACTGGGTTATCATGGTAATGTTTAGTGTGGAAGATTAGTTTCATGGCGGAGCACCGGTTTCTGGCAGTTGTGATTGCGCTTTTGCTCGCATCATGCCAACCCTCAAATAAGAACGCATTAACTCTCCCTACAGAACAGACAGTGAGTGAGCCCGTCGCCCCAAAGAGCTTTGACTCGAGCGAGGTGATTGAAAAAGGCTCTTCCGTATACTCCCTCTTAAAACGCAATGGACTGACTCCCGTGGCCATCAAAGAATTGGTGAAGGTCTCGAAGGAGCATGCGTCATTGGATCGTGTTGCCGAAGGCGCGAAATTTCTTTTTTCGTGGAAAGATGAGGCACACAAAGATCTTTTGAAGATCGAGTTTCAGCCAAGCGCCGTTTCTTCTGTTATTTTTTCTCCCGCTGCGGAAGCCAATCGTTGGACCGTCGAAGCTGTCGAGCATCCCGTTGACATTAAAAAAGTGACGTTTGCTGGGATAGTGAAATCAAACTTGTGGGACTCCGCATCAGAAGCGGGGATGGACATTAGTTTGATTGGTTCTTTGGCGGAGATTTTCGCGTGGCAGGTGGACTTCGCGCGCGAAGTTCGCCATGGTGATCGCTGGCGTTTGACGGTTGAACAGAAGTTCGTCAAAGGCAAGTTCTTCGCTTGGGGAAATATCATTGTCGCCGAATATGAGAAGCAAGGTGAACTTTATACGGGTGTGCGCTTCCCGCAAGAAGGTGCAAGAGGCTCGTATTATTTTCCAGATGGTTCGAGCTTGCGTCGTATGTTCTTAAAGAGTCCTCTTAAGTTCGCGCGTATCACTTCTAAATTTAATCACAATCGCTTCCACCCTATTTATAAGCAACGTCGACCGCATAATGGTGTTGATTACGGCGCTCCGTTCGGCACGCCTGTTATGGCCGTGGGTGACGGACGTGTCGAGCTCGCGGCTCCGAACGGTCCTGCGGGAAATATGGTTCGCATCCGTCACAATTCCGTTTATCAGACGGCTTACTTACATCTTCAAGGTTTTGCGAAAAATGTGCGCAAAGGCTCAAAGGTGTATCAAGGGCAAGTCGTTGGTTACGTCGGCGCAACAGGTGCCGCAACTGGTCCACATCTTCATTTTGCGTTCTATGAATCGGGGCAATATGTCGATCCGTTGGGGCGAAAGTTTCCCTCCGCGGATCCTGTGGCACCATCGGCGATGGAGACGTTTAGACAAGTGGCTGCCAGTGCGATTAATTTTTTGCCCGATTGGCAGCTTGCCGCACACACAGTGCCGACAGATGGAAAACAATCCTTGGAATAAAAAGAAAACCCCGCTTCACAGCGGGGTTTTTTGTGTTTTCCTAGCGTCGCGAAATATTTCCCGGTCCATCTTCATACTCGATTCTAAATTCCACCTTCGCGCCATTCAGATCAGTGTTGATATGAAGTGCCTGCAAGCGTTGGCCAACAAGTCTTACCTTGAGCTGGCTTTCATCTGAGATCTCTTCACCGTCTTTATTCGTTGCAACCGCATGCACTTTTTTAACGGCTTTGTTGGTGATATCGATCATACCGACATCATGCCAAACATTTATATCGCCGCCTAAGATACCGCTGTGATGCATCTCGTTAGCAATTTCTTTTACAGCCGCAATGGGTGTTGAACGAAACACCAAATTGCCAACACGCAACGAGGCTCCTTCGATGCAAATCGGTCGTGCGGTTCCATCACAGCTGGGTACTGTTCCCTTGAGATCCGCAATGTTGGTTGTACCGGCGGGTCCTGGTTCTCCACTTTCGCCTCGGGGGCCGCGAGGTCCTTCCGGACCGGCGATCCCTTGAGGTCCGGCGGCGCCACGCTCACCGCTCTCTCCTCTCGGTCCGCGAGCGCCTTCGATGCCCTGTGGTCCCGCATCGCCCTTGTCGCCTTTATCGCCCCTGGGACCGACAACGCCGGCAATACCTTGTGGTCCGATGGGTCCCGCGTCACCTTTTGGACCTGCTGGGCCAGTGAGCCCTTGAAGTCCAGTGTCGCCTTTTGGTCCGGCAATACCAGCGATACCTTGCGGCCCTGCTTCACCCTTGTCACCCTTTGGGCCAGCAACACCGGCTATGCCTTGAGGTCCGATGTCGCCCTTCTCACCTTTGGCGCCCACGGGTCCAAGCGGTCCGACTAGGCCCTGTGGTCCAGCGGGACCAACCTCACCTTTATCGCCTTTGATTCCTTGAATACCGCTTTCGCCTTTTTCACCTTTTGGCCCGGCAATACCAGCGATACCTTGTGGCCCTACTTCACCCTTGTCTCCCTTTGGGC
>CAYOJQ010000033.1:14310-38984 GCA_964404325.1 uncultured Oligoflexales bacterium
GACCAGCATCGCCCTTTTCACCTTTTTCTCCGGAGAGCCCGCGTTCACCTTGCGGTCCCGCAGGCCCCGCCAAGCCTTGTGGGCCGAGGTCGCCCTTATCGCCTTTTGCTCCAACCGGTCCGACAAGGCCTTGTGGTCCCGCAGGACCAACGTCGCCCTTTTCGCCTCTATCACCTTGCGCGCCGCTATCCCCTTTTTCACCTTTTGGTCCGACGACACCGGCGATACCCTGTTCGCCCTTCTCACCTTTGTCACCGCGCTCACCCACGGGTCCTTGCGGACCGGGAGCGCCGACTAAACCTTGTTTTCCTTCAAGACCCGCGTCGCCCTTTTCACCTTTTTCTCCTTTTTCACCCTCTGGCCCCATAGGTCCGACAAAGCCCATGGGACCATTTTCTCCTGGCTCACCTTTCGGTCCGAGTGGTCCCATTTCACCTTGAAGACCACGTGGTCCTTCTGGTCCGGCAATACCAGCGACTCCTTGTTCGCCCTTCTCACCTTTGTCACCGCGTTCGCCCACAGGACCTTGCGGTCCGGGAGAGCCAATTAAACCCTGAGGACCAGCCCTTCCTGCTTCACCCACGGGGCCAGCCTCGCCTTTTTCTCCCTTGTCACCAGCAGGACCTTGGAGCCCCATAAGACCAGGATCACCTTTTGGTCCCGGGGGGCCTTGTTCACCAGTTTCACCGCGTGGACCGCGATCACCTTTATCGCCTTTGTCTCCCTTATCCCCTTTGTCGCCTTTCAGACCCTGGGGTCCCTCGGGGCCGGGATCACCTTTTGGACCGGCGGCACCAGGATCACCTTTGTCGCCCTTGTCACCTTTTGCGCCGGCTGGACCTGCCGGGCCCGCATCTCCTTTAGGACCAGCATCGCCCTTATCTCCTTTAGGACCTGCAGGACCAGTTGCACCACTTTCTCCGCGTGGGCCGCGTTCGCCCTGAGCTCCTTGCTGACCAGGATCTCCTTTGTCACCCTTGTCGCCTTTTGTACCCGCAGGACCTGGCGCACCGTCTTTTCCAGGTGCTCCATCTTTGCCAGGCGCGCCGTCTTTTCCTGGAAGTCCGTCTTTGCCAGGCGCACCGTCTTTCCCTGGAAGCCCATCTTTGCCAGGAGCTCCGGCTGGACCAGCATCACCTTTGGCGCCAGGGTCACCTTTTGGACCAGCGGGACCGGGATCACCCTTGTCACCTTTTGGACCAGGCTGTCCGCCAACGGATGCGCGGTTGGTGTAAAAGTCGACGTTCTCGTTCCAGCGTGATGATTGAAGCTTCAGTTGCAGTTCATTATCGGGGCGGTTCATCACGGTATCGGGGAGCGGAGAGTCGTTTCCAAGAACAGTGATGAATGAACAGGTCTGATCCGTGACGAATTCGCGAAATTCAGGTCCCCACAGTTTATTGCCCGTCGATTTTTCGACAACACTAATGGCGTATTTCGTGCTGAGACGACACACTTCGTTTTGTCCGCCACAAGGACATGAACCCTTGAAGTAGACCATCAACGCATTGCGCGCGGCACGGAATTTTTTCGGAGAATTATTTGTATCGGGAATGGCGCGGGGTGAGCTGAGCCCGTGAATGCGTGGTTCGTTGTTATCCAGTTGACCATTCTGATTAAGGTCAAATCCCAGCAAAAACGGTGTTGGTTTCTCAGGAATATTGTCGTCAACCACATGAACTAACCCGTGTGTTCTCACACCTTGATGGGTGTATTGCGAATCCACACTGGAGAAATCCAGTTGTGTGGCAATATTTTTTCCCTGGTACTGAACAATCGCGCGATCCGCTAACTCTTCGCGATTCAGTTCCGGCAACGTTAGATCGATCTTGAATGCGAGCTTTCCTTCGGCGCGCAAAGGTGTCGATACCGCGACAACGAATAGCAAGAAGAGATACTTCGCGGTTTGTAACCATGAAGCTCGAGCCATGAGGCCTCCAGAAATTATGCAAAATGGCTGTTGTTCAGCATTTAAAGTCGGGATTGAGTAAACCGTGAGGTGTTACAAGTATTGTAACGCGATGCGAAACTTCGCTACAAGCCTTCCGACTCAACGGTTCAATGGCGTGCGCCTGAAATTGGCTAATGCTTTCGATGATTTACAAAAACCCATTTTTTACCCTAATTCTTCCAGAAAATTACCGTTGTTATGCGGACGCCAGAGCCTTTCGCCCAACTTTAGGAAAAAATTTCCTAGCGCTCCTAACGATCGAGCTTTGCAATCGAAAATTTTTGGAGTTGTGAAAAGTCACTACAGCGATTCATTGCATCGAAAAAAAATTTGTCACTATTTTTAAGATTTTTTGGCATGCGCCGAATTGGTGGTTGGACTTGGGCCGTTGTTGGCCCGCGGCGCTATTTTATAATAAGCGCCTTTGATGTTACCAACTCTCTTTAGTGGTTTAAGAGTATGCAAACATCAGTGTGGCAACGGTTGTGCCAGGTTGTGCTTCTAAGCGCGATTTTTCCTATCGTTGGTTGTGGGAGTGACACACAATTCGGGGGTGGCGCGGGCAGAAGAAATTTAACTTCTGAAGAACAAGCGGATCTTCAAGCAACGGTGGTAAAAGAATTTGTTGCGGGAAGTATTCAAGAACAAAATATAAGCATGGATACTGAATTCGGGCTTATAGATCAAGCAATCACCCTCCAGCAGAAACCAGAGACCGTAGAAGTAAAGAATCAAATCGCTCGCACCCTCATCAATCAGAAGTATACCCAAGGACACGATGGCTCGAACAATACTGATAAATTCAGTGTGAGTGAGCTGGGTTTTCTCGATATTCTCATCGTGCTCGATAACTCAAATACCATGCAAAGTATGCAGGATCTTCTTGCGGTGAGTTTGCCGGAGCTTTTGAAACATATTCAAAACACCAACTGGCAAATTGCTGTTGTCACAACTGATAGCAGTTGCTTGCGCAAGAGTTTGAGCGGTAAACGCACCATCACACGTAAAGATTTTGAAACAAATCGCATCCAGGCTGAGAAAGACTATTCAGAAATGGTGCGTGTCGGTACGAACGGCAGCAGTCTCGAGAGAGGTATCCTCTTCGCGACGGAAGGTATGATAGGCAATTGCGGTAACAAAAACGACGACTGGAAACGAGAAGACTCGAATCGTGCGGTGTTGATTGTTAGCGATGAAAAGAACTGTGGTAGCGCCTCAAACGAGGGTTGCTCAGGTCAACCTTATGAAAAAGCGACTTACTTCACTAGCCGCGCTCCCGCCAACACACGTGTATATGGACTCTTCTTTTTAGAGAAAGATTATAACCCTATCTGTCCCAGCTCCGGCGGTTATGATGACCAATACCCCGCGGAATACGTAAAACTTGTGACGGACACGGGTGGTATCTACGGTGAAATTTGTCAGAAAGATTACACCCAAATCCTAAATGCGATTTCGGCAAATGTGGGTGATCGCATTTTGCAGAAGTTCGAGCTGGCCTACCAGCCGGATAAAATTTTGGAAGTTAAAGTTGATAATCAGGTTTGGACACCAGACAATTATCGCATTGATGGCAAATACCTTGTTCTTACGAAAAGAGTTCCAAACACCGCAGCGCAGATCGAGATTACTTACTCTCATAGCGCTGTGCAGCGCATGCAAGAGTACCCGCTACCCGCGCTTCCCGATGTAAAAACAATGCAGGTACTAATGGATCAGCAGTCTGTGGGGCCGGATGCTTACACCATTGATACAGTGAATAAGAAAATTCGCTTTAAAACGATGCCCAAAGACAAAGCTCGCATTGAAGTGAAGTATCGCGTGAATGATCCCCTCACCATGAAGTTTCCCATCACAGGGAACTACGTGGCGAAAAGTTTAAAAGTGTATGTCGACGGTCAGCTAGCTGATAATTTCGATATTAGCGGCACTGAAAGAGTTGTCGCATTCAAAGAAGCGCCGAAAGATGGCGTCGAAGTAAAGATTGTTTATGAACAGGTTGGCGACAAAAAATTGAATTATGAGATCGCCGGTATCGATGTGAATCGCCTTGAGGAATTTTTGGTTCAGGATAATCACACCAAGGAAATTCTGAAAGTCGTCCGTAACGGTTCGACATTAACTTTTGACGAAGTGGATGTTTCCGCAAACCGTCTCGTGGTGGCTCGTTACAACCTTCGTTTTGATGCGGAACGATTGGATTTCACGGTGCCCATCCCACAGCAACCATTGCCTGATACCTTAGAAGTGCTTGGTGACGGTGATGCGAAGGTCTGCGCGGATCAGCTGAAGCAAGAAGGCGGCACGGTGCGATTCCGCTGTGCGACCGACAACGTCTTTAACATTCAAATCCGTTACCGCTACATTGACGGTTATATGACTACCTTCGAGATGCCTGGCATGTTTAGTGAGCGTAAGAATTGGCAGGTGTTTGTCAACGACGTGCCGTACGAAGGGTATTCACGAGAAGGAATGCGGGTAACTATTCCGGAAGCCGACCTTCCAGTCGGCTCCCGCGTAAAAATCATAGTAAGTCCTAAGACCGCTGACGAACTCGCTAATCAATCTTAATAAATTTGTAGACGAACACTTTTACCTGTCCCTCTTGTGTTTCTTCGCACTGGCAGCATGACTGGCCACAGTCAGTGCATGGCTTGTCTGGACACGGCTTTTGCGGTGGACAAGGTTTATCCGGACAAGGTTTCTCGGGACACGGCTTTTCCGGGCATGGCTTATCTGGACATGGTTTTTCAGGACACGGCTTTTCCGGGCATGGTTTCGGAGCCGGTGGCCATTCTCCGCAATCAGGACATGGCTTCGGTTGTGGTTGAGGCTGCGGCTCTGGGTATGGCACAGGAACCGGCACAGGGTACGGTTGCGGCTCAGGATATGGCTGCGGCACCGGATACGGTTGAGGTACTGGATAAGGACAGCCGCGGTCCGGACAAGGACGCGGACGGCAACGATTTGTACGGCAGAAGGCTTCGCTTAACTCATCTTCCACATAAACAAGTTTTCCAAGCGTGTAATCGGGATCTGTATTGCTTGCGCCGATTTCCTGGAAATAAGAACTCGCGATTTTGTCACCCGCGCGAAGAGTAACCGCAAATGAAACATCGACGGACTGGCGGTCGGGAGCCAGAGCGACTGTCATCTGCACGTTGTCCATGGTGTTACCGCGTTGCACAACGCCGGTTGTTTCGTAAAGCTGAAGGGTTTCATTCCATTTCAAACTTTGCGGAAAAGAAGGGACTAAACCTGTCGTCTGACCCTGTGGAATAACCGGCAAGCGAAACTGCCCGAGACGCGTATCAATCAATCGAACTTCGAGGTTCTGAGTGATATCCAATTCACGGGTGTTGTTGTTTTCTTGGCGGTATGTTGCCACGATGTCAGCGCGTGGCGGTTCCGCAAAACCTCGTGTGGTTGGATAAGTAGGATACTTCGTTGGGCTCGTTGCGCCACCTGGGACGATCGGCTGTACCGTTGTTGGTGCTATCGATGGCTCATAGTACATCGGCTTTTTCTTGGATGAGCCACAGGCCCAACTCACACTCACCAAGAAGCACATCAAGATTAATCTCAGGTTCATATCGAAACCTCGGCTCTCAGATTGTTTAATCGATCTTCAAAAATTTAAAGACGAAAATTTTTTCGCCATATCTTGGGTCTTCACATTTTTCGCAACAGCAGCAGCATTTTTCGCAGCTCGGTTTTGTGGGGCAATCAGGTTTTTGCTGCTCACACGTCGAACACTTCGTGGCGCTGCTTTTATCTGCGGTAACCATAAACGAGCTATCGATGCGGTCTGTGTCTTTTACTTCCGCATAAAGAGAAACGTCGATGGCGTCAAAGCTGGAATAAGGAACAATCGTCAGGATGACGTTCTCCATGGGCTGTGTTCCTCCACGATTGAGGACGCCCGTGGTTTCATAGAGATCTTTCGTGCTGTTCCACTTGAGGCTCTGGGGGAATGCAGGAAGCAAGCGCTGCGTTTGACCTTGCGGAATAATGGGTAAGCTAAAGCCACTGAAAGTAACGCGCAGATCCGTGCCGATCGTTAAGAACGCGTTATTGTTTTTAGACTGGCGGTATGTGGCGATCATTTGCGCCGGACTTGGCTCAGGCCCGAAGTAGATGGTGCCGCCGGTCCAGGGCATGCCTTCGTTGCCGTCGGAAGAGTAATCGGAGTAGGCATGAGTGGGCTCGTAATAATGCGGCTTCTTGCTGGCCGAACCACAGCTTGTGATCATGGCGATGATGTAGACGAAAGCGAAAACGCCTAACCGCATATGGAACTTAGACCCCGTTTCTAATGCGAAAACCGCTGAGAAAAATGGCGGTTTAGATAAATTAAAAGTCCGGCGTTTCATATTATGGAAATTAATGAAGTTCAATATGAATTTAATTTCGTTTTTAAGTTGAACTAATGAGAGTCGAAACACTTACTTAGCCTTCGATTTCCTATAAATCGAGCCCTGCAAAAACCCATATGACATTAAAAAAGCCGCAAAGCAGGGTGCTTTGCGGCCGCGTACAGGATCTTTTACCAACTTAGCCTACTCGAATGAAGCGGTAGACGAATTCGCGTTTCTCAGGTTGCTCGCAGTTACCGTTTGGACAAGCGGGGTTGTTTGTACCGCCGTTTGGATAACCAGTTCCTGGGTAACCACTTCCAGGATAGAGACCGCCACCAGGGTATCCCATTCCAGGAAGGCCAGGGTATCCGCCCATGCCCATGCCGGGGAACATTCCGCCGAGCATGCCACCGATGATCACACCGATTCCACCGCCGCAACCTACGCCACAACCACCTACTGGTACGGGTACGGGCACTGGTACTGGAACCGGTACGGGTACAGGCACTGGGCCAGGGACGCATCCGCCTACGATGATGTTGTTCACATCTTCAGAATCAATGTCGACTGCTTTGTTGCAGTTAGAGTTGTTGTTCCAGTCGTTGTTACGACGGCGGCGTGCTTCGTTTACATCGCCTTCGCTGATTTCAGCATCCACTTCGTCAGCGGCGCGGTACATGCCGATTCCGCCGTAAGGATATTGTGAGCCACCGTTACCGTAGGGGTAACCAGAGTTTGGATACTGTGGGTAACCCGTGGTCGGGTAACCAGTTCCTGGATAGCCTGTTGTTGGGTAACCAGGGTAGCCGCCGTTGTTTGGGTAACCAGTGGACGGATACGCGGGGTAACCGCCATTGTTCGGATAATTTACTGGGTATCCACCATTGCCGTTATTGCCGGTGTTCGGCTGAAGAGGCTGTGTGGTGCTACCACCGCTACCTGTAAGCACGTCGCTTGGGCGAACATTTACAACCAGTGTAACGTCAAGAATGTTGCCGTTATCTGTCGCACGCGCCTTCATTTCGACGTTTTCGATGCTGTTCTGGCCGCGGTTAAACGTACCCGTTGTTTTGTAGTAACCATCCGCAGAGTCATAACGAAGCTGCTGAGGAAACTCTGGGATCATCTTGGCTGTGCCGTCCAATGTACGGATGGGGAGCTCAAGAGTTGTCTCAACGTTTTGGCTTCCGTCGATGCGGAGGTAAACGTTCTGATTATCTTTCTGCTGGTACAAACCGACCACGAGGCTCAGCACGTCAACCGGCTGCTCCACAGGTGTTTGTGGTTGCTCATATTGTGGTTGCTGTGGCGCTGGCTTCTGAGGAGCAACCGTCTTCTCCGGTTCCTTGCTGCTTTTCTTTGAGCCGCAAGAAATTGCAAGCACGCTCATAAGGCCGAGCACGATGATCCTGTTAAGCATAAAAATGCCTCCGTAGGGGCTTAAAAATAAAAGTTGGTAATTTGCTTAAAAACAGAGAGTTCTTCTTAGTGAACCGGATATTAATAAAGTCGTGATTTAATGTCAATACAATTTTATAAAAAATAATATCTATTATAATCTTAGTAATAAAGACAGATAGTTGCCTACCTGTCTTTTATGGTTTCAAGGATTTCTATGGGGTCTAAAGGGTCAGGGCGAATTGGGACAAAAGGGCGCCCGGAAGGCTTTGGGATGAGGTCGACCGTTGGCCGTAAGTCTCGGAAGAGACGATAAGTTCCGCCGGGGTCAAGTCTTCGAGGGAAGTCCCTAACATCCTATAAAGGCTGTCATCAAACCGCATGACGGGAAGCGGGGCCTTGATCCTTCCCCCTTCTACCCAGAAGGTCGCGAAGCGGGTCATCCCGGTCATTCGGCAGGCCGCCCGGTCGGAATAGTTAAGGTACCAAAGGTTATTAATATAGAGCCCCTCCCCTAACCGTTCCGCGACCTTATCAAGGGACAAGCTGCCGCCATCCATATGAAGGGCTTCGAGGGACTCCCCTTCTGAGGCACCCGTCGGCTTAAGATCATACTCTCGGCCACTGCGTGCGGAGACGAGAGCCCCGACATGCTTTCCCTTCTCAATCAGGGGAATCTTCTCAGGCTTGCGAAAGCCAAAGCCGTCAAAGTTAGGGGCAATGCCCTGCGCGGTGTTTTCCGTTACCGATACTCGTGGAGAAAGACTGACTTCGCCGCGGACGAGTTTTTCGATGGGAGCCTTGCGGGTCTTTTGAGCGCGCGCACCAAACGATTGCCAATTAAGAAGACCAAAAACTTCTTCCATGGCCCCGGGGGCTAGGTAAGCGCGGTACGTTCCTGGTTTTATGGCTGCGGCCGGACGGCGAAGAATGTCTTTCTGCTCGCGCATGCTCGCCAACTTCTTTTCGAGCTGTTCCGCATCCCAGTGGAATCCAGAATAGGACGACTTCACGGCCTTGTCGGCTTGTTCCACCAAACTGAAATCAAGGTTGAAGTTAAAGTTCTCGTACCAGTTAAATTGGCCGAGAGAGTTTGCGAAGCCGCGGTAAATACCACCGCTCGCGAATACGCCCACAAGGTCTTCACCTTTAGCCAGTCGCACCACATCACCGCAGGCGGCGGCGGCTTCCGGAAGTGTATTCGAGTGCATGGAGACACTGGAGCGTCCCGCGCGCTCATAGTTCAAAAACGGATCGTCTGGAGTTGTTGCTAAGAGCGAACGCAGCTTCTTGAGATGACGGGCGATCGTTTCCATATCGTCGGCAAATGTTCCCGACAAACTAATATGGGTCTTCAGCATCTTCTGTTGCTGGATCAACGTGAGGGTGAGAAAACGCTGCTCCACTTGTCCGGCTTGTCGAATCTTGCCGCCGTTAAATCGGCAAAAATCTGACTCCTCCGCGCTGAGGTAGAAAAGAATTTCTTCACCAGCCTCTTTCCTGGCGTTTGTCGCTTCCACGATCTCGGCAAAGTACTGCTGCATCATTCGCCTCCAAAAACTTGAGTGTCAGCGAACAAGCACGCGGGGCTTGCATGACCAACGAATATGCTTTGTCCCGGCTCACCCTTTCCACAGTAGGGGGTTCCCAAGACTTCCGTCGTTGCCTTGTCACCCACCATTTTTAAGTTGCGCCAAAAGTTAGCGGAGATGCCGCGGTAATTCGGCTTACGCACCATCTCCTTTTTCTCGCCGTTACGAATCACCCAGCCAATCTCACAGCCGAACTGGAATTTGTTGCGGCTATCATCGATGGACCATGACTGATTGGTTTCCATCATCACACCATGCTCAATAGAACGAATCATCTCGTTCATGCCGCTTGTGCCGGGTTCGATATTGATGTTGCCCATGCGATCAATCGCAGGGCGATTCCAACTGCAGGCTCTCGTGGAAGCACTGCCTGATATCCCCGAACGCATTTGTGAGGTCGTTCCACCCACACCGCGCTTTAAAATACCGCCTTCAATGAGGTAGCACTTTTCAGCAGCGGTCCCCTCATCATCAAAAGCGTAGCTTGCGAGCTCGCCTTCGTGCTTGGGATCAAACACCACGTTCAAAAGATCCGAACCGTAACGATAGGAGCCAAACATATCCTTGGTGACGAAACTCGTGCCGGCGTAATTCCTTTCATCACCGAGGATACGATCCAGTTCGAGAGGATGGCCGATCGACTCGTGGATCTGAATATACATTTGATCCGCTTTTAAAAGGAGATCCATCGCGCCCGTTGGGCAGTTAGGGGCGGAAAGAAGCTGCAAGGCTTCCGTGGCTGTTTTGTGCGCCAGCTCCGAAGTGAAAAATCCAAGAATGGATTCATAGCCGCCCTGCACGCAGTATGCATGTCCCGAGGCGGTGCGGATTTCCGTTTCACCTTTGTCATGGGCGGTCGTTGAGACGGTTGGGAAATTATATTCAAACGACTGTTCGATGCGTGTGTCATCGGATGTGAGAAACAGTTTGTTCTGTTTTTGATGCCAAAACGCCGTCTCCCAATCGACAATGCGCGGATCAATAGCCAGTTTCTCTGCTTGCTGCTTTAAGAGATTTAGTTTTTCTTGGGGCGCGACGCTTTCCCAGCTGGTGCGAATGGCGCTGCCGTAGAAGCCGCTCTTTTTGGGACGATGCACTTTTGAAAAGGCGATGAGCGGCTGATGAGCGCTTTCTTCAGCCCATTTCCGTGCGGTCGCAAAAGCGCGGCGCATTCCTTGAACACTAAGGTCGGAGCTTGCGGCATATCCTGCTCCATCTCCGTGCATGATGGTAATCATGTACCCACGATCTTCGGAGAGTGAAGGAGGTTCAATAACGCCGCGGCGGCAACGGAGATGTTCGTTAGTGGTTTCACTAAAGCGGAGACTGCAAAAATCAACTTTCGGGAGGGCTTCCCGAAAATTGTTGTGAATGCGATCGAATGTCATCATGTGTGAGGGCTTGCTTCCATGTCGTTGAATCCGCCGAGAAGGATCGCTGAGCGCTCGATAAACGCCTGCATCGCATCGGGGGTGAATTTGTTGTGCTGCATATACGCCAAATCGTAGATGTGTTGCACCATCATTTGAATATGTTCGGCATTCGGTGAAAGCTTATGGGTCAAGGCGAGCAGATTCTTCACAGCGGCGCTGTTGCTGTTGATAACTAAAGTCTGATCAACTTCAAAGTCCTTGGCAAACGAACTCAAGCCACCAAACATGCCCATGTCCTTCATGCGTCGCGCGTTCTCGTCCACAAGGATCATGGCGGGAACTTTGGCGGACTTAAAGGATTCGATGCGAATCTTAAGTTTCGCGACATTGAGGTGTTTGGCGAACAGCTCGTTAATTTTTTCCTGAGTGGTCTTGCTGTCTTTAGGATCAACGATTTTGCTGTCCTTCTCTTGGTCAAGAATATGACTGAGGACATCGGCGTCGATGCGTTGAAATTTCAGTTTTCCGGCGGATTGCATCTCCATGTAGGGAAGGAAATGCTGGTCAATCATCGATGTGGCGATGATGGCTTCCACGTCATTTTCTTTAAGCATGGCCAGATGCCCTGATTGCAGGCTTTCGTCGCTGGCGTAAATGATCTTACCGTCAGTCTTGTCTTTCATACGCTCAAGGTATGCATCGAGCGTTGTGTATTCACCGGAGGAAGACTTAAAGATAAGGAATTCCTTGAGGCGCTCTTGGAACTTGGAGTCGCGCATCATCCCGTACTTCACGAACGGATGAATGTCTTCCCAATATTTTTCAAACGTTTCTTTTTCGGTTTTTGCCATGCCCGTGAGACGGTCCGCTACTTTCTTGGAGATATGTTCCTTGATTTTTCGCGCTTGCGGGTCGTTTTGCAAATAACTGCGTGAAACGTTCAACGGAAGGTCCGGGCAATCAATGACGCCTTTTAACAGAGTCAAAAATTCCGGAACGAGCTCTTTGGGATTATCCGCGACGTAGACTTGGTTGCAGAAAAGTTTTACTTCGCCCTGGGAGGCTTCGAGTTCGTGTTTTAGCTGTGGGAAATAGAGAATGCCGCGTAGCTTGAATGGATAGTCCACGTTGAGGTGGATCCAAAACAGCGGGTCTTGTCCGTATGGGAAAAGTTTTTTGAAAAACGCGTTGTAATCTTCTTCTTTGATCTCAGATGGATTTTTCGTCCAAAGAGGGCGCGGGTCATTCACCATCTCATCTTGGAGATAGATGGGGAAACGGATGAATGCGCAATACTTATTAAGGATTTCGCGAACCTTAAAGAGATCAAGCATTTCCGCGGAATCTTCACCCACATGAAGGGTGATCGTTGTCCCAACTTCCTTGCGTGAAGAATCGCTGAGTACGAATTCTGTACTTCCGTCGCAGCTCCAGTGCGCCGCTACCGCGCCGGCTTGAAAAGATAGCGAATCAATTTCAACTTTTTCGGCGACCATAAATGCCGAATAGAACCCGAGGCCGAAGTGACCAATGACTTGGCTTTCTTCGTCTTTGCCTTGGTATTTCGCGACAAAGTCTTTCACACCCGAGAAAGCGACTTGGTTGATGTATTTCTTTATCTCATCAGCCGTAAGACCGAGCCCTGTGTCCGTGATGGTGATCTTCTTGTTGTCTTTATCAACGTGGATGCTGATGCGGCTTTCGTTGTTAGGGTTGGTGGCCTCACCTAGAAGCGCGAGTTTCTCAAGTTTTGTGATTGCATCAGCCGCGTTAGCTACAAGCTCGCGAAGAAAAATTTCTTTTTCGGAATAGAGCCATTTCTTGATGATTGGCAGGATGTTTTCAGTGTGAATGGAAATATGACCTTTTTCCGCCATGGCGTTCCCCCATCAAAAAGTTTTTCAAACAAACAAGGTAGTTAATGGGTTTTGGCGGATTTTTCAATCCCGATGGGGAATAAAAAAAGGCCGCCCGAAGGCGGCCTACATCATGGTATCACACGGAAATATTTGAACTTATGGATATTGCCGGTGGGACGAGATCAGAGGCCTTGCGCGGAGAGCGTTTGGTGGCGTGTGTGGGAATTCCCTTTACGTCCCAAATAAGTCCCAACGCCGCGAGGGTTCTGATCACAAGACCGGTTAAATCAAATTCCCACCAACGATGCCCGTGGTAAGCGGATTCTTGATAAGCGTGGTGATTGTTATGCCAGCCTTCACCGAGGGCAAGAATTCCCACCCACCAGCAGTTTGTGGACAAGCCGGATTTATCGTTTTCGTAATTTTTGTAACCCCAGAGATGGCACGCGGAGTTAACAAACCATGTCACGTGGTAAACAAACGCCAAGCGGACAAACATGCCCCACATCATGACCTTGAAACCGCCAAGGGCCAAGAGAATGCAGCCGAGGACGACTTGTAGAGCGATGGCAATCGCATCGGAGCCGAGAAAGCGGAGGAACGGATCGCTTGTAATGTCGCGGGCAAAACGCTTGAGCATTTTGGGATCATCCATCTCGTCGCGATAAACGAGCATCCAGCCGAGGTGGCTATGCCAGAAGCCGCGATTGGCGTCATGAGGATCCTTCGGCGTATCGGAGTGCGCATGATGAAGACGGTGATGACCCACCCAGGAAACGATATTTCCTTGCATTGCCAGCGTGCCGATAATGGCGGCAAGGTATTCCAGGGGTTTTGAAGTTTTAAAGGATCGATGCGTGAAAAGACGATGGAAGCTAAATGTGATGCCAAAAGCGGTTAACACATAAAGTCCAAAGAAAACCCAAAACGCCGTCCAGCTAAACATGAACAAGCTGGCGAAGGCGAGGACATGAATGATGATAAATGTTGGGATGGCACCCCAATTGAGGCGGCGAGGCCGAAGAGCGCTCGTCGTGTTCATGCTCAATCCTTTCATGCAACTTTCACTTAAGCTGCAGTAACAATTAAGTTTAAATGGGTGAGGGTCGCAAAAATGGAAAGGACCTTCTCTTCCACTCTAACGAAGAAATCGGCTAAAATCGGTCACAGGACCGTCACAACTTTGTAAAAGATTTGTCAAATCCGCTGAGCAGGCAGGAGGTGCGAGTATGCGCATGAAATCCCTAGTCACTCTAGGGCTAGTCACAATAGCTTGTGCTTGCTCTCCAAAGGGGACCCCACCCGAAAAACCATCCAGTTTGACAGCCGCCGGTTCCGATGAAGCAAAAAAGGCGTCAGACGATGCAAGCTTGGCAACGATCATTCCGCCGACAGCGAACTTTTTTCAGGAGGGCCTGCCTTCTTTCTGTGAGTTTCAGGCACGTGATAAGGAGACTGGGTGCATCACCTGCAAACCGGAAGATTTGTCCTTGCAACGCTGCTTTCATAAGTCAGCGCAGTTTGACCCCGCGAAAGCCTGTAGCCATGACAAGGACAAACTCAAATGCCTGGTGGCGGAAAATCTCACCGTGATCAAACTGGATCTCTATAACAGTCAAGAAAAGCAGTTCCTGCAAAATATGCCAGCCATCGTTACGGCCATGAAGGGCATAGCGATGAATGATGAAGAACAGACAGAAGCCCAGAGAAAACTATTTTTCTCCGCCTTGGATTTTTTGGAAAAGCATGCGTTTCAGATCATTTCGCAGCAAAAAAGCGCTGAGATGGCGAACCAATTACGGCGACAGATTGCGCACAGCCGAGGGTCGGCGGACGCTATCATGGATGAATCCCTGGAGCAGCAATTTCTAAGTGGTATACAGTTTCTTCAGGGAGAGATGATTGCGGGAAGACTTGACGCTCAAGACAGCTTAAAATTTATTCGCGATGTGTGTAAGCCGCTGGTGCAGAGCGCGAGTTTGAATCGAATGCTGGAAACTCTAAGTTTAGAGGGCTTAACAGGGCTTCAAGCCGGATAGCGGAGTGTAGACTCCCGTCCTCGCTTCTCGATGCCTTGCCAAGCCCGCTGGATTAAGGGGTTTCGTTGTTGTTTTGCGGTGGTACTTTTTCGCGAACGACTTCCGCCTGAAATTTCTTAATCTGCGGATCGAGGTGTTTCACCACCTCGTCAACCGTATCAACGAGGGTCAAACGGTCAAAATCCGTTTGGTCCATCAAACGCTCCTGAAGGGGCGTCTTCTTTAACCACTCGATAAAATCCAACCAAAAATCGCGTCCCAAAAGGATGAGGGGGCGTTCCGAAATGTGCTTAACCTGCATCAATTGCCAGGTGTAGAAAAGTTCCAACAATGTGCCGATACCACCCGGTGTGACCACGACGGCGTGACTCATGCGCATAAACTCATCGAGACGAGATGAGAAGCGACGGTGCTGGTACTTCACATCCAAATGAGAATTGGCATCCGATTCAAATGGCAAAGTGATCGCCAGACCGTAAGAACGGCTTTGATTGGATGCGCTTTTCGCTCCCAAGTTAGCGGCCTCCATGAGACCGGGTCCGCCACCGGTGACGATATCCACGCCTCGCATGGCCAATTCGTAGGCTAGCTCTTTTACCTGCAGATAATATTTTGACTCTTGCTTAATACGCGCTGATCCAAAAATACAAACGCGATAAAAATCAGAGCCCATTTCCGTGGCCAAGGAATCGAGGTCGGCCACGATGTCATTCAGCTGCTGAATCTTTTTGCCAAGGAATTTTCGCACGTGCTTTTGTTCGACTTTGTTGACCAAGATGGAGGCCTTTCCCAAAAGAAAAGTGGAAACAAGCAATCTTGTAAAAATAGCTTAAAAAGTTTGCTAGGGACAGGGAAAAAGCGGTCAGTTCCGTGCAGAAGTGAGTTCTGGCCAGCGGCGAATGACCACTTCAAGCGGCAGACATAGCAGGCAGAGCCAAATCCACCAGCGGTCAAAACTCCAATAAAAATCCCGTACAGTCTTAAAGCGCGAGGGAAGCGCGACGCCGTGTGTGCCGGTTGCTTCCTCAAGCCAACCTTGCAGGGCTGTTAGAGATCCGTCACGGGAAAAACTTAAATCGGCACCGGTGAGGCGGGAAAGGTTTTCGAGCTTATTCGGTGCGGCTTGTACTTCGCGATCAGAGTAGGTTTCCGGAATGACCGTAGCCACGCTGGATTGCAATGCACCGAAGGCCGAGTGATTGCCAGAAACTTTGGCGACGCAACGTTGACCACCAAAAAATTGTCCGTTGATTTTTCCCGACAGGAGCCAATCCTCGGGTCCTGTTTGCTCGACGACCAACTTATCCACGGGAATTGAAACCTGGCAGATATCGAGACGCCAAGATGGATCCGCGCGGAAATACCGCGCGGCGGGGCCAGCAATGTGAATCTGCCAGGCAGCTGTTTTGTCGCCGGTGAGACTGATATGAAAATTCTTCACGATCAGTGATTTTCGCAGCTCTTGACGGAGAAGCCAGGTCACGCTGCTACGGAAAAAATCATTGTAGACCTCGCGCGAAGAGTCGCCGGGCGGATTTTGTGCCAACTGCCAGAGGGCATCCGAAAAAATCCAGATGGCTCGTCCCTTACCTGGGTAAGAAGCGACCGCCAGAGGAACGCGCGTTTGGTTAGGGAGGCGCGCATAAAGAAGTGGTGTGTACTCCCCTTCTTTAAATTCCACTTGTTCCATGTGGTGAAGCCCACGAAGTCCTGACAGTTTCGTGAGCGTGTCACCTTGTTTTTCCCACTCATCAAAGACATTTGCCAACGAACGCTGAGATGGGTTTGGTTGTGCCATTTCAATCTTGTAAGGCAGTTCCTCGTCATACGTCGGTGTGCCTTTACCCGGGAAGAGGCCTTTTGCTTGAGCGCCTCCCTTGAGATGAAACGGAAGAATGCTCGCGAGCGGTGAGTTCGCAATGTCGCCTGCTTGAAGCGCCCGCGGACCGCCGATGAACAACAGGCCGCCGCCGTTTTGCACAAATTTGACGAGATTTTCCTGATACGCAGGCTCAAGGAATTGATAGAGGGCAAAGTTTTGAATCACAACGGAATGGAAATTGGGAAGCTCTTCCGTGAAGAGGCGATCAACAGGAAAAGGAATCAGACTGAGCTCGCGCTCATTCACCATCTGCATATCACCCGGATCGCGGAGAATGAAAAAGCTAATGAGGTCATACTTTGGTTCTGATTTCAGATAACGCCGCAGAAAGCGTCCGTCCCAACTCGGAGCGCCGAGGAGATGTAGCAAACCAATAGTGTTGGGCATTACCTCGACAACTCTTAAAATCTGGTTATCCCAGATGGCGGTTTCCGTCGCGGTGGGAAGAGCCTTGATGGAAAGAAGATGTTGGCCCTTTGGTAGGGGTGGCACAAGCGTGCGCACGTCAACCGCATCCTCACCTTTTTCGAAAGTCGCGTTTAACGATATCAGTGGGCGATCTTCTTCCAGTACTTGAAGTTGCACCGTTTCTTGATCAAGGTTTTGTTTTTCCCGACGCAGCCGCGCGGTGATTTCAAGTGGTTTATCCACAAACGAAAAGAGTGGTGTATCGGGTGTTTCAATCCAAAGATTGTTCAACTTTTCAGGTTTGAACCCCACGATAGAGCCACGCGTTGTGTCACTGTTCTTGCCAAATCCTTCTAGTTTGGGATCCCATGGTTCCGTGGGGCGCATGTCACCACCATCGCTCAGTAGAAGCCATGGTTCGCCACCGGTTCCATAGAGCCAGGGAAGCAGACTTTGTTGCAGCGGCGTGAAACCGTTTTGCACCGCTTTGTTAAGATCACTAAGGCGTGTGACCTTGGGTTGGCACCCTAGTCTTTGGCATTCTTCAGTGAGATTCTGTAACAGGGTTTCCGCTTTTTTCTCCGGCGATTCCCCGTCCGCGGTGCGCATGCTCACAGAGTCATCGAGAAGGACGTGGATGGTTTTAAGCGCAACCGTGCGTGGAAGAGTTTCCGATTTTGAGCGTGGAAAAAGAGCCAGAAGTAACGGCAATAACCATACGCCGCGACAAAGTCCCGCCATCACTCCACGCAATAAGCCGTATTGCCCAATCCAAATCACAACGAGAAGGATAAGGCTCGTGGTCGCGACGTAAAATAATGTGGTGAGAATATCCATTACCGGAGTCTCTTTAAAATTTCGGGCAGATGGATCTGATCTTTTTTGTAATCTGTCGCCAGTGCGACCATGAGCAGGTTTACAAAGACGCGGGTATTGCGTTCATAGTCTTGTGAGGCAAAACACGCGATCGGTTTCTGACGATCCAAAATGGATTCGAGAAATCCCTGAGGGATTGCGAGAATCGCAAGCCGGCCGTCAAAGTGGTAGCCGCGCCACACCCGCCCCGGACAGCTTGGAAGAGAATCGAGTAGGTGAAAGCTACGCATAAGTTCATGGTCCGGCGGAATGGGACGCCACCCTTCTTGTGCCCGACGAGCTGGAAAACCTGATGCCACGAGATGCTGAAGCGCCGCTTCTTGGTCGGAATCTTCGATGACGAGAAAGCCGCCGCGTTGCACCCAATCAAGCAGTGGCTTTTGCATTTGTCCGCCGCCATCCGTAATAGATGCAGTGGACTTCACCCAAAGCCAGGGCTCGCGAAGGGCCTCGGCATCAATTTTTTGATTTACAACAGGCATCGGTTTTAAGTCGATGCTTGTGCGGCTTTCGACTTCCCGTGTGAGGCGGTGAGCCGTAAGGCCCTCCCCTGAAAATCCCGCGATGTTAAGCATGATGGCCGCGTCTGCGGAAGGCGTTGCGCCGAAAAAAATCGCCAACAAAAATCCCGTCAGCCAAAATTGACGAACTCTAATGAAAAGACGAGCAAGTACTTCAAAACATATTGCGCCAACAACGCCAAATATCGCCAAACGAATCCATGGCAACGGATCTTCATCGTCGCGGCGCGAAGTCGCGAATGGTGGCGGCGCGACGGTGTCCGCCTGCCAAGCGGGAGGTAGAAGTTCTGGCTCTAACATTTGCAGCATGCTTTCACCACTTGGAACGTTTACGAGGACGTTTTTTTCCGTTTCTGGAGGGGCTAATGTGATGTCGTTCCAACGCGGCCAAGATTCTTTCTTGAGTGCGCCTTGTTCTTGTAGCAAACCTTGCCACCCTAGCAGGGCGCGAACAATTCGCGGCATATCCGCATAGCGCAGACCTGTGCCGAGTTGTGGTCGCAAGGGAACCGTGAATGCCAATACTTCAGCGTTACCGGTTGGATCCTTGATGTGATAGGCCAAGGCGCCGAGCATGTCTCCGACTTCGCCGCCAACTTGTTTTGCCCCGAGAGATGTTAGAACGCCAATCCATTGATCACGCGTCTGAATGTCTTCGCAATAGGCGGGCAGTGCTTTTTCATCGCTTTTCACAACAGCTAGCTTACTGAAGCAATGACACACCTCGCGATAGCTGGCTTGTTCCGCGTAAGGCGCGAGCCACACCAAGGGAAGTTTTTTAAGGGATTGTCCACTAAGGCGTTGGTGCACGAAGTTGCTGGGACAGAAACTATCGACGCCCTTTCCTGCTCCACCTAAAAGAACCCAGAAGGGTGCATCAAGCGAAGGCTCGTCTTTAGAAGAAACGTAATCCAAGCGTTTAACGTTGAACCCGAGGAGATCAAGGGATACCTCAAGGTGATGCGCGGGATCATCGAGAAACATTTCGCCCAGTGGATCAGCAATGAGTAAGGCGTCTTGTTTCACCCCTTGCACGAGAGAGCGGTATTCGTTGTCCGCTAAGAGGCCTTCATTCTGATCCGCCTTTATTTTCCAGACAAGAGGGTCTTGGCTTGCGGTGACCAAAGCATCGGCTTGTTCATCCCCACTCCATCGCAAGCGTGTGTTCACACGTTCTCGCCCCTGCGGAATGGTGAAGGAGGATGATGTTAGTAGCTTGTTTCGATAGCTGACTTCGATGGTCCCAGACACAGCGGCAGCTACCGCCTTATTGCTGGCAATTTCCACGTCCCATTCGATGGTGTTCGTATCGGCGGAGCTTAAAAACTGCGCGTGGTTGATAAAGAAATTGATTTTATCGTCGTGCTCCGCAACCGGATTCCAGTAAATCTCCATCTCTTCCGCGAGATAGTGCCAGTTGAGATCATCCCACGAATGGCGATCTCCATCAGAGACAATAAATAGACGGTCAACATCGCCTAGGAGCGGTGTTAGTTTTTTAAGAGATTCTCCGAGCTTCACGCCAGAGCGGTGAAAGCCCTTTTGCTTCGCTAGAGCCGCCACCTCTTCCGCGTTGGCGGGTTCAAAAATGTCCGCGGAATGACTTGTGGATGCGGTAACGCGCCCCGATTTTTTCAGGCGCGCGAAAAGAGCGCCAGCTTCACTCGCATACTGAGTAAGATCGGTGTAAGCCGACACGGAAGGGCTCATATCTAAATAGATATGACTGCGATTTTGTTCGGGACGAAAGGGCGTATAGATCTGTTGGCTTGGTTTTCCCGTGAGAGCGATAACAACAAGAGCACACACGCAAAACGCAAGAAACGCAATCCAGGGTGGAGGCGTGAAGCGTAACTTTGGCAGCTTTTCCTGTTCGAAAGAGAGAACGCGCAAAGCGGGTAACCACAAGCGTTCACGGCGGCGACGGATAAAAAACCAAATGGCCGCGGCCGCTATCCCCAGAAGAGTGGCGATAGCGGAAAGAAGCCCGAAAGAAATGTTGAACTGTGACCAATTCACTGATTAACCGCGCTGACGTAAGAGATCAAAAAGTTGCAGGTGGAACTGCATGATGGCTGTCTGTTCATTCACGGCTAGGTATTGCGCCCCTTGATGACGAGCTTCCTTTTCCCAGGTTTCGCGCCACGTCGCAAATTTTTGTTCGTATTGGCGATGAAAGGAAAGGGTGTCCCCCAAATGCTCTTGAAGCGACGGATCATCAAAATAGCAGGTATCCGCCGTGAACCAATCGCAGCTGAGCTCCAAGCTCGAAAGGGTATGGATCAGAACGGTTTGGCTTGCCTGATGCAATGACCAATCCAAAGACAAGGGATTGATCGCATCGGATAAAACGTAGTGAATATCAGCTCTCTGGGGGGGCGGTGCGTTTTCAGAAGGAAAACGTGCGAGCACGTTTTCCTCGAAACCACGATCACTCAGCTCGTGATACAGGCGTAGAATATCGGCGCCGGCACTAAGACGAAGGCGGCCTTGTGGTGATGCCTCGAAGTGAAAGACTTTTACCATGTCCCCCATTTTCAGATGGAGGTACGCAAGATTGAGAGCTGTACGCCAAGCGATCTCATATTTCGTGGGAACTTCTTTTTGACTCGCCTTAAGAATGCTCTTGTCCGGCCAATGCATGCTGTCGCGCTGATCCACAAAGATACACACCATCGCACTCGCTTCTTCTCGCTGTTCGCGGATAAGAAGTTGATCGGTGCGAGCGAAGGCCTTCCAGTCAATGAGCTTAATGGGATCGCCTGGAACATAAACACGGCTATAAGCAGGGTTTCGGCTGGGCCGGCGCAAATTAAGATTGTAGCTGCCCTGGTAACGGACGCTATTTTTGAAGTCACGAAGCCTAAGTTCGTGAACTTCATTGGGAGCGAGATCGCGAAGAGTGGCTCCGGCGCTTTTAGCCTTTTCGATCACTAGTTAACACCTTTTGCGAGGTGGCGGTGTTTGTCTTCGAGGCGTTCAATCAATGTATCGACGATTTTGTCTTCGTTCCATTGATCGCGCGCGGCCTGCGCCGTCAAACGAATACGATGGCGAAGGACGGATTTCGCCATGCGCTTAACGTGCTGCCAGCGAACATTTTCTTGTTTCTGTAAGAGTGCGTAGGCTTTGCTCACAGAGATGAGACTGATACCCGCGCGTGGACCGGCACCGTACCAAATACCATCACGTAAGTCCGTGGGGCAGTCTTCCTGCGAAGGGCGCGTGGAGCGAACCAGTTCGTTGATGGCTTGGATGAGCTCGTCATCAATATGGACGTTATGCGCTTGTTGCATCATGCCCATGACTTCGGATGAACTTAGTGTTTTGGACTTGCCCGTTTTTGAACCTAAATCTCGTTGCTCACCCGCCAAACGATTCGCCGCATGAGTCTGTAAAATCATTTTTTCCGCATCGGCATCGGGATAGTCAACGAGCGCATGGACGAGAAAGCGGTCCAATTGCGCTTCCGGAAGTGGGAAGGTGCCTTCGGATTCAAACGGGTTTTGGGTCGCGAAGACCATGAACGGGTCAGGCAAGCGGTGAATCTTTCCGCTGACCGTACAGTTTCTCTCTTGCATGGCCTCAAGAAGCGCGGATTGTGTTCGTGGTGAGGCGCGGTTGATTTCGTCCGCTAATAGAAGATTCGTAAAGATGGGGCCGGGAGAAAATTCGAAGTTTCTCTTGCCGCTCGCGCCGTCGATATTGAGAATTTCCGAGCCGGTGATATCGGCGGGGAGAAGGTCCGGGGTGAACTGCACGCGTCCAAATTCCAGACCTAAGTTTTGTGCGAAAACGCGTACCAAAGTTGTCTTCGCAAGACCTGGCGCGCCTGTCATGAGAATATGTCCGCCGGCGAGAAAGCAGCAGAGTGTTTCTGTAATCAGTTCCTCTTGGCCAAAGATGGCAGTCGCGATTTGTTGCCGCAACTGTTCAGCTTTTTCTGTGGCTTGCGCAAGAGTTAGATTGGCTTCTTGAGTCATGGCGGTTCCTAAATTCAGTAGATGAGACAGAGCATCCCTCATTTAAGTATATATGGGTGCAGATGTCCGTCGGCAGAGGCACGCCTTGCCTGTTAGTTTTTGCCTCCCACAATAAGGAGGTACCCATGAGAAATCTATTGAAGGTTTTCAAAAAAGGACAAGCGGGAGGTGCTGCCGTCGAATATGTCATCGTCAGTATATTCGGTTTGGTTTTGGCGATCGCGGGTGTCGCGATTGTGACAAAAACAGTGAAAGCCAAGCTGGTTCAATTCGAAGAAAAAATGGGAGTCCCTATTGAGGATGAAGCACTCGATGCTTGGTTGGAGTGATGGGCTTCCGTGTGGGCGCTTGGGGGATCGTCTGGTTTCTGAGTCTCCAATTCGCCGCCGAAAATGAAGTCTTGCTGCAAAGGAGCCAGGCATTTTTTGCCTGGCGGCGGCAGGTCTGGATGGATCCTCAAGAGGCATGCTTAAAGATTGAGCAGGGCATTTTTGATGACGAACAAACCTGTCATCGGGAAATATGGCATCGTTCAGGGTCTCATTGGCTGCAAGGTTGTCCACGCTTAGAGGGAGATGGCGAGCGTTTTCCTCGATACTGGCGTCTTGTTTTGACGTGTCACTTTCCATTTCTGTTTTTCTCGTCACGAAAGATACAATGGGAGCATCTGTTACTGGAGTAGAAGCGGAGGTGGGTCTTGTATTTTGGCTTGATTAAGATTGAGTTCGATCGGGAAGATTTAACACAGCACGATAAGAAGGAGATGCATTCTCTTATCGAAAAACTGCGCAGCCGATTTAAAGTATGTGTGAAACCATCCGCGGAATTTCAGAAAACGGGTGAGCCGAGTGTTTGCATTGCATCTTTGGCGGCGACTGAAGGAGAACTGAACAAAGAAATCGAATCCATTCTGGATTTCTGTGATACGTGTGGTTTTGGCCGCATCGCGGGGGAGTCGGTTATCATTGACCACTTCGATTCCTATGAAGAAGAGCCCGAGGACTGAATGGGGACGGAGCCCTCCTCCGTCCCCAATTATTTCCAATTTCATCGAATAGTTACCTCCTGAGTGGTATTGATTTTTAAAGTCTTTATCAGGCATCCGTTGCTTTGCTCGGCATGGCAAACATGCTAGAACCTTGGTTCGAAAAAGTCAGATCAACGGATGGAGAAACCGTTCATGCTATTTAAGGGAAAAAAAGGCGTCATCATGGGCGTGGCCAACGAGCGTTCCATCGCCGCGGCTGTCGCAAAAGTTTTGCATGATGAAGGTGCCGAGCTCGCATTTAGTTTTGTGTCGGAGCGCATGGAGCCAAAAGTTCGCAAAGTCGCCGAACCACTCGGAGCAAAACTCATTCACGGTTGTGATGTGTCATCGGATGCGGAGATCGCGAGTTTCTTTCAACAAGTCGAAGAAAAAATGGGCCGCATTGATTTCCTCGTGCATGCCATCGCGTTTGCGGCCGCGGAAGATCTCAAGGGTCCGACATTAAACGTATCTCGCGAAGGCTTTAAGTTGGCGATGGACATCAGCGCCTACAGCCTCATCGCCATCACGAAAGCAGCCACGCCATTGTTTAACCCTGGCGCCTCCGTTGTCGCCATGTCTTACTACGGTGGAGAAAAAGTCGTCGGTGGCTACAACTTGATGGGTGTGTGTAAAGCGGCATTGGAAAGTACCGTGCAATATTTGGCCTATGATTTGGGGCCGCAGAATATTCGCGTGAACGCCGTCAGCGCGGGTCCGGTACGTACACTTGCTTCCGCGGGTATCAGTGACTTTAAGTCCATGTTGGAAGTAAATGCCGCGATCTCTCCGCTCGGAAGAAATATCACCGTCGAAGAAGTCGGAAAGTCGACCGCTTATCTTCTCAGCGATTTGGCTTCTGGCGTGACGGGCGAGATCCATCATGTTGACGCTGGTTACAACATCATGGGAAGTCCCGGGGACGCGGTAGACCGTCTTAAGAATAAGTAATTCTCCAATGGATGTCCGGGATTCTCCCGGACGTCTTCCTAGCTCGCCAATGAGTCATTTTTTAAAGATTTCAACAATTTAGTTTTAGGTATGGTGTTAACTCTCGCCAGCGGAGCGGGCTCTCTTTATGATAGATGCCGAACTTACAAAGCCAATGGATCAAACGTTCATGCAGCAGCAGACTCCCGCGCTCCTATTTCGTCGTGCCATCGCGCAGCACTGGCCGCTTTACGCCCTTGGTTGTTTCGCCATGCTTGTCACTAGCGCTTCTGAAGTGATGGTGCCTAAGTTTGTGCAATGGGGTCTCGACTTTCTTTCGAGTAAGGGAGACTTCGCGACCCTGCCGCAGGCTTTTCGCGAGGCCACTCCACAGGCAAGCTTAACGCGCCTTACTCAGTATCTATTGATCGTCCTAGTCCTTGCCTATGTCGGCCGCATGGGATGGCGGCAATCCTT
>CAYOJQ010000034.1:0-38962 GCA_964404325.1 uncultured Oligoflexales bacterium
GTGTAACAAAATCGCAGCGTAGATCTACGCGGCAACTATCCTGAAAATTTCCGAACGCCCCATTTGTTGATCCCTTTCTGTCCAATACTAATAAGAAGTCGACTGTTGGTATTATCGGCTTGTTATTAAAGACTTTTAGGAAAATTTTCCTAGAGGGATCAATAGCTTGAGATGGCTTAACGCACTGGAATGAGGGGTGGAAGTGTCGAGTTTTGTTGAATGCTCAAAATATAATTAACTCTAGATTACCATAACCAAACCGCGAAGCGCTGGCATTTGCCCAGCGCATTCGCAGTTCTCAGTAAGAATTTATAACTTCTCTTCCTTGACGCGAAGGATGCTCTTGTCACCGGCGTCAACGCGCACTTTCACTTTTTTGTCAGCGGAAACGATTTTCACTTCATAGACAAGGAATCCGTTTTCGCTATCCAGTTCCGCATCGACGGCTTTACCCGGTGACTTTTCAAGAGCCGCGGCAATGGCGTCCTGCAGAGAAATCTTGGCAAGGTTCACGTACTCTTTCTTGTTCACGTTCTTCGTGGGGATTGTTCCCGTGGTGGTTTCCGCCACAAGACCTCCAGAGAAAAGTGACGCTCCGGCAAGAAGGAGGGGGAAAAGTGTGGTCTTCATTTTCATAGAGCACCTCTCATAGTTGTATGGATCCTCTCTGAAATAATGGGTTTGGACGCATTTGACAAGTTAGGGACGGCCTCGTGGGACAATTTTGTATTTATTTGTTTTTATTATGAATTTTTTTTAAGCGCGACGGTGATGTCAGTCGCCGCAAAAATCCTCCCCGTGTTATAAGAGACGTCCATGCAAATGTGGAGGTCCGCACAGTGCCGATGCCAAAAAGCCGGTTGGAGTTAAAGAACCTTATTGACGAGGCCATAACCGAGAACGCGACAACAACGATGCACGGCGAAAAGCTGGAGAAGCACGGCGAAAAGCTGTCAGAGCATAGTCAGATGTTGCGGCGTTTAGATGAGCGAACGCACTATCAAGGAATTTTGCTGGAACAGATGAACCACAAACTCGATCTGGTCATTGAGGTTGTGCTCGACACCCGAAGGCAGATGGATGATTTCCGCGTTACTGTAAAACAGGTGGAGTCTCACGAAGTGCGCCTTGATGAGCTCGAAACGACGGTCAAAGAACTTTTGGTCGAACAAAAATGATGCAACTTGAAACAAATCTCGCCACCATCGGCAAACTCGCGGTAGAGCATTGGGCCGATAACTGGAACTTTCGTGCATTCTTGCAGCAGGAAGTGGATGCTGTCGCGTTGGATAAGATCGTGCACGACTTGAATCGCAGCGTTTCCGCGTCGATTGATTGCACGACCTGTGGGAACTGCTGTCGTGAGAAGCAGCCGCTGTTAGAGGAAAGTGATATTGACCGTTTGGTGAGCGGTGTTGGGCTGTCTGCGGAGCGATTAAAAGAGGGCATGCGGGAGGAAGACGGTGCGTTCGTCTTTTGCGCGGAACCATGTCCTCTCTTAAAAGAAAACAAATGCACCGTGTACGCGCATCGGCCGGACGACTGCCGCGAATTTCCTCACCTTCACAAAGTCGATTTTTTAAGTCGCTCCATTGCCGCAATAGAAGACTATTCCTGCTGCCCCATTGTTTTTAATGTCCTGGGGCAGCTGAAAAATCATTTTCCATCATATGATCGAACTAAAGATTATATTGGCGAGAATGATCCGGAAGCAACGTGATTGGGTTTAGCGCTCTATCGGCCAGATTTTTTTCCAGCGAATGGGATTCTTAAGAAATAGCATCACCCGCTTTTTCAAATCAGCTTCTTCAAGCCGGGCCATGGCGTTTGGGCGAGTGCCGCGAGGCGTCAAGATGCAAAGATCTCGTCCTTCGTAGGTCAGAAAATAGGGATCCCACTCAAGAATACGGAACTCCTGCAGTCCTGGCTCTCTCACCAGACGCGTCTTAATATTTCGCGCGACTTCGAGAACTTTTTTAACCTGTTCGTAGTTGATTTCAAACAGCTCACCTTTGATGCGATCGGCAAGTTCCGTGAGCGTGAATGGCTTGACGATAAAGTTATCGCAGCCTAAAACGGCGGCCTTTTTAACCGTCGCTTCATCGCCACGCGCTGAGATCATAATGATCGGCGTTTCTTTGTTCTTGGGTTGCGTGCGAATCATTTCGAGAAGTCTTAGGCCATCAATGCCAGGCATGTTGACATCAAGAAGGATGAGGTCCACTTCGCGGTGCATCAAATATTCAACGCAATCCTCGGCGTTCTGCACGGTCTTGACGTGAAAGCCGCTGAATTTCAAAAAGGTGTTGTAGAGACGAAGAATCTCTTCTTCATCATCGACGGCGAGAATCGTTCTTGCTGGTGCTTCGTCTAAATTTTGGGCGGAAGTCAAAACGCGCTCCCCAAGGCTAACCTTCGAAATTCTTACCGGGCGGTCTATGTTTTTATTATACCACCCAGATTTTTCTAGAAAAAGAGAGCTGCAAGGGTGCGTACTTATAGGCTTTTACACGCAGGTTTAACTGCGCTAGGCAATGCCCGATCGACTCTTTATTACCGAAAGGCGACGTCGGGCAATTGACTAGAGGTTTAAGCGAGAGGTGCAACGTGTTCGGATCCTTATCCAAGGCAATGACAACAATGCGAATGTTTAGAACATTCGCGCTCTTGCTTTCCGTGACTTTATTTTTGACGGGTTGTCCATTGGCTGGACAGAAAGACTCCACAGCCGAGTCTTCATCACCCGCGCCGACACCCGCGACAAAGGATGAGCCCGCTAAAGATGAATTGGATATCTATTGGGGCGATCAAGAGCGCGTCAAGGACAGCGACTATTTCCGTCGCCGTGTGTTTATCGATGGTCATGAAGTCTATTTTAGCGGTTCGTATAAGAATCCAGAAGGAAAACGACAGCACATCGCTGAAGTGACTCGTCACATCCTCAGTCGATTGCGCATGCTTCTCAAAGACCCTAAATCTTTTGATGTTAAGCCGTGCCTTGATCCTAAAAAAGATGTTCTTTTGTGTTTGCTGCAGAACATCTTTGGATTTGGCAGTTATACCGTCACACGCGTTCTGCTGAATGTTGTTAGCGTTGAGATCCTGCCGGAGAATTCCGAGGTCTGGCAGCCTGTTGTTCATTTTGGCGCGAGCGGTCAAATCATCGACCTTATGGGTCTGTCACAAGGTGCTTTTCTCGAGCTAGGAACGTTTAACATCACACCTGGTTCCTACAGTCGTATGCGTCTAAATCTGGGTACTGGCAGTAAGATCGAAGTGGATGAGGGGCACGGCCGTGTGATTAAGCCGTTAGCCACTTCCTCCGGTTCGCAGGAATACGTGGATTTGGTCTCAGCCTTTGCGATTGAGTCCTCTGGACTAACCACACTCACGATTGATTTTGATGTGGCTGATTCCATCAAACGCAAATTCAATGGCACCTACTGGATCAAACCAAATCTAAAAATCACCGCTGTTAGCACCAACAGCTCTATCTCGAAAGTTATTCGCGCGGATCAAGGTGGCGTGATTGGCATCTTCGGTGAAATCTTGTTGTCGATTCCCGCGGGAGCTCTGGACGCGGACACCGAAGTTCGTCTAACACCTGTGTTCCGTCTTTCGCCTCACACGACCCCGAATCTCATGACCATTGGCCGTGAGTACATTTTGAGTCCAGCGGACATCGTGTTCAATACGCCCGCGACTTTATCCGTGGGTTTTGATCAACGATACATTTCAAGCGTTGGGTTAAAACAAGAAACACTCGATATCTTTGTGGCCTCGGCTTCGGGACGGCAATGGGCGTCCGCCGCGGGTGGCAGCACAAAAGATGGCACGCTTTTGACGTCATTCTTGAATCAAACGGGCCGCGTCGTCGTCGGGGCTGTTCCTGAAACGGAATGGGCGGCGAACGGTAGCGGCTGTGATGCTTATTCGGAACAGGTGCAAATCCTAGGTGTGCAAAATGGCTTAGACCTCCAGTACTTTGCTCAAGCATGCAACCATCATCGTTCTTGCTATGAGCATGGCTATCGCACCTATTTGAAAGAAGCGGATCGCTGTGACGATGATCTTGCGGCGGAAACGATGCAGCGATGTGAAAATCTATGCGAGGGTGCGGGACTCTTTGGCAAGGCGTGTAAGCTCGTGACGCCGGAAGAGTTTGCGCAGGCCCACGCGGATGGTTTTAGCGCCGGTCTCTATGAAACGTGTAAAGCGTTGGCAAGCAATGTTGCCACGGAAGCGCGTCTGAAAAAATCGGAGCGCTTCCCCGGCAATGATCAAAGCACCTGTCTCGACTACGATGGACGTGGTGTTTCGTGTGCTCCCGCGAGCTGCAGCATTTCTGCTGACAAGCCAGCCATCCAAGCTGGTATTCCCTCGGATATCACTTTCACTATCCAAGTGAGCGGTAGCATTTTCGCCGCCGATTTTGATAGTACCGCCATTTATCGTCATGAAGGTTATGCGACGCCGATTAACAAAACCCTTGTTGTGACGGAAACAGGGCGTGTTCTTTCCGAGCCGCGCGTCTTTACCGCCGCTATCAGTGGGCCTGGTGGTGTTGTGAGCTGTCAGACACAAGTCAAGGTCATTGAAACACCAAAGCCGTGTACGTTGGCGATAGCTCCGTCAACTGTTTCACCTGGACAGTTGGCTGGTATCACGGTCGTCGCGGGTCTTGGGTATGACACGGCTTATCTGGATGTTATTCAAGAAGGCGTGCCGCAGCTGGTGGCTTTGCAAGCAGCGGCGGCAAACGGCACGCGCACTTTCTTCACCAATACGCGTCAGCGTAGCACGCGCGCTTTCACGGCAAAAGTCGTTAACGGCGCGGGCGAGACCCACACATGCTCGGGAGTTCTGACCGTTGTTCCTTAGAATTATCTCTGGCTAATGCAGTAGACGTGTTGCGCTGAGTTGCAGGTTTCCGTGGCGACAATGCCAATCCATGTATTATCAAACGCTCCTGGATCGCCCACAATCGCGGATTGCGCGATCGTATTGTTTGTCCAATCATTGCAGGTCTGAGGTGCTGTGCTACCGTCGCCGAGAGTTCCCGTCCACACCATCAAGGGATCCGCCGAGGGAGCTCCGTTTTCATCATTACCGATGTAGGTTAAAAGAGTTCCGCTCCATAGTTCGGCGGCATTATTGGCCACCACGGTATAAGTGGGAACGTCTGTTGCGCGCACTTTACCGAGAATTTGTAGGCTGGATGCCGCGCTTTTTGTGCTTGTCGAGACAATGGCTCGCCATTTGAGTTCTTCGCTGATGACGGTCTGACTTGAGTTAACAGCTGAATCTAAACAAGTTAGGTCCGCTGCCGCTGCGCCTCCCGTCGGTACGTTAAATTTTCCGTCCGTGGTTCCCGAAGTCACGAAAATGTAGTGATCCTTGGAAACAATATTCGCGGCTGTATTTTGTCCCAATTCGTTGCCCGCCGCATCGAGGATGCAGGCACGATAGCTATATGCAGCGCCCGCTCCGGGAGCGGCGTCCACGTACACGAGTGAAGCAGCGAGCGCACCTTTGTTGTATGTTTTAATGCTGTCGCCCGCCGAGCAATCAATCGGTGCTGATGTTCCTGAAGAGCGACGAATGGTGATGCTATTGTAGTCACTGTGGTCGGGAGGAAGTGTCAACGTCAATTTAGTGCTACCCACCTGAGATCCCGTCACACCTGTGAATGCCGTGAGCGCGGGCGGCAGCGACGTATCAATTCTAATGCTCGGTGAACACGCCGACGTTTGCGATTGATCCAGTTTGTCAAATGCCGTTACCTTAAAGGAAAACACATCACCGTCTTGTCCCTGAATGATGTGGTGTGTTTGTTGTAAGCCGATGCGTGTGGATTCAAAACCGGTGCAGTCGCCGCTGGCATACCAAGTTATGGTGTAATCGCGTACGCCGACGCCTTCATCCTTGGCATCGTTCCACGCAAAAACAATGGTGGTCTGATTTGTAAGACGCACATCACTTCCCGTGGTGCCGCCGGCCCGCGTTTGAAGAGTGTCGGGCGGTACGGGTGGGATTGTGTCCCAAGTCAGTTGAAAATCATCTGATGTTTCGTCGCCCAGTTGATTGCGAGCGGTTACGCGAATAACGTAGATGCCGTCCTGATCTGCTGCAATGGACGTTTCCTGCTCCTGAGGGGCGCTGAAGATGATGTTTCCTGGGCCAGAAACTTTGCTCCAAGAGTAGCTGAGTTGTTCGCTTAGTTCCGTGGTGGCGCGACGGGAAAACTCGCGATTTGTCACAATGTCGTCGCCGGCATGAATGAGTGACTGCGACCCATTGACGCCGTGGATATTGACTCGCACATCGTCCCAGCGACTCAATGTGCTGTCGCACGCCAACAGAATGATGGCGAGAATGAAGGTTTTGATGGAAAGGATGGTGTTCATAACGATCCGAGAATTCTCTTATGGAGATTTTCGGCAGAGGTTTTGAGAACTTAAGATGACAGAAGGGTTTTGGTGGAAGTCTGTTTGGGGTAAATGGCAAACAGACTTAAAGAAGTCTTTGAGGTTGCGGTGTTTTGGGTTGGTTAAGCAAACAAAAATAGCGGCACGATCACGCTCAACGCCAAACGAACCCCCTCAAAGGGCCACGCCCATCTCTTTTGATCGAGGATAAAGCCGAGGGCGAGGAGACCTAATAACAGCAAGCCCAGCACCACAACATTTTGAATGGATGAAAGTTGCGCATGACCATTGATCTGCGCGATGCCACACACCAAGAGCAGAGCAAACTGCGTCAGAGTATAAATCTTGATCCATCGCGTGAGGGGCACGGAGTATCTAATCTGTGTTGGAATTTCTGGAACCTCAAGGGCAGAGGGCCAACCCGGTGGCGCGAGCAAAGATTTTATGCGATCGCCCCAAGTTTTTTGCGCGCGAAAGTGGGTCACCACGCCAGCGAAAATCGCAAACTGCGCCCAAACGGGATTAAAACTTTGTAAGGGTTTTACTGTGCCATAAATGCATTCGCGATCTTCGGGAACAAACGAGCCAAACATTTTGTCCCAAATGATAAGTGTACCGGCGTAGTTTTTGTCGATAAAAGGGCCATTGATGGCATGATGCACGCGATGATGGGACGGAGTATTCAAGACCCATTCCAACGGACCAAGGTTCTTGATAAAGCGCGTGTGTATCCAAAACTGATACATCGTGACAAAAGATACAACAGACACGTACCAGGCCGTTGAAAATCCCAAAACCGCAAGCGGTAGGTAGAAAAACCAAGTGAAGAATGTCTGAAAGGCGCTTTGCCTAAGAGCCACAGAAAGATTGTACTCTTCACTCTGGTGGTGCACCCCATGGCCCGACCAGGCAAGGTTCACGCGGTGAGAGAAGCGATGCCCCCAGTAGTAACCAAGATCCACACCTAGAAAAAGAAGGAAAGCGAGCAGCGCCTTCAGCCATACGTCATTGGCGTTCAAGGAGACAAGGCGATGGTGTTCGTAAAGGCATTCATAGCCTTTGAGTAAGAAGGACGCGGTGAAGATCGCTGTAAGGATTTGCGCCGCGCCGCAGCCGATATTCCCGACGGCGTCATTGAAGCGGTAAAAACCCGTTTTCCTCCGAGCGTCAAAAAAAATCTCGATAAAAATAAGCGCCAGAAATGCGGGGATGGATACCTGCACGTAGTCGATGCTGAGGAGGTAATCGACAAAGTCCCGTTCCACGTCTGCTCCTGGTGAAAAGTTCCTACAAATATTAAGGCATCGTTCCCGCCTCGGTTCAAAGCTTTTTTGTGAGAGTCTTTAAATTCGTGAAAAAAGAATCATAAAAGAGAAAGAAATTCGATGGCTGGCGTAGGTAGGAAAAATCTGGCCCACTGAAGGATGCTCCCGGATTTGTAGAATATCCTTAGGATTTCAATATCATCTGCTGGTGTCCATGGGACGTTTGTCACTACGCTACAAATTTTTGCTTTTAACGACGGTGATTCTTTCAGCGTCGATTCTCGCTTATCTTGCGCTTGCGATTCGCCTCTTTGATCGTGATAAAACAGCCTACATCTATGACAACAATGCGGCCCTAGTCGAAACAATCGCCGAGGAAACAGCGACGGGATTTTATAACACGATCCGCACGCTGCGACTGATGAACCTAGCTTATCAGGGAGAGGAAAGCGCCAGCGAAACGGTGCGCGCTCTGTTCAGCGATGACGATCAGCTTGCTGAGGCCACCATTTACGCCGTCACGCAGGGAACGTTGCAGCGACAACTCACGTTGGTCAATGAGGGGTATCTTGAACCCTACCAGTTGAACCAAAAAGATTTGGCGGCGCAGTTGGAGCGCTTACGCATCCTTCCCGTGGAATTGATTCGCACGAAAGGCATCTATTTTCAGGCGATGACTTTAGGGGGAGATTTGCCCCTCCTTACGATCGCCGTGCCCGTGCTTGAGGGTGAAAATCTCAAACGGATTCTGGTTGCTAGCGTGCGCCAGGATCGACGCTTAAGCATCTTTCAGCGGTCTTCCGTTTACACCACATATCTTGTCGATTCTCTGGGCCACATCCTCGCGCACTCCGAGACGAAAAAAGTCCTGGCGGAAGAAAGCATCGCCGGTTCCGAAATCATTCAGTTGATCTTAAAAAGCGCGGCCGCGAAAGGGGCGCAAGAGATCACGGGTGAAGACGGGGTGAAACGCATCATGGCCTACAAAAAATTGCCTTTGGGCGATTTGATCGCGGTTTCAGAAATCCCCGTCGAGAAGGCCTTTTATGCCTCACGTCGCCTGATGGAACAGACCGCGCAGTTCGCACTACTTATTCTCTCCTTGGGGTTCCTTTTTACGATTTTGTTCACCAAGCGCCTGACGGCTGCATTGCAAAAGCTTTACGAAGCGACCTTGCGCATTGCTCAAGGGGACTTGGATGTACGTGTCGATATAAAGACAGGCGACGAGGTTGGCGCGCTTTCGAAATCCTTTCAGCACATGACAGCCGAAATCAAACGCCTGCTGAATGAAACCCGCGACAAAGCACGTATGGAAAAAGAGCTCGAAACAGCTCAGTTGGTGCAGGACAACTTCTTCCCCCAAAACTACATGCGTGTGGGTGATCTGGAAATTGCGGCCTTTTTTAAGCCGGCATCCGAGTGTGGTGGTGACTGGTGGGGAAGCATCGAGCTTGAAAACGAGTTGATTCTTCTGATGGGAGACGCGACCGGGCATGGGGTTCCCGCGGCCCTGATGACCGCCGCCGCGCATAGTTGTACATCGACCCTCGCACGCTTGGGACAGACGGTGAAAAATGTGAAGCTTACGGCGGCCTTCATCATGGATCACCTCAATGCGGCGATTTACCAAGCTGGGCAGGGGCGGATTAAGATGACTTTTTTTGTGGCGGTGATTGATCTGCACACGGGTGACGTGCGGTATGTCAATGCATCCCACGATATGCCGCTTATCTGCCGCGATCAAACGGGTGGTAAGCGACAAGAACCAGCAACGCGTGAAGACCTGGATGCGCTTAACGGCGCGCCCGGTCCATGTTTGGGACAAAGTATCGAGGCGCAGTTTACCGAACACGTAACGACTCTTGGGCCCGGTGAGACAGCGCTTTGTTATACCGACGGCCTCGTGGAGTGTCGCAACGAGGAAGACGAAGAATTTGGGGAAGGTCGTCTATTACGAGCCTTCACGAAGATCGCGGGTCAATCCGCGGAGGCGATTCGCGATGACTTGGTGGCAAAGGCCACGGAGTTTTGCAAGTCTCGCAATCCAGAAGACGATATGACATTGATTGTCGTGCGACGCCTCGCGCAAGCGCAGGCTGGACGACTGGTGAGTTAAAGGTTTACCCATGCAAATGGTCTATGTTGCATCTCATGATCAAGCTTTCTTGGCAGCCTGCCAAGAAGCGGCGCGGTCATTGCAATTGACCGTGCGTGTGGTTGAAGACCTCGACAAACTCGAAAAACAAACGAAAGTGGACAAGCCCTGCCTCTTTATCGATGGCACGGATGGTACCTTTGATCTGAACCACGGCGAACGATTGCACGGATACCGCGTGGTTCTTGTGGGAGAACCGGAAAGCCACGATCCCATTGCTTGGATGACGCGATTGAAGTCCATCAATCATGTTTACATTAAAAACCACCAGCAGATGACCCATCAGCTTCAGTCCATCATGCAGCAGATGAAAGATAGCTGCTGGGGACTAGGTTGTTATCTCTCCGCCGGTGTGAAGACGAAAAAGCTGCGAATCGCCGACTACGGAAAAAAACTCGAGTATCTCGGAGAGATTCGTGAATTTGCCGCCGCTGTGCCGAATGGCTTTAGCGATCTACCCGATGTGGTGGCCACCATCGCCTGGGAAATGATTATGAATGGTTTGTTCAACGCCCCGCGCGTTGATGGCAAGCCGAAATACCGCGATGTCTCGCGAAGCAGTGCTCTCGTGGTCGAACCAGGAGAAGAGGTGGAGCTGGAATTTGGCTACGATGACAAAATTCTCGCTATCTCCGCCCGGGATCCTTTTGGAACGCTCACGCGCGACACGGCTGTCGCGAATCTAGCGCGTGCTTCAAAGACCGATCAAGCTCAGGTGATGCGTTCGACGCCGGGAGCGGGAGTTGGGCTTTATCTTCTTTTTACGTCCGCAAGCCAGCTGGACTTTCATATTGCGGCGGGAAATCGAACAGAGGTGACGGCGCTTATATACTTGAGCAAGCGTTATCGAGATTTTGCCCGTGGTGGTCACTCGATAAACTTTTTCTGTGAGGAGTCAAAAAGGTTATGAAATCCCTACAAATCGCCCAAAAAATTTCCGAGGGAAAAGCCTTCATTGCACTCGTGGGTCAGATCGATGAAAACGCCGATTACAGTGGGGTTCGTTTCGATGGCGTCAAGTCTGTTTGTTTCAATTTCGAGGGCGTCACTCTTATCAATTCCACTGGTCTGCAGCGCTGGATCAGCTTCCTCGAGACAATCCCAGTGAACATGGTCATTAGTTTCGAGAAATGCCCGGTTCGCGTGATTGGGCAGATCAACATGTTTCCGGGTTTCGTTGCCGGCAGAGATGTGCAAATCACCTCATTCTTCGCCCCTTACTACTGTCAAAAATGCGATCGCTCCCACAACATTTTGTTGGATCGGAAAACGCATTTTCCTTCGGGGAACTTCGTGAGCGCGCCGCACGTGGCGTGCGGGACGTGTAAGCAGGAGATGGAGTTTGACGGCATTGAAAAGAAGTATTTTCACTTCTTAAGCGATATGGCGGCTTAAGCTGATTGAGCCGCGTCGAAGTCTTCTTCCATGCCGCTTGCCGCAGCTGTCGGCAGAGTCACTACGAACTTGGAATGGGGGCTTGCCACGTCGTAAGTCAGACTTCCTTTGTGACCCTCGATCACCGACTTGGAAATACTCAGTCCTAGACCGGTACCTTTTCCCACCGGCTTTGTGGTGAAGAACGGTTTGAAAATATTCTGAATCACATCGGTCGGAATCCCACGGCCACTGTCCGTTACGGTGATGGTCACTTCCTTTGCGCCTTCCGCGACTTCCAGTTTAATCCACGGCTTCTCATTCGTTTCAATCGCATCATAAGAGTTGTTAAGTAGGTTTAGAATAACCTGCGAGATCATCGTGGGGTGACACTCAAGCAAGATATTGTCAGGCACGGGGTCGATGGTTAACGAGATGCCCCGCTGGCGGATTCTCTGCTCACAGAGGGAGAGAGTATCTTTGATGATGGTGCCAAGCTTCGCAATCTCCATGGGATCATTGGCCTGATCGCGGGAAAAGGCCTTGAGCCCGTGCACAATCTTTTTGATCCGCTGGCTCATGTTGGCGATCATATCGATGGATTCACGGATGTTTTTGTCATCAACCGATTTCTCGTTTAGAAAAAGATTGAGCATGTCACAGCATCCCATGATGACGTGCAAGGGATTGTTGATTTCATGGGCAATACCGCTCGCCATCTCGCCAAGAGAAGACATCTTTGATGACTGCACGATAATCATCTGCTGATCGTCAATAAGCTGTTCCGCTTTTTTGCGTTCGGAAATGTCCATCGCGGCAATGACAATGCGGCCCTTCTTATCGACCCGTGTGCCCTTCATTTCCGACGCGGAAAGAAGAACGGGGATATTGAAACCACTCTTTGTCGCCAAAGAGAGTTCCACCTCGGCGAGCTGTCTTTTTGTTAGAATCTGCTCTCTGTAATGAGCGCTGTTGGCGCCATCGGCAATGAGTGTTTGAATGCACTGCCCGACGACTTCCTTACGGGTGTACTCCAGCATTTGCAGAGCGGATTCGTTGATGGTGCGAATCACGCCGTCATCGTCGACAACGATCAGGGCCTCGCGCACACTGTGAAGAATGTCGTTGATGTACGCGTTGGCGCGTAAGACCTTTTGTTGGTTCGCGCGTAAATCCGTTATGTCCTGTAAGGTAAAGACAAGAGCTTCCTGCGAACCAATGGAAGAAAGGCGAAAGCCCATATCCACCACGATTTTTCTCTTACTTCGCTTTTGAATAATCACGTTATGTTCAAATAATTTTTGAAACGGAACGTTGAGAGGGGATTGAAAGATGGACTCGATGCGGTGCTGGTCATCGCTACGGAAAATTTCTGAAAAAGACATCTTCTCAAGCTCGGCCTTCTCATAGCCAGTCAGCTCTTCCGCCTCCATATTGACGGAAATGATTTTTCCGTCCGGTGGCAAAACCACAAGGATTGCCGCGCTGACTTCGTCAAACAGACCGTCATAAGCTTTTTTAATTTTTTCCGCATCCATGCCGCGACCATATGTTCTTGTGAATGATGCTGCAAGGATATCGGCGGTTTTTGCCTCTCTCTTAACGGGACCTTGCCTTGGTTTGTTCACAAAAAGCGCGAAAAAGACTTTTAAAAACGCAGAGCAAAAAGAAGCGTGTTATTTAACTTTAGGTTATTGAATTTATTGCCGAAAAGAAGCTCTGAGATCAAGTCTATTAAGAGAGTCCATTTTGCAGTCGTCTCGTAACATCATGGCTTCATCCTCTCGTGATCCAGGAACGTTGGTTCCGTGGAGCGTGACGAGTTCCGCGCGTTTTGATTTCGCCGCCAGCTGTGTGGCGTTTCTCGTTGCGGTTACCATCGGCGCCGTGATCTGGAAGGACATCACATTCTTTGAGCCCTCGATGGATATCAAGGCCGGTGATGCGATCGCGGTGGTGAGCGATATGAAAAATCTTGTGCGACGGAAGTCGGGAACCATTCCCGTATGGAACGCCGCGGCTCCGCAGGAGATTCTCAACGCTGGTGATTATGTTTTCACCGACCGCGGCTCATCGACAAAGCTAACGTTCAGCGATCAAGGGGTGGTGGAGCTTGGTGAAAACACCATGATCCAAGTTGAACGCACGCAGGAGAACGCGGCGCTCAAGCTCATGCAAGGCTCCATGCGCACCGCGGTTCATAAAGACGCTAAACCTCTTCTTGTGAAGTTGGGAAAAAAGGGCACGCTGCTCAAGGCTTCTCCTGCCGCGGAAGTTCAAATTCAAACGGGAAAAAACGGCGAGGCTCGTGTCGCGATTTTGCAAGGTTCCGCTGAATTGGTGGAAGGAACAAAGACTCTTGCCGTTGGTCCATCCCAGGCCGTTGCCATGACCGAAACGGGTGAGGTGAGCGCGCCAAAGACGATCCCCCTGCATCTCCGCGCGCCGACCCATGAAGAGATCATCTCGGTAGGACGCAATGGATCCGTGGAGTTTAGTTGGGATGGGGAAGATACGGCCGTGATGTTTGAATTGGCGCGGGATCCACAATTCAAAAACATCGTCTTCCGCGAAGAAGTGAGTGACGATGTTCTTAAGATCGAGCGTCCTGAATCGGGAGTGCATTATTGGCGCGTCGTGCCGCAAGGTATGGAAGCTAGTTTTGTCGAGACGCGTCGCCTCTATATCGCCGTGAATGAACCACCCGCTCTGCTTTGGCCTGAAAATAACGCGGTTGTGACCAGGTCGGCTGAAAAGGACGTGGCGCTGCTCCTGTTGTGGCGAGATCAAGCGGAAAGCAAAGTGGGATTTGAATTGGAGCTTTCGCAGGCGCAGGATTTCTCCAGCGGCGTGAAAAAATTTTCCACCAATCAGACTTGGTTCCAAGTATCGTCTTTAGAAGATGGCGCTTACTTCTGGCGGGTAAAAAAAGTAGGGGGTGCTGACGCGGATTGGGCCGCGGTGTGGCAGTTTACCGTGAAAGAAGCCGTAGCGCAGACAGTTGATGATAAGAAATCCGCTACCCCAGGAGACGTGACCCACGACGCGGGTGATGATGCACCCTTGCCACCACCGGATCTGAATGACGAATATGAATTTGAAGCCCCCGCGAAGAAAGACGGCGCGTTCCTTTGGGAGAAAATATTGGGAATGGGCACCGCTTACGCGGCGGATGAAGGGGTGCAAACCATCAAATGGCCGGCAGTCGCGAATGCGCAAGGCTATTTTGTGCAGATCGCCTCTGACAGGGAGTTTAAACATGTTGTGAGGGAGTCCGATGCCTCCGTCGCGCAATATTCTTTTGAAGGGTTTAAACCGGGAACCTATTTTTTACGCATTGCCACGCTTGATCGACGCAAGGTTCAAGGAGCCTTCTCAAAACCGGTGCGAGTGGTCATCTCTTACCCCGCGCCTCGTTTGGTGAAACCAGCGGATGGGGTGAAGTTAATCGCTGATGAGGCGGTGGAGTTCGATTGGCGTAAAGTCGATGGCGCGAAAAGTTATCGCGTTGAGTTCGCTCACGATCGAGCCTTTAAAAAAATCATACGCACGGAAAGTCCAGCCCTTTCTTCGCTCTCTCTTAAAACGATGGAACCCGGTTCATATTTTTGGCGCGTGATCGCTGTTTTTCCTCCCGATGGAGCTAGTAAACCATCCACGGTTCGCAGCGTGACCATGGAACAAGCCAAAGCTCCGGTTGTTGCCGCGCCGCCGCCGCAACCCGCACTCACGCCAACAGCGCCTGGAACACCACCGCCATCGCCGGCAGTAAACCCGACCCCCATTCCTCCTATGGTGACCGAAACAAAAGCAAGTGATGAGTCGGCTTTGGGGCGACAACAGGTTGGTACCATCGTCGTTGGCGCCGCACCGAGCTCCTTCCGCTATACGGTGGAGGGATCTAGCGCGGATCTTGATCTCAATGCCAAAGTTTTCAACTCGTTTTTTGTTCAAGGACGGATACCGCTACCACGACGATTTGAAGCTGATGTCAGCGTGCAACGAGCCGCGACCGAAATGTTTCGCGAAAAGAAAGACGACGCGCAACGCCCTCTCAAGATGCAATTCCTCACCGCGTCGACAGGGATCACCTATGGGCTTTTAGGTCCGGGAACGGTGCGTGATTCCTGGCTGGGACTACGTATCGGTGTGCAACAACAGGCTCTGCTCAAATTTAGTCGTGAGACGATGCGGACAATTGCTGTTGAAGAAGTGATGGCTCTAGGTCCTTCCTTAGGTTTTGGGGGGCAAGTGCCCCTCGGTAAGAATTACATTGCGTCCGCATATTTTAGTTACGCATATCTCACCGCAGCTTCGTTAAAACGGGCTTCGAGCATGGTTGCTGACTTCTCCTTTAAACATCATCTTAGTGCTAAAATGTTTCTAAGCTACGGTGTTCGTTCTGAAACAGCACGCCACTCGTTTAAAGAAGCAAAAGACGGCAACATCAAAAACGATATGCTGTCGATGACCTTTGGGTTGGGGCGTCATCTTTAAACCCTAACAAAGATCGTGGCCATGAAAGATGATCCCATTGCAAAAAGTTTGCGAGATATTCGCTCAGACATTCCTGAGCCGCGGCGAAATTTGAGCGAGGCGGATAAGGACGCGTTGATTGCTACCGTGGGTGGTCCAAAAACGGTACGAAGCATCCTTAGAGCAAAAGATACATTGCCTCAGGCTCGCATCCCATTTCTCTTTAGTTCTTTGGATAGCCGCGCGGTGATGGAAATTCTCGTGAATGACATGACCGACGCGTTGAAGCGTTGTGAGTAGCAGAATATGATCCACAAAGGAGTTTCCAATATGTCGTTGCGTGTGTTTGTTCTCGTTGGCGTCGTCCTTGGCTTTTCCAATATGGCCTGCAAGCAAAGGCAAACACCGACGGAGTCGGCTGTTAAGGAGATAAGTCTTTGTCCTCAGTTTCCTAATGGCTGCCCGGTACGTGCCGCTGAATACACGAGGGAAAAGGGGCTGTTTGCTCAGCTATCAACACTGGGTGAAACGAGCGATGCGGATGTGAAGGAGTATTTTGAACATATCTGTTCAGCCCACAGCACGCTTTCAGCCGAAAACGCCAACCGCATTCATAACATCGTATTGCAGGACGTCGCTGACGAAGAAGGGCGCCTCTATATGGCGTATCGCGAAGGCCTTCCTGGAACAGCCACGGATTACCATCCCACGAATCATAAAATTGATGTGATCGCTCCTTACTTTAAGTGCTTTGACAAAGTGTTCTTTGGCACCATTGATCCGGTGTGGAAGGGCGCGGGAAGCCTTTACGTCGATGGTATCGGCTCCGAAAAATTTCGCTGGGACTATATCAATAAATCAACCGTTGTGATGGATCGGCTTCAAGCCATATTCCCATCGTTGGATTTCAATTGGTATCTCACTTTCGAAGCTAACTTAAGTTATCTTTATCTTGCGAAGGTGAAAGAGGGATACAAAGCTCTTTTCAAGGAGCTCACGGAGCGCATGGCCGCCCGCAAGCAGGGTCATACACTCTGGTCGCCAACATTCTGGAATAAGTTTTCAAAGATTGGCGCCGCGGAGAAAAAGAATCTTGGCAATCAGATCATGGAGGTCTTCAAGGCAGCTCCCCACATCGACATGATTCACTTCCAGGACTTTCTCGGTGCGACGTCTAACCAAAAAACTGGCGATCGGGTGACGGAAGATGATGCGATTGGTTACTATCGTTTGATTGCGAATTTGCCAACGCGTCCGGCGCATGTAGGCGTGAATATCGAGCACTATGTTGTCAAGTGTCCGACGTGCGCTCCCGAAGCGCCAACCGCGGATATGATGGTAAACCGTGAAGAATACTATCTCCGCGCTGAAGTTCCTATTGGCACGTCCTGGGAGATTCGCTTTTGGCGCAAAGCACATAAAGACTAAAATAGCAGCTGCTGCACACCTCTCCCCCAAAATTGCGGCGCGGGAACAACCTCGCGCCGCGCCAATTCCTCAAGAAGCATATAGGCCGTCTCGGGAATGTTAAGTTCCTCGGGTTGGTGCGCGAAGAAATAAATCTCTCGCAAAGAACCATTCGCCCAAATTTTCAAGCGCTCCGCCCAATCCGCCAGACGTCGACGGTCACTTGGATGAAGCTCGTTTCCTTGAAAACGAATAAGCACCTTTGGTTGTGTGAGCGAGGTGTGTAAGACGTCACGCCTCCCCGGTGTATCTGTGATAACCGTTGCGATGTCGTGTCGGTAGAAAAAATTAATAAGCTCATCGGAAAGGCTGTGATTTTGAAACCAGTTTGGATGGCGCAGCTCAATGGCTAATGGAAGATCCTTGGGCCAAAGTTCGACAAATTTGGCGAGGGCGTCGCTCATTTTCGGTGTGAAGGTTTCGGAGAATTGGGCAAAGACCAAACCCAAGTTTTCTCCTAAAGCGCGCATCGAGGCACAAAAACGCTCCAAAAGTCGTGGCATATCACTCGCCCCCAAATCTTCCGTGATGCCGCGAAAAACCTTCGGACAGAAACGAAAGTCGCTGGGAACCTCGTGGCGCCACTGGGCAAGGCGATCGCCGTCCAACAAATGATAAAATGTGCTGTTCACCTCGACCGATTTATAGCGGAGCGCATACTCGCGAAGATATGAGTGAGCCGCGGTGCCTGTGGGGTAGAAGTGTCCAACCCAATGCCGGGAAGCCCATAGCGAACAGCCGACGTAAACGTTTGTTGCCGCTTTTTTCTCGAGGTTTAGAAGACGGGCCGTGCGGGCTGTGTCGTTGGGAAGAGAAAATTCGATCCCATCTACGCTGGGAAGACGTCCAAAATGCATAACCGACCCTTTTGAGTTCGGTCCTTACCATACATGGTTCGTGGCTTCGTCACAACCGACTGGTTCCGAGTAGTGGAGGGATTGGAACTTGCAGCCTATAATAGCGGCGGCGGGCCCTTCCTTCCCGGTCATCTTCGCGCGTTGCGGTTGAGGCCTAAAGCAGCTACTAAAAAATGTGGTGACCCTGCCGAGAGGCCGCGATGGAAAAATACCCAGCGCATCCTAAAACTTCGGAAGCTAACTCTCCGACAACTTTCTTGGAATCCCTTCCCCGCAAGGAGTTGCAAAAAATTAGCAACGCGCTGCTGCGCTGTATCATGAGCGCGGATAACGTCGGCCTAATTATCTGTGACTTAGATGGAACCATTACTGACACCAACGAGGGTATTCTAAACCTGTTGCAGTACACGCGTGAGGATCTAAAAGCCGGACGCGTGAATTGGCGCGATATAACGCCGAAAGAGTATGAAGAGGTGGACAACACGGCGCTCGTGCATCTTCGAGCCAAAGGCATCTTCTCTCCTTATGAAAAACAGTACTTTCGTCGAGATGGATCTCGGGCTGATGTTCTTGTTATGCCCGCTATGATTGAGGATTCAGAAAGCATCGATGCGATTGGTTTGATTGTTGATTTAAGCGCGCTCAAAAATGCCGAAAAAGCTCTAGCGGAAACAAATCGAACATTGGATCAGCGGGTGCGGGAACGATCCGCCGAAGTACAAAGCGCCAACGCCTTCTTGGATTCATTGATCGAGCACATTCCCAGTATGATTTTTGTGAAGGAAGCGAAAAAGCTGCGCTACGTGCGTTTTAACCGAGCGAGTGAAGAATTGATGGGGTACTCGCGACAGGAAATGTTGGGGAAGGGCGACTATGATTTTTTCCCTGAGAAGGAAGCGGACTATTTGATCGAGACGGACCGTGAAGTGTTCGCTAAAGGGAAAATGGTTGAGATCCAAGAGTTGCCTACGACCACAAAATACAGGGGCGTTCGCATCCTCCATACCAAGAAAATTCCGCTCTACGATGAACATGGTGAACCGCAATATCTTTTGGGGATCTCGGAAGATATCACTGAAAGAAAGATAGCGGAGGCTGAGAGGCTAGAGCTTATCAAGGCGCAGACGGCGAAAGAAGAAGCGGAAAAAATCGCCGAGCAGTTCAAAATTCTTTCAAAGGCCAGCGCTCTATTCACGTCTTCTCTAGACTATCAATCCACTCTGCAAAACCTTGTGCGAGCGATCGTGCCATCGATTGCGGACTGGTGCGCGATTAACGCCATCGGAGCGGAAGGTGATTTCAAGCTTTTAGCGCTCGAATACATTCATAACGATCAGAATGATCCTTGGCATCTTGGTGAATTTTATCCCATTCCCTCAACGATGAAGTTTGGACCTCCTGAAGTCTTGCGCACGGGAAAGACGATGCTTCTGCAGCCAGTCACGAAAGACCATTTAACGGAATACGCGAAAGACTCCAGGGCACGTGCCATGCTTGAAAACATTGGCATATTGTCCCATCTCTGTGTGCCTTTGAAATCGCGTTCGGAAATATTTGGCACCATCAGTTTTATCACCACCCGAGAGTCGGGACGATTATATGACGCGAGCGATGTGCAATTAGCGGAGGACCTCGCTTCGCGAGCCTCGCTCGCCATTGACAATGCGCGACTTTATGAAACGTCGCAGAACCTGAACCGCGTGAAGGATGAGTTTTTAGCGACCCTATCCCATGAGCTGCGCACCCCGCTCAACGTGATTCAAGGTCTCGCGGAAATATTGAAGGCTGAGGACGTTGAATTATCAGAAGATGATCGTCGCGACTACTACGAGGCCATCTGGCGCAATTCTCAGAATCAAACAAGAATCATGACGGATTTGTTGGATCTGTCCGCGATTATCACCGGCAAGATGAGCTTTACACCCCAAATCATCTCTGCCGGCGACGCCGTGCGAGATGTTATTAAGAACTTCACGACGGCGGCGCGCATGAAGGGAGTTTCTTTTGAAAGTGATCTATTCGGAGCTCCGCCTAGCATGATGGCTGACTTAACTCGGTTCCAACAAATTGTCTGGAATCTGGTTTCTAACGCCATCAAATTCACGCCCGCGGGAGGAAGCGTGAAAGTTTCGGTCACGGAAAAGGGGAGTGCTTGTATTTTAGAAGTGACCGACACGGGAATTGGTATTGAGCCCGAATTTATTTCGCATATCTTTGAGCGCTTCCGTCAAGAAGACAGCACCGTCACTCGGCGTTTCGGTGGACTTGGTTTGGGACTTTCCATCGTGCGCCAACTGGTTGAGCTGCACGGCGGAGAAGTTTTCGTGGAGAGTGAGGGAAAGGGGAGGGGGGCGAAGTTCATCGTCGCTTTGCCTTTGAGTCTTTCACCAAAAATTGTTTCGTGATGCAAACACACTAGTGCCTTCATCCCCCGAAAGGGCTATGTACCTCTTGATGCGTTCTCTTCTAAAATAGAAGACGAAAACGTCGCCTACATACGTCTTCCGGTGTGTGGTTTTGTATGAGACGATTCTAGGCGCTTAGAGCACAAGACCCCGATGTCAATCGGGGTCTTTTTTTGTGTCTATTCGGATATTGTTGGATTCACAATTCTTCCGATGAAGAGTGGCAAGTTATCCTTTGTGTGAATGACAAAAATAAACGGACGATCAACGCGGAACTCCACGGGAACGCTTACAGATGTCCGTGATACGCCAATGCCAGTGGCCGCGGCCGCTTCGGCTCCTTGCTCATCAACAGCAACAAAGCCTTTGTGAATCGCGTGAGATATTCTCAGGCGTTCTCCCGCCGCGATACCGGAGAAGTCGGCACCGTCGGAGAATGCGAGAGGCATTCCAAGGTTGGATAAATAGTCGCGGAGATCATAGGAGCTTCGCATCGTGAATTTCGGTAGAAAAATTTGCACCGGTGCCGCGTAGAAGTCTTTAGACAAGTTAGTCAAAAAGCCGCGTGAAAGTTTGTTTTCAACGGCCACAAGCTCCGTGCCATCTTTGGGTAAGATAATCGTCATCGCAACGTCGCCCTTGAAGGGGAGCTTTACGGCTTTCACTTTGTCATTCTCGCCGTAGACGATGTTCCCCTGACGTTCCATGGTATCGACGAGCACTTGTTTTTCGCGTGCGTCGTCAAGGTAAAACGGCTGTTTGGAAGTAAATTGCGGTTTGAAAGCAGTTTCCCACTGCCCCTTGAAATAGACGGCGTTGGCGAGGAAAAGCACCATGTCGCGCGTAATCATGGAGCTATCAATAATTTCCGGAATCTTCCCGTTTGTGTTTGTCGCCACCCAAGAATTGATTTTTTGAGCCGTCTCACTCGGTGCCAAAAAGTTGGATTTCTCCACTTCGCTGCGGAAGTTTTCATACATGCTTTGGAGAAAGGATGGATTGAGTTGCAGTTGTTCACTGACCCAAAGTTTATTGGCCGTGGACAAGGTATAGCCGTTTTCATTTTCATTCGCTGGTAGGCGACTAAAGATGTGTCCAAAATCCATGGCGGCCAGCCCGGGCTCCGGTAGATGGAGCACTTGGCTCATCTGCTCCGCGGTCTGTCCTTGGGCGCCGACGTAAACCATGGTCAACGCCGTTGAAATGCTCGCCGGGGAATAGAATATATTTTTCCCCTCATTTTCTTGGCGCACCTGTTTATAGAAATCCCAACCAAAATCAGTGATGGCATTCACGGCGGCTGTTGGATTGAAGTCGTTATCTTGAGCATATGACGCGGAATTGTGACTCCAAAAAGTGATCAGGAGCAACAAAGTAGAGCTTCTGTGCAGAAATCGCCGAAAATTCATGAAACATTTCTCCTATGCGTTTCGAATGGGTTTCAGCCTTTGCAAGAACGGTGCTTGAAAAATGGGTCCACCGCCCTTTGTCGCCATGTCCCGAGAGAGGGCTTGCCTAAGCCTGAAAAGCCCCATCCAAGGCAGGAGGCTACCCCCTTGAGATCCCAGAGCTATTTGGCTCTTGGTAAACTCGGGACGCGGGAATGCCGATAAATTCCTTGGACTTAACAAGAAGGAATCGTGGTGCGTTTGTTCACTAATAAATGGGTGTTCATTGTAGGCTTTGGAGCATTGGCAACAGGCTGCGGTGGCCTCGCGCGCAGTGGTGTATCCGATGATCCGCCCGGTCAAACAAACCCGTCAAGTTTGCCGCAGAAATTTCCCTCAGTAAACAAGTCCAGTGACGCCGCGGGGATACCAGCGGCTCCCGAGAAACCCGCTATCGATCCGAAACTTGAACTGGAGATGCAAAATCTCTCTGGCCTCTGGTCGAAGAGCTGCGTGAAGGGTGGCGCCGGCGAATCATCTTCCCGCTCCGCCATCGAATTCTCAGGCAACATATTCAATCTCTATACTTACAAGTACTCTGATAACGATTGCCAGATACAGGTTTCCCAATCGCGTGTTGAGGGAACCTATAAGCTAGTGGTTTCGGATAGCGCGGGATTAAACGCGATTGATCTGATGTCTGAAGATAAAATCTATTACCGCTTCTTCTCGGATAAAGCGGTGAAGGAAGCGAGCGCCGCTAAAGTGTGCGGTAAAACTTCATGGCGCCAGAGCGCGGAACAGGGCTGTGCTGAAAATGACCCTCGATCCGTTTTTGACATCGTAAAAATCTCTTCAACGTCCCTCACCTTCGGTGCGGCGGATGCCTCCCATGATGGTTCTTCAGGCGAAAAGAGACACGCCGTGCTCGATGAATCCGCGGTCTTTCAGAAGAAAAAGTAACCCCAGCATATAATGCCAAGCGGAGACGGTGCCCGGCAATAGCCGGATAGCAATGCGCACCATGAGATGCTCATTAGCGTCAAAATGGGAGCATGCTCGAAAAGGCAACAACTGGACCTCGCATCGAACCTGCTATAGGTTGAGCCGTCATCCTCAACGAAGGTGGATAGTGGAAAACCTTTTTAAGACAAAAATAGTGCGCCTCGCTGGGATGTTCGCCATCTGCGGTTTGTTTCTTCTCGTGTTGTGGGCTTTGCACCATGAGCTGCGTCACGTTCACATCCGTGAAGTGCGCATGCAGTTTCGTTCATTCCCGCCGCTTGTGGTGTTGAAGGCGTCAGTGTTGACAGTTGTGAGTTATGTGGTGCTGACGGCGTATGATCATTATGGATTGGCCTATGCGGGGCAACGACTCGCATACCATCGCACTTTTTTAGCTTCTTTCATCTCTTACGTATTCAGTCACAATCTGGGACTTTCCATCTTCGGCGGTCTCGCTTTCCGCTACCGCCTTTATTCCAGTTATCAGGTTTCAACGATAGCTATCGCCAAAATCGCGCTTTTCTGCGGTATCACGTTCTGGCTGGGACTCTTTACACTGGGTGGCATTGTTTTTACTTTCTGGCCGCCCGATCCCGTCGCGTTTCTACCCTTATCCCAAGAAATGTATCGCTGGTTCGGAGTCCTGTTTCTATTGTTGGTTGTCGGCTACGTCATCGCTTGTGCCTTTTATAAAAAATCCGTGAAAATTTGGAAGTGGGAGGTAACCCTTCCAAGCTGGCGACTTGCCATGACGCAGATTTTTATTTCCACGGTGGACTGGGTCGCGGCGAGCAGCGTCCTCTATGTCATTCTGCAATTTATCATCCCCATCAGCTTTGCTCATTTTTTAAGTGTTTATTTCATCGCCATTATCGCTGGTTTGATTAGTCACATCCCTGGCGGATTGGGTGTTTTTGAATCCGTATTCCTTATTGTTTTCCGTGGCGTGGGGAGTGCCTCACAGATTCTTGGCGCCCTTCTTATTTACCGCGTGATCTATTATCTGTTTCCGCTTGTGGTGGGTGCGATCCTCATCGCCGGGATTGAGCTCGGTAGAGTGCGTCACCGCATCCGCTCCTTTGGGAGTGCCGCCGCAACCTGGTTTCCTTACGTTGCGCCGCGTATTTTTGCTTATCTTGCATTTGCGGCTGGCGTTGTGTTGCTGGTCTCGGGTGCTTTGCCGGCACTCCCAGCACGTCGAAGAGTTCTCGCCGATCTCGTGCCATTGGGGGTCGTGGAAGTCTCTCACTTGTTTGGCAGTGTGGTGGGTGTGGCCCTCATTATCATTGCCCGTGGCTTACAACGCCGTTTGGATGGCGCTTACGTCCTTACCATGATTTTACTTCTCGCCGGTTCCGTCTTCTCCGTTCTCAAGGGCTTGGACTATGAAGAAGCCATATTGTTAGCAATTGCGGCAGCTCTTCTCTACCCATGTCGCGACTATTTCTATCGCAAGGCCTCGCTTGTTCATCAACGATTTACCATTGCTTGGTTCACCGCCATCGTCCTTGCGTTGATGGCGACGGTATGGGTGATGCTTTTTGCCCATAGGCACGTGGAATATTCGCGGAGCTTGTGGTGGACGTTCTCGTTTTCAGGAGATGCGCCGCGTTCATTGCGCGCCACGTTTGTCGTGGCTGTTATGGCTATTTGGGCGGCGCTGTGGGTGTTGCTGCAGCCACCACGTGTCAAAGAAATTCCAGCGGAACCAGTCGATCTAAAAAAGGATGTCGAGTCTATTGTGAAGCGTTGTTCCAAAACGTACGCGCGTTTGGCGCTTTTGGGAGATAAGCAGTTTCTTCTCAATCAAGAAAAAAACGCCTTTATCATGTATGGCGTGGAGGGGCGCAGTTGGATCGCACTCGGTGATCCGGTAGGAGCGCGGGATGATGTCGTGCAGTTGATCTGGCGCTTTCGGGAGCTAGCGGATCTCTATAACGGTTGGACCGTTTTCTACCAGGTGGATGCGGAGAATCTACATTTCTACGTTGATGCGGGTCTCACTTTGTTAAAGATGGGTGAGGAGGCGCTGGTAAACCTGCCACGTTTTGATCTGAACGGTCGCAAGCAGAAAAGCCTTCGTTCCAGTTTTAATAAAATGACGAAAGAAGGTTGGGCGTTCAAAATCATTGCGCCTGAAGAGGTTGCCTCCCTCTTGCCGATGTTGAAACACATATCCGATGAATGGCTCACTTCCAAAACGGTGCGTGAAAAACGCTTCTCCCTGGGGTTCTTTGACGAATATTATTTGCAGTCGGGTCCACTAGCGCTCGTTAGTCATGGAGACCAGATTGTGGCTTTTGCAAACGTTCTAACGACGGATGATAAAAATGAGTTGTCCATCGATCTGATGCGTCACGTCAAAGGCGCGCCGCGCGCCATTATGGATTTTCTTTTTATCAGCTTGATGTTGTGGGGCAAGGATCAGGGCTATCAGGAATTCAACTTGGGCATGGCCCCCTTTTCGGGGATGGACGCGCGCACACTCGCACCGATTTGGACCCGTTTAGGCGGATTGCTTTATAAGTATGGTGAATACTTTTATAACTTTCAGGGACTGAGAGAGTACAAAAACAAATTCAATCCTGAATGGCGATCAAAATATCTCGCCACAACCGAAGGAATAACGCTCCCCCTTGTTCTTACTAATGTGGCCAGTCTTATCTCTGGTGGGTTAAAAGGAGTTGTCTCAAGGTGAATCTTGATCTGCGTGAAGTGGTAACGCACTGGATTCATGGTGCGATGGCCGCAAATTTTCGTATCGCCTAAAAAGCGTCCCTATCAAAACTTTACTAAATTCCTCCCAGCATAATCCGATGAATACCTCGGACTTGATACCTCATATGTACGGAGATCCTTTATGCCGGCATTGTCTTATCGTGGATTTGTGCGCCTCTTGGCGTTCTGCGGTTTTTTAGCAAGCACACACGCGAGTGCTGTGGAGTTGCAGTTGTTGGGCGGTTTACGCAACTCGAAGTGGGAATATGAACTTAATGACGGGACGCACGAGAAGGCCGTTAAAGCGACAGAAGTGGGCCTCTCGGTACTTTTTCTTCCTTCCCCTAAGCTTCCGTTTTCCATCGGATTCGCCGCCTCTCATAGCACTTATGACATGACGAAAATTTTGGATGAGGAGATGGCGGAGGAAAGCGGAACCGACCCTGTTGATGGAACCGTGACCCTGTTCTCCAACGGGAAAAGTGACTTGACTGGATTGACATACGGTCCAGAGCTCATGGCTTGGATCCCACTAAAACACTTCCGCCCTTTCTTACGCGCTGGTTACGGTGTTGGTGTTTACAACCTGACGCGAAAATTTGACCTTACCATCGATGGTCTAACCGCGAACGGCGCCATGACATATGCTTATAACGCTGCGGGAGCCAATTACGGATTGGGATTTATTGTGGATGTGAACAAGAATTTTGGTTTCTTGATGGAGTATCATGTGAATCGCCTTAGCATGAAGGCGAAGAAGGTGAAAATCACCACCAAGTATAACGGTACCGAAGAAACCACGACCATGTCCGCGGACGAACTTTCCGAAACAGAGAAGAATGTATCAGTAAACAGCGCCGGCGCTCGTCTCGGTCTCACTTTCAGCTTCTAACTTTCCCCCAAAATAGCCCTGGCCAAAAATAGGTTAGGGCCATTCTCAAGACAGCAGAGAAGCCCAAAAAAAGGAGGCCTTTCGGCCTCCCTAAGGACAGAGACGGGTGTTCTCTTAGTGAGTCAATTCTTCGACAGTTTTTTCGATCGCCGGTGCGGAAGGTGTGTGAGCGCCTTTTTTGCCGGCTTTCGGCCCCTTCGTCTTCACCGCCGATGTTTCCTCTTTTTCCACCCAGGCACCACCGCGCACCCCCGTTAACCGAGACAAGACGCGTTGTGACCAAAAGCGGAACCGCTCCATGTAGTCGAATGCAGCGGGAACCACATAAAGAGTGAGGATCGTGGAGGAGATCATACCGCCAATGATGGCGATACCCATACTCACGCGGTTCTTGGATGCTTCATTCAAGCCAATAGCGATAGGTAGTGTGCCGGCGATCAGAGCGAAAGAAGTCATAAGAATCGGACGCAGACGGGCTTTGCCTGCCATGATGATGGCATCATTGCGTGAATAGCCTTCGGCCACCCTTTGTTTCGCGAAGTCCACCAGCAGGATCGAGTTCTTACATGCTACACCTAGAAGCATGAAGATGCCGAGGATGGCGAATAGGTTGATACTTTGTCCCATCAGGTATAGGCCGAAGAACGCACCACACAGAGCGAGTGGAAGCGCGAGAAGAACCGTGAATGGTGTTACAAATGATTCATAGAGACTCGCGAGAATCAGATAAATAAACAGAATGGCGAACGTCAAAGCAATGCCCATCGAAGAGGCCATGTCTTGGAAGTTCTCAGCCGTACCACCGAAGGAATAGCGCATGCCTTCAGGCATTTTGAATTCACCTTCTGTGATCAACTTTGTGGAGTCGGCGAGGACAGCACTTAGGCCCGCGCCACTGGCAAGAGACGCGGAGATCTGCACGTAGCGACCGCGGTTCTGACGGTCAATTGACGCGGGGCCTGTCTTTTCCTTGATATCGGCGACATCCGATAGACGGATCAACTTACGGTTCACGTTTGGAACGTAGATGTTCTTAAACTGCTCCTTAAGGTCGCGCTCTTTTTCATCCATACGCACACGCACATCGTATTCCTCACCCCTGACGCGAAACTTCGCGGGTGTGAATCCTTCAACCTGAGTACGAAGCTCCTGCCCCATGGTGCTGGTGTTGATACCATAAACGCGTGCCGCATCTTTTTTCAGGCTGATTTGCGTTTCTGGTTTACCAGGACGATATGTTGAGTCGATGCCCACAAGACGCTTGTCTTTTTTAAGCGCGACAATCAATTTTTCCGCATAGGCCATCAGCTTTTCTTGGTCGCTGGAAATGATGTTCAGCATGAACGGTTGATTCTGGCCACCGCCCATTGGGTCAAAGTCTTTTACTAATGGGTTAGCGTGCGCAAATGGTTCCAACTGCACCCGTAGCTTTGTTTTAAATTGTTCCGTAGTACCGCCGCGCTCCTTGCCATTCTTGAGGCGCACATAGAGGTTGGCTTTGTTTGATTCGTTGTTAGCGTTACCCACGCTTAACGTTGTCATCCCCACTTCTTTGTTTTGGCGGATCAACTCATCAACGCCTTTGCCAATGTGATGCATGGCATCCAAGTTCGTGCCTGGAGGAAGATCAAGTGTGACTGTCATCTCGCCGTTGTCTTGTTCCGGGATAAACGTGCCTGGAACTTTTTTCAGCACACCGATACTGCCAGCAAAGATTAATATCGCCGCAAACAGCGTCAAGAGCGGGTGTTTAACCGTAAATCCGAGGGAGCTTTCGTATTTGTTTTCCAACCAGGATTGGAAACGATCGAATCCACGAAGCGGAGCTCCAAAGATGCGTCCCCAGACGGAGGAAGGTTTTTTGTTGTGACCATGTATCGCGTCATTGGCAAAATAGGCGGTCATCATGGGAATAATGGTCAACGCGACAAAAAGACTGATCATCATGGAGAAGGCGATGGTTAAGCCGAATTGCTTCAGAACCGCGCCGATAATGCCTTTGGTGAACGCAACGGGAGCAAACACGCAGATGATAACAAGCGTGATGGCAAAGACGGATAACTGAATTTCACGTGTGGCTTCACTGGCGGCCTTTTCCGGGGGCGTGCCTTCTTCGATGTGACGATAGATATTTTCAACAACAACGATGGCGTCGTCAATCAACAGACCAACAGCAAGGCTTAACGCCAAAAGGCTCACGATGTTAATGGAGAAGTGAGCGGCAAACATCAAAATAAAGGCGCCGATTAACGAGATGGGCAAGGCCACGCCCGTGATCATTGTCGCGCGGAAGTTTCCAAGGAAAAAGAGAACCGTGATAACCGTGAGAACGATACCAATGATGATCGTTTCGTACACGTCATTCACGTTATTGATGATGTTTCGACTGCTATCCTGCAAGACTGTGATTTTTGGCGCGCCCTTCGCGTTGCCAAACTCAGTGGACATCTTGTCCAATTGCGTTTTGATGTCTTTCACAACAGCGATGGTATTGGAACCAGACTGACGGTAGACAGTCAAAAACAAAGACTTCTCACCGTTCACAAAGGCTCGCGATGTTTCGTCTTGTAGCGTGTCCTTAACGGTAGCAATGTCGGAGATGCGTGTGGGAACTTCGTTGCCGAAGAGACTCACAATAGTATCATTGATCTGCGGCGCGGATTCAAATTCACCCAAGGCGCGGAACACAGTATCTTGATCCCCTTGCGCCACTTTACCACTGGGAATGTTCACGCCGGCGGCACCGAGCTGCGCCACCACCTGACTCGCGGAGATTTCGCGCTGATGTAGCTTGTTGCGATCAAGAAGAACATGGATCTCGCGCTTACGACCACCGAGGATATCGATAGCGCCCACGTTGTTCACCTGTTCCAAGCGTGGCTTGACCACCTGATCCGCAAGGTCAAACATTTCGCTTGGCGGTAAATCCGCGGAGATACCAAGAACCATAATAGGCTGATCGGATGGGTCAAACTTACGAATCAACGGTTCCGTCGCATCTTCAGGAAACTTAACTTTCGCCAGGTTGATTTTGTCGCGAACCTGCTGCTCCGCATACTTGGTGTCAACGCCTTGGTTGAACTCGACAATAACCGTGCTTACACCCTCCAAACTTTTGGAGGTGAGGCGTTTAATGCCGGAGATCGTACTAATCTTGTCTTCTGCTGGTTTTGAGATTTGCGTTTCAATCTCAGCCGGGCCAGCACCGGGATAGGCGGTGATCACAGCGACAACAGGCACCTCAAACTCAGGGAAGTAGTCGACGCTAAGACTTTTAAACGATGCGAAACCCACCACCATAAGTACGATCATGACGCAGGTGATGAATATCGGCCGCTTGATGGAAATATCTGCCAAACTCATCGCTATTTCTCCTCGGAGGATTTATTTGCAATTTCGTAAAGTTTTATTTGTGGCATCAGTGTCAAGACCTCGGATGCGGCGCGCATTTGGGCTAACTCTGCTTGAGAATAATCTTGCTCAAACATTAGCACTTGGTATGTGGTTGTGCGACCTTGACGCAGACGCTGGCGTTCGGATGTGAGTTTCGCTTCCTGTGCGTCTTCAATCGCTTGCGCGAGATTTAAGTTTTCTTTTGCTTCTCCCACACGGCGCACAAGGTCCTGCCAATCCGCTTCCTGCTGATAACTTTGTTGTTCCGCCTGCATCTCCGCGGCACTGCTGGCTAACGCGGCGCTTCTTTTCACCGCCGAAGTGGCCCCAACATTGAGAGGCATGGAAAAACGCAGGCCCACCGCGCTTGTTGGGTTATCGGAAGAAAAGGAATCGCTGACGGCTTCGCCGTATTTTCGATCCTGGCCATTCATCGCATAGCTGCCGAATAGCTCCAATTTGGGGCGGTACTTGTCCTCTTGGATGGTCGCGTTGGCGGACGCAAGTTTTGCCTGAGCTTTTGCCGCTTTTACATCCGCTCGCTCTCCGGGGCGGTCGCCAGAGATCGAAGCGGTTTTAAGTTGCGCGAAATCAATTTTATCCAATCCATCAACTTTTTCAACGTAACTGGCTTTACGCAAGACATTGAAAGCGTGCATAGCGGCTAGCTCTTCATTTTGGGCGCGTTTAAGTTCGTATCGACGCGCGGCCACGAGAGCTTTGGCTTGGAGCATGTCAGCCTTGTCGCCCAAATTTTTGTTGGCGCGATTGGTTACGTACGCAAGGATGGCTTCTGACTGTTGCAAAGCTTTCTTTTGAATCGCAACCACGTCTCGCGCGATCGCGAGACGCCAATAGGTGCCTTCCGCTTGGGCGAGTAGGCCGGCGCTTTGAGCTTCAGCGCCGTAACGCTGTGCTTCGCTCTGTGAACGGGCGAGTTCAGCGGTGGCTTTTGTGGTGCGTCCGCCAAAGTTCTGCCAAAGGGGAACGGATAGTTCGATCACGGGACGCGCATCATAGGCTGAATCCCGCATATTGTTGGGAGCAAAGTTGGAACCAACATAGCCCGTGCGATCAATGGCGTAATACAATTTACCCTGAGCACCGAACTCAAATTGCTGCATGATGCCGAAAGAATAGTTCTGCATCTCGAGATGATCCATCTTTACGGCGGGATTGATTTGTTGCTTGGCCTCATATGTGCTTTGGGCGTTGGCGAATAAATTGGTTGACGTCATCAAGTCCGCTTCACGTGCCCCGAGCGTTGCTGCTTCTTTTTGATTTTGGCTGCTTTGATAGGTGAGGTTGTTTTTTTCCACCTGCTGCAGATAAGCATCGAGACTTTGGGCAGAACTTGGGGCGGCATAACTGGCGCTAAAGAGAACGCCGATAAGGGGAAGGAATACTGACAGAGTCAGCGGTCCCTTCCGAGGGAGAGTGGTTAGTTTGGAGCGAAGCATGCTGCCCTCTGATCTAGGTGTTGTGATGCGGTATTAAATATGTAATCATTCACTTACATATTTATGGATCTTATCGGCAGAAGCAAGGCTTAATTAAGTAACCGATTACATAATTTCAAAAGTAAGATTGGTAATAGTTAAAAAATAGTCGTTTTAAGCTGTTAGGTGAGTTTTATGAGCAGTCGAAAGAACCAACCCGAGGTCCATTCCGAGCTTGAAGGCGAAGAAGGGGGCGCTGGCGGCGGGCGTAAAAGGGACCGCGTCGAGACAGAGCGGAAGCTGAGGGAGGCGGCCGTTGAGGTATTTTCCAAACACGGTTACGACGCGGCGACCACCAAACTCGTGGCGCAAACAGCCGGTATCAATGAGGCTCTGATCAATCGTTACTTCCACGGGAAGAGCGGGCTACTGTCAGCGGTGATTTATGAATATGTAAAAGAAGAACACCAGCTGCAGTTGAAATATCCGCCGTCCGAGACCCTTGAGGGAGAAATTACTCAGTATTGTCTCTTTAGAATGGATGAGGCCCGAATCGCGGAACGGGGCCATATGATGCGGATCGTTACGTCGCGTGTTGCCGTGGATGAGGAATTGCGGGCCTCACTTCTCAAGCAGCTGCCTATTGGAAAAGGCGATCCACGTCTTGTGAAGCGTTTCGAGCAATTAAAATCCTTAGGTCGCATGGCGAAGGATCTCGACTCGGATATGATCGCGCAAACCATCGGCGGGCAAATCTTTTCCAATATGGTTTTTGGTCATTTGATCTTTGGCGTCAGTCTGGATGAAGTCACGAAAAGCATGAACCACTTCATTAAAGTTTACGCGCGAGGTCTCTCAGCAAAGTAACTTCGGTGTGAATCTTCCCGCAATGAAAAAGGTCCTGCTTTTTGAGCTGGACCTTTTTGTTAGTGCTGCTTGTGCTATCTATCATAAAACGTTTGTTTCAGATTAAAGATCACCCATCACCAAATCAGAGACGGGCTGAATGGATGCGCCGTCCGGATTCCAGTTGAGACCCGCTTCGAAGGAATCTGTAACGATCAAGCCTTGGCTGTTCTTGTACTCAAAAGTGATATTGAGGCTGGAAATGTGTGCGCTTTGCGGATTGCTTTGTGCGATCAAGAGACGACTCGGACGAAAGCCTTTTTCTTCCAATTCCTGCGCGCGATTTACAACGAGAAGGCGCAATGCGTCATTGTAAGCCAGGCAGTCGTTGATGCCGATAAAGAGGTCGTCGGAGTTGATGTTTTGAACAAATTCTTTATCACCATGAAGTTTCACGTAAGCCATATCTTTGCCGAAAAAATCACCGCTCATGGTGATGCCGCCATTCGCAAACGCGAGACCAGAAAAGCCCAACAGCGCTGCCAAGACCAAACTCTTAAACATGAAATCCTCTTTTCTTAATATGTACTCCTGCAATAACCACCTGGTTATCCCAGGTGCGTGTGGTACCGGATCAGCGCCGGTGAAGCAACGGCTCTAAAATTAATTTTCGATAAAAACAGCCTAAAGAAAGGCTTTGGGCGGCCGGTCAATCAACGTCATGTGTAGTGGAATATGACAGAAACGTCTTTTTAGCCCTCGTTTTAGGGCCACCCCGTATAAAAGTCACCGTTTCCAGATGTTCGGTGGGCAAGCGCTTGCATGCTGTTCGCGATGCTGTCCATGAAAAATCACCGGGAGGTACAGATGCGAATTCAACATTTTGTCGGAGTCGTCGCTATGTTAACGGCCCATGTCGCTCATGCAAACGAGTTCGGAGACGTGACTCGTCCTGCCCGCAATCCCTTTCTTTCATCGACAACATATGGTGTCACTCATTTTGATCCCGCTCAGACGGACGCTATGCCTTATCCCGCACCAATGGGCACATTTAACATCAATCTAGAAAAGTTTTCGCGAGTGGTGGGGGGGCCGGTGAATATCATGCAACTGGCATCCACTTCTCCAAAATATATGTGGGGCGCGTCGAGTGGTGGCGTGCGTTATATCGATGTTTCCAAAGGGCGATTTCGCGCTGTTGCCGAGTTGGACTCTCCGGGAACAAAAAATATATCCGCGCAGACACTTGATAAAGTTTTCACGCAGCGATTTACGGATTTGGCGCAAGTAGAAAAGGCCGTCGAGGAGCTTGGTGTCAATTGGGAGCGTATTGCCAATAACGTCTACGCCATCGTCGATAGCGACAACGTATTGTACGCGGGAAGTAAAGATAAAATCGTCGCCTACGGCCTCGTGAATCCGAAAAAGCCGAGTGCGGGAATTAAGGTGCTGCGCACGCTCGACTTCACTGGAACATTGTCGGAGCTTCGCGATCGAGGAAATCCAATGATTGCACAGTACGGCGCGTGGATTATTGGCGCGAATCTTACTTACGATGGCAAGCTGATTGTTTTAACCAACGCATCCATTACTGTCATGGACCGAAGTTTAACGGGACCACAGCATACTTTTTATTTTGGTAAAGACGAGTTCGTTAGTAACTCCATCGCTGTGGATGAGAAGAATGGCATTTATGTTGCCAGCGACAAGTTGATGCGAAAACTCGTTTGGACAGGATCAAAATTGTCGGCGGATGAAGCCGATGGCGCATGGTCGGCGCCCTATGAAACAGGTCGAGAAATGCCAAGCGTGAAATTTGGCATTGGTACGGGATCAACACCCACGCTGATGGGATTTGGGGATGATGAGGATAAGCTTGTGGTGATTACCGACGGCGCGGATCGAATGAATTTGGTGGCCTTTTGGCGAGAGGCCATCCCCGCCGGCGGATCTTCGCGTTTAGCGGGACAGATTCCTGTTACCTGTGGGCTTTCACCCCTCCCTGAGTTTATTCAGAGTGAGCAGTCCGTGGTGGTGAAGGGCTACGGAGCTTTTGTCGTTAACAATATTCGTCCCGAAGGCAACAAAGACAAATTGGTTGATGTGATTGCGGGTGGACCTGTATTCGCGCCACCTGCGGGAGTGGAACGATTTGAGTGGGATACCAAGACGCATGCATGGCGTTCCGCGTGGTCGCGCAGTGATGTTGTATCAACAAGTATGGTGCCTTCTGTAAGCATTCCATCCAATATTGTTTTCACCAATGGTTACAACGTGGCAAAGGGATGGGACTTGATTGGTATGGATTGGGATACGGGAAAAACCGTTCACAGTACAACTTTTGGACATGGCAGTCTGGGTAACGGAGCGTATGCGATCATTCAATTCATGCCGGATGGCGATCTCTTGTTTAATAGCATCGCTGGACCGACGCGGGTGAAGTTTACAAATAAAGAGTGAAAGGTGGGAGCATGCAACAACGAATTAATTACGGGAAACTTGGGCAGAACGCTCTGAAGGCCTTGCTGGAGCTTGAAGCGTACCTGAGGAACAGTGGGCTTGGACCGAATCTGCTCCACATGTTGAAGTTGCGTGCCTCCCAAATCAACGGCTGTGCTTACTGCATCGACATGCATTGGAAAGACGCGCGAGCGGTGGGGGAAACGGAACAACGACTCTATGGCCTCGATGCCTGGGAGGAGTCTCCTTATTACACCGATCGCGAACGCGCGGCCTTGCGTTGGGTGGAGAGCATCACGAAGATAACCGATGGTCATGTCCCTGACGCGGTTTTCGAGGAGTTAAAACAATCCTTTAGCGAACAGGAAATTGTCGATCTAACCATGGCTGCAGCTCTTATCAATGCCTGGAACCGCATCGCCATCAGCATGCGCGCGGTTCCGGGGCATTACAGGGCCACTCATCCTGGCTAGATTTTGTAGAAAAATCCGCGAACGATTTTTATCGTTCGCCTTTTTTCTTGCGAGAGAGATTCATGAGAATCGCCTTGTTGCCAATCATCCCCAAGCGAGAAGAATTCCCGCGCCAAACACGGCAAACAAAACCGAAGAGAAGATGCGGATCGCTTTCATGGGAACGACTTTTGTGAGGCGCTCACCAAAGAAGACGGCGAGACCATCGGCGGCTAACATACCGAGTGTGGTACCAGCGGTAACGGCGAGAGGCATTTGAAACTTCGCGCCGAGTGCGAGTGTAGCAAGTTGGGTCTTGTCGCCCATCTCCGCTAGGAAGAAGAGAACAAGCGTTGTTAAAAAGGCACTGGAACGCATGTGTTTTTCATCGTTCTCATCGTCATCCAATTTGTCGGGAACAAGAATCCAAAGAGCAAAGGCAAAGAAAATAACGGCAAGTGCGATGCGCAGTGTTTGTGACGAGAACTGACTGCCGATCCAACCGCCCACCATCGTCGCGAGACCGTGATTCAATAGTGTGGCGGCGAGAATACCTGCCATAACCGTGAGGGGTTTTTTAAATCGAAGGGCGAGAACAAGAGCCAAGAGCTGTGTCTTGTCCCCCATTTCCGATGCGAGGACGAGACCGAACGACTGAAGAAGTGCTTCCATGAAAAAACCCCATTGCTATGAAGCCGTGGGGTCGAAAAAACAAAAAACGAGACCCACGGCACGACGTTGTGCTGTGACAGTCTCGTTGACAGATGCGTTTAAGCTCTGCTGCAAAGCCGGGAACTATCGCTCCAGTATGTCGGCAATGCACTCGGTAAAACCGATTAACTACTCCCTATCGAATCCGCAAAGTAACAAAGGTTTCGCATGGGTGCAAGTTTTAGTATCCAGCTGGAAGAATCACACTTTGTAGACCGCTGCGACGATTGATGCGCCCTGTGTTTGGATTTCTGAAGTCATGGGGCTCAACCAAATAGTCGGCGTAAAACTTGAAATAGCCATCCGCGTCGGGATTTTCTTCAGGAATGCCCCAGGAATTTTTTGCTTTGATGTAGCGAAGCGTGCCGAGCAACGCGGCTTCCTTGAGTTCCGGCCCCATGCTGCCCTCTCCGAGCGTTCCATGCCCAGGAACGTTATCGACAACGTAGTCTTCACCGAGAACCATGTGCCCACCGGTCTCACCTTCGGGACCAGGACCATCGATAAGATCGCCCTTAAATGAGGACGTCGTTTTGTCGAGCCCCTTCCTATTGACCACGAGATTAATGATGACGGGATGACCGTCGTTCATCGCTTTCAGAGTTCTCTTGATAATGTCTTTTTGGCGATCGCGCACATACTGATGATTAACAGTGGCTTCTGAAATATAGGGGAATTCAACTTGCTGCCACATATATGGTGCATTCGTCACGAGGTCCTTTAGATAGACATTAGCGCGACCGTCTTTGCCGACTTTCAATTTATCGGCCGGTTTCACCTTGCTCATCACTTTCGCAATATCGACACCAAACGCTTTATCGAGATGTTTTTTGATAAGCTCGGGCTTACGCGTTTCAGTGCCAGACAACTCCCCCCCAGGGGCGAGGACTTGATTCATGTAGGCCAGCGCCTCTTCTTGGCGCTTGGAGAGAGGTTCCTTCGCATCTTCCTTAATAAAATCCTTCTCCAGCATGTAGTCGTATCTGGCGATAATATCCTTGGTGTCAGAAAAGAAACCGCCTGTAGACATGCTTTGGCTATGGGGATTTCCTAGAATTTCTTCATACCAATCCCAGTACATCCAGTAGGATTCCGAAATATTGATTTTCGATCCGGTGGCTGTGTAATGAAGGGACTCTGCCCACGCAGCGGATGCGTAGAGCCAGCAGTTACCAATGCTTTGGTCCTTGATCTCTGTGTGCTTGACGTCGGTGACGTTAAGGTCAGAGTCCGTGTTCTTCTGGCAACCGAGGGCAAACAACGTGATAAGGGGAATGATTCGTTTCATTTGGGGCACTCAAAGCTTTTTTAATAAACGCGGAACCCAATCCCGCGTAACGACAGGCGCCCTTCAATAACTGGGCCAGCTTTAAGGTGCCGTTTTACTTGTCCACTCTTAGGGGCTTCGGAATTCGCATGGTCATAGGAGAGATGGGTGTCAAAGGGCTTGACGAAGAAGCAGCAATAATTAAAGCAAAAATCCCTTGTATTTCCTGGAGTGCGATATGGTATGAGTCTACCTTAGCTTCTAAGAGCGACCTAGCTCAGGCTTCCTATTAAATTATCGTAACAATATCGAGTACTTCATGAATGCATCCGGCACGTCATTCGACGATTTCGGTTTTTCGTCCAAACTCACGAAAGCCATTAAAGATCTAGGGTACACCAAGCCCACTCTCATCCAAGAGAAGGCCATCCCTCAGATCCGTGAGAAACGGGACATCATGGCTGTTGCCCAGACGGGTACTGGTAAGACCGCGGCGTTTACGTTGCCCGTTCTTGAAATGCTGTCACTGACTCGCGCTACGAACAGAGCGCCCCGCGCGTTGATCTTGACGCCAACGCGTGAACTTGCGGCGCAGGTTTATGACAACGTTATGAAATACAGTAGGTACCTGCAGATCCGCACCGTCGCGCTTTACGGCGGGGTAAGATATGAACCGCAAATCCAAAAGTTACGCCGTGGCGTGGATATCGTCGTGGCGACGCCGGGACGTCTGCGTGATCATATGGAGCAAAACAATTTGGATCTGTCTCGGTTGCAGATCCTTGTGCTCGACGAAGCGGATCGCATGCTGGATATGGGATTTCTTGAAGAAGTTCAGCGTATCATCGAAGCCTCTCCGGAAGATCGTCAAACGCTTCTTTTTTCCGCGACATTGTCGAACGAGGTCAAAGGCCTTGCTCAGAAGTTTTTGAAGCAACCACTCGTCATCCACACAAGCCCTCAGAACATGACGGCTCAAAAAGTCGAGCACATCATTCATCCCGTCGATGGTGGGCGGAAAATGGATCTATTGGTGCATCTCACACAGATACATCAAGTTCATCAGGTTCTGGTGTTCACGCGCACTAAAGCGAAAGCGGATGAAGTTTCGCAAGAACTCATTGCTCGTGGCATTCACACCATGGCAATTCACGGTGATCGCACGCAGGCACACCGTACGAAGGCATTGGCGAAATTCAAAGAAGGTCGCATTCAAATCCTCGTCGCGACGGACGTTGCCGCCCGCGGCATTGATATTCAAAATCTAGCTTTTGTCGTGAATTATGAAATTCCCAACCAGCCGGAAGACTATGTGCACCGCATTGGCAGAACAGGACGCGCAGGCGCCGCTGGCACGGCCATTTCATTGGTGACTCGCGAAGAGCTCTATCTCCTCGCTCCGATTGAACGCTTGATCAAGGCGCGCATTCCACAAGTCATGGTTGAAGGATTTGAATTGAAAAATTTCGGCGTGAAAAAAACGGAGCCGAATAGAAAGCCTTATGGCAATCGCAATCGAAAGAAAAACGACGGATGGGGCAAGAAACCTTGGTCAAATAAACCAGGCGCCGCACCCCAAAATAGGCGTAAAAGCGCCAGGCCAGCGGCTCGTGTGTCCCACTAGGCCGGAACAACCATGATGGGGTAGTTCAGGTTAAGCATGGCTTTGTACGAGGTTTGCCCGAGTCCTAACGGGCGCCGATGAAACGTTTTGTGTTGACCAAAAACAATGATGTTGGGCTCAAAGGACTGGGCCTCATCTTTTATACCTTCAAGCACATCAGCTTCCGCAACCTTGCTCTCGTAAGAACCTCCCTTTTCCAGCAGTAACGCCTTCTCCCAGGCGACTCTTTCCTGAAGCTTCTGGAGACATCCATCCGCTTTAAAAATCTCCGGTGACATCACATGAAGGTGACGAACGGAAGCGCCAAGGACCTGCGCCCAGAAAATGCCACCGGTCA
>CAYOJQ010000035.1:0-34214 GCA_964404325.1 uncultured Oligoflexales bacterium
AAGCCCTTCCGGAAACCACCGATTTTGTCAAAATTCTCAAAAAGGAAGACTACAAGGACGAGCGTAATGTCTATGAAACGCTTCTCAAACTCGGCCATGAAGTTATTCTTCTAGGGGTTTTTGATGAAACCGCGCCTATTTTGTCGCAGCTAAAAAGACAGAAGCCAGACGTGGTTTTCTTTCTCTGTGAAAGCTTTCGGAACGACCGCGCACAAGCGGCTCATTTAGTATCGCTTCTCGAGCTTGAAGGAACACCCTTTACAGGGGCACCGGCCGCTCCACAGCATCTTTGTCGTGATAAAGCACTCAGCAAAAAAATCATCCAGTTTCACGAACTCGCCGTTCCTCAATTTGTTATTTCCGAGCGCCGCCAACCGTTGCGTTCACTAAAGAACTTTCCTTTTCCAGCGATTGTGAAGCCGCTTGATTTGGAAGCAAGCGAAGGCATCACCAATGATTCGGTTGTGTACGATGCAAAAAGTTGCCTAGCTCATGCGCGTGCCATTCAAAAACAATATGATACCGACGTCATCATTGAAGAGTTTATCGACGGTCGTGAGCTCTACGTCGGCGTGATTGGCAACGAGGCTATTCGCTCGTTTCCACCGCGAGAATTTATACGTCGCAACGTCACGAAGAAACTCAACATAGCCACGTTTAAAGCAAAATGGGACGAGAGTTACCGCCGTCGCCACGGCATCAAGAATGAAAAGGCAAAAAATCTCAGTGATGAATTGCTAAAAACCATCGACGAAACAGCAATAAAAATCTATCGCATCTTAAACCTGCGAGGTTATGCACGTCTTGATTTTCGCCTGCACGAGGATGGCACGCTTTATTTTATCGAGGCAAACCCAAACCCAGGCATTTCAAAGGACGATGACTTCGCCGGAGCCGCAAAACTCGCCGGCGTGGCTTACGAAGACCTTATTGACGAGATCATCACCCTAGCTGCCAGTTAGCTCTCATCGAAACGCTAAAGCCTGCAACAAAGCCCGCACAATAAAACTCATATCACCATTTAGAAACGACTCGGGATGGAATTGCACACCAAACGCGGGGAAAGCGGCTTGTGGGCGATATTCAATGGCTTGAGGCTCACCATTCTCGCACACAGCGGAAATAACAAAATCTCGAGCGATTTGTGGAAACGCTAACGTCAAAGAGTTGTACGCGGCGACTGAAAATTGCCGCGGCGCATTTTGAAACAAACCCACGTGATCCGTTACCGTCACATCACGCGCAAGACCATGCCGTGGAGCGGATGAACGCTGGATAACCCCTCCAGCCATCAACCCCAACATCTGAAATCCTAGACAAACACCTAATATGGGAACTTTTCCCATGGATGCCCGCAACAATTCACAGCTTAAAGCAGCGTCCGCGGGACTTTTCGGCCCCGGAGAAAACACCAAAGCCGTGGGTTTCTTTTGCAAGAATCCCATTTTTTCCGAATCATCAAAAGCGCAGTAATCGATAGCAACGCCCGGGGCGTGAAGAGCCAGCCAATCTATGAGATTGAAGCTAAAACTGTCATAATGATCGATAAAGGTTATTTTTCGCATCAGAAACGGCTTACAGGGAAAAACAAAACTCGGCAAGGGGGCTTCGGTGCGTTTTGCGTGGATTCTTTTTCTTCTTTTTACGCACTACGGTGTCGCTTCCGCTCAGACTGTGATTGAAACCAGAGAGCTCAATCATTTTTGGGAATTTCTTGCTGATATCAATGCCTCAAGTCCTTTAGAGGGTGCTGGATCCCATGGCTCCATGGGCATCAATCTAGGGCTCGGGTACAAAAAGACAAGCCTCCCTGACGCAGCCTATCTTCCCACAGAAAACATTTACGCAAGCCGAACACACCCTAGAGACCTAACGATGCCGGGTGTTGCTCTCATTAAAGGTTTGGAGTGGCCTATCGACGTGGGGGTCAGCACAGCGTATCTTGCTGATAGTCGCATTCAACAGTGGGGCGGATTTCTGCAGTGGACCGTCTTTGAACAACTCGGCCTTCCGGCGCTCGCAACCCGCATCAGTCATCAACGATTGTTTGGTCTTGCTCACACACGTTTCAACTCAACAGGCCTCCATATCACCATGAGCCAAGGCATCTTCGGCTGGTTGACGGTTTACGGAACGCTTAGTCAGTTGATGCATGCCGGCGAAACCACGGTGCCTGAACCAGAAAGAGGAATCTATTTTTCTTTGGATGGTAATATCAAGGAAACGGCCAAAACAGGCTGGCAAGAAAGTGAATACGCCATCGGCGCAAAACTCACTTTCCTTCCTCCCTTCTTTGCCACCACCTTTGAATGGCAAAGACAATCGACGAGAACCAAAGCCTTTCTCGCAAAAATCTCGGTTGGAATTTAAGAATCCATCCACTGCCGCAGGCGCTGTAGGATTTTTTCACGCGCCAACCCAACTTGAGCTTTAGCCTGCGCTCGCCGCATCTCATCCGCACCTTTTTTAAGATCTTCAATGCCTTTAGCCAAACTTTCTTTCGAAAGATTCTTCTCGGCTAAGATTTGTGCCCAGCCCTGGGTGGCAAAGTTTTTTGCGTTATCAATTTGGTCACCGCGACTGCCGCTCTCAAGCGGAATAAGAAGCATGGGCTTTTGCAAAGCTAAGAACTCGAAAATCGAATTGGCCCCGGCGCGTGCAATGACTAAGTCCGTAAGAGCGAAAAGGTGCTTTAACTCGTCTTTCACAAATTCGAAGGCCTTGTAGCGAGGATGCGTAAAATCAATCCCTTTTCCCTTGCCCGTAATATGAATGATGCGAAATGTTTTAACGAGATCTGGCAGGCACTCCTTTAGACAGTCATTGATCTTTTGCGCACCGAGACTACCTCCCATCACCATCACGGTTGGAAGATTTCCATCTTCACTCTTAAATCCGCAGATTTTTTCTCCTTCGAGACGATCACCGGAAAAAAGCTCGGCGCGAATCGGAAGACCAACAAGTTCTGATTTTTGTTTGGGAAGAAGTTTTCCTGTCTCGGGAAAACTATAAAAAATGCGTGCCGCAAATCGTGTGATGATCTTTGTCGCTAAACCTGGCGTTAAATCCGATTCGTGAGAGACAACGGGAATTCGCAAACTCCAAGCGGCGACAGCCACAGGAACACTAACAAATCCACCTTTGCTAAAGATGACCCTGGGGCGTCGCACAACCATCAAAAGAATTGATTGCAGCGTGCCACCCGCAACACGGAATAAGTCCGTAAAGTTCTGCCATGAAAAGTAACGACGCAATTTACCACTCGCAATGGTGTAGTAAGTGACATCTTTTTGTTGCGCCATAAGCTCTTTCTCAATTCCTTTTGAGCCTATGTATATGACATTCCACCCTGAACGCTGGTAGTCATCTAACATCGCGAGATGAGGCATGACGTGACCGGCCGTTCCTCCCCCGGTTAGGGCTATGGTCTTTTGTTCCGGCATAGAAGCTACAACCTTTAATTTGAGAAAAGTAGGACAGCGCGATCTATTTTTCCGCTCCACATTCTTTTGCGGACAAATGCGGCATCTGATCTTCAACGGGGTAACTGGCGTCTATCGCACTAAGCACCGTTTTTCTTGCCGCTACGAGGTAACTCACTTCTCCATCGAAGCATTCTTCGAGGCGTCGCAGCACATCCTCACGCGTTGGATTCGCCAGGACAAAACGAAATGTGCCGCTTCCATCGCTCCCTAGCGGCATCACTTCCCACTCAAGAGCTTGGCGGTAGGTTAATTTCGAAAAAGCGTCAGCCGCCACATCGCGGGGTTTAATGGCATCCATTTTCTCAATGTAGAGAAACTTCGCCAACACCTCGGCCATGGACTGCTCGGACAACAAATGTGTTCGCAAAATGGCACCGAAAGCATCAAGTTGCCATTTCTCCATAAAGCTCTTCAGGAGAGCCACGTCTGTTTCGCTGAGGAAACCCGCATTCGTAAGAAGCTGCAAAAGATCGTAATTCATCCTAGTCCTCAATCTTTGTCAGACCCAAATGCCAGTCATCAAACCCCGTCACGGTCATCGAAGGCTGCTTTCCAGGTTTAATGCAAAATTTGATTTGTGAACGCACTATTCCCAAGAGGTTTGACCAGCGAACATTGGCGCATCCACGACGCTTGAGCACGGATTGGATATGCTCAACCTCAATGTCGATGCGGCGCTCTTTATCGGCCGCTAGAATTATAGCGCGATTTTCTATTTCTTCGTAAGCGAAGGCTCGATCCAACCAATGTTGCGGAAACTTCATTCTAAGGAAGCAGCTCATTTCCTCTGGACGGATACCGACAAAATGACCATCCACTCGTAAGAAGCCATCTTTGCCAACTGCGAGTGGAGGAACGAGCTCGACAGCTTGGCCACTTGTGGTGATTTTTTGTTCCGCCGAATTGTAAGATCCCGTCAGCATGGTCTGACCCAGTGGATTGGTTATCTCCCATTTCCAATCGCGGTTATCTTTCCCCACCCACTCGATTTCTAGCGAACTGATTTCCGTGTCGGACCCACGTACCTGCAATGACGCCAAACCATCGCCAACCATGCATGCGTCAAAAAAATCCTGAACCGTGATGGGAAGCTGAAGAGGGATAGGGGTAGGAACGGTCTGACATGCAGAGAGTCCTAGTACAAAAACCGACCAAACAAGAAGAGAAAATCTCATGATGCGTCATTCAACTTTTTTCGTTTGGCTTCAATCCGAGACTTGTCTCGATTTTCGAGACGAGATGCTAAAGCTTTAGCATAAAACTCAAGCGCTTTGTCCTTGTTTCCGATCGCCAGGTGGACGTCCGCAAGATGCTCCAGAATAACACCTTCGTCGGGAACTATTCTCAAAGCCTCTTCCAGAAGCGATAACGCCTTTTTGTAATCGCGTTTTTGATAATAGACCCAAGCAAGGGAGTCCTTATAGAAACCATCATCTGGTTTTAACTCAAGAGCGCGCTTTACCAAGCTCTCGGCTTCATCTAGATTTTCGCCCGCTTCGGCATAGAGGTATCCGAGATAATTCATGGCGCTGCTGTGTTTTGGATCTAGCGTCATCACTTCCCGCATGGCCGCTATGCACTTATCTTTGTGCCCCGCCTTTTCTTCGTAAACACCCAACAAAAATGTCAGACTGACATTTCTAGGATGTTCTTTGAGACCCCTTTGAACGAAGGCAACAGACTCGTTATACCGGTTTTGATCGGCATAGATCGCCGCACCCACGCCAAAAAACTCCTGCGAGCGCTCGACCTTGGTGCTAATAACTTTTTCCACTCTCTGCAGCGCTTCTTCGTAGCGTTTTTTCTCACGCAATATCGCAATCGCGCGAAACTCCGCGTGAACATAAAACTGAGAATCATGGGGCATTGCTTCATAAATGCGAAGCGCTTCGTCAGACTGTTCCAAACGCTCATGCCCTAGTGCAGCCATGTACTGCAAACGGTCCGAATCTGGATATTTACGAGCCAGCTCAGTAAGAAGTTGGGCGGCTTCCTTGTAACGCTTCAGTTCCCAGAGAATAAACGCGCGCTGCATTTTTATGCCGACGCTTGCTTTTTCCTCATTTGCGGCATCGTCAAGCAGAGCAAGGGCATCCTCAAGGCTGCCAAACTGACGGTAGAGTTCCACCATGCGGGCAATTAAATCTTCGTTCCCTGGATTCGCACGGAAAAGAATCTCGTACAAACTCATGGCCTTTTTTGAGTTTCCGTTTAACTCAAGAGCCAGAGCATAAATAAGAATTTTTTCAGGGTCATTGGACTGAAGGTCATAAGCTCTTTGCGCCGGATTGAGAACTTCCTTCTTCTGCCCCGCGGCTAAGTGGAGCTTAGCGAGAATTGCCCAGCCATCACCAAAATCGGGGTCCGCTTTAAGCATATCCTTCGCTACGGCGATGGCTTGCTTTATTTCGTTGCGCGCGCGATGCAACTCGATCAGGCCAAGGTAAGATTCTAAACGCTTCGGTTCGATCGTGATGGCGCGACGGTAATGGTGCCGCGCCTTCTCATGCACGCCCTTTCCCGCGAGAAGTTGCGCGTAGAGCGAATGAATTTCGGCGCTTTTGGGATAAAGGAGAACGACTTTTTTTGCTTGCAGCAAAGCTTCATCTAACTGTCCGCTATTGGCCTCCGCGGCAATCATCCGCCCAGCCAGAACCGCGTTCGGATCGAGGTTATAGGCTGCTTCAAAAAGCTCACGCGCCTTCCCGGGATTGTTGCGCAGATATTCTTGTTCACCCGCTAGATAGTAAAAGCTCGCATTCACACGACGACGCACCGGAGACCAAAGGCTCGAAGGTAGAATATCTTCGGCATTCTCTTCGGTATCAATTTTCACCGGTTGATGTTCACCGTCCAAAAACGGTTTTTCACGCTGACTCGATTGACAGCCAAGCGCGCTCAACAACACGACGCCGCTCATGCATCGGATGAACCACATAAAATCTCACTTGCTTTGAAATGACTCAGAAATTTTAGATCAGGCGGACCGGAAAGGCCAAGAAAAAAGCCAGCTTCAGAAACTCAACGGCATAGAGTAGCCACGTTCCGATTGGCGAAGAAGGGCTTTCAGCGTGGGAACGCTCTCATAAAAGATCCTCACCAGGCAAAGACCCTGTGCCGGAGCTGTCGCGCCCGCTTTGGTCCTGTCTTTTAACGCAAGAAGCTCTGTGACGGTGGTTTGATTATCAGGCGTGGACGCCAGCTCAACCAGAGTGCCCACCATGCTGCGCACCATCTGCTTCAAAAAGCCGTCACCGATAATCCAAATATCGATCAAATCACCATGATCCTCGACGCCAATATCAAGGATCGTTCTTTCGCGCGTCTTAGCGTTGGAATCAGAGGCGCAAAAAGAGGTGAAATCATGCATGCCAATAAATTGCTGAGCCAGTACGGTGAGCTTTGAAAGGTCCAGGGGCTGAAATAAGCGCCACACAAACGGATCCAAAAATGCGTGCTTGCCGCGTGCCGTCCAGAGGCGATAGCGATAAGCCTTAGCTTTACACGAACCAATCGGATGAAAGGACGAATCGACTTCCTGCACGAAGTAGACCCCCATGTCGCGGGGAAGGATGGCATTCAGTGATTTTAATAAACGCCCCGGATCCACCTGCGCATCCGTTTTGAATGTAGCCACCTGATGCTCGGCATGAACGCCTGTATCCGTGCGACTCGCGCCTAATACCCGAATGGGGTGGCGTAAGACCGTTTGCAGCGCCGCCTCAACTCGATCCTGGACACAGTCACCATTATTCTGTGTCTGCCACCCAAGGTATTGGCTGCCGATATAAGAGAAATCGATGCGAAAGGTTTTGGTCATCAGTACGCTGATTCAAATGTAAAAACGACACCCATGGTCGTGCGATCAAATTTCGCGATTTTAGTCTTCGTGGTTGTCGATTTTTCTACGTAAGGCGTAATAAGCACCGATCTAAATCCGAGGATTTCCAAAGATCGGGAAGCCGTTGGCTCAAGAAAGTCCATTCGCAGGCTTAAACTAGCCCCAACGACACGCCCCTGGTTCCAACCCCGGTTAACATAACTCGACGAACCGCTCGCGCCGTTGCTACTTGAGGATGCTCCCGCGAGGCGAGACTCTTGAACATACATCTGCTCATGCCCTGCCCAACCATTGATGGTGAAGAAGCTCGTTTTCCACGGAGTAATTTCCAAAAGCGCCAAGGCTTGAATTGGGATGAGTACCAACTCCAAATTCGAGTCTTTGTCGATGCTATCGCTGGAAATGCCTCCGGCGCCTGGGTTCGAACTTCGCGAAGCATGCCCTTGCGCGCGATAATACCGCGTATGCACCCCCGCACCTAAGCTGATGTACCAATCGAGAAGGTAGTAATCAAAGAATAGGTCTGGATGGATTTTCTCACGGCCGTACAGGTCGTTGTAGAAACGGAGATCGTTGCTGAAGTCAGGACGTCCCCCGCCAATAGAAAATCGAAAGCTACCGAAATCGCTGTGGTAGCGATCAGTGGAAACCTCTTCCTTTTGCTCTTGTTTAGCGGGCTCTTCTTTTTCAACCGCTTTTGCTTCCGGAGCTGGGCCCTGAGGCTCAGACGGTTGCGTCTCTGATGAAGGAGGTGTTTCTTCTCGAGAAACCTCGCCCGCTTCATCTGGTTTTGGTGCTTCAGAAGATTTGGACTCTTCAGGATTTACCTGATCCTCTGTGACGGGATCGGCGTTTTCGGTTTCTGGTGCGGCGCCTTTCTCTTTTGGATCAACGCGCTCAATCTCACTACCAAGATCCGATCCCACAGCGGCTTCTTCGGGAGCCTGAGGTGAATCTTCCAATTGAGTTTCGGAGCTTGAATCCGCTGCTTCTTGTCCGTTAGCTAAGGATGTTCCCCATAAAGCGGCCGTCAAAGCGAAGAAAATTGCCCGCACTGTTTGCCTCGTTTGTTAGATGATCCTGTCCCCAGTATAGCAGCTAGTGAGGCCCCAGTTCATCCGAAGTTTCCCCTGGGTGACCAGAGGCAAATTCATCCTGGTTTGAATCAAAGATTTCATCGTCATCAACGGGCTTTTTCCAACCAAGGAGCCATTCAATCGGGCCGCTAATCGCGTAGCCAAAGAAAAAGACGAACCCAAAGAACTCAGGTTCATAGGCAATAAAACCAACCAACAGCACCAATACGACCAAAAACTTGAAGGGCTTGATGCCGTTGATCTTTAGAGTCTTATGGGAGCGATACGTGATGTTACTCACCATGGCCAGAGCCAAGCCAAAGCCCGAAATCGCAAAGAAGATGAGCATAAAGGAGTCGTTGGTTACGAACTCGCGGATATCCGCCAAGAACGGCAGTCGAGGCGTGTACTTAAGCATATCTGAATAGACGGCCACGTAGCAGGCAATCACACCAGCGGCCATGGGAATTGGTAAGCCCGTAAAATCCCCGGAAGCCTTCCCGATGGAGCTTTGCACGTTAAATCGAGCTAAACGCAACGCACCGCACGCCAAGAACATAAAACAAATAATCCAGCCGGGACGCCCCAATTCATGGAGACCCACCTGGTACATTAAGATCGCGGGCGCTAGACCGAAGGAAATAAGATCACAAAGCGAATCGTATTGAACGCCGAACTCGCTGGAGCCACCGGTCATACGCGCAACACGCCCGTCCAACACGTCAAAGATCGCGGCGAGAAGGATGGCTGAAGCAGCCCAGGTAAAATCCCCCTGAAGGCTTTTCACCATTGAAAAGAAACCAAAGAAAAGGTTTCCCGTGGTGATAAGGTTAGGAAGGATGTAAACAGCGCCACCAATTCTTCGGCGTTTTACTTTTTCGGCCATTGCGTTTCCTTTGCCTTCTGCGCCAGCAATTTTTCTTCTGGAGCTGAATAACTGATGTAAAGCGGTTCAATTGGATGGTTTTTAATATCACCACCGGACTTAATCTGGCGTCGGCTTTCTTCCGCCAAATGCCGTATAGCATGCCTCAAGATTGTTTCGGAATCATCGATCGACGCATTCAACCCGAACGCACCGCCCATTTTTTCAAATTCAGGCCAATTCTGAAGTAATGCAATGCTTTTTGGAGTGATCTGGGAGCGTTCGAGCGGTTGACGCTCGATCGTAAAGAACTCAATCTCTTGGTCCAACTGCATCAGCCCAAGAAAGGAGCTTTCTTTTCCTTGCTGTCTTAAGGCAAAGAAGCCCTGACTGCGATTCGCGGGCAACACAAATAGACGTTCTTGTTCTCCATGAGCGCGCGCGGAAAGGCCGCTCACACCCATGCAAGGAAGCTTGTCACCTGTTCCAAAGTGTAAAGCCTGAGCGAAAGCGATGCCGACCTTAACACCCGTAAATGAACCAGGCCCTCGATCGACAACGACCGCATCAAGATCCTCGATCGACCAACGGGTCTCGTTTTGGATTTTGGTCCAAAGATGATGAAGCGCGGCCGTCGCCGCGTGCGCTTCGGTAAAGTAGGCTTCCGCGCGGATATACAGAGGTGAGTTTTCTTCCCACTCAACAAACGCTAAAGCAGCACCGCGTAAGGCGGTTTCAATAACAAGAAGTTTAGTCATTGAAAGATCCCAGAAAACCCTTTCAGCATAGAGGACCAAAAGCGACTGAGATCGTTATAGGTTGCCATCGCGATCAAAGCTAGCACCATGACGAACCCAATCTTCTGGAAATTCTCAATGGCCAGATCACCCAGAGGGCGACGTCGAATGGCTTCTGCTCCCACTAAGACGAGCTGTCCGCCGTCAAGAACAGGAATAGGAAACAGATTGAGAAGGCCGAGGTTAACGCTCACAAGACCCAAGGCGCTGAAAAAGCTCATCCACCCCATCTTCACGGAATCAGAGGCGACCTTGGCAATGGAGATCGGACCACCCAAAGCCTCGAGAGGCATATCCCCTGTAAAAAGACCCGCGACAGCCGTGCTTATCATTCCGATTTGAACACCGGTCTCTTTTACGCCGTACCAAAACGCCGAGAAGATATTGCTTCGTTTCTCAATCACAAAATCCGGTTGTTCAAGCTGCCCCAAAAACTGCCCGGGGAACGTGTACATCGTCACCCGTCCTTCAGCTTTTTGCACATCAACGGGTTTTGTTTTTACGTTTTCGATCAAAACCTGACCGTCTCGTAAAAAGGTGACTGGGATCTCTGGTTTTTGAACAGCTAGCATCGCCGTGCGAAAATCAAAGGCATCCGTTACCACATGGTTATCCAGTTTTAGGATGAGATCGCCTTCACGAAGTGGCGCCGCTTCCGCAATTTTTTCCGGAGCCATCACCAAAAGCGCGTGGGTCAGACCAAGCTCACTCATGCTGGCGGGATTCTTCCAACCCGACAGATCGAGCACGACATCGTGAACTGGCGCGTCCTTGCCAGCACCTTGCGTTTTGATCGGCAATGACTTCACACCTTCACGCTGCGCCTGCTGCGCAAGAGCGACAAACGTGCGCCAAAATTTTACTTCGTATTCTTTATCTCCCAACTTCACGCCTACAATCCGCTCTCCCGTCTTAATTCCGGCTTTCGCGGCGGGACTGTCCGGACTTGTGATGGCAATGGACGAATTAATGAGGGATGGGGAAATACCAATCTGCCCGCGGAATTTCTTACCGATAAGATCCGCGTCGTGAATATTGTCGGGAACAACGTGAAGCTTTACTTGCTCCTCGCCCCGCTTCACTTGGAAGTCCAAAGCTTTACCAGGGGAATCCATGATAATGGCTTGCAGATCGCGCCAGGTCTCAACGGGTTCTCCGTTGATCGCGGTGATTCGATCTTGAAATTGAAATCCAGCTCTTGATGCGGGACTGTCCACCATGATCTCGCCAACGAGTGGCGGCGGTTGAGGAATCCCGACCATGACCATTCCCGTGTAAGCGGTGACCGCCAACAAAAAGTTAGCGAAAGGACCAGCGAGGATGGTTAAAGCCCGCTTCCAAACAGAGGCGCGATAAAATTCTTTGCCGCGCAGTTCTTCAGGAACATCTTCCTTGCGTGTCGCGCCGTAGAATTTAACGAACCCACCGAGAGGAATGAGACTGAGACGATAGTTTGTTTCGCCTCTTTGAAAATTTAAAATAACAGGCCCGAAGCCCAATGAAAAAATTTCAACGGCAATACCGCACAGCTTGCCGACGATAAAGTGACCTGCTTCATGCACAAACACCAAGAGGCCAAGTAGCAGGATCACGGCCATCACGGGGTGCGCGAAAAAGTCCATGTGCCAACCTTTGTTAAGTCGTTCGGTTAGAGACTATAGAGAATAAACCAAATGGCAGGGGCTGCAAAGAGAAGGCCATCGACGCGGTCAAGGATTCCACCATGACCTGGGAAAATCGCCCCCGAATCCTTAACGCCAGAAAAGCGCTTAAAACAAGATTCAACAAGATCGCCCATCTGCCCCAAAGCGCCCCCTAAAAGGCTTACCACAGCTATTGTGGGCCAAGCAGCGAGAGTTCCCTGATAACAGGCGTTAATAACAAGCCCACCAACGAGACTGGAAAGGAGCCCTGTTATGGCACCCTCAACGGTTTTATTGGGTGACATTCGCGGCGCTAGTTTCCTTTTTCCAAAGCTGCGCCCGCCAAAATAGGCCCCCGTGTCGCCACTCCAAACGATCGCAAGGAGGAGTAGAACATAACGTGAGTTATCGCCAAGCTTGAAGAGCCCCCAGACCGCGAGCCACGGAAAAAACCCATAACTGATCGAGGTCAAAAGTGTCGCTGTTCTCCCAAATCCAAGATTGTTATCGGGTGAACAGAAATATCCGAGCAGCATACTCGATAAGAATGAGACGACGATGATTCCTTTTCCGGCAATCTCTGATCCCGCCGCGGATACGACAAACATCAAACAGGAAAGCACGACGGCCACCACAACAACCCATTTTCCGGATGTTGCAATGCGTCCCTCTTTCAAGGAACCTTCGCGAAAAATAAACTCAAGACGCGGCGCCAGCATGTGGGCCGTCTCGTAAGTCGCCAAACCAACAAGAACCAAAAATCCAAGAATAAGTGCCCAAGGCGGTCCGAAAAGAAGGAGAGCCAGTAGGAGTGGGAGGCCAATAACGGCGGTAAGAACCCGCTGCTTTAGCATGTCAATTCACCTGTCGCGCTTCCATCGCCAGAGGCAACAAAAGAGGCCTCAAAGGACTCTTCTTCGGGAGTCACGCGCCCGAAGCGACGCTGTCTCTCTTGAAAAGCCTCAATGGCCGCGAAGAAATGTTCTTTGGTGAAATCCGGCCAGTGTACTTTCGTAAAGTAAAACTCGGTGTAGGCAATCTGCCACAACAAGAAATTAGAAACGCGCTGCTCGCCACTGGTGCGAATCAATAAATCGGGCTCCGGTAAACCTTCCGTACCCAAATGTTTTTCAATCTCTCGGTCAGTGATGTCTTCAGGACGAAGCTCGCCCGCCGCAACACGAGCCGCAACTTTTCGACAAGCATCGACAAGTTCTGAACGACCGCCGTAGCTTAACGCCAACGTCAGTTGCAATCCGGTATTATTTCTTGTGAGCTCTTCACCGTAAAGAAGCTGCGCGCGACACTCTTCCGGCAGCTTATCGATGCTACCAATCGAGCGAAGGCGTACATTTTTTTCGTGAAGGTGTTTGATTTCTTTTTTGAGGTAGGTGGTTAACAACCCCATCAATGTTGAGACCTCGTCCTGCGGACGATCCCAATTTTCCTCACTGAAAGCATAAAGAGTGAGCGCTTTGACGCCCAACTCACCCGACGCTTCGACCACGTCACGGACCCTTTCGGCCCCCTTACGGTGACCAAAAACCCGCGGCATTCTTAAGCGGCGCGCCCAACGACCGTTTCCATCCATGATGATGGCAACGTGGGCGGGAATATTTGAAAACTGCTTGGGCATCATCTTCACGAGCCTGCTGTTTATGCTATGGGGTTCCATGACAACGACAATGAATCTGCGGCTACTTTCATCGCCCGGATTCTGCTATCAGTTTGTTGACCGGAAGTTGTTGAAGTATCATAGCTAGGCCCTGGCGACAACCAACTTTACAGAAAAGACGGGGCGTTAAGAGCACTTGCGCCCCTTTTATTCTGAGAGGAAATTAATAATTAGCGCCCCTTCTCAACCAAAAGCTCGCTTAATTATGGCCGCAAATACCTTAGGCCGTCCCGAAGACACCCCTCTTCGAAGCCTCGAAGCATTGCGTACCGCCCAGCTTCTGGTTTTTGAAGAAGACCGACCGGCGCGCGCCGCCCTTAAAGCAGCTGGTGTGCATCGCGACTATTGGAAGCTGTCGGAACACCGCCAGGAGGCGACTCTCGAGGCCGTTAAGGATGCCTTCTCCCGCGGCGAAACTGTTTGCTACATGAGCGATCAAGGAGTCCCAGTCGTGGCCGACCCAGGCCGCGAATTATTGGAATTAGCGTATCGCTACAAAGTAAAAGTTGAAGTGGTGCCAGGCCCCAGCTCCATCACCGCCGCGCTTCAGGCCTGTCCTTTCTTAGGCAATGGCTTTCGTTTCGTCGGATTTTTGCCGCAAAAATCCGATATGCGAAAAAGAGCGCTCGAAGATCTGCGCCGTGCTCCCGAATGCCTTGTCATCTTGGATACACCTTACCGCCTAGGCGCCTTACTACAAGATTGCGCCGAAGCCCTTGGCAACGATCGCCAAGCGCTGGTGTCCTTCAATATCAGCTGTGAAGACGAAGAATTTAGCCTTGGCAAGCTCGGGGATCTTAAAACCCGCTACGCGACTAACCCTGAAAAAAGAAATTTTGTACTTATTGTTCGCGGTTCGGAGACAGAACCGGTTGGTGGTAAAAATGAGAAAGCCGGTAATAAGGCAAAGAAGCCTGGAGCACGACCTTAATAATCGCCACAACGGGAACGGCGATTAAGATCCCAACAAACCCGAACCAATCACCAAAAGCGATCACCGAAGCAATCACAACACCTGGATGGAGACCCGCGCGCTCACCGATAATGCGTGGGGTGATGAACATACCGTCAAGCACCTGCACCACGAGAAAAACACCACAAACGGCGATAAGCTCTCCCACACCACCATGCTGAGTGATGATCACGACAAGACTCAGAAACATCCCCACCACAACATCCAAGTAGGGAACGATGCGGCATATACCCGCAATCGCACCAATCGCCAAGCCACCGCTAATTCCAGTAGCGCTAAGCCCGAACATGTAAAGACACGCGAGAGTTAACGCCACCAGCAATTGCCCCTTCAGAACGGACCGCAGCGTTCCATCGATTTTATCGCGAAACTCCGTCATTGGTTTGCGCAGATCCGGCGGCGTCACCAACTGCGCTCCTGAACGAAGGCGTGGCAAATCGTTCAACAAAAAGAACAAGAGCACGGGAACCAGGGCAAAATTTATCACCCAACCGAAAAGCGAAGGAGTCGATTCCCACAGCTTCTCGACAAAACCGCGCGTTTGGGTAGCCAATTGATTTACGATGTTTAATTCGCCAAGAGCACGATCAATGGTCTCACTCTCCACAAACCCCGTCGATAAGATGAGATTTCGCAGAGGCTCAAAACGGCCCATCATGTATTCAACCGCGCGCGGAAATACCTTCGAGATTTCCAAAAGCTGCGTGTAAATCTGCGGCACAACAGCGGCGATCACAACGATGAGTAACGCAATAAGCATCATGATGATGGCGAGACAAAAGTAGGCACGGAGTTCAGGGCGACGCGATGAAAGGCGGTCCACAAGCGGCGCCAAGAGATAAGTCAAAAACAAGCTGACACTCAGAGAAAGCATCAACGCCTGATAGACAATGGCGCCGAAGGTAAATCCCAGAGCAAGAAAACCACTAAAGGCGACCAGCCGACGTATTGTCTGCCAATCCGCGTATTGTTCCCTCACCAGAGCCACCCTCACCCCCAAGGTGAATTTTATGAACGAGACGCTGCTACAACTCGTGCATGACCAGATAGATCGAAAAACACTTCCGTCTTACGAAAGCCTGCGGAAGAAAATATTGCGGCAACCGCATCTTTTTGTGAAAAACCAATCTCGACAAATATTTTCCCATCTGATTTTATGCGGTTCGCCGCATTTTGGGCAATTGCTTTGTAGAACTCCAGGCCTGTTGGGGCAAACAGTGCCAAATGAGGCTCGAAGTCGACTACCCCCGAGCTGAGATCTTGCTTTTCATTGAACGCGATGTAGGGCGGATTTGAAACAATCACATCACAAAGAGGTAACTGCTCCCAAAAAGCAGGCATGAGCATATCACCCTGCTCTAGATGCAATGATGGCGCATGGGTTACGGCGTTTTCTTTCGCCACACGGAAGGCTTCCGCATCTTTCTCAACACCGATGACACGGGCATCTGGAAGTTCACACTGAAGCGTCACGGCAATACAGCCGGAACCAGCGCCCAGGTCGACAATGGTCGGGTTGACTCTGGCTTTCACAAAACCCAAAACCTTTTCAATAAGGAGCTCCGTGTCCGGCCGTGGAATAAGGACGGCGGGAGACACCTTAAAGACACGTCCGTAAAATTCTTTTTCGCCAATGATATAGGCAACGGGCTCGTGGCTTGCCCTGCGCTTGAGCCAACCGATAAGGGTTTCTCTCTGGGCCGCGCTCAAAACAGCATCATCCCGCTTAATGAGATCAATCGTTGAGCATTGAAGCAAATGGCAAAGGAGAATTTCTGTATCGAGGCGGGGCGTATCGGAGGCAGCTTTTTCGTTTAGAAAAGCGATGCTTGAACGAAGCGCATGACGCACCGTCCAAGCACGATCGTCATCAAGCAATGACATAGCTCTGACCCATGGACTGCTTGATAAGCTCAGTTTGATGATTGGTGGCCAACGCGTCGAGAACTTCCGCGATATCGCCATCCATGATTTCTTGCAGCTTGTAGAGAGAAAGGTTGATGCGATGATCCGTCATACGACCTTGCGGAAAGTTGTACGTACGAATTTTTTCACTGCGATCACCACTGCCGACCTGTTCCTTGCGGTCCGCGCTCATGGCTTCTTCTTGCTTACGGCGCTCTTCTTCAAAAAGCTTCGCCTTCAGGATCTTCATCGCCTTGTCACGGTTTTTGTGCTGCGAACGCTCTTGTTGACATTCAACCACGATACCGCTCGGAATGTGCACAATACGAATCGCTGAGTCTGTTTTGTTAACGTGCTGACCACCCGCACCGGATGAACGCATGGTACTAACATCGAGGTCTTTCGGATTGATCACGACTTCTTCGACGTCGTCCGCTTCGGGAAGGATAGCAACAGTTACCGCACTCGTGTGAACGCGTCCTTGTGCTTCCGTTTCGGGAACACGCTGTACGCGATGCGTCCCGCTCTCAAATTTCATTTTGCTATAAACTTTATTGCCCTGAATCAGAAGGATCGCTTCACGATACCCCCCGTGCGAAGATTCAGTCGAACTCACGAATTCAACGCGCCAGCCCGCTCGCTCCGCATAGCGCGAATACATACGCACAAGGTCAGCAGCGAACAATGCGGCTTCTTCACCACCGGTTCCCGCACGCACTTCGACCAAAACGTTCTTATCGTCGTTCGGATCTTTAGGGAGAGTCAGGACTTGGAGTTGTTTTTCAGCATCGGTGATGGCTTCGTCGAGGCCGGTAAGCTCTTCTTTTGCCATGGCGCGAAGTTCCGCGTCACTGTCTTCTTCAAGCATCAGCTTCGCGTCATCACGATTCTTCAGAAGCTTTTTATACTCACGGTACGCTTCAACGAGCTCCTCCATCGAACCACGCTCTTTAACAAGCTTGGTCGTCTCAGCACCATTCAGCCCACCTTGGGACAAACGGTTTTCGATTTCGATGAAACGTAATTCTACAGATTCTAATTTATCAAACATGGCTCACCTGCATCAGGCTCAGCGTTTGTTTAGGACGGAAAAATAATCGCAGGAATAGGAAAAGGCTGCGTGATAGTTCTTTACGAACTATCACGCAGCCTTTGGAAACTTACTTCGTTGCGTATTTCTTACGGAACTTCTCAATGCGACCAGCTGTGTCGATGAGCTTCTGCTTTCCTGTAAAGAAAGGATGGCAGCTGCTGCAAATCTCAACACGAATTTCGCCGCGCGTTGAGCGGGTCTCAAATGTGTTGCCGCATGCACAAATTACTGAGGCAACTTTATATTCGGGATGAATCTCTGCTTTCATGATCTCACGCCTTCCTTATTTATCCATTCATCGACGCTAAGAACTCGTCGTTTGTTTCAGTTTTTTCCATCTTGTTAAGGATGAAGTCCATCGCATCAACCGTATTGAGCGGGTGAAGCAATTTGCGAAGAATCCACATACGATTTAATACGTCTTTTGGCAAGAGAAGTTCTTCTTTACGGGTTCCGGACTTGTTGATGTCCATTGCCGGGAAGATTCGTCTTTCCGCCAACTTACGGTCGAGAACGAGCTCCATGTTACCGGTACCTTTAAACTCTTCAAAGATAACCTCGTCCATACGGGAGCCGGTATCGATCAGGGCGGTGGCGATAATGGTCAAAGAACCGCCGTCCTCGATGTTACGGGCCGCACCGAAGAAGCGCTTCGGCTTATGGAGGGCGTTGGAGTCAACACCACCGGAAAGGATCTTACCGGAGGGCGGTACAACCGAGTTATAGGCACGAGCCAAACGGGTGATAGAGTCGAGAAGAATGACCACGTCATGCTTATGCTCGACCAAGCGTTTCGCTTTTTCAATTACCATTTCAGCAACTTGCACGTGGCGCTGCGCAGGTTCATCGAATGTTGAGCTGATAACTTCACCACGGACGGAACGCTCCATGTCCGTCACCTCTTCCGGGCGCTCGTCAATCAAGAGAACAATCAGAACGGCTTCAGGGTGATTTTTCGCGATCGAGTGCGCGATGTTCTGCATTAACACCTTCTGACCTGTTCGCGGTGGCGCAACGATAAGAGCGCGCTGGCCTTTTCCGATCGGGCACATGATGTCGATAATACGCGTGGAGTAATCCGTAGCATTCACTTCCATGCGGAACTTTTGCATGGGGTAAAGCGGGGTTAAGTTATCGAACAGGATCTTATCGAAACCAAGCTCGGGCGGCTCACCGTTAACGGATTCAACCTTGAGGAGGGCGAAATAACGCTCGCTATCCTTCGGTGGACGAATCTGACCAGATACGGTGTCGCCCGTCCGCAGGTTGAAGCGACGAATCTGTGACGGGGATACGTAAATATCGTCGGGACCTGGAAGGTAGTTATAATCAGGTGCGCGAAGGAAGCCGAAACCGTCTGGAAGGGTTTCGAGGACGCCTTCACCGTAAATGACGCCGCCTCGTTCAGCTTGGCCTTGGAGGATGGCAAAGATCAGTTCCTGCTTACGCAGGCTGCTTGAGCCCTCAATGCCCAACTCGCGTGCGAATTTATTGAGATCGGCAATTTTACGATCTTTAAGCTCTTTCAGATTGATATGGGGCGCGTCCGGATTCTCCGCTACTCCCTCGCTAGTCATGACTGCATCGCTGACGCCATTGCCTCCGTTGCCTTTACCTTTGTGGTGTTGACGGCGTGGGGCTTTGCCTTCCTTTGCGGCGGCTTCTTTTGCGTCTTTTTCTTTCGCTGTTTCCTTGTTCACTGTCATCGGCTAGATCACTTTAATTGGTTCTGAAAGGTGGGTGTTAAATGGGACGGAATATGTTCCAAAAATATTTCGAGTTACCTACTTAAAAGTTTTTTTATTTTTAACGGAACGAGCTTTTTTGGGGATTTAGCTGGGACCTCAGATACGCTCCAGCAAAAAGCTGACTACGATTTTTTCATAGTTTTTTGGATATGCCAAGGGTCCCTCTTTGTCAAGACGATTCGCCGGTTGTATTGCCGGAGGCTTGTCAGTATAGTGAAAGCAATTTTCAATCCAACTCAACTGAGTGAGTGACGCATGAAAGCGAAAACCCTTTTTGTTTCCGCCGCACTGTTAATGACGACTCTTTTTCCTAAGCAGTTAAAGGCCGATTCGACTGAACAGCGCTTCCAAGATCTCTTTATCACCGCGGGTTACGCAACGGCATTCGGCGCGGCTTTGGGCGCGGCCGCACTGAGTTTCAGCGGCAATCCCGAGCGTCATCTTCGCTATGTGGCCGTTGGTGCGTCGCTTGGATTCATCGGTGGCAGCCTTCTCGGTTCCTACATCATTTTTGCACCGACGCTGGTTGAGAATCGTATGCCATCTTTAGATGAGCAGTTGGTGAGTGAGAACTCCCGAACCAATCAGCTCACAATCAGCCCCGTTATCGATCGCCAGTCGAAAAGCCTCACAGGGGTGGCTGGAAGCATGACGTTGATGCAGTTCTAATTATACAACTCATCCAGCAAAAGATAAGCACGTCGCATATGCGGAATGGTGATAGTTCCACCGATTACCATTCCGATATTCATCGCCTCAATTTGCATATTTTTTTCCGCACCGAGACGAAAAGCTTGAATGATGTGATAGTAGACACAATCGTCACATCGCAAAACTAACGACCCAACCAATCCCATCAATTCTTTTTGCTGAGCTGGCAAAGCGCCGTCGAGGTAAGCGTTGTGATCCACATTGTAAAAACGTTTGATCAAGGAATTATCGGCTTTGTCGACCGCGGCATTTCCTTCTTGCCGGCTCGTCAAAAAAGCACGCGCCCGCGCGCTTTTTTCACAGACTTGTTCTTCACTGTAAATGTATTCAGGCTCGCGAGTTAACTTAGCAGTCATACTCTCATCTCTATGCTTTACGCATCGTACTCAGTGATGCGACCAACAAGATCGTAATCATGGGCTTCGGTAATCTCAACCAACTGGATTTTTCCTGGCACAGGCTTACCGTCATTGATGTAGACGATACCGTCTACTTCGGGGGCCTGTGTTGAAAGACGTCCCTCAAAAAGAAGGTCCGTTTCAGAAGAAAGCCCTGTGACGAGAACCGGAAACTTTTGACCGACTTTATTCTCAAGATTGTCACGAGAGATATCTTTTTGCAGAAGCATGATTTCTTCGAGACGACGCGTTTTCACGTCCTCATCGATTTGATCCTTCATACGACCCGCGACAGTTCCTTCTTCCTGCGAGTAAGAGAAACATCCGAGATGATCAAAGCGCATTTCTTCCACAAATGACTTGAGCTCGTTGAACTCTTCTTCCGTCTCGCCAGGAAATCCAACCATCACTGAAGTACGAATCGCTACCTCGGGAATACGCTGGCGCAGCGTATGGATGGTATGGCGCAATTCAGCCTGCGTCACTTGACGGTTCATGCGACTCAAAACCGCATCACTCGCATGCTGCACGGGGATATCAAGGTACTTCACAAGTTTAGGTTCATCCGCGAAAAACTGAATAAACTCTTCGCTGATATTTTCTGGATAAACATACAAAGGACGGATCCATTGGATACCCTCCACTTTCACCAAGGCCTTTAGAAGGTCGAGCAAGCCGACAACTTCGCTTTCCTTAAAGTCACGACCGTAAGCCGCGAGATCTTGCGCGATCAAGTTGATCTCAACGACGCCTTCAGCGGCGAGTTTTTCAACTTCACGAACAACACTATCAATAGGACGCGAACGCAAGCGCCCACGAATGGCCGGAATAATGCAGAATGCGCAGTTATGCTGGCAGCCTTCAGCCACCTTCACATACGCACTCATGCGCGCGAGGGTATTCTTCTTCGGCAACTCACCGGAATAAAGGTAGTTGGTTCGCTTCGCGAAAATTTTTCCGGACTCGGGTGTCTTTTCGAGAAATTCAGGGAGCCGGGGAAACTCGTCCGTACCGACAAAAAGATCAACCTCGGGAAGACCCTTTGCCAGTTGCATTTTGTAGCGCTGCGTCAAACAGCCCGTCACAACAAGCTTCATGTGGGGAGATTGCTTCTTCAATTCGGCCGCGGTGAGAATGGTATCGATACTCTCTTCTTTGGCGGACTGAATAAATCCGCACGTATTCACGACGATCGCGTCTGCTTCTTCAGCAACTTCCGTTATTTGCCAGCCCTTTTGAATAAGTGAGCCGAGCATGACCTCCGAGTCAACGCGGTTACGCGCACAACCTAAAGAAATCAAATGGACTTTTGGTTCCTGGGACGATATGACTTGCATAGAGTTGAACTCTCCGAAATCTTTACAAAAAAACGCATATTGTCTATGGGATTCGGTCTTAGAATTTGTTAAAAATGCCCGCCGTATTTAACATTTGACTATGTTGGTATCAAGGTTTTTATGGAAGGTCTCGTTTCGATTGATGGAAAAATCACCGGCATGGCTGAGGCCGTTGTCCCGGCGATGGACCGCAGCTTCTTATATGCCGACTGCATCTTCGAAACCTTAGTGGCTTTCGGCGAGCAGATTCTTGATATGCCCGATCATTTTGCGCGCTTACGCCGCTCCGCCCAGAAGCTGCGCATGCCGATACCCTGGAGTGATGCGGAGATGGAGGCGGAGCTAAAGCGCTTGGTGCATCAGCTCCGCAAGCCAAAATCCGCTCTGCGCCTGATGATCACCCGGGGCGACGGATTCTCACTCAAAGCTCCCGACAAGGCATCGCCGCGGAAAGTCATATTCTGTTATCCCGCGAAAATCGAACATAAGTCCGTGTACGATACAGGTCTCGCCCTAAAGCCGACTCAACAAGACACCACACCGCGGGGAGCCACATCGAAAACGGTTAACTACCTACCAAGCATCATTGCGCTCCAGGATGCGGCCGATGCAGGCTTTGACGATATCCTCTGGATCAACGGCGCCGACGAGGTGACCGAGGCGGCTACCGCCAATATTTTCTTTTTGGGACGGGACGGTGACCTGCTTGAGGTCGCAACGCCCAGCGCCGAGAGCGGATTGCTTCTTGGAATCACACGTTCACGCATCATCACTCTTCTGCAGAAGAGTGGCATTCCCGTCACGGAACGCATTGTGGACGCGGCAGAACTAGCTCGCTTTGATGAGGCCTTTGTCTGCTCAACAGTCCGTGGCCTCGTGCCCATCGCGAAAATAGGCGCGCATCGCCTGTATACACGAAGGCCTCATTCAACATTCAACCACATCGAACGGCTTTATTTGACTTGGCTGGAATCGGTGATTGGCAGACGGGTGAATTGGAATACGGGAGAAAAACAAGAGCCCCTTCAGTAGGGGCTCTTTTGCGTCTTATTTTTTTGAATTTTTTGCTTCAGCTACCTGCTCACCCGCGACATCTTTTGCTTTCTCAATGACATCGTTCAAGGTGGCGGCATCGACCTGAGCGCTGCGCTTTTTAACTTCATCCATGATGTTATGGCGCGTTGTGTATTCAGGGTTGTTAAGGATGACTTGTTTGCCTTTGCGGTTTTTCAAATTGAAAACCAAGGGGGCTTTCAAGTTTGCCGTCATATTCTGTGGATTGCTCGGCATGGTGACGATAACGGAAATGATGGCGTCCTTCTCGTCTTCAATCGTCAGATCAGAAACTTCAGCCTCGCTCACCTCAACCGTATAGTCGGGACGGAACAGAAGTGGATTAATGAGAACAAAAGCAATGGCGCCATCGTCCAAAGACTGCATCCATTTGAATGGCGATTCTTTGTCATGATCCAGAAGAACGTATTTTTTGAGCTCTGGGAAGCCAATCAAGCCAGAGGGGAGCTCGATAACATCCTTTTCCTTGACCTCAATTTCACCAAATCTGGTTGTCTTCACCTTGATCAAGGCATGTCTCCTTCGCAAACAGGCGCGACACATCAATGCATCGACGCGGCCACGATCTATTTTTGGGTTCTTGGAGTATCTGAATTATTCTAACCTAGGACTTTCACAGCAATCAACTCCTGCTTCACGTGATTTTTATCCCGACAGGCTAGGAGTTTAGTCCTACGAAACTACCCTCACTCTTCGTCCGATTCGACTTTCTTTGGAGCCCGAACCTGGCGTCTAAACGGGGTTTTTCCTTCGTCTTTTTCCTTTTTACCCAACATACCGGAAACCTGCTCAAGCGAAACTGGCTGCGCCTGTGCTGCTTCTTTGTTTTCCTCTTGGATACGCTGATACACCTCTTCACGGTGCACAATCGTATTGGCGCTCGCTCTTACACCGAGGCGAACCTGCTTTCCCTTGATCTGCATGACGATGACTTTGATGTCATCGCCAATGGCGATCCCTTCACCGACTTTCCTTGTCAATACCAGCACCCTTAACCCTCCTTGGTGACGGGCACGTCTCCCTCATGGAATTTTTTTCGTCGTCGAGCTCCGCGCGACGTTATTGTAAGAAGTTCAGAAGAGAAGGCTGCAAGAGCTTGTTAGAAGCCATGAGCGAACTCTGCAAAACCGTTTCTGTTCGTTTAAAGTCAGACGACGCTTTATAGATGTCAGCATCTTCCAGCTTCGACATATTCTCCGTCGTCAGCTCCTCGCCCAACTCCAGCTTTTTACTCGAATTACCGATCGCATTGTGAATCGCGCCGAGTGTCGCCTGGAAGGTGGAAGCTTTCTTCAATTGATGATCCAGTTCATCCATCGACTTATGAATCGTATCCATGTCATCCGATGTCAGTCCGTCGTAAAGCATGGAAAGGGTATCGATGAGATTAAAATGGCCTTGTTGCTGTTCTTCAGGGCCGGCCTCAAAGAGATAACGCGCCTGTAGATTAACCTGCTGATAAAAATCTTCATCCAACTGCATGAAGATTGCGCCATCATCACCGACAAACTGTCCATCCGCGGAAAGTGGTGGCGTTTGTGTACGGAATCCGCCGAATACGTATTTGTTTCCGTAAGTAGTGTTACCAATATTAACAACCGCGTTGATGATTTCATTAATCTCCCGCGCGGTCGCGTCGCGGCTATCTGGGCCATAGGTACTATTGGCCATAGCAACAGAGAGCTCTTTAGCGCGAATCAAAAAATCATGAATACTGGAAATCGCCGTTTCCGTTGTCTCAATATACCCTTTGGAATAGTCAGCATTTTTTTGAAACTGACGTAGCTTTGCAACACGGTCTTTATAACGAAGAACCTGAGACACGGCGATGGGATCGTCACTAACTTTGTTAATGCGCTTTTGTGTCGAAAGAGTCTCCAACATTTTCGCGTTGTCACTCTTGGCGTTCTCGATACGAGTGCCGGTGATGTCATAGCGATGTCTGTCAGAAATTCGCATGCCCTATTTCCATGTTACCGTTTTAGGCTTAGTACGGTCTCAAGCATTTCGTCCACTGTCGTAATAACACGTGAAGACGCCGTGAAGTTCGACTGCCAGCGCATCAGGTTCATCGCTTCTTCGTCCATCGAGACACCCGAGACGGCTTCACGTCGTGCTTTCAAGTCGCTGATAAGGATATCCTGTGCCTGCTTTTCATGGTCGGCGCGGATAATCTCTAAACCAAAGACACCCACATAATCCGCATAATATTCATTGAGATTTGCTTTTCCGCCCATGAGTTTTGCTGATTGAAGGCGCAATAACTCATTGGCGATCACGTTATCACCAGGCGCGTTGGGAGTGGCGGCGATAGATATCGCATCGGTATCTTCCGCAATGTGCTGCGCGACTTGCAACGAGTGCGCCGCCTGATTGGTATCATCCGATATGGCGAAAAAATCGCGCCCTATGGTTCCCTTGTATTTGTTCAAACCGAAACCTTCGCGGTGAATCGCATTAAAGTTTTCCGCCAAGGTTTTCGCCATTTCATTATTCCGCTGTGTTAAATTCGGAATAACGTCATCACGGATATCGATCAATCCTTTAAGACGACCTTTATCGTTTGCTTTCGTAATATTGGCAAAACGATTGCCGTCGGAGGATATGACAACAACGTCCACCATACCGGCATCATCCGCTCGCGCGTGAACGTCTAGCTTCGCCGCTTCCTTGCGATCCACCAGAAGAGTTTCTTGGGGACCACGAACGACAAGCATGTCGCTGTCGCTGCGATAATAATTAATTTCAATACGTCCGTTAAGGTCACGCAACAAGAGATCCTGCTTGTCACGAAGGTCGTTTGCCTTTTGTGCCTGCCCACCTTCAAGACTGCCGATATCGATATTCAGTTTGGCAATTTGTTGAATGATCTGATTGATCTCACCGACTTCCCCGATGACGCGTCCGTTTAAATCGCGTCGCTGCTCCATGAGACTTGAATCCACGCGCTTGAACGCTCCCGCGAGATTCCCCGCGGCCTCGCGCACATGGGTTCGAACAGCCAGCTCTTCAGGAAAGTTTGAGAGGTCCTGAATGGCGTTAAAAAAGGAAGATAACTCATCACTCACGCTAGCGTTTAGCTCGGGACTAAAGATACCTTCCATCCCCTTGAGGGCCTCGAAACGTGCCGCCGTTTCACCGTTGGATTGGTTTGCTAGATTCAGATGTTTTTCGAGATAGCTGTCATGAGCTCGGGAAATATTTTCGATGTAAGATCCATTACCAATAATAACGCCACGCGTCTCCGACGGTTCACGTGACGTGAGGTTTACGCGCTGACGCGAATATCCCTCCGTTTGTGCGTTGGCAATATTATGCCCCGCCGTATCCACACCCTGCCGAGTGTTATACAACGATTCCGCACCAACATTTAAAGTATGGTAGAGACCTGTCATCTTTTACGCCTTGACGGTCAAAACGCTCCGCGGCTCTTGGGCACGGGTCGTTCCCGATGGGCTATAGGTGGAGTTGGCTTCAGCAACCATTTCTTGAATCAGACGAATATTTTCTCTGTGGCGATGCAACAACTCACGAGTGAGATGAGTGTTGATCTGAATCTTTCCTTGCGACGCCTGCTTTTTACTTGTCAGATCGAGATAAACTTTTTCAAGTTTCTGTTCGAGATGAGTCAATACCTGCGTCGCAAGGCCATCTTGCCCCAATGCCTCGCGGATTTCCTTGAGCCAATGCAAGCACTCTTTCATCCCCGCGCCTTTTTCAGTATGAGCATCGGCGACGACGTTTTTATAAAGACAGCGCAAATCTTCCGCGACTCTAAGGATCGATTCAGAATGACTGGAGATAACTTGCCCGAGTCTTTCTTTTTCCCCGGTGAGCCACTCTAGCTCATTGAGCTTGGATGCTTTAATAGCCGCATGTTCCTTGTCTATAATCGGAACCAAACGGTCAAAAGCCGCCACAAGACCCTCTAAGTCCTGCTTCAAACTTGTGGCCTTTTCAATGGCAGCCTCAAGCTGTTTTTGCGCGCTCATAGATGCCTCTTAGTGATGAACTAGAGAATTGGCTATTCGTCCGGCATGTTTGCAAGCTGGTCCAAAACGGCTTCGCGCATGATGCCATCAGCAATCTTGTCGCTATCAATTTGGTAGGTTCCGTTCTGAATTTTTTGCTTTAGTTCCGCGACGCGATCTTCGCGAACAGGGGAAGTAGCTTTTGCAATTTGCATGGCCTTTTCACGCGCGTCAGCCATTTCTCGCGCTTGCGGTGAAAGGGCAACGTCAAAGTCACTTTTCTGAGTGCCTTTCGCGCCTTTTTTTTGCGTACTTTTTTGGACGCCATCAGTTTGACGAACGTCTGTGGGACGATCTAACTGTGACGCCGCCGAAGTGCCGGGCGTACCAACGCGTTTTGTATCCATCCCTTACTCCTTTCATGGCGAACTTCATCGCACTCTGGTGAGTAAAAACTAAACTATTTTGGACGATAAGCCGATTGTCCTTCGCGGACTGTAATTTTCTCAGCTTGCTGATTCACGAGATTCATCATCTGATGCGCGATAGAGTCTGCGAGACCGCTTGTTCCTTGAGAGGACATAGACTTCGCATACTCGCTATCGAGCATGCCGCGAAAAATATCTTCGCCGTTACCGCCATCGACGAGGCCGGACTTTGAGACTGTGCTCCTCATCGATTTTAACACAATTTCCATAAACAAGGACTCGAAGTCCTGAGCAACTTTGCGGATCTCGGCTTCGTTTAACCCCGCCTTCGCACCCAGCTGCTGATTGTCCTTCGCAAAAGTGATTGTACTTTGCGAAAAGTCCAACGCCGATTTTGGATCGATTTTCACTTTCTCGTCCCCCCTGGATCTTTACAGGAACTTAAGATCCGCTCGCAAGGCACCTGCCGCGTGAATGGCCTGAACAATGCCCACCAAATCCGATGGTTTTAACCCTAAGGCATTGAGGCTATTGACTAACTCACCGATAGTCGCGCCACCAACATTCACGACAGTCTGGTTGGAAGCCTTGCTGTCCTTACCCGCGTTAACCTGAATGCTGAGGTCGCCATGAGAAACAACGATGGCGCCGATGGCTACCTGACCGCCCATAACGACGGTCCCCGTTCTTTCATTCAAGACAACAACCGCTCGGCTACTGGCCTCAACTTCAAGCTGCTCAATTTCCGCAACGAATTCAATCAAGCGATCTTGAAATTGACTTGGGACGTTCACGCGAATGGTTGAGGGGTCAGCGGATTCCGCGAAAAACCCCTTGTACTGCTCATTGATGCGCTCGGCCACACGATTGTTCGTAGTGAAATCAGGAGCCTTAAGACTCAACTCGATCGTATTGTTGCTAGCAAGTTGAGGAATAAACTCTCTTTCGACAACGCCACTCGCGGGAACGAGAGCCGTGGTAAGAACCTGTTTACTAGATCCATTCGGCATTCCAGTTACAACGGTTCCTTGGGCCACGCCATAGACTTGGCCATCACCTGCCTTCAACGGCGTTTGCAAAAGGTTTCCACCAGCAATGCTTTTCGCATCCCCAATCACGGAAACTTTTACGTCAAAACGATCGCCGTTACGTGCGAACGCAGGGAGCTCCGCAGTAACGATAACAGCTGCGACACTTTGTGAAAGGACATCTTCTGGACCTGATTTAATGCCCATGCGAGTCATAAGATTTGCCACGGCTTTGTTCGTCGCGAGAGACTTTTTGGAATCACCGGTGCCAGCGAGCCCCACCACCAAACCAAAGCCGATCAGTTGATTGGATCTATTTCCCCGCACATTCACCAAGTCACGAATACGGGCTTTCTGCGCAAAAACATCCGAAGCAAAAACAAAGTTCGCCACCACCAAAGCAATGATAATAAGAAGGCGTCTCATATCGGCTACTCCTTTACCGGCGCGTCGGCTTGCTTTTCTTTGCTCTGCATATCTTTTATGATCTCTTCTTGCTCTTTGACTTTGTCTTCAAGAGTGGAGACCTTCACACCTAATTCTTTTTCCTTCTGCTCGAGCGCCGTCTTTTCTTTCGCGAGACGATCACGTTCTTTCGAAACACCTCGGCGTTCGGATCCTAAGGTTTCAATGCGTGTTTGAAGTTGTTTCTTAACTCCTTCCAACTGCTTACGCTTGTCTTCCAGCTCAACCGCCATCCTTGATCGCGCTTCGTTAAAGCCGCTCATACGGAGCGTGTATTCATCCTCCCAACCGGAAGATTGTCGTTCCACGAGATCACCATCGCGGCTTTCCATCCACTCCACATCCAAAAGATCGTCCGTGGTCAGAGGCTCTTTGCGGTTCATGGCTTGTGCGGGAATGCGGGCTTTAACGTTTAGCTGATGAGCTTCGTCTTTCGTTTTTGACGTGCGTGAATATAAAGCAAGAAAATCACCGTTATCCAACACGGCGGTGATGCGCATCGGAAATTTTTTAATCACGTGCGGATTGGCTTCAGCGGGCGCAAGATTGGGAAGAGCCTTGGTGAGATCTTCCTCGGTATTGCCTTGACCGGCGGTCGCACCGGCCGCGGGAGACGGTGCTCCAGCACCGGCGTTGTTACCGGCGCCCTCCTGGCCACTTTGACGATTAACCTTCACACCTACGTCCACAAAGCTACCAACACCGATTTCTTGTTCAGTGAAAAGTTGATTACGATGATCACCGAGCCGGTACAACGAACCAGTCTCAGACGGGCCGCTCTTGGGAACGATGTTAATGTCGCGCTTACGGCCGTAGATGTCATCGGGCTTTGACTCATCAATCAGAGGTCGGCTATGAACTTGGAGTTCGCCCGGGCCGCTTAAAGGTCTCGTTTTGACGGGAATCATATCCGTCGCACAACCAGAAATCAGCAACACACCGAAAAGCGTCGCCAGATTTTTAAGGGATGCCATCACAATTTCACCTCTACCATGGACTCACCAACAATTTTGCCGCTGAGTTTTTTCTTTGTCGTGCCGTAGACAACATCAATCTTCTCGCCCATGCCCCCTCGCATGAGGGCTTTGCCCTTTCCTTGAATGACAATTCCACCGCTGTGAATGCGCAGTGCTACCTCGCTCCCCCGTTGCACAAGATACACATTACCCAGTTGACCAAGACGGGGAACTTCGCCCACGGCGACATCGCTTTTCAAGACGTGTCCTTCCAAGTGTACTGGGCTCTCCACCCAGCTTTTTGACAACGCTGACACTTTTCGCGCTTCCATGTTGAAGTCGGATTTCTTCAGCATGTCGCCTTTTTTTAGACTTCTGGCTGCGACCGGATATTGGCGAAAGATTTCAAACCTTGTTCTAACGGGGAATGCCTGAACTTTTCCTTCACTCTCATTCCCGATCTCAACGTCAATGCGCACGAAGCCATTAAGGTTCGCCTGAATCCAATCATCATTGGCGCGGATATTTTCGGCACTCAGTTGTGGAAAACGGATCGAAAAATTTCCCGGACGCAGTTTCATCTTTCTCGCCAACTGTACTTTGCCTAACCGAACCTCAACCTGAAACAGGGATGCGTTGATTTCAGCGACACGTTTTTGAAGTTCATCAGTAATGGTCTGAGCGTCAACATCTTGTTCTTCACTCGTAACGCGAACAATACCCTGACCCACAAGTGTATATGCTGTTTCTGGAAGCTCGCTGGCCAAGATGGTTTTAAGATCGTGAACCGTAAGAGTTGCCATACGACCAGGCTCGGGGCTTGGCATAAGAACGATGCCAACAACAGATTGACAGACTTCAACATCACCGCCGCACGTCATGACATCGCCAAGGTAAACGCGTTCTTTCACAACACTGGCGTTTGGCTTCACCGTGATAACGATAGGTGCGGCCGGCGCTTTTTGCGGTGCCTTTTCAGTCTCTTCATCGACCCCGTAAATACTTTGAATCTCATCCACGGCATAACAATCAGATGCGCAAAAAAGCACGACACACAGGCTCGCAATGGAACCTGTGTGCATGAAAGTCTTAACAAGACTGATGAGCCAGCGCCTAAGCATTGGAGTTATCTATTAGCGAACGTTGTTGGTTTGTTGCAGCATCTGATCACTCGTTTGAATTACCTTGGAGTTGATTTCATAGGCTCGTTGCCCCGTGATCATGTTAACCATTTCTTCCACGATGTTGACGTTGGAAGCTTCAAGTTGACCTTGTGCGATGCGGCCAAATCCTTGGCCGTTTGGCGTACCAATGACAGCTTCACCACTCGCCGCGGTAGCACTGTAAAGGTTTCTACCTAACGACTCCAAGCCTGTCGGGTTAATGAAGTTAGCCAACTGAATTTGGCCAATTTCTTGAGACTCTTCACCGATACGGACACTCACAGTACCGTCTAGACCGAATTGAACTTTGTCATGAGTCACACCAGGCGGAACAACGATTTCCGGCACAACGGGGAAACCGTCATTGTTTACAACACGACCGTTCGCATCAACGCGAAAGCTACCATCGCGAGAATAGGCGATGGAACCATCGTCTTTCTGAATACGGAAGAAGCCTTCACCTTCAATCATAAGATCGGTGCTTTTATTGGTGATGCGAATAGCACCTTCGCTAAACATCTTTTCGACGGATGCCACACGTGAACCACCACCGATCTGCACACCGCTTGGCACGACGGTTCCAGCTGTCGCGTTTTGCCCAGGAGCCCGCAGCGTCTGATAGAGAAGATCGTTAAAGTTCGCGCGTGAACGCTTGAAGGCGGTCGTGTTAACGTTCGCCATGTTGTTGGCGATGGTGTCTATGGTGATCTGCTGAGACTCCATACCCGTCGCAGCGGTAAAAAGTGATCGCATCATGACACTAGCCTTTCCATTAAATTAATAATGATTTCGATTTAAATTAAGCTCTGACGACGCCGATGGAGTTGGACGATTTGTCCATCATCTGGTCGTAGTTAGAAACAGCCTTTTGATAGGCTTCATAAGAGCGATGAGCAATGATCATCGCCGTAAGATTTTTCATGGCATTGACGTTGGAGCCTTCCACATATCCTTGGCGCACGCCTGGGAAGTCGAGACGCTTAACGTCAGCTACGTCCCCATCAAAGAAATAGTAGTTACCGCCCACGCGCTCTAATTGCTTTTCGTCCGCGAATTGGAATACCTGCATGCGGTCGATCAATTGGCCATCCTGATAAACTTCACCACGCTGGTTAACTTCGAAGTCGTTACCGCGTACATAAATAGCGCCTTTGTCGCCCATAACGGGATGTCCTGATTTTGTAATCAATGCGCCATCGGCATTCAAAGTCAGATCGCCCGCGCGTGTATAACGCGTTCCTTCGGGAGTATTCACCGCAAAGTACCCATCGCCCTCGAGCATGAGGTCCAATGAATTTTGCGTCATGACCGCGGGGCCTTGCGTCGTATCACGTTCAATAGAAGCCACACCCACGTATGACATTTCATTGCCGCGCAATGGCATCAGATCTTCAAAGTTGACCTTGTAGTTGGCGGGAGGAATTGGATCTTGATAGTTTTTTTCAGGCTCGGGCTCAAGCAACGTAAACGAAACGTTGTCGCCTTTAAAGCCAGCGGTATTAAGGTTGGCGAGATTGTTCGCGACCACTTCCATCACTCGTTCTTGTGCGAGCGCGCCAGACAATGGTGTGTAGATGTTCTTAAGCATCGATTGCCAACCTTGAATAAGAGGATTCTTACTCCAGGTAAGCAAGGAAGATGCCAAAGTAGCGCTTGATTGGATTTGATCACAAGACTGTTAGGGAAAAGGAGGAAATTTAGAAGATCACCAAGGATAGATGAGCATTGTTTTCAACGAAAACGAGGAATATTTTTCCTGCTGTCAAATTTCTGTGTCACTGATTTGGCGCTCATGTCAGATGACAAACGCAGTGTCAAACCGTCGACAAAACGAGTGCAGCCGCATTCCCACCAAATCCGGAAGCGACCACCAAAGCATGCCGTGCTGAAGAACAATCCATTTGCCGCGCAAATGATGTACCGTCGTTTTCAAAATAGGGATGAGCCGGAATAACACCTTGAGCAAAATGCTGAATCGCCATGGCCACCGAGAAAGCTCCCGCAGCGCCAAGCATGTGTCCAGTCAACCATTTATGAGCCACCAAAGGAGGTAGCTTCTGTTGAAAGACCTCATTCAATGCATTGAGTTCCGCCGCATCTCCTTTTTTCGTTCCAGAACCGTGCAGCACCACAAAGCCAACATCCGCGGGACCAAGGCGAGCCTGCGATAATGCCTGTTTTATCGCTTTCTGAAGCGCCTTTCCCTCAAGCGAAATGCCCGTTAGGGTGGCTTGTTCGGTCGCTGCCCCATATCCAGAAATTTCAGCCAGAGGAAGACTCGTTGGTTCGGTCTCAAGGACAACAGCAGCCGCACCATCACTGAGCACCAGTCCCGAACGCTCTTCATGAAAGGGACGACATGGAAACTTCTCAACTCTGTTTGGCAGAGCGTAGACGTTAGCGGCACTCAACATAGCTAATGTAAATGGGGTTAACGCAGCTTCGGATCCTCCTGCAATCGCTCCATTCATCATGCCTGCTTTGAGATAAAGACTAGCCAAGCCAATGGCATGCAGACTGCTGGAACACGCTGAAGAAACGGTGAGGGATGGCCCTTCAAAATTAAGGCGCTTTGCCACCGCGGCGGCAAATGATCCCATGGTTGTCGCGGGACTTGTTGTTGGTCTTAGGCGAGTCTTAGCGGCAAAGTTCGCGTGAGCTGCTTCAAGAGTTTCATTCGCGCCGCGAGAGCTTGCCATAAACACGCCGTAGTCATCACCGGTGTTACCGGATTCGTAAAGAGCGTCTTCAGCGGCGAGAATCCCGAGAAGCATGGCCTTATCGTAAGCGCGAAATTCTTTTTCCGTGCGAAGTGCCGCAAGACGCGGCTCCACCGCGTGAGGAAGGTTACCGACGAAAAATCCATCAGCGTGTCGCAAAGCGGATTGGCCCGCTACGAGCTGATTCCAAACTTCCTCTAAATTTAAACCGGCCGGGGTCAGAACACCTCGGCCAGTGATGTAGATTCGTGTCATGCGCGATGCGCCTTACTTGGGAACAGGAACTTCTTCTAAAAGATAGGAACTCCCGTTCTGTTTGACCGCGACGAGAGTATATTGATCGGGATCATCTATGCAATAGCGGAGGGTATAGCCCACAAGCTGCTCACGGAATACCGTGCGGATCTGTAACTTTTGCACTTCATCCGTGAAGTCTTTGGTGGCTTCGGGATTTTTCTTAACAAAATCAGAGCCACCCGGATAAGTCACATTATCGAGGGTACACGTCACATTCATCAACTTGCGGTCCGTGCATTCGTTTAAAGCGAGATCAAAATAGTGTCCTTGCTGCTCACAAGCCACGTCAGCAGAGACGGTGCTTTTGGGGGTTTCAGCGGGTCTTCCCGTGGTGATGGGTTTGTTTCCGCTCGTGGCGGATTGGGTTCCCCCACTCCTTTTACCACCACCGCCGCCACCGCCACTAGCACACGCGCCAAGGCTGAGAGCCAACGTTAAAGAGATGATGGGTGATGAGATTCGCATGGTGGATTCTTTCGCTACTTCGGAACATCAATGTCTTGAACGAGGTTTTGACCATTTTGATTCTTAACAGCCACGAGGGTGTATTGATCGCTGTCATCCA
>CAYOJQ010000035.1:34224-36639 GCA_964404325.1 uncultured Oligoflexales bacterium
TTTAACTTGGGACTTTTGGTTGTCAGCGAGGAAGTCACTCTTAGCACCCGCGTTGAGTGTCAAATAGTCGCTTCCCGCAGGATTTGTGATGTTTTCAAGAGAGCAAGTCACCTTCACCAATTTTCGTTGGGTGCACTCATTTGTAACGAGATCAAAGTAGAATCCTGTCGCCACACAATCCGCCTCTGAGGGCGCTTTGGTCCCCCCACTTGGAGCCGAATTGCCGGAATTATTGTTATTATTACTCGGGAGCTGGTCCTGGCCATTCGTCTTGGGGCCACTCGTATCAGAGGAGGTCTTATAAGCCTCTGGCTCAGGAGCGGGTGCTTGCGAGCATCCCACCGCTAAGACGGCGAAGCCTATTAAGATATTGTAGAGGCCGGAACGCATGCCTACTTTACCCCTGATAAACTTTGGTATCGAGACGTTCTAATATCTCATCGGCCCGAGCCATGAAACCCTTAAGCGGGAAAATAAAAATGCCTGATAGCCCTTTTAAATCATGGGCTTAAAAAAACACCTATTTGGAACAAAAAAAGCCGACCAAGAGGCCGGCTGATTTCTAACTTTTACTAAGGATTTCCTACTGAAGGAGCTTAAGGGCAACACTGGGAAGCTGGTTCGCCTGCGCCAGGATGGAAGCACCTGCTTGGCTCAGGATGTTGGCCTGCGTGAACTCAGCCGTTTCGTACGCGAAGTCAGCGTCTTTAATTCGAGATTTCGCGGCGCCTAAGTTCTCGATACCAATCGAAAGGTTCTTTTCAGTGGATTGGAGACGACTCTGCAAAGCACCGATGGTGGCGCGATAAGAAGCAACCCGTTCAAGGGCCTCATCAATCGTCGCCATCGAAGTTTGCGCCGATTCTTTGGTATCGATACGTGTACCACCCTCATTCTGAGTGGCACCGATATTCAACGAGTTTTCACCTTCCGTTGTTGCATTCATCTTACTGAAGTCAACACGGATGATGTTTACTGGGTTGGCTGATTCCAAAGAGTCAGGTGGGAGCAAGTAGTCTTTACCGACCTGGATTTCCGCTGGCCAACGTGCTTGTGCGTGTGCGAGCGATGGATCAACTTCCTTGTCACCGATCAGAAGACGCGTGCCGTTAAATTCCGTCGACAACGCCACGCGATCAATTTCGTCCTTAAGCTGCATGAATTCGCGGTTAAGGTATTCACGCTCACGGCTACCGATGGTATCTGAAGCCGCTTGAACAGAAAGTTCTTTAAGACGAATGGCAATGTTGGTGATTTCTTCGAGACCACCCTCAGCTACTTGCAACATCGAAACGCCGTCCAGCGCGTTTCGTCGCGCCTGCCCGAGGGAGCGTACGTCGGAACGTAACGATTCGCTAATCGCCAAACCAGCAGCGTCATCGGCGGCCTTGTTAATGCGATAACCCGAGGATAGCTTTTCGCTATGGTTAGCGGTTCTCGCATTGCTCTCGGATAAATGCCGTTGAGCAACGAGCGATTGGATGTTTGTACGAATCCTAAGTCCCATAAAGCATCCTTGCGTGAATGGTTCGAATCAGATTTTTTGGGTTATATAGAACGAGGCGTGCAGCCTCGAAAGATGCGTCTCTGGACTAAATTTTCAGGACTTCATAACTTAAGAATACAAAACTTTCCGCTTGCTGGGAAGACACGAGGCGAAAGCGAACATGCTGGCGAATATGCGAATCAATAAGCTCTGGCTGGCCTACGCCCCCAATAAATAGAGGGGATAAGGTTAGTTTTAGTTCATCCACCAAGCCTTCTTCATAAAACCAACGATTAACGACTCCTCCGCCAAATAATAACACTCTCTTAAGCCCCTTCTTCTCAAGGTCTTTGTAAATTGATCGGGCGATATTTTCGGAAGGTTTGATCTCTAAAAAATTCACGCCCGAGGACTTGGGGATGGTCATGGCATGAGTGGAAACGATTATGCGGGGGATGTTGTGCTGCTGCCAAAAAGGAATATCTTGCGACAACCCTTTTTCCGAAAGAACGTACCAAATGGGTGGCGTCCCATGGCGACCGGCAACGTCAAGGCAAGCACCGTTCGCCCTTACGGAAGTGGCGCCGACAATGATGGCATCGCTTTCACGAATTTGTTTACAGAGGAAGGCGTAGTCTTCAGGGGATGAAAGGCCGAGAGTCTGTCGGGCCGCATCACTTTCCAGCGATTCCGCCCCGATCTTACCGTTAAGACTCGCCGCCATGACATTGATGATACGTACCAAAATAGGCCCCTCGTCTAAGCTGCTACATTTAATGTAGCAGATTTAGTGAGGCAATAAGATCTGATCGAGCTCCAACTCGACGTCTTGCTCACCCACGGATCGGGCGGCGCTGATTTCGTTAACAAGACGCGCGCGTGCTTTCTCAAGCATTTCCTTTTCGCCAAAAGAGAGTTCTTTCGACTCT
>CAYOJQ010000036.1:0-19773 GCA_964404325.1 uncultured Oligoflexales bacterium
AACGATCTCCGCTGAAAGCCTCTATGTCATCGAAGAAACGGAGTCGCCCGCGAATTCCCAGAGCCGGGCTCTCTTGGTTGTTCTTCTTTTTGTGATTCTCTCGTTGGGCGTTATTCATTTTACAGGTGAGCATGAAGATCCCATCGCTAACTTAATGGATTTTGTCTCCATCCTTTGGGAAGGGGAGTCGAATATAGAGGTGACCACGGAAACGGAACCTCAGCCGCCGGTCGCCGCCGCTGAGCTTGAACCGGTTAAGCCCATCGCGGAAATTCCACGCACGGAATTTGATCCACAAATGGTGCAGAACCCTTATTGGATACTTCCCAACGAACTTCCCAAAAATGCCGTGTCTCTTGAACGAAAGTGGACGGCAAAAGAAGAAGAGATGTGGAGGTTTGCCCTCGATCATGAATTTTTGTATCAGCGTTACAAAGCGGTGAAGGAAATGCGTGCGCGTCGGCTGGCGGGATCGAGTGAGCTTTTATTTAAAGCATTGGATCAACCTAAATTCTGGACACGGATGGAAGCGGTCTTGGCACTCGCGGAATTTGGCTATCCCGTGAGTGTTGGGCAAGTGAAACAAGCCATTGGCAAGACGCGCCCTTCTTTGGTGGCGAACTACATGCAGCGTTTTGTCGCTAAACGCACCCCGGGCGAAGCCTATGTTCTGCGTCACGCGTTAAAGTTCGTAAACGGACGAGCCCGCGTAACAATTCTTGAAGCTTTAAGTCACGAACGTGCCAACAATGAATTGTATTTCGCGGCTGCCGGTTTTGATCCCAGTCCGCGGGTGAAAAAGTGGCTGCAAGCGAACGGCCATGATCATGCGAATGCTCAGGTCTTGGCGCAATACAAACAGATGGTGGTAGATGACTTCCTCGTGCGTAGTCAGAACGGTGGTAAACCCGCGGCGAAGGAAGGCGAGGACAAGCCTGTCGATATTCGTGAAAAAGAAGCCGTGGACGATGTGATTTTCTTTGAAGCCCATGGTGAATCCACAGACGATATTCTATAGACACTTTCACGATAACAAACAAAAAGCCTCCCCTTAAGAGGGGAGGCTTATGACGTTCTTCAAACTGCGGGATAACCTTACTCGAGGCCGTTCCAGTTACTTTCCTCATCAGAGATGACTGGGTACTGGTCAACCTCTTTGCGAACTTCTTTTTCTACAGCGCGTGCTTTGCGCTCGCGATTTTTCATATCACTGTATTCGCGTTTCGCACGTTGACGTTCTTCCGCCTGGCGCTTCAATTCTTCGCGGCGTTGACGTTCTTGTTTAATCTTCTTTACTTGCTCAATTTGGCGTTCAACCTCGTCGGAAGCTTCTTCAGCTTTGCCTTTTTGTTGACGGTTGCGCTCTTCAAGCTGCTCAAAATCATCCATATCTTCAACAGAGCGTTTTTCGTTTTTACCAGAAGCACCGTTTGCTTTCTCTAGATCGCGCTCAAAATTCACTTCTTCTTCTTCGCCCAGTGGACCGCGAGCTTTTTTCTTCTCAGTTTTCGCGGATGCCGGGATTACTTTCGGAGCCGGGGCGCTTTCATCGGAATTCGATGTCATTTTTGCATCGCCGATTTTGTATGTCAGAGACATGCCATAGGTACGGCGACCGATGCCATACTCTGCATTGTCACGCGCACGGCCAGCATAGAGAGAGAGTTCAGTGTTCGCCACATCCAATTCAACGCCGGCATGGTAGCCCGCGCTGTAGATGGGACGATACTTACGAGAACCTTTTTCCATCGGACCATTGTCGGTCGCTTTCATCAGACGACGGCCTTCAGCGGATGCAAAAACATTCACCATAGGGAATACACTTGCGGAAGCGCTACCGCGGTAAAACCATTCGTTGCGCACGAGATAGTCACCGATACTCTCAGGCTTGTGGTAACGGAAACCCGTGTTTGCTGTTAAGAGCACGTCATTCTTTTGGCCGTAGGAGCCCATAAGCATCCATCCGCCATTCACTTTATCAGAACGTGTCAAACTATAGGTTTCACCACTCATGGAACCAGATTCAAGCATCAAGGCCGCAGCCATAGCGACATCGGAGTTCTTGTAAATCTGGTACTGGGGCATAATGCTGACGCCCGCAAAACGCGTGCGTTTGTTTTCATTGGCATTGTAACCTTCAACATCTTTCATGGCCACGGCGCGAGCGGCTGGCTCCATGATCTCATCGGTGGCGCGAAGGCCAACGTTCAACTGCACATCACGCGTGATACCGGTACCCATATGGATACTCGTCATGACGGATTCCTTAACCGCGTGATCAGGATTGCGACTTGGATTGACGTAAAGCGATCCAGCGTAATCAGCGTTTAAGCCGAAGCTGTAACGACCTTCATCCAAGTTTGTGGCTCCCACAACACCACCCGTGTGGCTCGTTGCTGGTTTAAATGAGGAAATGTCCGCAGCCTGAGCGGCTTGGGCGGCAAGTCCTACAGCCAGAGTGAGGGAGACTAGATTAAAGAGGGGGACGACTAGATTTTTCTTAAGAGAAACATTTTTCATTTCAATAACCCGCAGAAAGAGCTTTAGGTGCAACATCAACTTCATCGTGAAAAAAATAGGCTAAAGCCTATTCGGCGACTTCTTGTGCAATCGCAGGTCCAGGCGTCACAATGTTTGACACCTAAAGAAGTCAGGGGGTTAAGCAGTGGGGATGGCTGGATATCTGTGTAAAGTAAAAACACCTGTCAAAGTTTTTGACAGGTGTCGTTTAGAAGTTGGTCAATTTTGGGCTTTAATCCAGGGGGCTATTTATAGCCCTGGAGTTCGATGACGCTGTCGTCACGCTGGAAGTTCATGATTTCCGAGGGGAATCGTTCACGCCCCTTCTCGCGAAGCCCGGGGGCATGGTGGGTGAGGTATTTATCGAGATGATGCTGGTTCTTAAATAGATACTCACAGCTCACCGTGGTCGGCGTTAGTTTGAAAACGCGAAACTCTTGGCATCCGTCCATGCCGAGAAGTTCCGGACCGTGTTCATCGCGCATCCAACGGATAAATTCGCGGGCGTACTTTTCATGAACCGCTGTGACCGTCACACGATAACGAATGGGCTTACCGAGCATGGCCTTCAAGCCATGTTCCATCTGATTGAGATCGGCGACGGTAACGTCCGCTTCCGTATCCTGTACAAGCTTTGCGGGGCTGGTGCCGGCAACAAAACAAGTCAAATACCCTTGTTCGGCGGCCGCATGAATCATTTCAGGATTGCTGCTTATGAGGAGGCAATTGTACGTGTCCAAGTCATGATCTTCGAGGTTCTCTTGCAGTTTTTGCCAGAGATCTTCACGTTGAGCGACGCAGGCGATACGCCACGCCACACCACAAAGATTTTGGCTCTGCCAAAGACGATGGTTGCTTTGTGTTGAGAACGCGCCAAGCCGCAGAATCTGCGGCAGCTCCATCACCGCGTTGATGTCGGGGATATGTTCACGTGGGTGTTCGGAGGAGTCTCCGTAAAAAAGAGAATCTATGTCAAAGAGTAGGCATTCCAGTTGGTAAAGTTTTTCCATGTATTGCCCCTTCATTGTTCAAAATCACCCTGAAGCTTTTCGGTAATAAAAGCAACCGCCACATATAGGCCATGGTGTGACAGGCTCATGGCATAGGAATGTTTATGATCAAAAAGGCGCGGAATGCCATGGCTGTCTTTTCTAACTTCAAAATCATTCAAACTTTTTTTCCAGAAAAGACTCGCCTGCTCACGGATAAGCAGTCGCGCCGCGACGGATAAGGCTTTTTTGGGCTCGGGGTTTTCATTGTGGCGCGCCAGCACAGCATGCATGCTGTCTACCGCCTTGATGCTTGGCGCGTTTCCAGAGACCGCGTAGCCATGCACGTAGGCATCCGTCACTGTAAATTGCATGGGTACCAAACCGCTTTCGTGAGTTACGATTTGCTTTTTGTAATCGAATACAAAGCCGCGAGGCAAAAAGCGAATCGCCGCGTCTTTTTGGCGAAGAAATTTAAAAGCAGCTTCTTTTGCGGCCCACGTTTGCCAGAGAAGTGTCGGGGATTTGTTTTCTTCATAAGCCGCGAATTCCGCATCGCCCATAATACGGCGAGCGAAGCGTGGATTCACGTTGTCAACTTCATCCCACGCGACGATGTCGTTTCCGATTTGGACTGTAAAAGGGTTGTGCGTTGTCATCGGTCGTCATTTACCTTTGCGTAAATTCCGGTCCTATCCCTCGACGCTTTGTTTCATTTCCTTTTTTACAACGGGATCTGAGAAGTAAGCGTCTTCCATTTCTTTAAGGGTATTCATGACCTTCTGTGTCAGGTCTCTCGCGCCTCTACGTCCATTAAACTCGCTAGTGGGTTTAATCAAGCGGGCGTTCATGATGAAGCGCTCGTGGCGCTTTGGAAAGAAGCTATAAGTGGCTTGGGAGTGACCGCGAAGGTAGACGCAGATCACCTGGCACTCAGGGATGTCTTGAAGAAGATGGCCGACACCGTAAACAGCGGCATCTGGGTCCACGCGCCCCGTGCGGCTGCGTCCACCTTCGGGGAAGATGTTTACAAGATCGCGCGCGGCGACCATATACTTCACTTTGTCCCAGGTCAGTTTCTTCGAGACGACGCTGCCTCTGCGTTCAACGTAAATGCATTTGCCCAGATAGCACATCCCTCGCAAAAACAGGTTGCCACCGAAGTTCATGATCTCAGGAACGTTCCATGGGAAGAGGCGGTAATTCACGAAAAGTTTGCGCAAGGGAAAGGCGAATGCCGTGATCAACATGGAGTCGATCATGGTGAGGTGGTTGGAGCAAATCACCACCGGGGTGCCATTCAGTTCGCGCATGATGGCACGTAGATCGCGTCTCAGTGCCGCGCGATTGACGCAGCGATAATCACCCACGACGCGAATGAGAAAAATAAAAAGCGGCGCGAACCAGAAAAGATTGACGTATCCCATCAATCTTTGGGTTCGCAGCGCCGCTCGATATTTAAGAGTAAGTGCAGATGCCGACACAACTAGTTCAGTAGCTTCTCAACCAAGTTAACGGCGTCACCGATAGTGTGGATCTTGTCTGCGTCTTCATCGCTGATTTCGAGATCAAATTTGTCTTCGAAATCCAATACGATGTCGACCAAACGTGCAGAGTTAACTTGCAAGTCGTTCAGGATGTTTGTGGTTTCAGTCATGGCTGCCAAAGCCGCTTCGTTTTTAGCGTGCTTTGAAATGATGGTGACCACATTGTCATAAATTGAACTACGATCCATTTTAACTTCTCCACTTTCTGAAAATAATACAGCTGTTTACGTCACCGAAACCAAAACTCGCTTTCGCGGCGATCTCAATGGCGTGGCTCTTGGACTTCTGAACGATGCTTTTCTCGTAAGGTGCGATATCCGGATGGATGTCATCGCAATTAAGAGAACCGTGCACGAAACCATGGTGCATCTGAAGCAGGGTTGCGACGCACTCGATAGCTCCTGCAGCCCCTAACGCATGACCTATCATTGATTTCGTTGAATTTATAAAAGGAAACTGGTCGATTGGCAACTCCAAAGCTTCCTTCCAATTTCGGACTTCCAATGGATCCGCCATGGTAGCGGTTAAGTGACCATTGATGTAATCCACCTGATGGGACTCGATGCCTGCGGCCAAGAGGGCGGCGCGAACACAGCGTTGGACGCTGCGTGGGCTGGGGGCTGTCATGCTCCCACCAAAGCGCATGCCGCCGCTGTTGATGTTACTGCCGATAATTTCAGCGTAAATTTTAGCTCCGCGTGCCTGCGCGGACTCGAGGCTTTCAATCACGAGAGCGCCCGCGCCACTGCCTGGGATAAATCCCCCCGCGCTTTCGCTCATGGGGCGTGAGGCCTTGGTGGGCTCGTCATTGTACTTACGGCAAAGAACGCGCATGGAGTCAAAACCACACCAGACGGCTGGGTGAGCGGCCTCTGATCCACCCACGATCATGCGTTCGGCGAGACCCGCGCGGATGCGGTCCGCTCCCATGATGATGGCTTCGGTACCTGTGTTACAGGCGGCGCTGTTGGTCGTGACCTGGTTGCCGAGACCCAGAAGACCACCGACTTTCGCACTCACGGCACTTGCCATGATGCGCTCAACAACGGTGGAGCCTAAGCGTTTTACTTTGCCTGTTATCAGAAGGGGATGAACGTAGTCGGAATAGGTATCCAGGCCACCGATGCCGGTACCCATGATAAGGCCGGCGCCCTCATCCACCCAATCCTCATCGCGCGCGGGGATTTTTAAACCCGCGTCTTTAACCGCATCAATCGCCGCGATGCCGGCGCAGGTCATTCCCATGTTCATGGCAATCGCGTCGTCGCTTGCGAAATACTGATTTTTCAATTCATCGATATTCTGCGGAACACCTGCCACCTGACATGCGAAATTCAGTTCCGCCATTTCGGGAATATGATGAAGGCCCGATTCACCTTTTTCAATGGCGTTTTTGAAAGCATTTAAGCCATGGCCGTTCGGTGCGATAACGCCCATGCCGGTGACAACAACTCGTGTTGCTGAATTTTTCATGATGGCACTCCTAGGCCTGATAAAGTCGCGGTAGCAGCAAGCTCACCATTGGGGAGATAAATCTCCGCTTTTGATTTGAGTTTGCGTCGTCGCCAAAACAAACGTTCCGCCTTGATCGTTACCTGATCGCCAGGTTTTACTTCTTTCAAGAATTCCGCGTTCACTTCGGTGAAGACGGTGAGGAATTTTCCTGGATCCTCATGTCCTTCTTTCAGCATGAGATAAATGCCGAGAGAAACAACGGCGGTTTGCGCCATTGTTTCAATAAGGATCACGCCTGGTGTGACAGGGCGGCCGGGAAAATGACCGCGGTAGAAAAATTCATCTTGTTTAAAGGTGTATTGACCGACGATGCGCTCATCCTCGATCTCTAAAATGCGGTCAATAAATCGAAACGGAGTCTGTTGGGGCACGAGCGCCAACACACGTTCCGATACCGCTTGAATGTTATTCCAATCCACGAGTGCCATTCCTTATGTCGGTTGCATAATACCGCCGCGCGCAAAGCGTGCGTCGGGATTTGGATAATCAGTGTAGGCGATGTCGTGAAACACACCCACCTTCGCATCCTTAACGCTGTAAATCAGCTCATCATCCACGAACACGGAGCCGTGAGCGATCGCAACAGCGGAACCACTTTCTTTCAAAATCGAAAAACGTCGCACATCAAGTTCATAACGCACGATTTTATTGAACGGGCGAATTTGCCCCGAAAACTCTACTTCACCCGCGCCAAGAGCGCGACCTGAGCCTTGTGCTCCATTGATGGCGCAATAAAAACCAAGGAGCTGCCAAAGAGCGTCGAGGCCAAGGCATCCCGGCTGAACGGGATCACCGCGGAAATGACATTGGAAATACCAAGCATCCACGTGAACATCTTGTTCAGCAACAAGACGTCCACCGCGACGACCGCGATCAACGGTCGTGATGCGATCAAACATAAGAAACGGTGGCAGCGGCAAACGAGGAATACCCTTTTCTGGGGCGTCTTCCACGAGAGACCCGTTAGCCATCGCGATGAGTTCTAGTTTGGAGTATTTGGTGCGCTCCAAAAATTCCGCGTAACGCATGAATACCCCTATTTATCCACTGATGTGTTCGCCACCATCGACACGGATGATGGAGCCGTTAATCCAACCTGCCTCATCAGTGACCATGAGACTGACTACATTTGCGACATCCTCCGGGCGCGTTAGACGACCAAAAGGATTGCGCTGCCGTGCGCCTGCCTTCATATGAGAGCTGCCTGGGATGAGGTTTAGGGCCGCTGTATCCGTGATGCCGGGCTGAAGGATGTTGGCTCGAATTCCGTAAGGCGCGAATTCGACAGCAATAGCTCGGGCCACCGATTCCAAGGCAACCTTAGCACAGGCGACCGCGGCGTAACCACGCCAGGCGATTTCGTTCCCTTCCGATGTCAGGCCAAGGACCCGTGCATCAGGAGCGAACATATGACGGGTGTGCAATTCCCGTACCCAAAGGAGGAGGTTGGTCCCCATGTATTGGATGGTCTGATTGAAGTCCTCTTCACCGAGGAAATTGTCTTGGTTGTAGTTCACAGGCGTTGCGAGATGAATCAACTCGTCGGCGCCATCCACAAAGATTGCGTCCACTTTTTCCTGCAGCGTCTTCGCGTCCACTTTTAAGGCCGCGGCCAGCTGGTTCAATGTTTTCGAGTTGTCTTTTACATGGGGCGCGAGAAGCTTGAGGTTCCCGAGAGCAATGGAGTGAAGGAGCAATCGCACCTTTCCTTGGCCCATTTTATCAGCCATGGAGGTGAGAACCTCGAGGCGTCCTTCTTCGCTGAGAGCGTTGACGTTAAATGCCTCTAAGCGAACACCCTGTGCGCGAATGGCGGCAAATTCCTCGTCGATTTTCGTCATGGCGCCGCGGCGATCGCGGTGCACGATAAATAAATTCAAGCCCATGGTGGCGAGTTTTTTTGCGGTAGCAAGACCAATCCCGCTCGACCCACCTAATATCAAGGCCCAGTAATCGCGATTGCGAAACATGTACTCATCCTACGGTTATGACCGATAAAAACCCTGGCACAATACACTAGCCGACGTATCCGGCCAAGGTGTTTTACCCTGTTTTTACATAAAAATAGCTTATAAATTCGCGATTTTTCTATGAAAGCTTAAGCGGCAGAATGGCGCTTTCGGGCAAAAAACTTCGGCTGCGGCGAAGAAAATACCAGTAAGCGGAAACACAGCGGAACACGGAGAGGAGGGATAACGCACCGACGATGCCAGTTAAACTGGTGTGGTTGAGGGCCAAGGCGGGGAGAAAAACGGCAAAAACGCCGAGAGGCATCGCGATCGCCATGAAGGCAAACCCACGGATTCCGTAAAGGATTCCCTCTAGAACAAAAAGCACGCCGTTTGCCGGTTGAATGGCGGCAAGAACCCACCAATAACTCTCGCACCAAGCGATGACTTCAATATCAGTGGTGAAGATGCGTAGAAGCAAAGGACGTCCGAGAACAAAAAGGGCTGCGAAAGCACCGCCCGTGAGGAGTCCGCAGTGTAGAAGGCGTTTAGACATGACCAACCAGAGTTCAAGCTGCTTCTCGCCAACCAATTTCGCTCCCATCGATGTGGCGGTTACAGCAAAACCCTCGAGCACGTAAGCACCGAGGAGCCACATTTGATAACCGATTTGATAAGCGGCGAGATATACGGGACCGAGGCGGCTTGCCGATGTGTTGCAGAGAAAGTAGGCGAGGGTCAGTGTTCCTGAACGCAGCATGATCTGCAGAGCATCGCGTCCGAAAGAAAGAGCGTATTGCCAGCGTTTCGGGTGAGAGCGCCACAGGCCTTTGATGGCTGGATGGCGCTGCAAATATAAAATTCCAAAGAGTGATCCAACTATAAAGGCAATGGTGGTTCCCCATGCGGCGCCGACGATGCCAATCGGAAAAACATAAAGCAGCGCATAGGCTAAAACCACATTCACCGCTGTGATGAGGGCCGTCATCCAAAACGAAATTTTAATGGCCTGGAGACCACGCATCACACTCATCATCGCGGTCGAAAGAAGAATAAAAGGCAGGCCAATCGCGCGGACTAAGTAGTAGCTGCTAGCCAAGGGCATGAGTTCCGTTGGCACTTGCATGACGCGCGTGAGGAAGAAATTTTTGCCGAAAAAAAGAACCGCGAAAAGAGTGATGCCCGCGCTCAGCGCCATGAGAAACGCTGTTTGTGCTTGGCTGCCGATCGCATGATAATCGTCTTCGCCAAAAGACTGCGAAATGCGTGCGGTGAGTGAAAAGTTCAAAAAGCCAAAAAGCCAGACAGCTGCCGTCAGGATGTTGTTCGCGGCGGCGGCACTCGCCAGCCAGTTGCTATCGATTTGTCCCAACAGTGCGGTATCCACCATGCCGCCGATAGGTTCTACGGAAACCGCGAGAATAACGGGAAACGCGTAACGCAACAGGCCGGAATAAGAAACCGTTTCTGGGTGCGTTGTAGCCATGCAACTTATCCTGAGTGATGCGAACCGCTTATTTAATCTTGCGACTGAAGCTGAATGGCGATCGTGATGTTTTGTAACCAGGCATCCTTGAAACCATACTCATCATACCAGGAATTTTTCGGTTGGAGGCGTGATGCATTGTAAAGCATGGCGATGCTCGCGATGGACGATTGATAAATCCGAATACCTAGACCAACAAACGGTGAGCGATAGGGAAACCGCTCGCTGCTTTCTTCTCCTATCACGCGCCAACGTCCGCCACCGTATCCAAGCCAACCGATGTAACGCTGTGTCTGCCAACCGATGCCGAGACCGAGTCCCTCAATTTCATGGCGTCGCTGAGATAGGTCTGGACCTGGTCCCTGATACGGCACGTGAATCAAACGGGTGCTGTCCGCGCGGATAAAACCAAAAGGGGCTCTATGTCCTGCGGCGATACCCATGGTCATTGACGCGGTGTAACTCGCTTTTCGTTCGCCATATTTTACGCCTTTGGTTTGCCACTGACCTACGCCCGTTTCGAATTGGGAATAAACGTGTGTGGCTCCTTTAGCAGTGAAGCTAAAGAGTAGGAGAGCACCGACAAAAATCATGCGGCGAAAGTGCATAAAAGAAATCCACGAATCGTTACAGCTATGGTAACCGATTCGTGGATCGACGTCAGTAAAGTCTATTTAGCGCTAACAGGCTCCAAAATCGCCATGGCGATGGGGCCTTCCATCTTGCTCACCTTCTTGTTGGTTTTCACAAGACCGGTGACGCGATCAAGAAGTTCATGGGCGCGTTGCGGATGATCACGTTCACGGCCTTTGAGGCGAACGGAGATCTTCACTTTATCGCCGCGCTCCAAAAATTTGTCGATCATCGAGATCTTAGTTTGTATGTCGTGATCGGAAATATTGGCTTTAAATTGAACTTCTTTCAGTTCAACTTTTTTCTTCGGCCCTTTGGACTGACTTTTCTTCTTTTCGAACAAAAGCTTTTTGTAGTCTTCAATGCGAACAACGGGAGGGACTGCATCTTCGCCACTTACAAGGACGAGATCCATACCTTCATCTTCCGCACGTTGAAATGCAACCATGATGGGGACGATTTCGTTGCCAGCTTTTCCTACCAAACGAACTTCGCGAAAATGGCGTAACTCGTGACGCTCAATTACCTTCAAAAATTTCTCCTTAGTGATCCAATACCTAGAGGATCGGTCAGACCAGGGAATATAACGGTTCGGCCCTGTGGGCGCAAGTGCTTGTCAATACAAGGGCTGGATTCTCGGTCTTCCCATAAGTGGCTGTTTTGGTTAAGATTGGAATAGTTTTTCCCATCATGCAAGAGGGCCGTATGCGTCAGTGGCTATGGGTCGCCATGGGTTTCATCCTGTCCGGGTGCGCGGTTCTGCACCACGCTCAGGTTGGAGATGTTGATACCCGTTCAGGATTTCGGCGGGAGCATTTTGACATCAAGGTGAGTGAACTTGGTGTGAATTTCGAGAATGCCGCGCGGGCCGGAGGGCAGCTTTTTGGCGGTCGTACGGGAGAGCAACTAGGGAAAATCAACCAGATCGCTAGCTTGTTTCGCTCCGGGAGAGCGACGGGCAATCCCGTTTTTGTCGAAGACTACGCGCGAAAGCTGAACGAAGCGATTCTCGAGAAGTGTCCATCAGGATGGGTGACTGATGTGGTGGCCATGCGTGAGTCCGCTGACTACCATGTTGTGAGTGGTGAAATCGTTCGTGTTGTCGGTACATGCCTTTATAAAAAATGAGGGTTCGGATGAAGAATCTAGTGGTGGCATTGCTTTTATTAGTGGGAAGTACGGCCTGTACGCATCTTAACAGCGTTTCTCTCACGCAAATTCCCAAAGATCGCAAGAAAGTTGTTTCCGCCGAAAAAGATAAATGGATCATTTTTGGCCTTAATTTTGACAACGACTACGCGAACGAAGTGAGTCGTTCTCTTGGTGAGAAATGTCCCAATGGACAGGTGAAGGGCATTCTTACGAAGGACGAGTTCACGAATTATTTCTTGTATATCGTCATCAAACGAAACATTTCCGCGCGCGGTTTCTGTGTGCAAGGAAAGGGTGACGCGTGATGAAACGTCTTCTTGTTGCGGCATTTGCTCTCACGGCGAGCGCCTGTACCCATAGTGTGCATTTGGTGCATGTCAGTGATTTTACGCCTTACGGCAATGATGGACAGAAGCTGTTAGCGAAGGCTGAACGCGAAGTTATTCTTGGTTTTGGTAAAGATACGCTCTATGTGGATGATGCTTACAAGAAGATGATGAAAAAATGCCCTGACGGTCAGATCGTGGGAATCACCACGGAATCAGTGACCAGTCAGAGCTTTCTATCTAACAAAGACAAGATCTATATGAAGGGGCGTTGCGTTAAATAGCCTTCACTTTCCGCGAACGGAGAACAAGAACTTCAGGCTCTCGCGCGCGGAATGAGAATCATAGCCAAATCTTTTTTCCAATTGCGCGTAGGTGGTTTTCGCTAGCGCAATTTCTTTTTCAGAGAGATTCTTCTCGTCCTCTGTTCCCACCTGAAGCATGCTCATGAAGTTGCTTTCCACCAGCTTTTGTCGCTCTTTATAATAGTGGTCCTCGAGCGCCTGAAGGTAGTCTTGAAAAATAACGGGTACTTGGATTTTTTCATTGGGATGATCGATGCGGTAAGCCGCGATGCGACCCAGTAGGCCTTCGCGATGCTTCTCGGCGTTTGAACTCACGCCAATGATTTTCTCCACTTCCTGCATGATCTTTTCAGAAGGCTGCTCGTAGCTGCTTGTGGCTTTGTTGTGAAGGCGTTCCTTTTTCACATGCGCCACCACATGATCCACGTAGCGGTTCAATAAGTTTTCGTACTCGGATTCTTCCACCAGAGTCATGGATGCCGTGACTTCGCGTTCAAAGAGCTTGATGAACTCGTTGCGAATGACTTTGATGAATTCGCCAGGCTGATGATATTCGCCGCGGGGTTCGAGCTGCAAAAACTCATAGACGCTGCGATCTTTCACCAGTTTTTCAAGTTGCTCGAAGATCGCCATGGGTGTGAGCGTTTCATGCTCCGTGCTTTGGAACGCACGGTAAAGGATGCCACGAACCTCGCGTGGCGAGGCGCCGAATCGGCCTTCGTAAATCAAAACGTTTTCGCTCTCGCTCATGATGCGCGCGCGCTGTTCGCGCAGGATATGTTCCTCGTTGGCCTTGAACTTGGGCGAGAGTGTATCCAGGTCGTAAAGACGTGCTTTACTGAGCGGATCAAGACGCGCGATCAATGAACGATGTTTTGTTTCATAGTACTCAGGGTCGGGATGTTTCAATCGAGTCATCACCGCCCAAAGGCAAAGCAGCGAAACCGAATGGGGCGCGATCTTTTTAGTCTTCGCGAAAACTTTCACATCTTGATCATAAATACGTTCTTCTTGCGAAGAGCGCAGAAGGTATGGCGCCGTTACAAGTTCAATGCGGCTGCGGAAAGAGGCGAAGTCGGGAAGCATTTTGAATGCATCCAGGTGCTTCTCATTCGTGGTGGCGAAAAACACCGTGTCCAAGTTGGCCGTTGAAGAGGGAAGGTTTAAGGTTCCTTTCTCGACGGTGCTGAGAAGGTATTTAAACGCCTCCACCGGACGCTTTAAAAAGTCGGAGAATTCGAGGATGCCGCGATTGGCTTCCACAAGTGGACCCATGGCCTCATGAAAGGAAATGTTGTGAAGAACCGTGGGAAGGTTCGCTATGTTGCGATCCATGGTGAGCTGTCGCTCAAGGGCATCAATGGACATCTGTGGTTCCACCGTGCCAATGCCCACGCGGTACTGACGTGAATAATAGAAACGCTCCACCTGCACATGGCGCAGCACCATCGACATATCGCCGTCGTACGCCGCCAAAAGCTGCTGCATGATCAGCTGATTCCGTTTGGATAGACCTGAAAGTAAAACGTGGGGCGGGAGTTCCACATCTTCGGGACGAATGTTTTTCTTCGCGGCAACCCATTCCCTCAACCAAATTTCTCGCTGTGGCATCGGGATCAGGAACAGCGGGTTCTCTTTGAATTCGGAGTGAATTTTTGAAGCAATCTTTCTCTCATCGAGGAAGGCGTAAGTGGAGTCCTCGGACGGGCGCGTTATTTCGCGACTCCGTGAGCCACCAAAACCGATGGGACCTTCGCCGTGACCCTGTGGCGTCGCGCTTTTGTCCGTCGGAAAAATCCACGAAAAACGATAGATGGAGCCTTCTTCCAACTCGCTGTAACAGTGCATCGCGTGCGCGATGGACTCGATGATCGATGATTTTGCTGAACCGTTAGGCCCATGGAGCAGGATGAGTTTGTTGGCAAATCCCTGGCGCACAAAAGCGCGCAGTGACTGCATGATTTCGTCCTGAACATTCTCCGAGCCGATGATGGGAACACCGCGCTCCGTGCCTTGGTCAAAGAGCCGCCAGCGGGTGAGACGTTGTGATCCGTGCACGATGCCTTGGTGACCGTAATGCTCAAAAACGTCATGCAGGTATTCCGCCGCATTGCGCATCAGGCGCTCGGGATCGGAGCGCAGACGCTCGAGAAAGCCACTGAAACTCATGATGGCTTGCTGCTGGCGAAATTGTTCGCGGCTTGAGTGATTGAGATCTTGTAACAGATCGTTGGTCTGTTGCATGGCTGCCCTCGAAAAACGCGGCAAAAGTGCCCTAATTCCAGCTTAAACCGCTTTGGCACGGCTTGTCAGGTGCTGAGCGTGAGCAAACATTGCCCGAAGCCTTTATGACGGGTCCCCTTCGGTTTTGGGGGCGGGGGAGGGCTCCGTCCCCAATCAATTATGATTCTTTCATAGTTTACTTTATCAAATGCCAATGACCTGCTATCTTGGAGTAAATATCACGCACATACACAAAATCTGGTGCACCTTTCTTGGGGAGCCTCGCCTTTATGAAGAAAATCTTCATTCTGGACACCAACGTTCTGCTCAGCAACCCACTCAGTATTTACAAGTTCGAAGAACATGACGTCGTGATCCCCATCTCGGTGATTGAGGAAATCGACACCTTTAAGAAGGATCAAAACGACATTGGCCGGAATGCCCGGGAAATGTCGCGTATTCTCGACCGACTCCGCTCGCAAGGAACGCTGTCGCAAGGAATCACACTCTTTAAGGACCGTGAAGACTCGGGAAAGCTCTTTGTTTACCTGGGCCACAACATGGACATCCTTCCAGATCTCTTGGCGAGCAGCACGGATAACCACATCCTGGCGATCGGCCTGACACTGCAAAAACAGTTCGGTGATAGCCGCCGCGTTTTTGTGATCACGAAAGACTCGAACCTTCGTATCAAAGCGGACGCGTTTGGCCTCGCGGCGGAAGACTTCTTTGCCGACAAGGTTGATATCTCTCACCTCTACACGGGCGTTTGTCGCGTGAAGGTTGAGCCGGAAGTCATCAACGACTTCTATGTGAAACGCGAGCTTCGTCTTCCAGATGAGAAGTTCCGACCCAATGAGTTCGTTATTCTCGAAGACAAGGATGATCCAAACCAATTCGTCTACGGCATCTATCAAGGGGTCGAAGAAGAAGTGCGCATGTTGGAACCACGCACGGAAGGCGTTTGGGGTATCTTCCCGCGCAACTTGGAGCAGTCGTTCGCTCTTGAGGCCTTGTTGGATGACAATGTGCGCCTTGTAACCATCAGCGGTGCCGCTGGTACAGGTAAAACATTGATGGCCATTGCCGCGGGTCTTTGCAAAACAACTGATGAAGACGTGTATCAGAAACTTCTTGTGTCTCGCCCCATCTTCCCATTGGGACGCGACATCGGTTTCTTGCCGGGTGACTTAGACGAGAAACTCAATCCTTGGATGCAGCCCATTTTCGACAACCTTGAGTTGTTGTTGGGCGGATCTTCAGGACCCAAAAAGAGAATGAGTCGTGGCTACCAAGAGTTGATCAACCAAGGAATGCTGGCGATCGAACCGCTGACATATATTCGCGGTCGTTCCATCCCGAATCAGTACTTCATCGTGGATGAGGCACAGAACCTAACACCGCATGAGATCAAAACGATTTTGACGCGTGCGGGTGAGGGTACAAAGATCGTATTTACGGGCGACCCGTATCAGATCGATAACCCCTATCTCGATTCGCAAAACAACGGACTCACCTATGTGATTGAGCGTTTTAAAGGAGAAGAGATCTCCGCTCACATCACTCTTGCTAAAGGTGAGCGGAGTCTACTCGCGACGAAGGCGGCGGAACTTCTATAGTTCCGTCATCGTTGACCTTCGAGAGGCAGGGAGAAATCGGCACGTGATGCCGTCCTCTGCACTGGTGAGCGTTCCGAAGTCCGTCATAAGTGGCGCGTAGTCCGCGCATTCAAAATTCGCCTCTGGTCGGCAGAAGCGCTCCCTTTCAGAGGCTTCTCCCCAGACGAGGCTTTCCAGTTCTTGCTGCGGCAGTTCAGCCAACAAAGTACAGTCCATTCCGTAGGCGAAGGTTAGGGCGAGCATGATCCCAGCCATATAACCTCCTCAATCCTCTAAAGATTAGACATAACGGGCTCAGCCTTAATTCTGGCTGCAATATACCCCATCGGGCCGGGCATCCATAAATTCAGATTTTAAAGATTAACTATGAAATATAGGTGGTTAGGGTAAGGCATTTCCCTGAAGATAAACAATAAAGATAAGGTATTTATCTTTATCATTTTAATAATATTTATTGCTTTATTAATAATAATATCATAAAAACCACTGTCCATAAATAAAGCCAGGGGTTATCCCAGTGAAGCGTTGGTTATTCGTCTCAAGCTTGAGCTTAGGTCTCGTCCTGCCAGGATGTGGCGCCGATGAATATTCCAACATTGAAGATTGGTGGCACCAAGGTGTTTTGGGCGAAGAGCCCACGACAACGGGAATGGTCACGCAACCAGCTCCTAATGATCCAAACTCAAACGAACTTCAGTATGAAGATGATGCGGGCGCCGGTGTGCGCATCACGAACTTAAGCTCTCTCCAATACAACCTCAATCTCAAGCCATATCACGATCGCGGTTATCGCGGACAAAACACCACGGTCGCTATCCTCGATAATGGCTTTATGAGTCTTGATAAGGCGCTCGGAAAAACGCTTCCGCCAAATATCTACAAAGAAGCGCCCATCGAGGGAGATGAGGCGCAGACGCTTCACGGCACCAAGCTCGCTGAGTTGGTGTATTCCATCGCCACGGGAAAAACATTTTATGACGCAACGGTTTCTTCACCGGAATTGCGTCTTTACGTAACCAACGGTCCTTATCGCAATCTCGAAAATGCGATTACGAAGTTGGTGCAGTACAAATATCAAAACCCTAATCGTACGGTGATTGCCCTCTACTCCCAGATCTGGGAATACGGCGGCAATTTGAACGGAACGGGTTACATCAATGAACTCGTAAACCGCGCCATCGATGCCGGTATTATTTGGGTTAACGCCGCCGGCAACCTGGGTAAGGGAACGTATTTCAGTAAAGTTGATTTCGATAAAAGCACGCGTGAAATGAAACTTCCCGCGGAAGGGCGTTATCTAAAGTTCAAAACACAAGCCCCGATGACGCCGGTGAAAATCGTGCTTGGGTGGCAAGACTTTTCTAACTCTTATTACTTCTACTACACGAAGCAAGATTTGGATCTTGTGCTTGAGAACGATAAGGGCAAAGAGATTGGGCGAGCCACTCTGATTCAAGACGGTCAAGATCACGGCAACGCCAAGGGATATTCACGACACGCGCGCGAAGTGATGCAGGTAACCCTTATTCCAGGAACGTATCGCATCCGTGTTCTCGCACGTTCTGATAACTTTGACGCGAACTCACGCTTTTGGGTGACGACGAACGGTCCAGGCGTCGAGATGGAAAACAGTAACGGTCAGCAGGTAGTTTTCATGCCGGCTGATAATCCGCGCGTTTTCACTGTGGGCGCCTTCGATGTTGATTACGGTAATGCTGTTGTGTCGGAAGATGGCAAGGTCACTAAACCTGATTTTCTTACTTGGTCTTTGATTCAATATGCCAGTGGTGCCGTGGTGCATGGTACATCGACAGCGGCTGCTGTCGCGGCCGGAGCGTTTGCGCTCTATCGCAGTGCCTACGGTAGCTTTACCGCGGATCGCATGCGGCAATTATTGGACGGGGGTTCTCTTACCAATGGCTACAAACGCAATCCCATTTGGTTTGAACAATGCCGTAAGCAGGATGTGCAAATTCCCTCATACATTGATTGTAAAGAATACGGCTCCTGGTTGCCGCCACCGCTGAAGCTTCCTAATTTCCCAGGCACGACAAGTCGAACACCTTCGACTAGTCCACGGTCGGGCGGAAACGTTCCAAGAATTCCTTAAGCTGTTTCTCGACGCCCATTTCTTTGGGTTGATAATAGCGCCGCCCCTTTAATTCCTCGGGAAGGTAAGGTAGGCGCTTGGCGCCTTCCAAGTCATCATGAGGATAAGCGTAGGCTTTTCCATAGCCGAGATTCTTCATGAACTTGGTGGGAGCGTTGCGAAGGTGAAGAGGGACTTCGAGAGCACCTTTTTCCTTCACATCCGCAAGTGCTGCGTCCATCGCGAGATAGCTGCGATTGCTTTTCGGGGATGATGCGAGATAGGTCGCAACCTGTCCGAGAACGATACGAGCCTCCGGCATGCCGATCATATGTGCCGCCTGCATGCCTGAAGTAGCCACCAACAGTGCGGTGGGGTTCGCGTTGCCGATATCTTCGGATGCGAAGATCACCAGCCGGCGCGCGATGAAAACGGGGTCGTCACCCGCATCGATCATGCGCGCAAGGTAATGCAGTGCCGCATCCGGGTGACTTGCGCGCAAGGATTTAATCAGGGCTGAAGTGACATCGTAGTGGTATTCGCCCTTTTTGTCATAAGCGATGGCGAGATCTTTCGCCAAAGCCTTGAGAGTTTCTTCGGTGATGTTGGTGTGATCCGGCGCGGCTTCCTGCAGAGCTTCAAGAAGGTTTAGCGCTTTGCGCGCATCACCATCTGCGGCTTCCGCTAGTGAGTTCAAAACTTCACTCGCGATGTTTGAGCCTTCGGGCCATGAATTCACAACGGCTCGATCGAGAATCTGTCGCATGGATGCGGCGATAATTTTACGGAACTGGAAAACGAGGCAACGGGAAAGAATCGCGTTGTTTACTTCAAAAGAAGGGTTCTCCGTCGTGGCGCCGATAAATTTGACGGCGCCTGATTCCAAAGCAGGGAGCAAGACATCTTGTTGCGCTTTGGTGAGACGATGAATCTCATCCATGAAAATGAGCAGGGCAGCTTCGCCATGGTTGACGCGAATCTCGCTGCGGTTGATCTCAGCGCGAATATCCTTCACACCGTGTTGCACGGCGGACATCGCGACGAGTTCATGGCCAGAACGCTGACCGATGAGGCGCGCGAGCGACGTTTTTCCGGTCCCTGGAGGCCCCCAGAAAATGAGTGCATGAAAACGATCGTTTTGGGCCAACTTCCACAGGGGCGAGCCCTCACGCCAGATAGCCTCTTGCCCCATCAATTCTTCCGGTTGAGCCGGACGGAGGCGTTCGGGTAAAGGGATGTGGTGTTCGTGATGGTTCATATCTTTTCCATTCAATGAGCCCGCGCGGAAATACATACTCAATCCGTGTGATTTATGCTAGGCAGGACGCGCGGTTGAGGTCCTTCGCTGCGCTCAGGATGACGGCTTTTTTCGCTCAGGATGACGGCTTTTTTCGCTCAGGATGACGACTTTTTCGCTCAG
>CAYOJQ010000036.1:19873-35185 GCA_964404325.1 uncultured Oligoflexales bacterium
TTTTTCGCTCAGGATGACGGCTTTTTTCGCTCAGGATGACGACTTTTTCGCTCAGGATGACGACTTTTTCGCTCAGGATGACGACTTTTTCGCTCAGGATGACGACTTTTTCGCTCAGGATGACGACCTTTCATTTGGGATAACGGTTATACAGTTATGAAAATCGCGGTGTTACTTTCAGGGGGCGTTGATAGCTCCGTGGCGTTAAGTCAGCTCGTGGCCGAAGGAGGTCATGAGATTACCGCGTTTTATCTGAAAATTTGGTTGGAAGACGACTTTGCCTTCTTGGGGGAGTGCCCCTGGGAAGACGACTTAAATTACGCGCGTAAAGTGTGCGAGCAGTTGGGTATTCCCCTTGAAGTGGTCTCCTTGCAGGGAGCTTATTGGGATCGTGTGGTGTCCCACGTGGTTGCTGAACTCAAAGCGGGACGAACACCGAGCCCCGATATCCTTTGTAATCAGCGCGTTAAGTTTGGCGCTTTTGCCGACCTTCTTGAAGGACGGTTTGATAAAATCGCTTCCGGTCACTACGCATCCGTGAGTGAAGCCGATGGACGTTTTTGGCTCCATCGCGGGGTGGATCCCATTAAAGACCAAACCTATTTCCTTTCCAATCTGAGTCAGGAACAGCTTTCCCGCTGTCTCTTTCCGATTGGTCAGTATCCGAAAGCAAAAGTGCGCGAGTTGGCGATGCAACTAAAGTTGGCTAACTCGGAACGCAAGGACAGTCAGGGCATCTGCTTTCTTGGGAAAATTAAATACAACGAATTCGTGAAGGGTCACCTCGGTGAACTTCCGGGAGAGATTCGTGAGATGGGAACGGAGCGTGTGTTGGGTGAACACAAAGGCTACTGGTTCCACACTATTGGTCAGCGTAAGGGCCTAGGTCTTGGCGGTGGGCCGTGGTTTGTCGTGCACAAAGATATCAATCGCAATATTATTTATGTCTCAAACGAGCCTAATCAGGAAGAAATCGCGCGTCATGAATTCGGCGTGCGCGCCCTGAATTGGATCACCGGGATTCCCACGAAAAAAGATTTGTTTGTGAAGATTCGCCATGGAGAGCGTCTCAATCGATGTGAGGTGACGATGACCGACACGGGATTGAATGTGCGCATGGAAGAATCAGATAAAGGTGTTGCGCCTGGGCAATACGCTGTCTTCTATGACCGAGACATCTGTCTTGGTGGTGGCGTTATTTCTCACTAACCAGCTTTCAGCTGCTCCACGTCATCCATCCAATCATCCATTTCTCGCAGCATGTGAACTCGTTGTTTCGGTGTTAACGAAGTCTCGAGTTCCTTTACAAGCTTATCATGTCGCTCGGAACGTCGGAGACGAGCTTCCTCATAGGCATTGCTGCCAATGGTTTTGGGGTCGTCAATCCACTGCTGCAAGGCTCTTTGTAAACTGGGAACGTCGCGGTGCTGGCGAATCAAGGCGACGAAGTTGTGTTGCATCTCGCGCCGACCCGTAAGGAGTTGCTGAACCTGCTCCTGACTCTGCCGCGTATTTCTTAAGATAATTTCTTTTTGCTCATCACTGAGAGGCCCGAGAAGATCTTTGTAATATCCCACGGTACGCATCTGGCGTTGAAGGAAACGTTTGTCGAAACGTTTTGTTTCAACCAGATCCTGAAGATCTTCGTTTGTTTCTTCCAACTCATCCTGCAGATGCTTTAACTGTTTGTCGGAAAGCGTCACTAAAAATGGCGCGCCGAGCTCTAGGGCTTCCGTCATGGCATCGCGGCGCATCTGGTGAGCTTTGGTATGCAGCTCTTCCCACTCCTTATCGGTCAGATGATCTTCAGCGTACTGTTTAAATTCCACGAGGAGGGCGTTTGCTCTCGGGATAAAGTGAGTGCGGGCGCGAGACAAGGCCTTATCCACAATGGTGCCGAGCTGCTTGGTCTGTTCACCCTTTGGCGCGAAAAAGCGCTCGGCTTCGTAGTTGGCAATCCAATCCGCATTGCGGAAAGCCAGCTTGCGAAAGCTGCAACTGGTCGAAAGGAGAAAGACAAGTGTCAGCGAGAATAAACGCATCATGACAGAAACCTCCTCCTGCCACGATAGCGGAATTAGATGCGGTATTCTACCGTCACGGCACAAGCCGATTCGACACCACTTTACTCGATGAAGCCTGTTTTAATTGCTAGCAGGGAACCCACGCTTGTAAGGATCCATAGGGACACGCCGAGAATAAATGGCCGAAGGCCGACTTTCTTGAATGTGCTGCGAGAAAGTTCCAAGCCAATAAAAAATAAGGTGAGGATCAGAGTTCGCTTTGCTAGAAGCTCCACAACCTTACCCATGGGTTGTATGGCGGGTATCCACGTCACTAGCGCCGCGGCGATGATGAATCCAAGGATGAACCAAGGTTTTTTTGCGGCGGTAGCGGTCTTTTCGTCCTTTTTCTTTATCCATCCAATGACAAAAGCGACGGGAACGATCCAGAGAGCGCGTGCAAGTTTGACAGACGTGCCGATTTCGGCGGCTATGCCGCCATAACTGACCGTGGCACCCACAACGGAGCTCGTGTCGTGAATGGCTAAAGCACTCCAAAGCCCGAAGGCTCTTTCGCTGAGATGAAGAGAATGGCCGATTGCTGGAAAAGCAATGAGAGCGACCCATTCAGTATGAAAACAACTCCCATAGCGACACTGACGGAGGTGGCTCGCGCTTTCAGGACGGGAGTCACCGCGGCAATGGCGCTGCCTCCGCATATCGCTGTTCCGACCGTGATAAGGAGGCTGATCTCCTCATCAACCTTGAGAATCTTTCGTAAAAGAAGACCCAGTGCGAATACGGCCAAAATGCTCACTAAAGTGTAAGCAAATCCTTGAATACCAGTGCGAATCACCACGTCAAGATTCATACCGGCGCCGAGACCGACAACGGAGAATGCCAACAAACGATGCGTATATTTTTTTGTGGGATAAGGATTGCCGCAAAAGATAGCGATCAAAATACCCAAGAGAAGTGCGCCGGCAGAAGTCACGAATGGGAGTAGGGTGATGACTCCCACAATAGGTATTAAAATTTTTGCAATAGATCTCGCGTTCACGCCATCATCCCATTTGATGGCGTGACTTTAATCACTCTTAAAATAATTGTGCAAGACCAGGTTTCTCTCATTGTCTCAACAAAGCCAATCCATGGCGGATTAACTCATTGGTCTCGTCATCATAACGTCCCGCCTGCGGATCAAGTCGAGCATGAATGTTTTTCATCCAACTGTCTTGAGCGGGAACTTTAAGGCGTTGCGCGAGCTCATAAGTTTCGAGCAGCGCGAGCCATTCTTTCGGATATTGTTCCGTCAGGGTGGCCCCGATGTCTTTTAGGCGTCCTAGGTCGTTCGCGTCGTGAGTTTTCTTATCGCGCAGAGAGCGAACGTCTCTATATAGGTTAAAGACGTTGAGCTCATCTTTGGAGTAAGGCTGCTTACGCCCTGGGCTGGTGGAGATTTGTTCTGTTGCTTCGCGTTCGCCATAAGTGGTGCGGTCCGCTGGTCCACCGGCAACACCCGTGACTTCACGTCCCACCAACATATCGAATTCGCCCCATTCCGGCTGATAATAGGTTTTATCGCCTTTTGTCACGCGGCAGTCTGTCCACGTGATGGTGAGGATGCGAGCTTGATCGCGGTAAATACTCTTCACGATGCCTTCAACCACGAAACCCGATTTAAAACGCAGCTTCGAGCGCTGACCGCTCTGAATGCCCGCACGTTTAAGGTCCGCGTCGTTCGCATGCGATGGATCATTGTCGATGCCTTCCCATGCGCCGATGGGCGAGCTAAATCCTTCTGGATGACGCTCGGGTCCTTGGCCGGGAAGTTGTGTGTCACGACAAGAAAGCTGAACAGCGCCGCGCCAGCGGATAAAGTCGATGCGATTGCCGGTTGTTTCAAAGTCAACCATGATGCCTGAAGTCGCAACGCCGGTGTCCAACGTGGTGGTTGTGATGGCGCCACACTGCTTGCCGAGTTGAAGTGACTCAATGCCGCCGCGACGATAGGCGAGTAGAGCTTCCAGTTCATCAAGAACGTCGAGAAGGTCCTGCATGGTATCGCAGACAAAAAGTTGCGGCTGTTGTTTGGTGATATTGTAATCGTAGTTGATGCAGTCAATGCTGAACGGAATTTTTTTCACTGCATCGGTAATGCAATTACGGCTTTCCGCCACGGAAGAAAGAAGGCCGGCACCGTAAATTTTTGGATTCTTGAGGGAACCCGCCAAACCGTATTCCGCCGTCCACCAGCTCATGCGAGCAACTTTAGATGCTTCCGATACATATGAAACGGCGCGTTTTGCTGTTTCAAGATCCATTTCCGCAATGTGGATCTCCCCAGCCGTGCTCTCAGGATTTTCTTTGATATCGGAAAGGCGGCGCACCGCTTCGAACACACGAAGATCCTGATCGGAATAAATCGCGTGTATGCAGAGACCCGCGTAGTGGCTCAAGTAATTTGAGTAATCGATATCGGGAAGAATAGGGGCGTGGCCCGCGGCTTCGTGAACGATATCCGGAGCAGGCGTATAGCCGATGTGTTCGACCGTACGCATGTCCGTCGCGATGGGAAGAATTTTTCGCGCTTGAAATTCGAGAAAAGCCCACGGTGGGATAAAACCGCAAACAGGAACGGCACCCCAACCAATTTGTTGGAGCGAGCGGTCCATCTCTTCAATGTTCGGAATTTTTTCGACCGATAAACCCGTTTTGGCGAGACCTTCTTCGTAACCCTTCACGGCGTTTTCACGGAAGAAGGGTAGCGCGCGTCGCATGATGTAACGCCAAGCCGCTTGATTGATCGGTGTGTACTTTGAGTAATCTTGTTCCGAACAATGCCGGCGCAAATAAGCTGGTAATTGATCTACTGTGCGAGTCATAAGCGCATCCCTTGGTATCGCCGTTGTTGCCGCCAAATTTTATGAAAAAAGTGCGGCGCTGGCCACGCAATACTTCAAGCCAATGAATTTGGAAAAAATCCCTCAAATATCCAGCCTTACCGCCCTGGGAGGGCCTGAAGCGGGAAATGACTCATCCGCCAGCGGCGATCCGCGCACTTAGGGCCGTGGCAAGGCGCCACGCGATTGCGAGGCTTTGGTCGTTGACGTAGGAAGGGGTGTCGTTAACGCGATGCCATGCTTCTAAATGTTCGAAATCGATAAGATTGATCACGGGTAGCCCGCGATCGCGAAAAGGGATGTGATCGTCGCCAATGGGAAGGGTGCGCCCGGAGCTAAGGCGATCGCTCAGACCCAATTGTTTTGCTGTGTCCGCGAAAAGATCACGTAGCGCGGGATCGGAATTCGCGTCTTGTGTGAATGTTACCCCCGGTGCCCCGACGAGATCCAAAAGAACAAGAGCGCGGAGAGGATGTCCACCCAACGCCTCGGGAAGGCAAAGCCCTTTCCCACAGGGGCGAAGGGAGTCGGCAACGTGGCGGCTACCATAAGTGTTGTCGGGATTGGTTTCGAGATTCATTGTTTCCGCATCGTCCCATTGGGAAAGAACGCTTTCCTCCCCATCAAACCAAACACCCCAGACGTCACAGCCCTCTTTATTTTGAGGCAGCCCTTTCATGGCGGCGAGAATTTGCAAAAGCACGACGGATGAGGAACCGCCATCATTGGCGCCCACAAACTTGATGCCGTCGATGTCCTTGCTGTCGTAGTGGGAGCCGATCAGCACCACGCAGCGATCCTTGGCGAGTGACGGTGTTTTCGCCCACACGTTCTGACCAGTGACCTTGCGCGAAGCCAATTTGTTCTCCGGATGGAGGCGTAGCATCGGATCCGGCGTTAAGGCGGAAAATGTCTGAGTGTATGGTTCAAAGCCCATATCTTTGCTGCGACTAGAGAGATGCAGCGCGATTTCAACCTGACGCTGCGAGCCAAAAGGATGCGGTTGTGCCGCAATCACTGCCAGATCCCTGCGCGCCAACTCCGTATCAAAATGCAGTCCCTGCAGCGATGGAGGGGGCGGTGTCTGTTGGGATTTTGATTGGCATCGCGCTCCCATGCAGAAAATTGTCAGGAAGCTGAGGAGGATTCTATTTAGTGTTTGTTTTGAAGAGCTTTTTCTCGTTAACATCTCTGTATCAATCGCTTGTTAAAAAGGGGTGCCTATGTTGGTGCAAAATAAGGGATCTAATCTCCCCACTAAAATCGCGCTTATTGCCATCGCTCTCGCGGCTGTTCTCTATCTCAAAAACTGCGTGAAGTCGGGTGCTATTCAAACGGAAGACGGCGCGACTGTTGATCCCGCGGCAATGCCTGAGGAGCCTGCGGCTGAAGTGCCAAGTCTTCCCGATGGACAAGAAGCCCCCAGCGAACCTTCGACGGAAACTCCATCAGAAACACCGGCTCCCTAAAAGAGCGGTCGTCTACTTCTGTTTTTCACGGGCTTGGTCGTCGGATGCATAAACGGCGGCACAATCCCGTGAAAGAGGATTTCAAATCTAAGAACGGGCTTTCTTTGCGTGTTTGTGTTTTGTCGGGGTCTTGGGCGCAGGTGCCTGCGGCGTCGGTAGAAAGCGGCGATAGACTCCCGTAAACAGCATGATGCCGATGATCACAAAGGGAATGCTCAAAATCTGCCCCATGTTGAGGGCCATGGATTCCTCAAACGACACTTGGTTCTCTTTGACGAGCTCGATGAAAAAACGCGCGGAGAAAACACCGATAAAAAGAATTCCGAGCATGCTTCCTGGACGGATATTAGGTTTCTTCTTTTCATAGTAGGCGATCAGGATCGCCGCGAGGATGAAGTAACAGAGAGACTCGTAAAGCATGGCCGGGTGGCGAGGCACGTTATCAACGCGCTCAAAAATAACCGCCCACGGAACATCGCTAGGTTTACCGATAATCTCGGAGTTAAAGAAGTTGCCGATGCGGATACAACCAGAACAAATGGCGATGGCCGGAGAAACACGGTCCGCGATCCAAAGCCATGGTTGATCCTTGTGATGACGGCAATAAAGGGCCACGGCAACAATGATACCGATGGCGCCCCCGTGACTTGCGAGCCCGCCTTTCCACACAAAAAGAATTTCGAGTGGGTGCTGGAGGTAGTAACCCGGCTCATAAAATAAACAGTGCCCCAAGCGCGCGCCGATAATGGTGCCAAGCATCATGTGGAAAAGAAGTGAGGAAAGGTCCTTCTCGGGTTTTCCCTCTTCGCGATAGACCTTTTGCATCCACTGGTAGCCAATAAGGAAGCCGAGGGCAAAAAGCAGGCCGTACCATCGCGGAGCGAAGGAGCCGAGTGCGAAGATTTCCGGATTCACGTTCCAAATAAAGTGTTCCATCACTGTCTCCGGGGGTTTTTTATGAGAGCCCGATTCTAACACGGGACTTTTCATTGCAAAGCGTTATTTTTCGTGTTGGATTAGAATGATGCGTTCTTAAAAAGGAGCTTTTTGTGTCCCAGCCGATGATCCATCTTAATATTACTCGTGAAGACACACAGGGTGCGACCGTTGCCATCATTCCCGGTGATCCCGCACGCGTGGCTCGTATCGCGAAGTTTTTAGATCATGCAAAGCCAATTGGGCAAAAGAGAGAGTTCACCAGCTACAGCGGCTTTCTTGATGGAAAGCCCGTCGTCGTGTGTAGCACCGGCATTGGGGGGCCTTCCACGTCGATCTGTGTGGAGGAGCTGGCGGAGCTTGGCGTGCAAACATTTTTGCGTGTGGGGACGACGGGGGCCATTCAACCTGACATTGAACTGGGCGATCTGATCATTGTGAACGCGGCCGTGCGTTTGGATGGGGCTAGTCTCCATTTTGCTCCGGAAGAATTTCCCGCCGTATCGAGTTTCTTCGTGACCCAGGCGCTCGTGGAAGCCGCGAGTGCCGCCAAATATAAATTTCATGTGGGTATCGCCGCATCGAGCGATACGTTTTATCCCGGACAGGAGCGCTATAATACCTTTGCGGGACGAGTCACTCGTCGCTTTCGCGGTTCCCTCTCCGAATGGCAGGCGCTGGGCGTTTTAAATTATGAGATGGAAACATCGACACTCTTCACCATGTGCCAGGCGTTGGGATTACGATCCGGCTGCGTCGCCGGTGTGATTGCAAAACGCACAGCTTCCGAAGGCGTTGCTGAAAGCGAGCTGGAAAGCGCCGAGGACCGCGCGATTCGCACGGTCGTGGTAGCGACACACAGACTGTTAGTGTGATTTCTTTAAGTAGAGTGGAATTTCACGGTTGCGTAGCGACGGTTTCTTTCCCGTCGTTACGATTTGGGCGAGGGCTTGTACCCAGTCATCGCGATCGTTTAGAGAAGGGATAAGGGTCACTTTTTTTCCACCTTCCTTCGCGAAATCTTCCTGTGCTCGAATGCCAATTTCCTCGAGAGTTTCGAGACAGTCGGCGGTAAAAGCCGGGCAGGCAACCGCGATGGTCTTCACCCCTTCCGAAGCCAGACGTTTCAATTCCACATCCGTAAACGGCTGCAACCAGGGTTCGCGTGTGAGGCGTGATTGGAAACAGACCAATGACTTTTCTTTGGGCCATTGGGTATTTTTCAAAATGGCGTTCGCGGTGGCATAACTCTGAGCGCGATAACAATGGGGTGCGGTGTTCATAAAGTTCGCGCAGCACTCACCATCCTTTAAACAATGGGCTCCGGGATCCGTCCAATGGATGTGACTTTCCGGCAGACCATGAAAACTCATCATCAGAACGTCTGGTTTTGTGGTGGCAAGAACTTCACGGACTGTTTCCGCGAGAACCTTTTCATACGCGGGATGAGAAAAGAATTCCGGTTCATAAGTAACGGGAATCCCGATTTTTAAGTCGACGGCAATTTTTTCGCAGGCGTCGAGACAAGTTTCTGTGCTGGAGAGGGCGTACTGAGGGTAGAGCGGAACGATATGGATCTGTTTCACGTCTTGTTTGAGTAATTGTTTCATCCCTGCTTTTAAGCTGGGATTTCCATAGCGCATCGCAATGGCTACTTTATACGGATCGCCAAGTTGTTTTTGCAGCTTCGCCTCAAGGCTTTCGGTATTGAACAACAAAGGCGAACCCTTTTTTGTCCAAATATTTTTGTACAGCTTCGCCGAGGCAAAACGGCGTCGGGGCACGATCACAATGTTGACGAGAATCCAACGCAACACCGCCGGCATTCGCAGCACAAACGGGTCCATCAAAAATTCTTTGAGATAACGACCGACGGCGCCTGGTGTCGGTGCATCGGGAGTGCCTAAGTTAACGAGAAGAATTCCGGTTCGCTGCATGTTCATCCTGAAAAATTTCAATAGGCCCGCAATACATTGATACAAGCCATCATGACGATATCATCGACGCTCGCGCCGCGTGACAGATCGCTATAGGGGCGCGCGGTCCCTTGTAGGATCGGGCCGTAGGCCTCAAAGCCTCCAAGCCTTTGGGTGATCTTATACGCGATATTGCCCGCATCGAGATTGGGAAAAATAAAAATATTTGCTCTTCCCGCGGCACGGCTATGGGGGCATTTTCGCGCGGCCACGCTGGCGTCAAATGCCGCATCGAATTGCAATTCGCCGTCCGCCGCGACGTCGGGATACTTGGCCTTGAACATGTCGTAGGCGTTGATGACTTTGTCCGCAAGCGGGTGTTTTGCCGAGCCCTTTGTCGAGAAGGAAAGAAAAGCCACCACCGGTTCCTGGTCGGGTACAAGCTTGCGCATGGTCTCGACCGAGGCCGCGGCAATATCCACGAGTTGCTCGCTGGTTGGGTCAATAACCACACCGCTGTCGCCGTAAATAAAATTGAGGGGCTGACCATGGTCGCGGTGCATCAAAAACGAGCCCGAGATGGTGCGCATCCCCGCGGCGGTTCCAACCGTGTTAAGCGCCGCTCGGATCACAGCGGCGGTTGTCTCCACGCAACCGGCGACGGCGCAGGTCACTGTTCCCTGCTTTATCAGGTATCCAGCTTGGTTTACGGGTTGTCGTGCGAATGCTGAGGCCGCTTCCGAAGAAACGGGTTTGCCCTTCTTCTGCTGCGCGTCAGCGTAAAATGCGGCTAATTCGGTTTCAAGCTGAGGTCGTTTTTCCGTTACCCAGTAGAGGCCCGGTGTATCGCGACGCAGCGAGATTTTTTCTTCGCGGGCGACTTTTTCAACAGCCGCTGGCGATGCGAATAGAGCCACCTCTCGCACGAGTTTTTCTGACAACAGGCGTTGTGTCGCTTTTAGGACCCGCGGATCGAGGCTTTCAGGAAAAGCCACGCTTCCTTGTAAAACGCGGGCGCGTTCCATGAGTTTGTTCTTTAATTCGCTCAACGTTTTTCGCTCCTCAACGCGTTGCCATGCTTCCCTTTGAGCGATCCGGCGTGAAGCCTTTTGGGATGCCTAAAAAGTAATCATGACGGACGACGTAAGAATTGGCCTACGCTTCCCCCGGTTGGGAGACTTCTTATCCACAGCTTCTGTGGATGACTAAAAACTCATGCCAGTTTTTGTAATGATTTGCAAAGGATAAGTCCGCCACCCCCTTTTCCAAACTAAAATTTCCTAACTCTCCTCCGATATAGAGAAGGTTAATGGGTCCCCTTGGTCTGGATCACGGATGATACTGATTGCCACCAAACATATAGATCTAGCGAAGCAGATGAAGCGCGAGCTGAATCGGCTTGGTCTCCGTGTCTCCGTTGTCAATGCAAGAGACCGAAATCTTCTTAAAATCATCTATGACGTCCAGACCACGGGGCTTATCTGTGATCCGGAAGTAAACGGCGTGCCCCGCGGCATGGCCGTTGATATGTTGAATAGTCTTGGAAGCCGTATCCCCGTCATCGTTCTGGATGAGGCTCATAAGCAGATCGATTTGGCTCAGGCGAAGGTCCCCGATCCCTCTCAGATTAGCGAGCAGGTCACGGTGCTTCCTCCCGACCGTGTGGATGACATCATCAACACCTTGAGTCTCTTCACGCAACGTGACCAAAACGAATTAAAGAGTCGCTGCCAATCCATTCCCTATTACAACGTGCAGATCCCCATCCAGATTCTGAAAGAGAACGGTGGTGTGGGTATTCTGACCATCGACACCTCCAGTTTCAGCAAGATTGGTGTTGAATACGGCAACGATGTTTACACAAAACTCAAAGCGGCGTTTCAGGAGATGCTCTACAACATGTGGGGCCACAGTGGGAACTTCCGTTCGAGCGATATCATTTGCCGCAAGTCTTATAACAGCAACATCTATTACGTATTTCTCAATCGTTCGCGCGAGACGGGCTCGTTACCGTTGCCGGGTGCGCTTGAGATGATTGCGGATCGGGTTGGCACCAACATTCAAAACGCTTTGTGGAATGAAATGTTCGCCAACTCCAACAGTAAAATTCCCGATTGCATCCAGTCAGTGCCCATCGTTGGCGTTGGCTTTTTTGGTGTTCTAAATAACCCATGCATCGATGCTCATGAGATCATCGAAAACGGTTTGGAGAACAGCCGTAAAGTATCTCGCGCGCAGGTCGTTCGTGTAAAAGAGCGTCAGCGCGAGCTTATGCAGACTTTCATCCAATCGGAAAATCTCCTCATGCCCCATTATCAAGGGGTGTTCCGTTTGGCTAAGCTAACGAAGGACGATGTGGACGAAGCGCATGAATCCAAGAGTATCGAGCCGCTTCGTGATCATATCTTTGGTTTTGAATCCCTGATCCGTGTCGATCAGAAGTTCGCGCTTTCGGAGCTAAAGAGCACGACGGGATTGTTTGGGGTTGAGACAAAGTTCCTTCGCCCTGACATGCTATTTTCCATGGCAAAAGATTCCAAGGTCGCTTTGGAATTAGACCAAGCCTGTTTAAAGCACGCGGCCAGTGAATCCCAAAATCTCCCAGGTTACCTGATGGTGAATATCCTGCCGCGTAACCTGTATTACATCGAACGTCTAAAAGACATTTTCGCCAACCGACGTCATATCCTTTTTGAGGTTTCGGAATCAGAGGCCATCAACAACTTTGATCTGCTTCTCCGTTCCTGTGCATTCCTCGATAAATACAACATGGGTATTGCGGCGGACGACTTTGGCAAGGGCTTCTCCAGCTTGGAGCGCATTATCAAAATTCGTCCACAGATCATTAAATTTGATCGCAGCATTATCCAGAACATCGATCAAGACCCCATTAAGCAAGCCTACGTCCGCGGCATTGTGGCTGCGGCGAAAATTCTCAATACAACCATTCTGGCCGAGGGTGTTGAAACCTGGGAAGAAGCCAAAGTGCTCCAGGATATGAATATTGAGTTGATTCAAGGCTTCTTATTGCACCGCCCGCAATCCTCTGAAACAATCTTGCAGCAGCTAGAGATCCGTAAACTCGGCACCGTTGCTTAAAACCCTTTCATCGCCTACATAGACGGGTCATGTTATAGTTTCTCTCGGTTAAAGGGAGGGATTATGCAGACTTATTTCATCACAGGCTCAAATCGTGGCATCGGCTTGGGACTTACAAAACAATGCCTGCAAGCGGGACACAAGGTGATTGCCGCCTGTCGTAATCCCGATGGGGCGCGTGAACTTTGGGAGCTGGAGGCGGATTACGACAATCGTCTGATTCTTGTGAACCTGGATGTTGCCAATGCTCATGATGTGGAAACCCTTCCGGAGCGCCTGCCCAAGGATGCGGTGATTGACGTGCTCATCAATTGTGCGGGGGTGATGGGAGAGGGAGCGAAGGGGCTAAAAGCCTTAAACATGGCGAACGTTGAAAAAACCATGCGTGTGAATCTTTACGGGCCGATGTTGGTAACGCGGGCTCTTCTTCCTTATCTTGAAAAATCGAAACATCCGGTTATTGTGAACGTGACTTCGTTAATGGGTTCCATCACTGACAATGGCTTTGGCACTCACTACGGCTATCGTATGTCAAAAACCGCTTTGAATATGTTCACGAAAAATCTTTCCATCGAATTCCCGAAATGGATCACGATTTCCATGCATCCTGGTTGGGTGCAGACAGACATGGGTGGTCCCAACGCGACAACAACGGTGCATGATTCCGTAAATGGAATATTCAACGTCATCACGCATCTGAAGCCCGAGGACAGCGGTTCGTTTGTGAATTTTGAAGGGAAGAGATTACTTTGGTGAAATCACGTTAAGGTAGCTTAATGCCGAGAGCGCGATATTTTTCCAGCAAAGTATCGCGTATGGCTGTTTGCAGCGGGCGATCCGCGTGCGGATCAAACTTGGGCGCCTTATCCCAATCATAGAACCACACAGGCTTTGTGCGTAACGCTTCCGGCTCGGTATTATAGCGAGGAAATACATGGGCGTGGAGGGCTGGCTCAATATTGCCGAGCATTTCATAGTTAATCCGCACGGCCTTCGTCACTTCAAGAACGGCCTCTCCTAATAAAGCCATATCTCGTAAGAACTCGTTGCGCGCGGCGAATGAAGGGAATGCGTTGAGATGATCGACGACAGGATCGGGATAGAGAAGGCTATAGCCTTTCAGAAACTGAACGTCGCCCATCACGGCCCATCCGGAGGGTAAGCGGCAGATCACTTTGTCGTAGGTGCCTTTGCGGGCTAATTCAACCCGCTCATGAATGACTGTGGGCTTCACGTGTTACCTCTGAATCTTTCATTTTCTTTACTTCTGCAGTTTGCTTTCAACGGTGTAGTCGTCAACGATGGTGCCATCGACATTTTTAAAGACGCACTTCGCTTTGCGTGGATTGTTGTCAACGTTGTAGGTGCAGAATACCGCGCCGTCTTTGGCGTTTTGCTTTGATGTATAGATTTTTGCCCACCAAGCGTCGCTGCGCGATTGATCGCGGATGGATTTGCCGCCGAGACCCGTCACGGTTACAAAAGATTTTCCTGGTTCAAGAACAAGATTGCTTGTTGTGCTGGCCACAACTTGGTTCTTGATGTCACTCATAAGATGCGTGCGCGAATAGGAGTGTTCATGCGCGGTGAAGATTTGCGCGCCATGCTTGCGACAGGTTTCATAACCATCCCAGCCGGCTTCATCGCTCTTGTCGCCCACCTGCATTTTGGTTTGGTTGTAGTGCCACACGCAAACTTTAAAAAGTGCTGGTGTGTTGTTAAATGTTTCGTCGATAAACTGCGCGTGTCCGCTGCCGGACATATTCATGGCGGTGATGGCGAACACCACACCTTCATAAACGCATTTTTGTTTGACGCCCACTTCGCCGGTGCAATTTGCTTTTGGCATTTGGGTTAAACGCGCCTTTAATTTTGTTTCGTAGCCGGGCCATTCACTTTTATCGTGGTTTCCCATGGCGGCGAGAATTGGCATATTGCCAACGGTTGACTGCAGCATCTTGTCCCATGCGTCCGGATCGCTTTTATAGTCAAAGTCACCGGGGATCATGAGGAGATCCACGTTCTCTTGTTTAATCATATTGAGAACGGATTCGGGAGCGCTACCAAGACCCTGGTCACCCACGTAGGCAACTTTGAAGTTAGCGCGCGGCTGCAAAACGCCGTTGGCGGGAGGTTGTGTGGTTCCACCATTGTCGCCTGTGGCGGGAGGTGGTGTTTGTGTTCCCGGGTCCTGCGGATTTGGTGTATTTGGTCCGTTTGTTTGGCCATTGCCATTATCGTTATTAGGCTGCTGGTTACCTGAATTGGGAATCCTTCGCCCGGAGCGGCCGCTCATGCCTTCATTTGTGGATCGGCAGGAGAGGTTGAGAGAAAAAAGAATAACGCACGTAATCCCTAAGGTCCTCACTTCGGACTCCTTGTCTTAAAAGGCTAGGTCACTGCTGTTTTCAATATGGTACCTGAAGAGCGAATTTTACTAAGCAAGAATCTGCAGCAGTGACCCATAGGTCCAATAGCAGCGACCTACAGAGCCCACCCAATTTAGAGGTTACTCACTACCTTCAATGCGGCCTATTTTACCCATCTTTCCCTGTTCAAAATCAATAAACGCCTGTTGGATTTCCGCTTTTGTATTCATTACAAAGGGGCCAAATCCAATCATGGTTTCGTTGATGGGTTGACCACCGAGGAAAAGGAGTTTTGTTTTCTTCAACGCTTCTAAGGAAAACACGTCTCCTTCGCGTTCCAACACAGCGAGCTCCGCGCTACGGACGGTTTCGCCGCCGGAAAGGCGAACTTCACCGTCGAGGACAAACACAACGCACGTTTGCCCAGCGGGAACGTGGGGCTCCACGCGATGCCCCTCGTTTAAGCGTACGTCCCATAGATTGATGGGTGTGAATGTTTTTGCGGGCCCTTTCTTGCCTTCATATTCGCCAGCAATGACACGCACTGTGCCAGCTTTGTCTGAAAGGGCGATGCTTGGAATCGTCTCATTTTTAATACCTTGGTAACGTGGGCTTTC
>CAYOJQ010000037.1:0-34714 GCA_964404325.1 uncultured Oligoflexales bacterium
TTTGGTGGAGGCGCCGGGAGTCGAACCCGGGTCCGAATGTGCGAAGCAGAAAGCGCTACATGCTTAGTTGCGTGATTTGTTTTCCAACTGCTAGCGCGCACGAACACGCTTTAACAATTGTAGTCTGATTGATCTCGTGTGGAAGACTCCAGACGGAAGTCCGACACACCAGCCGAAAAAATGACGTCACCCTAAAAGTTTCGACACCCTTTAGTTAGACGGCAGCTTAATTAAGCTGCGAGTGCGTAATCGTTGCCGATTAAGCGTTGGTCCGCCTTTATAACCGGGTTGCGTCCCCACCCCGGACATGCTCTCTCATACTGCGATCACACCCGTCGAAGCCAAATACGCCCCCATCGAGGTGCACCTAGATGAACCTAGGTTAGCCAAACAGGATAACCCCATCTTTACGTAGAATCAACGCATCTTCTCGGCGTCGCGTGCGCATCGGCATTTGTCCCTAAAGAGCAGAAAGGGTAATGTTAATAGGAGCTTTGCTTTTGAAGGATGAGCTTATGAAGAGATCATTTTTTGCTGCCGTGGCACTCGCAGCTTTTGCCCCCGCTCCTGTGTATCCCTGTAGCCGTGTTCTTTGGTCTGATAACGGACAGGCCACCCTTGTGGGACGCAACATGGATTGGAAAACAGAATTGGATGCCAATCTGTGGGTGTTTCCGAAAGGAATAAAACGAAACGGGCTTACCGGAAAGAACACCCTCACTTGGACCTCCAAGTACGGGAGCATGGTGGCTGCGATACGCGATATCGCCACGGCGGATGGCATCAATGAAAAAGGGCTGAACGCGAACCTTCTGTGGCTGACGGAAAGTGACTACGGCAAGCGTGATGAAAAGGTCCCTGGCCTTATGCTTTCCATCTGGGCGCAATACTTTCTCGATAACTTTGCAACGGTGAAAGAAGCAGTCGCATTTATCAAGTCAACTCCATTTCAGCTCGTCACGATGGACTTTGATGGCAAGAAAGCCACGGTTCATCTTTCCCTCGCGGACGCGAGCGGTGATTCCGCGATCGTTGAATACATCGACGGTAAACCCGTCATTCATCATGGACCTTCCTATAAAGTCATGACGAATTCACCGGTATACGCAAAGCAGATCGAGCATCTGGCGCAATACGAAGGGTTTGGCGGCAAGAAACCTCTGCCTGGCACGAGTGATGCCGCGGATCGATTTGTGCGCGCGGCGTATTACGTGCGCCAATTACCAAAACCCAAGAACGAGCGCGAAGCCTTGGGAGCTCTCATGAGTGTGATGCGAAATGTATCACAGCCTTTTGGTCTTCCTCCCGATCCTACTCAGCCAAACCTTTCGCAAACACGCTGGCGGACCTTGGCGGATTTGACGCACGGTACATATCTTTTTGAATCAACTCTGAGCCCGAATATCATTTGGGCGAAGCTTCCTAAATTTAACTTAAAGGCTGGAGCACCCGTCATGAAGCTTGATCTGATTAAAAATCCAGATCAGGTCGGTGACGTGACAAAGCAGTTTGTTTCAGCAAAACCCTTTGAGTTTCTTCATTAATGGGGAGCGAAATGCTTCAGAGTAGGGTGCTTGGTAAAGACAGTTTATGCCTTGTGGTTGAGGATCAGGCGGACACGCGCGAATTTCTTCGCGCTTCCTTGCAGACCACTTTTCCGGGAGTCACGGTTTTCGCCGCGGCGACCTTGCGTGAGACGAAAGCCTGGTTGGATGAGCGCGTTCGAGAAAAGGGCCGACAGCCTCTACGCCTCGCCGTCATCGACCTTGGCTTACCCGATGGGTCGGGCGTCGAGATTGTGCGGTATCTCGCGCGTGTTGAGCCAGAAGTTTTAAGCGTCGTTGTCACGATTTACGATGATGATATCTACCTCTTCGAAGCTTTGGCGGCGGGAGCAAGTGGTTACATCGTGAAAGGGGATGACTCGAATTTGACGGTAGATCTTCTGAAGCGTATAGACAGCGGAGAACCTCCGCTTTCTCCCTCCATTGCGCATCGTTTGATCGCTCATTTTCGTCAATCGGCGAAAGTTTCTTCCGCTGAAGTTGAACTCAGTCCCCGCGAAACAGAAACACTGACGTTGTTAGCACGCGGACTGACAGTGGCGGAAGCGGCTCGCGAGATGGGATTGAGTGCGCAGACTGTTGCTGGATACGTAAAGGCGATTTATCAGAAACTGCATGTCTCGAATCGTGTGGAAGCAACACGGGAAGCCATTCGGTTAGGGCTGGTATGAAAAAACGGCGATCCCTGGAGATCGCCGTCGTCTTCTCAACCGAGAAAGCTCTATTAGGGCAATGTCTTGGCTAAATAATATGAAACCGTGACATTCCCTGTACGATAATCTTTCACCTGTACCGACTTCAGCTCTTTGTCGTCAGCTTCGATGGTAAATTCCTTGCGCAGTACATCTGTTTTGTTGGGGCTGTACCAAGTCGCTTTGTAATGCTGTTTGCCGTCGCTTGCGACGACAAGCTTCGCGAAATTCGCGTCAGCGTAAGTGAAGTCGCCAAGGTCACTTGTAATATTTCCATCCGCATTGATCGTAAATTTGACTTCGGCTCCATAGGTATATGGCGCGGCTGCATCCGTGGGGGAAGCGCTGATGACCACCCACGCAAAATTGCCAACGCCACCCCCAATTCCAAGGTCTGCCATGACACCTGTGCTTGCGCCTCCCTCCTTCTTAAATTTCCAAAACGGAGAGTTCACGTCACCACCTTTGCGGCAAGACATAAACGTCTCTCGGCCCTTTTGATATTGGACGAAGAAGAGGCAGGCACCGCGCTTAGCGGAGATGTATGATTCATGATCGTAGGATTCGAACTTATCGGCTGCTTCCGCTCCGAAGATGATTTCAACATTGCCTTTCTCTGTTGGAACGACAATTTTTTTATCCGCCGCGGTGATTTTTATTTTATAAGATTTTCCCTCTGTCCACTGATCATCGGCTCCGCCGCTTCGGGTGGCAATCCAGTCGTATTCGCCCGCGATGGACTCAAAGAATCCCGCGACGGATGTTGGATCACCGCTGCCTGAACTGCCTGTGGCCGATGGGGTGAGCTCTACGTCGTTGTCAGCAAAGACATCTGTTCCGGCACTGGATTTTCCGGTGATCGAAGCAAAGCTTTTCTCAGCCGTTTTCGTAATGCTGAAGTTGATAGAAGCGACACCGTCTTTTTCCGCTGCGAGTGGGACAGCGAATGAAATCGTGCCATTTTCAAGTTTTCCGCTGATAGTGACAGCGGCGGTGGCAAAGTAATCATCTTGGTAAGTTCCAGTTACAGTGCCATTGCTTTCGTTCCAGCTGATAGTGAACTTCACAGTCTGAGCAAGAAAATTGAAGCTTGCTGTTGTGTCGTAAGAGCCGATCATCACGTTGCTGTATGCGATACTATCACTTCCATTTTTGGAACTGCAGGCTCCGAGAAGAGTGACAGATAAGGCTAATAGAAAAACTCTCAACAACTTCATTTATCCTCCCAGGATTTTTTTGGATTCCTTCCCAATATTTTAAAGGATGAATGCTCGAAGAGCGAATCCCCCTATTCAGGGGGGTGCTTAAAAATGAAAATGATGTATACTTTTCAGCAAGTTAGCTTCCAAATTTACCAGTCCATAGGAGTCTTCCATGCGTCTCTTTACGGCGGCCCTTGTTTTCCATCTCTCCACTGTGGCCTTTGCTCAAGATAATGAGCAGACATCTGCTCCCGCAGCCAGTGAAGAAGGCGCGACCACACCAGCCCCTGTCGAAACCACGACAACAACAAGCAGCGAGCGCGCTTGGCGTGTTGGTCCGACCATAAACGTTGCTCTTCTCCCCTTGAGTGTCGGTCTCGATGCGACTTATGCGAAAAAATTTAGCGGTGGATTCCATGTGGGCTCCATGCCTTACACCTCAGACAAAGTGGACCTGAAATTTCAAAGCTGGGATCTCGTTGGTCGTTGGCATCCATGGATGAGCAGTTTCTTTGTGGGTCTTGGCTACGTGTCTCAGTCGATCGACATCGAAGCTAAAGACAAAATTGACGATGGTGCCGGCAAGAAAGTTTCGACCAAGCTGAGCGTTGGCGTCGATACGAACTATCTTATGCCTCATCTCGGTTGGATGGCTGTGTGGGATAGCGGTTTTACACTTGGTTTTGAAATTGGTTACAAAATGCACATGAACCACGAAACAAACAAAGTGAAAGCAGAGTTTGACGGTGCAACCGCGGCACAAGTCGCAGCTGTTACAGGTACTGAGGACTACAAGAAACAGACAAAGAACGTGAACGACGCCATAGATGCTTTCGGCGAAAAATCTTTACCTTACATCAACCTGCTTAAGATCGGTTACCTCTTCTAGGCAATGTTTTCATTTGTAGACATGAGGCGCTATGCGCCTCATTAGAGGAGTTATGAGATGATAAAGTTGGGATTTCGTATTTGGCTTTTGATATGCGCCTCGCTCGTCCTCCAAAACTGTCATTCATCAAGTTCTGGTGGCTCTGATTCCATCACTCCAAGTAGCTTTCAGTATACGGCGAGTGGTACAGCGGATCTAAAACGCGCAGCGCTTATCGATATCGACCTTAAGGTGGCGTTTGAGCTTTCCTGGAGCGAAGAGAATGGCGTTATCACAGGATCGTATAAAGATGACAAGTTTCTAGGTGGCGCTTCCGTTCAGGTTACGGGGACTGTTGTCAACGGTGTGAGAACTTTTACGATTGCTCTTAGCAATGCCGTCGATGGCGTCACTTCTCTTGTCATTCAAACAGCCGCGGTATCGGGAAGTATTGGCGATTCTCTTGTTTTTGATAGCTTTGCGGCACAAAACCAGCAGAGTCAGAGCGTCTATTCCGGCTCCAATATCACAGTGACGGTTAAAAAAGCTGATGCCGCATCCGATGTTGGAAAGTTTTTTACGGATGTTGCAAAAACTTACTCGTTCTACGCGACCAAAGTTTCTGGCACAGATCAGTTTTGGACGACTGGGAAGCAGTATGACCTGACCGTCGCTGGAGATAAGACCCTAAAAATCAAAAAGGATGATGGGTCTAGTCTCGAACTTCGTTTCGGCGATAACCCTGACGACAAGTTTGCCGATGAAGGGCACGAAATCAACGTGCAGATGGTGCGCGACCAAGTCAAAGTTCTTATGCAACAGGATAAGAGTGAAAACAAATTTTTTGTAACCGTGTCGCTTCTGAGTGGTGGAGCTGAAACAGCATTTTACAAGTTTTCCGCAGAGAAAGAGGCGGAGGAGCCGAAGAAGGCGATCGAAGATTGGATGACGAAGTCCCACACATGTGTTGTGACCGTCGGAGGGAATGGACATAGTCAGGGATCGAACCTCACATTCGTTCTTGATGAAAGTGGTGACGTTGAGGCAGGTGATCTCAGTAACTACAAGTTCAAAGAAGGTGAAAGTTGGCTGGGTGATTCGACCGTGGGTGGTATGACGACACGGCAGCTTAACTACTCGAACCCAAACCCAATAACCTATCCTGGTCGTCGTGCGACATTGACTTTTGACATAGACAATAAAAAGCTAAAAAATGCGCTTTTCACACTTTACGTATCAGCCTCAGCGGTGGAGTGGAGTGTAACCTGTTCCGGTTCATAACATAGCTTCTAGGTGTATCTAATTTTTTGGTTAGACTCCTGTTAATTCCCCTTTCTTCCGACGAAGAAAGGGGAATTTTTTGTATCTAGATGGGAATCGTTAAGACGATGCGGGAGCCGCTACCGACAGAATCAATCCGAAACGAACCGCCGATGTCTTGAAGGCGTTGTCGTATGTTTTCCAGGCCGTGGCCTTCCTTGTTTTGTGGAGGAATTCCGCGGCCATTGTCTTCGAAAAGAAGCGTTAAGACTTTGTTATTGCCGTCCATACGTACGCTAAATCGGGTCGCTCCGGAGTGACGAATAAGATTGCTCACGATTTCGCGCGTTACTGATCGGATGGCCTTGTGGTGTTGATAGTCCAATATGGTTTCTGCGTCGTTGGACATAGCAACGGGCCAATCCAACTCAATATTGCTCGCAGAGAGGCGTCGTGTCGTTTCGTGACGCATCTCTGAAATCAATCTGTCGAAGGTCGTTTTCTCGCCGGCAATGGCTCCCACCATCGTCCGAATATCGGCGAGTGCGTCTTGAAAGATCGGGCGTATATCCTCATCGGCCTTGTGCAGGCCCGTCAATAGCCGAGCACCAACGTCATCATGAAGATCTTGAGCGATACGCCTACGTTCTTCCGTCACACCGCGATCATAGGCTTCACGATTTGACTCGGCCTGTTGAATCAACGAGATAATTTGACCCGCTAGGTCTCGTGCCTCGGGAGAAAAGAGCGTGCGACCAGCCGAGGCATAAGAAAGTTTCAGAGATGGCGCGCTTGCTAGAGAGGGAACGAGCAGTACGAGTCCATCGTGCTCAATACTTACCTCGGCGACAGTCTGCTCAGCCGGAGCTATTTCTAGAGGGTCAAAAACTCGTTTAAGAAACGCCTCCCAACGTGCGGTGCGGTCCGTGGATGAAGGAGCGAAAGCAACATGAAGAGCTTCGGCAAGCAGCTCGTGAGGCTTCACTTGACGACGCCTTTGCAGGCGGCGCCACATAAAATCGCGTATGGGAAGGTAGAGAAAGCCCACAGCAAGTAGTGCCAAGCCGAATGCGGAGAGATGCTGCATCCCAGCGAGGAATATCAGCGCGGCGTCGGCAAGAACAATAAGGAGCGCTCCGATTGTGTAGAAGAAAAAACGAAAAGCCCAATGTCCAACTTCAAACAGACGAAAGCGTTTTAAACCGGCGGCAAGGCCAACGTAAATAACAAGAAAGAAGAGAAAGGCGTAGCCCTGGTCGATGGTGGCGTCACCACCAAAAACCAGCGGTGTGGCATTCAGGAGAATAAAGCCGCCGGCGCCAAAGAACACAGCGAGACCCAACCATGTGAGAGAGGCTCTTGCCTGAGGATTTCGTTTGGTGACGAAGAACTGCACGCCAATGGCGATACAGATACCGATCATTTCAACCAAGGTGACGAGATTCCCGCCAAAACTAACCGGAATAAGCCGGAGCAGAGCCAGTGTGGTCCAGATGCTGAAAAATAGAGCTTGTCCGAGGACAAGGGCTCGCCATTTGTTCACCCTTACTGGGTAGACAAGAAATAATGCGATCATCACGGTTCCGAAGAGGGAAGCGCCAAAATTATTGAGTCCTGTAAGGAGTTGAAAGAATGAGTTTGGAAGGGCTAGTTCACGTGTGGTGTAAATAGCGGCGGAGTAGGTGAAAGTCAGTGTGGCAAGGCCACTTAGAAAAAAGAGCCGGCTCGCGAGATCTTGCGATCTGAGGGCCCACACCCACCCTGAGATGATAAGCGCGCCGATGCCTACCGCTATTTGAATCCAAAATATCGAAGGTAGATGGGAGAGAGATATGGCTTGCGGTGTTGCGGCAAGAACTTGATCACCTTTTTTTATGGAAACCGAATCGCCACTTAAAATTGCCGCGAGCTTATCCTGTCTTTCATAAAACTGGTTCAGGAGGGCGTCATCCCCGATCTCCCCTGGTTCTGGGGTCAAGTCCGCGGCTTCTATTGTTAACGAACCCAAAGTTGATTGGATCGTGTCTCCCTCAGCAAAGGCAATGTTTGCATGAGGTAATTTTATGGCGGTGTTAACAGCGAGGAAGGTCGTGATAAGCCCCAACGCGAAGACGATTGATAGACGAAAGCTAGGCGTATTCCATGAATTCAGCCAGATCCTAGACATCAGCACTCCACCAAGATTTTCGTGACAAAAAGAAAGGGAGAAGCCGGGGCTTCTCCCTATTTCTAATTGTAACTCAATTTGGAAGAGACTAGGGAAGCTTGATGCCTTTGATTTTCTTTTTCAGTTCTTCCTCAGCCTTCTTTTTGGCCTTTTGTTTTTCTTCCTCGACCTTTGCTTCCGCCTTTTTCTTTTCTTCGTCCACGCGGCCTTTCAGCTGATTCTGCGCGTCCTCGATGCGTTTGTTGGCTTCGGCCTCATAGCCTTTCAGTTGATCCGCGTATTTTTTCTCAAATTCAGTGAGCTGATTCTGTGCTTTGGCCACTTCCGCCATAAGCTTATCTTTCTCAGCGTTGATACGGTTTTGAACATAGCTTTCTACTTCCTTGCGAAGGCGCGCAACTTCTTGATCAAACTGCGCCTTGAGTGCCTTCTGAAGGTTTTTACCGAGATCCGAAGACACATCCATCTTCAGGCCATTCCAAGGGCCGCCGAGACTCATCTTAAGTTGCGTTCCCTTAACACCATCCATAACTCCTCCAAGGATGCGCTGCAGATCCTTGCCCTGGGCCTCGGTGGCAAAGGTGGTGTCCTTGAGATCGATGAGGTTTTCAATACCCATGTTTTCCGCGGTAATGTGACCTTTTGCATTTAGGCTCATGGCCGCTTTTTGCAATAAGATCTTCGCTTCTTTTGACTGCGTTAGCACATGCTCTGCTACAGGGATGTGGGCGATCGCCATTTGGAAGGATTCTTTAAAGTCTTCGCGGCGGTGATCGAAGGTGGCCTCTCCAGTGATGCCCGTGATGCCTTTTTCCGTCATATCGCCTGAGAACTTCAGCACAGTTGGTTCCGCGACAAGGTCAGGGCTTGAGGAAAGATTTGTGAGCTTTCCGTGTAAGGCTTCCTTCTGCGCTTGGCCATCTTGAAGGACCGAAAGTTCGCTGTGTTTCACATAGAAGAGAGGATACGTACGGTTAAGGATCGGAAACTGATAGTTCTTACCCTTACGCCTCTCGGGAGCGGGAATTTCATCCTTTTTTTCTTCTTTTTGGGGTGCCTTTGCTTTCACCGTCGCGTAAAGACTTTTTCCTTTTTGATAGTAGAAAAGACCTTTGTGCACGTAGTTCATGATGTCTTTGCCGAAAATGACGCCAGACAAATCCTCAACCTTAATATCAGGAAGTTGAAGTTGTCCTTGAAGCATCTTCACATCGTCATTCACAAGACCTGGGATGGATTTCACACCTGCATCAAGTGCCTGAACTTGAGTCTGTGCTTCCTTGCCAATGGTTTGAATTTCAGCAATCTTTTTTTCGATGCGCTTCTTCAGCGATTCAACTTCTTTTACCGTCTCCGCCACTTCTTGAGGCGTCTTGACTTGTTTGGTGCGAAGGGCATTGATTTCGTTTTCGATGTTTTTAAATTCGGGGTCGTTTTTCAGCTGAACTTGCTTTTGTTCCCAGCCCTGTTGGTAACCGGTGTACATGGCTTGGATCTCTTGAATCTTCTTCTCCGAAGCAAGCTGCGATTTTAGCTCCTCAAGTTTTTTCTTAACATCCGCACCGCTTTTCATATTGGCGAGATCTTCGAGAAACGTACCGGCGGCCGTGGATTTAAAGTAGTCCTCCGCCGCTGTTAGGATCGCATTATCTTTCTCGCCGACGGGTTCCGGTTCCTTGGGAATCACTTTGCCTGGTTTTTTGCGCGGAACATTTGTGCCAATGCCAACGATGCTGGCATCGTTCACCACGAACTTAGCGCGGAGAAGTCCGTTCCACTCTAGAGAGTAGCGAATCTCGCCAATTTGGAGCCAGTTGTTTTCCGGGTGCTCATTGTCCGTCATTTGGACGTCACGGATTGCAAGTTTGGCATCGGAGAACTTCGTATGAAAACCGCCGATGTTTACTTCCGCGCCGTTAACGTAGGTCAGGCCTTTCTGTAGGGCCCAACGCATATGAGCGTCGAACATGGTTGCGAAGTAGAACCAAATGCCCGCGATCATCGCCACGAGTGGCACAACCACTTCAAGACGAATGGGAAACGATCTCTTTTTCTTTTTTACGGTGGTTTCAGCTTTATTGGACATTAGATGAACCTCGCGCGTGCATTTCTGTAGCTTTCATACCAGCCGTAGAATTTAGAGGCCTTTATAGCCTTGAAGAGGACGGAGTTCTTAAACCGCTGCACCACTGTTTCGCGGTATTTCTTGATGAGAAACGCTGAGAGGAAAAGGATGAAGGGGAAGAGTACAAGGCTTACAACACCTGAACCCATCACCACTGTGTTGTTAAAGCGAGTGAGCGGAACAAAAGGTGCGTTATACATCCATGTGAATGTGGGCTGAAGGGACGGAAGTTCTAGGAACCACGCGCCAACGTCGTTAAAGAGTGGGTCGAAGATGTAAGCCACAATCTTAAAAAAGAAAGCTGCGAGCATGGCCGCGCCGAACTGCACACGAAAGACAAGAATGATGGTGAAGATGACAAGTGTTTGCAGGGAAAAGACCGGAGCCATTCCCAAGACGAAACCTGCCGCGACTCCGGAAGCAATCTGGATTGTCCCAGTCTCCGAATGAATGAGATTTATCAGCTTCAAAAGCTGCCTAATCAAGAATGTCATGGGTATGCTTTTCCCCTCGTGGTCATTGATAGCCTTCCTAATACTATAGCAGGAAACTGAGCGCCAATGAGTCCTGGTCTTCGGAAAAACCTAGCTATATCAGTGGCTTTCAAGTTTTTCTCAAGAAAAACGAACGTTCGTACGATAAGTATGGGGTGAGAGGGGGCATAGGTGCGAAAAGGCGAGCAGACAAAACAAACGATTCTCGGGCATGCCATCGATCTAGCGCGGTCGTTGGGACTGGAAGGGCTTTCCATTGGGCGCTTGGCAGAAGATTTGAAACTTTCCAAAAGCGGACTCTTTGCGCACTTCCAGTCAAAAGAGCGTTTGCAGATGCAGGTGCTGGAAGCCGCGGGGGAAAAATTTTCACGACAAGTCGTCCGGCCAGCTGTGAGCGCGCCCCGTGGTCCTGAGCGTGTATGGGCGATTTTTGAAAATTGGCTGAAGTGGGGTGTTCTGGGGAGCGAGAGGGGCGGTTGTATTTTTGTGGCCGCGGCCGTGGAGCTTGATGATCGGCCGGGACCAGTTCGTGACACTCTTGTGACCTTGCTTAAGACCTGGGTCGAAGTGATGGAGACAACCATCACCCTAGGGCAGAAGGAAGGGCATTTCCGCGCCGATATCGACGTTCATGAAGTGGTGCAACACTTTTACGGAATTATGTTGTCCGCACACTTGTATCACCGACTGTTTCGCGACGAAACGACGATAAAGAATGCCCGCGCCGCGGCAAAAAAATTGATCGATGACATTACGATTGACGCGAAAACGAAACGACCTTCAAAGACGAAGTAGGGAGTTTGTATGAACTTATTCACTCTGCTGCATGGAAAGAACAACATGGCGATAAGAACAGTGCTTTGGCAGCGCAATGTCATGCGTTCCGCGTTGCACATGACTTCGCGCCTGCATCCTGAGCTTGCGTCGCGCTGGGCGACGGGGTTGTTTCTGCGTCCCATGCGCTTTAAGCGGAGTGAACAGGAGCTTCAGATCTTAAAGTCCGCGCGTTCAACGTACACCATCCGAAAAGGGCGTCATCGCATCGCGACCTGGACGTGGGGTGAGGGGCCAAAGATCTTGTTGGTTCACGGATGGTCGGGGCGGGGCAGTCAGCTCCTTCCTTATATCGCGCCGCTTGTGGCCGCTGGCTTTTCGGTCGTGACATTTGATGCTCCTGCTCACGGTTTTTCTACTGGGCGTTATTCGTCCCTGGTGCATTTTGAAAAAGCGATTCGTGAAATCGACAACCATATTGGGCCTTTTTTTGGCGCCGTCTGTCATAGCATGGGAGGCTCAGCGACTCTTCTTGCAATGAAATCGGGATTTCGGTTGGAGCGAGCCGTATTGGTCGCTTCGCCGGCGCATCTAAACCGGGCCGCGGACAATTTTGCACAGCAATTCGCGGTGGGGGATGATGTTCTGAGGCGTATGCGGGCGCGCATTGAAGATCGTTTTGCGATCAATTGGGATGATTTTAGTATTGCCGCTCACCGCCCACCCCGAACGGAGTTGCTTGTCATCCATGACCGAGCCGATCGCGAAGTCCCGTTTCGCGATGCGGAGCAGATTGCCGCTTGGGCGAGCGCTCAGCTCATTGCGACCGAGGGGCTAGGGCATCGTCGCATTCTACAGACCTCAAGCATCGTGGACGCAGTCAGATCTTTCATCTCCGCGAAAAAAGCAGGATAATCTTTTCGAGAATCGTTGGTTGTGCGGTTGGGGAGGTTTTTCTCCCCATAAGCCATTCGGTATGAAAAAGCTGCCGCTCGAACAATCCCTTCTCCGTGCTAAACTTATGAAGAAGTTTAAGTTTTTCTCACTTTCGAACCTTCATGCTGATGCAAGAAATCCGAAGCTGAGTGGTTTATGGCAGACGAGCAACTCCCCAAAGAGGAAAAAGTCTCCTCGGAGTCATCTGAGAAAGAGACACGCGAACCAGTAGATCTCACGTCTGTTGGTGCGAAGGGCGTTTTGCGTCGCAGACGTGAAGAGTCTATGTTTAGCCAGATGTCTCACGAAGACGAGCACGAACGCGGTGAGGCGGATGATCTTCAGACAGTTGTTTTTTCTTGTCCTGTCGATCACGAAGGCACGGCTGTTTACGTTAAAGGATGGCTAAAACCAAACACCGAGAAGCGTTCGATTGTTATTGTTCACGGCCTTGGTGAAAACATCGGTCTTTATCGTGATGCGGCCCGCATGTTTCACGAAAGAGGGTTTAGCGTTTACGGTTTCGATCTTCGCGGACATGGTCGTTCGGGCCGAATGCTCGGTCACATTTCTCACTACGACTCCCTTGTGAACGACCTTCTACAGGTCGTGAATTGGATCCGCCATAAATCAGAGAAGCGTCAGCCACCGTTTATCCTTGGACAAGGGCTTGGTGCTTTGATTGCTGTGTATTTCCAACGAGCTTATCCGCGTCTCTGCCCGGGGGCGGTGCTTCTCAATCCGTGGATCGTGCCTACGAATGTTTCATTGGCGCGCCGATTTATGATCCGCGCTTTAGCGGAAGTTTCGCCAACAGTGCGTCTACCGCGAAGCCTTACGCCGAAATTTTTAGCGCCAAATCCCGTTGGTCGCAAAACCACTTCGGGCGCTCGACCTCTTGGTTACGCTATTACAGCCAATTTCGCCGCGGAGCTTATGGCGGCTCTTGATGGCGCCTACGAAAAATTCCGTGAATTCAGTTGCCAGTCGCTGATTATTTGTCCTGTCAAAGACAACGTGTATGACTACGGCAAGGTTTTTGAGATGGTGGGAAGGCACTCGCGTAAAAATATGTTTGATATGCGCGAATGGCCTGGGGCCGAACAAAATCTTCTCATGCAAGAAGACGGGCAGTTGCAGAAGACAGTTTCAGCGATTGCCGCGTGGTTGGATGCTCTCGAGCGTCAGCTCGAAGAGCTTAAAAATCTGCCGCGACAAGCGGCGGTTTCAAAGACGGATCCCGATGTCTAAACTCCTCGCAACAACGCTGGCAAAAATGAACAAAGTCCGCCAACAGTCCTATTGGGGTGTATGGGGTCTTCGTATTTTGCGCGCCACATTCGTCTCCGGAGCGGTGCTGGGGCTTTGGACGTATCTGTGTCCGACGGATCGCCTTGGACAGTTTGTTTTGACGCTCCTCGCCTTTCTTGTAGCGATGTCGTTTAATTCAAAGCGCCATAGTGTTCCTATCAAACAAGACGGCTTTCTTTTTTCACTCGAACTAGACCATCCGAATACAAAAGCGACGCCGTTTTCTCTTCGCGATGAGGGAGTGAGTGATGACATCCAAACAGAATGGCAGCCACTTCTTGAGAATCGTTTAGATGATCACAAGCGTTTTGAAACAAAGCGCTTGTTACAGGTTGCGGCGACATTACCCATTCCTTTTTTACTGTTTCTTCTCACAACACAATTTTCAGCGGCCGCGTTTCAGACGGCTCTTTCAAACGTCTCTCATGTAGTCGCCCAGTTGAGTCAGGGAGCCACACTCACTGTTCTTGAGGGATTTCCACACGATAAGAAAGCGGAATCGATTAAACTATCCACCAGTCGCAGTTCCGATATCGAGCTCTTGGCGGAGAACTTAGTCGAGATCAAGGTCGTCGGACTTCCGAACTCCGTTCCGACGGTAAATCTTAAAAAGGTAAATAGCGGCAGCGATAAAGACGGTGGGACGAATCTCTTTCAGAGTTTTCAGCTAGCGCCGGTGCGCGATCAGTCGTCGCAAGAAGGAAATGGTGTCTATTCGATCCAATTTGCCGTAACGGAAGATGTTGAGGTCTATCTTTCTCATATGTCGGATCGTTCGCCCGTGGCTCGCATCAAGGTTCGCCAGCTTCCGATTCCGAAAGTGCAGATGCGTGTTGAGAGAGATATTCAGCAGCCATGGCCTGACGACAAGCCTCTTGACCTTAATATTTCCGTGAAAGCCGAAAACCCATTGGCCATGATTCGCCTCCGCATTAAGTCCGGACAGCAGACTTATACGGAACTGGTGAACAACATCATCACCGACGACAAAAAAGAGCTTACCACAAACTATTCCGTTGTTTTGGAAAGTTATGTGGAAAGCGATCAGGCCGAGGTAGAGCTTGTTGCGGAGGCTGTGGATCGTTCGTTGCCGCAACCGTTGATCGGTTTTAGTGCCCCCTTGGTGATTCAGACGGTAAGCGCTTACGGTCGATACCGACAAACGTTGCAAACGCTCCGTGAAGTCAAAGAAATATTGGATGAAGCGACGAAATCACAAAAGCGTCAGGATCTGCCGAAGGCGCGCGAAGCTATGGGTAAAGCTTTACACCAAGCCGAAGACTCACCTTTCTTTGACGGTCTCGACCGCGTGAACTTAAGTCGATTCGGGCAGGCGGTGAGTGAGCTGGAACAATCTTTTGCAATGCAACCACTTCTTGAATTGAATCAGAGCTTAGCGGACTTTCTGTTTGAACATGAAATCATCAATGACCGCGAGCGCGATCGAGATTACTTTGTGGCGGCGCGAGCTCTCTCCCGGCTCGTGGAAAAACCGCGTGATAAACGCACCGCGAAAGTTCCACAGGTAACACAGCGTATCAAAACATTCTTAGACGAACGTCAGCGCCGTTGGGATATTCGCGTCAAGCGTCTTTCAGCCGCGCCCCGTAACTGGGAGCGTATTAAAACTCAGCCGTTTCATCAGGCGATGGATGCCGTCGCACGATTGGATGAATCGGGGCGCGCGGACCATCAGCAGCAGGCACTCGTGGAATTGTCTAAATCCGTCACCCTATTTCGGGAGTGGATTGAGGCTCTCGAAGCGGCGGAAGATCAGCAGAAGAAAGAACAGGAAGAGAAGCGTCAGCAGGGACTTAGCAACGCTCAGAACCAACTGCGCGAACTACAAAAACGTCAGGGAGTTATTTCCGCGAAACTTGATCGTGCCGATAGCCGCGATAATGATGAGTTGAAGAATCAATGGCCACCGGTCCGAATGGATCAGAATACGAACATTGAAGCAGCAGCGGCCGTGGAAGCTCAACTTCGATCCCTCTCGCCTCAAGCAGGCCAGCGCCTTAAGGCTGCCGTGGATGCCATGCGTCTTGCGGTCCAATCGGGCGGAGGTGACGACTTCATTCAGGCGGAATCAGCCGCGGATTTGGCGGGGCGTCTTCTACGACAGGCAGAGAGTGCCGCGAGTCAGTCACAGCAGCAACAGCAGCGTCGTGGACGCCGTCGCCGTGTGACGGGTGATAGCTATTTTGGTTCACAGGTCGCCGGTGGTGATGTGGAAATTCGCCGCGACTACGAAGTCAGCCGTCGTTACCGCGAGGACATCCTCGACGACGTACGCAATCGCGGTGGTGAGCGCGATGCCGCTGACGATCAATTGCTCGAAAATTATCTCCGCAAAGTCGTTCGCTAAACTTTCTCCTCAAATCTCGGCATCATCCTTGCATTAGCTTCCCCGACTATTCGGCCATGCACAGGGTCTGGGGGGACTAAGATGCGCGCGCCACGTTTGACGCTTACAATTCTTCTATTTTTGCTTCTTGGAACAGCCGCTCCTGCGTGGGCTCTTGAAGAATGGGCCAAGATGACACAAGAAACCCCCGAACGCATTGAAGCCCTCCTGCAAAGTGCCGCAGGGCTTGTGGTTGAAGTCCCCGTCGATGACGATGGTGTTGAAATTGTCGATCTTTCGCGCTTTGGCGTGCAACTCAAAGGGACCGCGGAGAGTCTCACTTCCCTTGTGCAATTGCGGCGCTTTGGGGGCCAAGGATGGGGGCTCTACGGAATGCCACGTCCTCCCATCCGCGGGTATGTGAACTTTTCTAGCTTTCAGCCTCGTTTCGATGGCGCGTCGCGACGGTATATTTTCGAACCACCTGTGTTCATTCCTGGACCAGGGTATCACCGCTACTTCTATCCCTTAGCCGCGGGACAATCCGGTTAGGCGTATCCTTTTGTGACGCTAAACGTCAAAAGCTGCTTTGAAGTCAGCGATCAAATCCGCGGGATCTTCCAATCCCACTGAAATCCGCACGAGCGTTTCGTTCAACCCGAGAGTCTTCTTTTCCGCGGCGGAGAAGTTGGCGAATGATGTTTGCACCGGAAGTGTTAAGAGCGTTTCTGGTCCGCCCAAGCTCGGTGCGTTGAAAGCGTATTTCAAACGTTTCAGTCTTGTTTCAAGATCGCCGATGCTTCCCTTAAATTGAAAGGTAAGCATGCCGCCAAAGCCGCGATGGAATTTCTTCACCCGCGCATGATCGGGGTGGCTTGGAAGCCCCGGGTAAATCACGTTTTCCACGAAACGCATTTTCTCCAATGCTTCCGCGAGGAGCTGTGCGTTCTGATTGTGGGCGCGCACCCTAACGCCAAGAGTCCTCAATCCCCTCTGCAGAAGGAAGAGAGAGTTGGGGTCGAGACACCCACCCAAAATATTTGCGAGATTGCGGATCGTTTCGATGTTCTTTTTCGTTCCAACCACGGCTCCCGCAATAATATCGGAGTGACCATTAAGATACTTTGTCGCGCTATGAAGAACGATATCAAAACCGAGATCAAGTGGCGTAAAGTTCACGGGCGACGGAAATGTATTATCAATAAACGCGATAAGATTGTGCTTTCGCGCGAACTGAATAATCGCCTTGTAGTCCGGAGCGCGTAGTAGTGGATTTTCCAGAGACTCGACATAGATAGCCTTGGTCTCTGGACGCAATTTCGATGCTAATTCATCCAGGTGATTGAGATCGAAATGAGTGACGGCGCGCCCAAAATCCTCAATGGGGGCGCCAAAGAATGTCATGGTCCCAGCATACAAGCGGTTTTGCGCGAGGATGTGCTCTCCCTTTTTTACCAAGGCAAGAACGGCGGTTGTGATGGCGGACATCCCCGACGAAGTAATAAGAGCGGCTTCTCCATGCTCCAGAGCCGCGATCTTTTCCGCCACATGGTTATGATTCGGGCTGTTATTCAAACGGTGATAACGAACACCCTGATGGAGTTGTTCGGGATCGTGATAGTATGTGCTACTTTGAAAGATAGGCATATTCACGGCGCCCAAGATGGCTGGTTTGTGTTCGCCTGTATGAATGGCCTGTGTATCTGGGTGTATCGTCATGTGCTTCACCTCATTATGGATTCAAGGCACTCTAAGATATTTTTTGGCGTAAAAAAACCCCCGACAATGCGGGGGTTTTTCTTCTCGGCTTTTAGGTCGGCTATCCGCGCTCGGCGATGCGAAGCACCTGGCCCACATAGATGGTGTTGCGCTTAAGCTTGTTTGTTTCCTTGAGCTCGTTGATGCTGATCTTGAACTTGCGTGAAATGGTGTGGAGATTGTCTCCATGCTGCACGCGGTATTTTTGGACATTCGTCGAGCTATTCGATTCCTTTTGCGAGCCAGCGTCCGCTAAAGCCGCGGCTGGAAGGCGAAGGCGTCGCCCCGCAGGAACATGATTCGTGCGAAGATTGTTTACACGGCGCAAAGCATCGACGGGAATACCGTACTTTCTAGAGATGGAAGTGAGGGTTTCACCCTTGCGAACGTGGTGGAATCGGCTTGTCTTTGCCGCGGGTGGTGTGAAAGTGGCCCGGGCGAGAAGCTCACGATGCTCAGCCAGTAGGCCTTCTTTGCCACGCGGTACCCAGATGCCATATTTATTTGGGTTGGCTGGGGTGACGCCGCGATAAAGGTTTGGGTTGAAGCGGAGAAGCTCCTCATTAGGAATCCCCGTAATACGTGCGACGTCGCTCAAACGTACCGGCGATGGAATCTTAACAAGCACTAGTTCAGGATGGGGCTCGGCCTTAATGCCGGTAAAACCGTAGCGCTCAGGGTCATGACCAATGATGACAGCGGCCAAAAACTTGGGGATGTAGTTCATCGTCTCTGAGGGAAGAACCTTCTTTTTAACGAGATCCCAGAAGTTGCGGCTCTTGCCGACCATGATGGCGTTCATGATACGTGATTCGCCGGCATTGTAAGCAGCCATGGCGAGATACCAAGACTGAAATACGTTATGAAGGTCTTTGAGATAAAGAGTGGCTGCTGCCGTGGCACGCATAGGATCACGGCGCTCATCGACGAATGAATCCACGCGCAAGCCGTAACGACGACCTGTCGCTGAAATAAATTGCCAAATGCCCACGGCACTTGCATGAGAGGTGGCGGCTGTCGCGAAACCACTTTCGATCATCGCAAGATAGTAAAGGTCCTCAGGCAATTTTTCTTCGTGTAGCACTTCCATGACCATGGGACGGTATTTTTCGCCGCGCTCAAGGAAGCGTGCGAAACGTTCACGATCCTTAACGGTGAAATACTCAATCCACTGTTTTACAGCGCCGTTGATTTCAACAGGCATGTGAGCAATGGTTTCAGTGATCTCATCATTTTGAGGAGCTCGAACGCGAGGGGACTGAGTTGCTTGAAGATCGACCCGTTCGATCATTTCATTGATTTGATCCGGACTGGCTCGTTCTTCTTCCACTTCAACAGAAGAGGCTGTGTTTCGGCTTTCATTGCTTACACAGGCGACGCTGAAAAAACCGAAAAAAAGACAGAGGACGGAGGCCTTTCGCATACAGTCTCCTCAATATTCGTGACAATTCGCTAAACTCGTTGACGAAAGCTTGACAGCTTTTGTATGGGAGGGGATTGCCCGCACATTAAACTAGCTATTAATGTTTTGATTTTGACATACCGGCGCTCTTTTTTCACTATGTTTTGCGAAATTGAATTGGTGTTTAAATGTTAAGCAAAAATCTAGAGCGCACAATTAAACGAGAGCTTCTTGCTAAGAAGCACATTTTTCGCGTGCATTCTTGCCCCGGCCTTGTTGAAGAGACTCGCAAAGAACTCGAAATCATTCGGAACTCGTCAGTTCTTCCACAAAAGTTCCAAACGGAGTGGGTGAATGAGCGGGGACATATTCTGGTGGGGGAACTCGCGCTTCGTGACGCCATTGAAGTCCTCTACCGCGTGCGAACCGCGAGTGGCATCTTCTGGCAGCTCGCATCGCGGCGTCTCACAGGAGTGGCTGAACTCAAGCGTTTTCTAGGTGGTCTGCGTTGGGAGCTTTATCTACCCGAGGGCGCCGCGCTCAGTGTCAGCGTCTCTTCCTTTTCCAGTCGTTTGTATCATGAGGGAATGATTAAAGAGCTCGCCGGTGAAGTGTTCCATGATAAAAATTTTGCAATAAAGGAAGACGGCACTTTTCATGTTCACATCGAGAGTCGAGAAAACAAAGTCACGATTAACTTGGCTTTGCATGGTGAGCCTCTCCAGCACAGAGGCTTTCGCGCGGGACTGATCCACGCTGCCCCCATGGCGGAACATATCGCGGCCGCCGCGACTCAATGGGCGCGTGATGAGTATGCGTGCTCTCCCGAACATGTCTATGTCCCGTTCTGCGGGAGCGGTACGCTTGGATTCGAATATGTGGCTGGTGTCTACGCAATGCCCAATATCGTCTGGGGGCGTTCCTACGCGGCGGAGCAGTTGGTTTGTTTTCCTGCGGAGACCGGAGCATTTCTAAGTCGAAAATTATCAGAGGGGGCGGAGCGCGAAACCCCTTCTCTCACACTGCAGTTTCTCGATTGGCAAAAGGACCCGCTGTTTGTTGCGCAGCAGGGGTTTGAACAGATGAAGAAACCTTTTCCAAGGGCCGCTCTCAGGGCTGAGTTTTTGGAGGGGGATTTTTTTACGTTCGAGCCGAAAAAAGCGCCGCTCACATTCATTCCCCTGAATCCTCCGTTTGGTGAGCGTCTAGCCCTTAGTGACGTTCCAGGCTTCTACCAGCGGATTGGTCGCCGCCTCGTGGAGCTGCAAGAAAATGGTGTCCCGATGGTGGGGTATATTTTTATTCCCTCTGAGGCCGCCTGGCGTTCTTTCCTAACGGCCATTAAAGATTTCAAATTCAATACGCGACGCCTTATGCACGGTGGTCTCGATCTTCGACTGGTGGCCTTCGCGGGAAAAAACGACTAGCGCCGGGGGCAAACCTACGCTAAAAACCGGCATCACTTAAACTAGGAGGATGTCATGGAGAAAGTTAAGAACACTAACGAGTACCAGATTCTTAAGAAGCGCTCTGGCCGTTTCGCGGTTGTTGGTAAAGATGGCAAATTCGTAAACGGTGAAGCGAAGCGCGATATTTTGGCTGCTGAGAAGCTCATCAAAGTTATGGCTTCTAAAAAAGCTGAAGCAGCTCCTGCTGAAGGCTAAACGTAGTCGTCTTTATTCCGGGCAAGAGAAATCTTGCCCTCATCTTCAAGCTTCTTCGCGCGATTTAGAATCTCCCCCTGCGCCGCTTCCACATCCGTAACTTTTGCGCGTGTCATGGCCGCCATATCCTCTTGCAGCATTTTTGCCGCTCGTTCCGACATGTTTTTGAAGACATGGGTCTTGATTGCATCGCTTGCGGTGCGAAGAGCCAGAAGCCACTTTTCTTGCGGAACAGATTTGATAAGAGTCTGAAGGTCGCGATCCGTCAGATGGATGAGATCATCGAACACAAACATTTGCGCGCGAATCTGTTCCCCTAATGAAGGATCTAGTTCGTTAATCTTCGCAAGAATACTTTGTTCGCTTGTGCGGTCGATAACGTTCAGGATCGCGGCGACTTTGTTAATGCCACCGATCTTTTTCTTTCCCCGCGATCCCAAATGAGCAATCTCCTGACGCAAGTGCTGATCGAGTTCCTCGATGTAGTCGCGTGATATGGATTGCAGGTTTGCGATGCGCATAATGAGGGATGTCTTGTCTTCGACGGGAAGATGGCGCAGTGTCTCACCACATTTTTTCGCATCAAGATGTGCCAGGACAATGGCAATGGTTTGTGGATGTTCTTTGGCAATGAGAGCCGCAAGGGTTTCCGCGTCAACAAGATCAACTGCTGTGAGACGCACATCTCCCTGGGCCATCTCATCTGCGAGAGCTTTACCTTTTTCACCAGGAAGAGCGCGAGCAATGGCATGGCGAAGAAACTCAGGACCGTCCTGAAGTTGCGTGCGCGGTGCCTTTTTTAGATTCTGTTGAAATTCCACAAGAACTTGCTGGAATGAGTTCGGATCGATTTCTTTCAGACGTTGCATGGCGCTCGCCACACGTCGAATTTCATGTTCCGACATGTGTTTAAAAATTTCCGCGGCAAGATCTTCCCCCAGTCCCATGAGGAGGATCGCTGCTTTGTCCGCGCCGCTGTATTTTGGAGCACCCATACCCATCCTTTATGAAAAGGCACAGACTCCTTTTCGTCAGGATTGGGCTTTGAGTTAATGGAAAGAATTTTTGGCGAGTTTTTTTGGTAACTTCATGATTTTTAATAAAAAAAGCCCCCACCGAAGTAGGGGCGCTCAGGACTTTCTAGCGGCCGGCGCCGGCCACATTAGCTAAAGGGGCTTTGGAAGGGGACGCCTCCATCACGCCGGCTATGTAATCTTCGAGTTTAAAGGAATCGACTTGAACCGCATCGTTACGAGCAATCTCGGCATTGCGCACCATGTTGGCCTCGTCGTTGCTGATCACGCCCGCAGCAAGCGCTTCATCGATAAGCTTCTCTGGACGGCCCTTGCTGATTTTCTTTTCGCGACTCGCTTTCAGCACTTTACGAATCACTTCACCAGAATCATGCACGAGACGGAAGGCGTTTTCGTAACGACCAAGAGCTTCGTTCACGTCGGTTGGTACGAAGATACCCGTGGTGATGGAATCCCGCAGAGCACCTGGAACGAGCATTGCCTCGACGATTTTGTGTCCAAGCTCGTCACTGGGTTCGCTATGCAGACGATTGAGGCGTGACCAGAATTGAACCGGTCCGCGCAAAATATGTTTCAACACAGGGACGTCAAAGTTGGCGAACAAATTATCGAAACCTTCTTGTATGCGCGCCAAGGCAAACTGGAGGCTCCAATGAACAAAAGGAGCGTGTTCTGGTCTACGTCCTTCTGCTTCAAAACGTTTGAGGGTTGCCGTTGCCATGTACATCCAAGAAAGAATGTCTGCATAACGACCCGTGATTTTTTCGCGGAACTTCAATTTACCGCCGAAAGCACCAAGCGCGACGTCGGAGTAGAAGGAGAATGTCGCGGATGCCCACGCCAATTTACGCCAGTACGTGGCCATTTCACCGCCAGGGACGGAGGCAAGACGACCTCGAGTCAGACTCAAAAGAATCATGCGGCACTTGTTGCGAACCACGTGACCGATGTGAGCCCAGAAATTGCGGTCAAAGGCTTTAGCATCGTTGTCCATAATCGCGCGCATCTCTTGATAGATGTAGGGATGGCAACGAATAGCACCTTGGCCAAAGATGATCATGGTACGAGTGAGAATATTCGCACCTTCCACGGTGATGCCAATCGGTGTTGCGATGTATCCATTCGCCAGGAGGTTTCTTGGACCACGAGAGATTGCGGCACCGCCAAGAATGTCCATGGCGTCGTTGGTTAGTTTGCGACCGAGTTCCGTGGAATTGTATTTAGCGACCGCGGAGACAACAGAAGGTTTAAGGCCTTTATCAACGGCACCGACCGTAAATATGCGTGAGGCTTCCATGAGATAACTCAAACCGAAGATGCGAGCGAGAGGCTCCTCCACACCTTCAAATTTACCGATGGGGATACCGAATTGCCGGCGGAATGCGGAATACGCCGAGACCACGCGTGAAGCAAATTTGGCGCCGCCCGTTGACAAAGCGGGAAGAGAGATGGCGCGACCCGCTGAAAGACATTCAGTGATCATTTGCCAGCCGCGACCGACATAATCGATGCCGCCGATAATTTGATCCACGGAAACGATAACGTCATGACCTTCCGTGGGGCAGTTGAAGAATGGAACGCCCATCGGATCGTGACGCTGACCCAACACGACTCCTTTGAGATCTGCGGGAACCAAGACGGCTGTAATGCCTGGTTCTTCGCCCTTGCCGAGGAGGTTTTTCGGGTCTCTGATTTTAACAGCAAGACCGATGATGGTGGAAACCGCGGCTAACGTGATGTAGCGCTTCTTCCAATTAAGCTTCAAATAGAGTTGGCCGTCGTCACCTTTAAAAACTTCACCACTCGATGTGATGCTACCGGCATCCGATCCAGCATTAGGTTCAGTGAGACCAAAGCATGGAATCTCTTCACCTGTTGCAAGACGAGGAAGGTAGTACGACTTTTGTTTATCCGTTCCGTAGTGAGCCAGAAGTTCGGCGGGCCCTAGTGAGTTTGGTACCATCACCGTTACGGCGAGCGCTTGTGAACGCGAACCCAATTTCGCAACAACTTCGCTGTTGGCGATTGCCGAGAAACCTAGCCCACCATACTCTTTCGGGATAATCATTCCGAAGAAACGTTCGCGCTTTAAGTAGTCCCATGCACGCTTAGGTAGATCTTTGTTCTGATTGATTTCCCAGTCGGTCACCATGCGACAGAGTTCTTCACAAGGGCCGTCGATAAATGCCTGCTCTTCACCGGAGGCTTTGCGGTAAGGCTCTTCTTTAAGAATTTTCTTGAAGTTTGGCTTGCCCGAGAAAAGATCTTTATCAACCCAAGTTGAGCCGGCTTCGATTGCAACACGCTCGGTCTCTGAAATCTCGGGAAGAAAATTGATTTTGCGAAGAAGGCTTAGTACCGGCCGTGAAACAATAACCTGGCGAAGAGGAGGAATACTCATCAGGAGTAAAGGTGCGCCTACAACGATCCACCAGAATGCATGAACGCCGTAAAGCCAAAAGATTCCCGCCGTCACCGCGGTCCAGGCAATGATGGGCAGTCCCACAAAGCCCATTCCAATAAAGATCGCGAGAATCGCGAATGCGCTGAGAGTGGGAGCTACTCCAGCGAGGATGCCGAACGTATCCATCAAAAAATTCCTCCGCGAATATAGGGGCGGCAGAAAAGAAATTTCTACCAATTATAGCGTTAAGGGACTGTAAGGATTGAAGCTTGTTGTCCTTTAATTATATCAGATTGCTGCTAGCCTGGTTATTAGACCGGGAAAGAAAAAGAAGGGGCATCGTGGTCGCGGAAAGGCGTGATTATTCGCTGATTCGCGGTAGGGCGCAATAAATCAAAATTGCTTAAAAATTTTCTGATTCTTGTAATTTTGACCCACTGCCGGCGCGATACTCAAAGTGCGAAAATGAGTCACGGATAATATTTTCGAGGTAGCTCTGAGGGTTCTCGATGATTTCTTCCGAGAACTCAAAGTCCGTCAATCCGGTACTCTGTTGGATAAGCTTTAAGCCATGCTCATAGCTTTGAAGAAGGTTTTCGCAATACTGCGCCACAGGCATTTCTCTTGCTTGGGCTTCTCGCGCAATCTGTCGCGCGCTTTCCCATGTGAACCGAACGCTCAATTGATGACGCTCCGAGAAGACTCGAGCGAAGGCATGTACCTGCTCTTCAAGCTCATGAGGCTCAAATTTTTCGGCTTTGCTGAGGGTTTTTTTCAGAGTGACCTCAGGATTGTGGATCAATTCAGGTTCGACAACGAAGTGGCGGATGGACGTGGATGGCAGTTCGAACTTAAATGGCCGTAACGATCTTTCGCATACCGTCATGAGCGCTCGCGCGCCTGTATTCTCTCTTCTCGCTATCTTGGCAATTTCTCTCAAAGAAGCCTCGGAAAACTCAATGCTAATGCCATAGTGTTCAAAAGCTTTTTCATACTGGTGAATGATCGATCCTTTGGAATCAACGAGAATTCTATAGAGATCATCTTCATCAAGATGATTGCAGTGTACTCTTACAGGTAAGCGGCCGATAAATTCAGGTTCAAACCCATAGTTGATAAAGTCCTCGGTGGAAGCGTAATTGAGGAGATCTTCGTCGTTGGCAATCGATTTTTTTTGGGAATCAAAACCAATTGTGTTTGCGTGCATTCTTTTCCGAATGATATCGGCCAGGCCGGAGAAGGCGCCGCTGACGATAAAAAGAATTTTTCCGGTATTGACGACGTGTTTTGATTTTCCTTTGCGGTTGAAGTCCATAAGAACTTGCATCTGGGACTGAAGATCATTCCCCGCTCGCAAATCGACGTCTGTTTCTTCCATAAGGCGTAAAAGACCAAATTGGACGCCGCGTCCATTGACATCCCTGCTCGTGACCGAATGGGATGGTGTTGCGAGTTTGTCGGCCTCGTCTAAATAAATAATTCCACATTGCGCGCGCTCAATATCTCCGTCCGCCTGAGCCACCAGATCCCGCACGAGGTCATCAACATTGGCTCCAACATAACCCGTCTCGCTAAAGCGAGTCGCGTCCGCTTTCACAAATGGAACGCCGATAAGGTCCGCGATCTTTCGAATTAGAAAAGTTTTTCCCACACCCGTTGGACCCAATAGAAGGACGTTTTGTTTTGCGTATTCCTCGGAGCTTTCTGTAGGGTGACGCATGACGTGTTGGATGTGATTGTAGTGATCACAGACAGCGATAGCTAAAGCCTTTTTCGCTTCATCTTGACGGATGACATAGCGATCTAGGTAATCTTTAACGTCGCGTGGCTTCATGGCAAACTCGAATGACGAGGATGGCGGCGCCGCAAATCTTTCTTCTTCCTCACCGTCTGCAAAGGCTGCACCGGGATTGATTTGTTTAGAGAAAAATTGGACGCTGCCGCCAAAACGCTGCTTGACGAGGTCCTCAAACTCTCTCTGAATTTCTTCTGGTGTCGGAAAATTTCTTTCGGTCATGGCAAACACCAAATGAAAAGAAGCGGATGGAAAACACCATCCGCTTCTTCTACCACGTCACGAGACACAATGAAGTCGTTTTCTTTATTAGATATTTCTACTCTTCCGTTTCATCGGCTTCTGGAGTTGCGTCCTTCCGCTCAGGTTCCTTCGCAGGTTTTGCCGTAGTGTCCTCAGTCTTAGCCTTGATATCTGATTTCTTTAATTTTTTGGCGGCGCCCTTAGTCTTATTCTCGGATTTTTCGATCGCAATTTTTGTTCCAATCGGAATTGACTCGGGACGATCACCGAGCAGCAATTCAAACATAGCAAAGCCTTCAAAGTGGTTCGCTAATTGCAAAAGGCCACCACCTTCTTTTTTGGCGTTAGCCATGGTGAACTTGTCGGCCGAGTTCTTCAAAAGGAGCGCCTGAGTATCACTCTTTGTGATGTTCGCGAGGTTACCAACCAACAAGAAATTGTCCTGTTTATCGATGATAACGCCCTCATATCCGAGACCGTCCAAGAGCCACTTATGCACGTCTTCGGCGTCTCGACCTGATCTTGGGGGGCGAGAGATAAGGATCTCCGGTTTGCCGTCTCTATTTTGGTATAATTGCCAGTCTCCTTTTTTGTGCATCCAAAGAACACTGTCGGCCTCGCTGGCTTCTAAGAGAACGCTAAGCCAACTATCTGGAGTTTGAGCAACAGGATTCGATTTTTCTCGTAGATTTTTGGGCTTCTTATTGAGCGCGAAGAAATAGTCGAGTTCTTTTTTTGATGCGGCTTTCAAAAAACCAATTTTATCGAAGTCCTCGACATCAATATTTGCAAAAACAGGCTGTCCTTTTGCGGGTAAGTCTTCAACGAAAAGAATGCGCGCGGGAAAGAGTCCCGTAGCGGCGCTCTTGAGTTTGTTCTCATCACGAAGTCTCTTCACCCATGATTGTGCGGTGAGCTTTTCCGCTTTCTTAGATGCGCCATCCGTACTCGATTTGCTGCTTTTTTGTTTTGCCGTCTCGGCAAACAGATTTGTTGGTGAGAGTACAAGAAGCTGAAAAACAGCCGCTGCTATCAGGTGGTTGTGCCTCATGATTTGAACCCTTGAGTAAATGGGAGTCTCTAAGATCAATTTAACACAAATCAGAGCTCAATAAATTTTTGCATATTTCAAAAAGAAAATCTTTCCCTAGAGTAGACGCCATTCCGGCAATTTTATTCATCTAACGCGATCACCTCGGGCGCCCGATAACTGCGTCGTCAAGTGGCGATTCATGGAAGCAAATTTAATGCGTCCGTTTTCCGTGGTGGAACAATTGACGTCGTTCTTTGTCGCGATGTCTTGATTTATTTTGATATGGCGACCCGCCAACAATTCCTCCGGAATATTCTTCCTCGTCTTAAGTCTGAGGCACTTATGATCTTGGGCTCAGCGGAACGCATTGACGGCATCGCGCGGATCATTGCGAAGTGATCCAAGAGGGCAAGACTGTCATCTATCAAAAACATCCCGTCACTGGTAAAAAATCCGCCTAAGCAGGAGGCGGAAGATGTCCCACGTTTGTCAGAAGATTCTCTTTACGGGCCAAGTTCAGGGTGTGGGGTTTCGACGGAAAGCGTTTGAGCTTTCCAAACGTTTTGCAGTCACCGGATACGTGCGCAACCTACCGACCGGGCATGTTGAGCTCGTTGTTGAAGCCGAGCCTGATGAGGCGGAGCGATTTCTTGATGCGATTAGGGGAAAATTAGCATCGTGCATTGAGAGTGTTAACGTCTCCTCAATGCCCTTGCAGAATTTTGGCGAATTTAAAATAAGATTCTAGTTCGCCATTAACTGTAACGCGCGATTTGCCTTCTCAGATAGGGCCCGTCCTTCCGTATTGAGGTTCAGCTTTGAACCCTTACGGTCAAACAGCTTAATCTGAAAAACGTCTTCGATCTTGCGCAGTCGATGGCTGATCGCCGGTGGTGTCAGGCCAAGGAGTGCCGCGCCAGAGGAAGGTCTTCCGCCATTCAGCAAATGCTGCAGAAGAATCAAGTCATCCATGTCGAGCATGCGCAGACGTTTATAGCTATCGCTGTGGATCTCGTTCATAAATTGTCTCCAGGATCTTTCCCCACATTCAAGCCAATATTGGCCGGATAGTCAACAAGTGAATCCGTGGAAACGCGCTTTTTGCGCTTTAAAAGCTTGAAAAAATTATGAACAGCTTTAAAAAGAGCAAGCCTGATTAAAAAGGAGGCGTCTGTGAAAAGACTTTGTCCCATATGGGCTTCGCTGTTTTGTTCTCTCGGATTACTTCTCATCATGGGTTGTACGCCTTCAAAGGCTGTGGCTCCGCAAGAAACTCAACCAGCTCCCGCGGTCGCTTTTCTTGGAGATAGCATTTCAACAGGCGCCGTCGCGCACCCATCCGTGCGTTTCGATTCCGCGGCTTTGACAGACATTTTCGCGGGTAAATTGCTTCTAGAACCTTCCGAGGAAATGCGACGCGCTCTTCAAGAAGGGGGCTTTCAGGAAGCCGCCGATTTTCAGACGCCGCGTCGCCTTCCACCATCAACGCGAGAATTTGCGGGCGGCCTATCATGGCTTTCGAAGCACGCGATGTTGAGTTTTTCTCACCAATTTCTCGATAGCGAAGAACTCTCATGGAGCAGTTTTGCCGGGCGCTCCCTCGGATTTGCCCCGGACCGCGTTCTCATTGCTGCGGAGGACGGCGCGCGTGTTGAAGCGGCGGCGGCTCAGCTTGAGCGTGTTTTGGAAACCAACAAAGGGGTTTTGCCGGAGCAGGTTTACGTGTTTTTCACGGGCAATGATCTTTGCGGCCCGCAAATGGATTTTGTGACGGGAACTGAAGAATTCGGCGCCGCTCTGGATCGCCTCGCTCAAGTCGTTAAGCATAAAGCGCAGATGGGTGAGCGGGGCGTGGATATCTGGCTCGTGGACCCTGTTAGTATTCTGCAGCTTGTGCAAAGCGAAGAAATCGCCGCGAAGAAGGTGCAAGCCCATGGAAAAGAGATGACTTGTCGCGAACTCCAGCGTTACCCCGGGCACTCTCCCGAGGAGCTAGCTAAAGCTTCGAAGCTCCCGGAAACTCCCGAGGAGCTGTATGTGACGCAGTTTATGCCGCGCTCACCGGCCGCCTACTGCCCGACAATCTTCCAGGCGAAAGGGGAAGAGGGACGCAACCAACAGATTGCTCTCGCCAACCGTATCCATTCATTCCGGCGCGAGATTGCCGAGTTTACAAAACGACACAAAGAAAAGTCCTCGCAGGGTGTGCGGTATCACCACGTCACGGGACCAGGTCGCTTGTTGTTTACGCCTGATGAAATCGCGGAAGATTGTTTCCATCTGTCGTGGCGCGGACAAATGCGACTCGCCCGCAGCATCCTTGCGGATGTGCGGGACGAAAACGTCACAGTTGGTTCTAAAAACTAATAGGCTTTTGCGAAGATCGCGCGTTTGCGGCTTGGCTTTCCAGTGAAGATGCACTTGCCACTTTCTTCAGGTGCATCGAGCGGGATGCAGCGAACCGTTACTTTAAGGCGTTTCAGTTGCTCTTCAATTCCTGGCTCGCCTTCGGCCCAATGACAGAGGGCAAATCCACCGTGGATCTCGGGCTTATTTTCATTCTTCGGCGTGAAGTACTTAATAAATTCATCGAGTGAATCGATTTTCTTCGTATTATCAGCTAGGTGCTTCTTTGCTCGATCGTAAAGAGTATCTTGAATTTCATCAAGAATCGTCGTTACAGACTTCACGAACTCATCTCGTTTCATGGATTGTTTGTCTTTTGCGTCTTTATCGCGACGACCCATGAAGACGCTGTCACCATCGACATCCCGTGGACCGATTTCAAGGCGAATAGGAACACCTTTTTTAACGTATTCCCAGCTCTTCTCGCCGCCACGAATGTCACGATCGTCGAGATGAACCTGGACAGATTCCCCGTGATATTTCACGGTGCGGAGCTCTTTCTCAAGAGATCGACAGAATTCTCGCACGCGAGCCATATCTTCTTCATTGCGATAGATAGGCATGATAACGACGTGTTTCACGGCAATGCGCGGTGGCATGACAAAGCCATCATCATCACTGTGGGTCATGATGAGACCACCAATGAGTCGTGTCGAAACGCCCCATGACGTTGTCCAGGCCAGCTGCTCGCGAGCATTTTCGTCTTGGAATTTAATATTCATCGCTTTTGCGAAGTTTTGTCCCAAAAAGTGTGACGTGCCTGCTTGCAAGGCTTTGCGATCTTGCATCATCGCTTCAATGGAAAAGGTATTTACGGCGCCAGGGAAACGTTCATGGGCAGGCTTCTCGCCCTTGATGACGGGCATGGCCATGTAAGTTTCAGCAAACTCAGCATAGACATCCAACATTTGACGCGTTTCAACCATCGCTTCGTCTGCGGTGGCATGGGCGGTGTGACCTTCTTGCCAAAGGAACTCAGCTGTTCGGAGGAACAAGCGCGTGCGCATTTCCCAGCGAACCACGTTCGCCCATTGGTTCATAAGTATTGGGAGGTCGCGATAAGACTGAACCCAGCGAGAATAAGCGGCGCCAATGATCATCTCACTCGTGGGGCGCACCACATAAGGTTCTTCCAGGGGGCCCGCTGGTTTTAGACCGCCTTTTTCAGGGTCGGGTTCCAGGCGGTGGTGAGTCACAACCGCGCATTCCTTAGCGAAGCCTTCGACGTGCTCAGCTTCCTTTTCAAAGTAACTAAGGGGAATAAAAAGAGGAAAGTAGGCGTTCACATGGCCCGTGTCCTTGAACATACGGTCCAAGACTCGCTGCATATTTTCCCAAATGCCATAGCCCCACGGCTTTATGATCATGCAGCCGCGAACTTCGGACTGCTCAGCCAGTTCGGCGACTTTTGTAATTTGTTGGTACCACTGTGGATAATCTTCGGCACGCGTCGGGGTAATAGCGGTTTTGGCTTTCTTCTCAGACATAATGAACCCTTCGTAACAGATAGATCCTTTTAATGGCCTGAGCCCTATAAAAAAGCAATGGAGTATTCCCGGGAAAAAAACCTTGTAAGGGGGAGTTTTTTCAGAAAAACTGAGGAATCTGCTTATTCTAACGCTGATGGGGACGGAATGAAACTACCGGTCTATATGGATAACCACGCCACAACACCTGTCGATCCCCGCGTTCTTGATGAGATGCTGCCATATTTTAAAGATCGATTTGGGAATGTTGGTAGCGGGCATCTGTGTGGTCGCGACGTTCGTCAGCCCGTTGTAAGCGCCAGAAAGCAAGTGGCCGATTTAATCGGTGCTCAGGCCAGTGAAATCGTCTTCACGAGCGGCGCGACAGAATCAGATAACCTGGCCATTAAAGGCATCGCATGGGCGAACCGTGACAAGGGGCGGCACATCATTACTTGTGTCACGGAGCATAAAGCGGTGTTGGATACTTGTAAGTATTTGAAGGAAAAGGGCTTCGACGTTACGTTTCTGCCGGTTAATGAATATGGACAGATCACCGTCGAAGATATGCGGAAAGCGCTTCGCTTAGGCCGCGAAGGTACCACCGATCGCACCATCCTCGTCACCCTCATGGGTGCAAACAACGAAATTGGAACAATCCACCCCATCAACGAAATCGGTAAGCTGCTGCGCTCCCATAATATTGTCTTTCACGTGGATGCGGCTCAGACGGCTGGAAAAATTCCTTTCAATGTTAAAGATGCCTGTATCGACCTCGCTAGTTTTAGCGCCCACAAAATGTACGGCCCAAAAGGCATCGGTGCTTTGTACGTGCGCCAATGCGAGCCCAAACTCAATATTGAATTGCAAATGCATGGTGGTGGTCAGGAGTATGGCATCCGGTCCGGTACGTTGGCGGTACCGATGATCGTGGCTTTGGGTAAAGCTGCTGAGCTTGCCGGTGAAGAACTCATTGAAGAGATGAGTCATCTGCGAAAGCTTCGCGATCGTCTGCAGCATGGCATTTGTAGCCAGCTCACAAACGTTAAGGTCAATGGGCATCCCACGGAACGTGTCCCCGGAAATCTCAGTCTGACATTCAAGGATCTTGACGGCGAAATGTTGATGTTAAGCCTGAAAGATATTTGTTGTTCGGCGACCTCCGCATGCTCCGCCGCCGCGGCTGAGCCTTCCCATGTTCTGCGAGCGATTGGGTTAACCGCGGACGAAGCCTTTGCTTCCATCCGGTTTGGGGTGGGGCGCTTTAACACGGAAGAAGAAGTCGACTACGTTATTAAAAAAGTGGTCGACACCGTGAGCCGCTTACGCGTTGGTTCGGGTGCTCAGGTTGGTAACGTCAAGATGAGTGAACGACGTGTCTAAGTAGGGAAAGACTGCTGAAAGATTTCCGCAAGGAGATGAAAACGCAGCAGATCCGAAGCAGGTTAAGGCGCCGTGACACAAATATATGGAAGAGACGCACAGGCCGCTTTAGCGCGTTTCAAGAAAGCGTGGAAATTTGGTGACGTGCAGTTGAAAGCGGCTAGGTTTTAACTTATCGAATAAAAAAGAGCGGGATAGAAATCCCGCTCTTTTCTTTTTTAGTGTCGGCTAAGACTTGCATAGCGAACGCGTTTGGGAATGATTTCATCCACACCAAGACGGCGCTTACGGTCTTCTTCATAATCCGTGTAGTTGCCTTCATACCAGTACACTTGGCTATCGCCTTCGAATGCAAGGATGTGAGTCGCAACACGGTCCAAGAACCAGCGATCGTGACTAATCACCACCGCGCATCCCGCGAAGTTAAGAAGCGCTTCTTCGAGTGAACGAAGTGTGTTGACGTCGAGGTCGTTTGTTGGTTCGTCAAGAAGCATAACGTTTGCGCCAGACTTCAAAAGCATCGCCAACTGAATACGGTTTCGTTCGCCACCGGAAAGTGTGTTTACTTTCTTCTGCTGATCTTGGCCGTTGAAGTTAAAGCGGCCCACGTATGCGCGAGCGTTCATTTCCACCTTGCCAAGATTGATGACTTCTTGGCCGCCTGAAACGAGATCATAAACAGTCTTGTCGGAGTCCAAGCCAAGACGTGACTGCTCCATGTAGCCAATCTTTGCTGTCGCGCCGATTTTGAAATCACCGTTATCAGGTGTCTCTTCGCCAGTGATCATGCGGAAGAGAGTTGTTTTACCAGTACCGTTCGCTCCAACAATACCGATGATGCCACCAGGAGGAAGTTTGAAAGTAAGATCTTTATAAAGAAGTTTGTCGCCAAACGCTTTGCTGATGCCGTTCGCTTCAATCACAACATCACCGAGACGTGGCCCGGGTGGAATGAACAATTGAACGTCACGCTCAGCTGCAGTTGTTTCTTGGTTCAACAAGTTCTCGTATTTCGCAATACGTGACTTACTCTTCGTGCCGCGTGCTTTTGGAGCCATGCGAATCCACTCAAGCTCTTGCTCAAGGACTTTGCGGCGCTTGTCATCCGCTTTTTCTTCTTGCGCAAGACGCTTGTTCTTTTGATCCAACCAAGAAGAGTAGTTTCCCTTCCAAGGAATACCTTGGCCGCGATCCAACTCAAGAATCCAACCTGCAACGTTATCTAAGAAGTAACGGTCGTGCGTTACTGCGATAACAGTGCCTTTGTAATCTTGAAGATGTTTTTCAAGCCAGTGAACGGATTCCGCATCCAAGTGGTTCGTTGGCTCGTCGAGCAACAAGATGTCAGGTTTTTTCAGAAGCAAGCGGCAGAGTGCAACGCGACGGCGCTCACCACCGGAAAGATTATCAACGATCGCGTCGGATGGTGGGCAGCGAAGTGCGTCCATCGCGAAATTCAAACGATCGTCGAGAGTCCACGCATCCATGCGGTCAAGTAAGTCTTGCACCTCAGCTTGGCGTGCGATGAGCTTATCCATATCTTCAGGAGACATCTCTTCCGCGAACTTGAGGTTGATCTCTTCAAACTCTTTTTGAAGATCGACGATTTGTTGCACGCCTTCTTCAACGATTTCGCGAACAGTCTTACCCGCTTCGAGATGTGGTTCCTGTTCGAGGTAACCAACGGTAAAGCCCTCTGACAGATGAGCTTCGCCCGCGAACTCTTTGTCCACGCCAGCAAGAATTCTTAGTAACGAACTTTTACCCGAGCCGTTGAGACCGAGTACGCCGATCTTCGCGCCGTAGAAGTATGAAAGATATATATCCTTCAGGACTACCTTCTGGCCGTGGGCTTTCGATACGCCCACCATGGAGTAAATAATTTTCTGATCTGACATGTATGCTCCTTCACCCTCGCGGTGTTTATTTTTATCTATAAAATTCAGTCGGTTGACGGAATATGCCACTAATTGCATGAGGGCCATAGCATTATTTCCCTCGGGCTCGCAACGCCGCCATTTTACGAGATGTTCTGCTGTGACAAATTTTTTCGCCTCTTTTCTATTCTCCGAAGTGTCTCTCCGACGCGCCGTGAAGAATTTTTTGAAAAATTGTTTTTTCCGCTTCTCTAATTTATCTCTAATTATCGCTGGGTTACATTGAGTTTGAGAAATGAGCTGAGGAAGAAAGAAAAAGAAAAAATTATTTCCGCAGAAATACCTTTGACAGTTTCGAGCGAAACCCTTATACACATTTCTCCGGTCGATACCCCGCTGAAAAGCGAGAAAAGACAAGAAGATGAGGCAACTCAAAACTTGTTTGTGCGACCAGCTCTTTGAAAACTGAATAGCCATACGAAAACAAGATTTCGTCAATTCGTAAGAG
>CAYOJQ010000038.1:0-34056 GCA_964404325.1 uncultured Oligoflexales bacterium
ATTGCTGACATTCCTCCCGAACCGCCGTTAACGCGAGAGTTTCCTTTTGTTTCGGCCGATTTTTTAGCATCACCGTTCACGGTTTTGCCTATCCAGATGTTTAACTGGATTTCTCGTCCCCAAGAGGCCTTTCACGCCAATGCCGCCGCGGCTGGATTGGTGCTGATTGCCTTAACGTTCAGCATCAATGCATTGGCCATTTACATCCGCTATCGCGTGCGAAAGAGGGTGCAGTGGTAAAGGAGACTGCGATGTCCTACGGTCCTCGCGCCGTGGTGAAAGACCTTAATTTTTTCTACGGTACCCACCAGGTACTGAAGAACATAAATCTGTCCGTTGCTAAGAATCGTGTGACGGCTTTGATTGGCCCATCCGGGTGCGGCAAAACAACCTTGTTGCGTTGTTTTAATCGCATGCATGACAACAATCCGTTGGCTCGTTATGAAGGGGCGATCGAACTCAATCCAGAAGGTGTGAACCTTTTGGGAATGAATGTCGATCCTATCACCGTGCGTATGCGCATTGGCATGGTGTTTCAAAAGCCAAATCCCTTTCCGAAATCCATTTTTGAAAATGTGGTCTATGGCTTACGAGTTCGCGGTGTGCGTAATCGCGCGATGCTGAACGATCAGGTGGAAAAATCTCTTAAAGATGTGGCTCTGTGGGATGAGGTGAAGGATCGCCTTCAGGCACCAGCGACCGCATTGTCGGGTGGTCAACAGCAGCGTCTCTGTATGGCGCGCGCGCTAGCTGTCGATCCGGAAGTGATTTTGTTTGATGAACCCACCTCGGCGTTGGACCCTATCGCCACGGGGCGTGTGGAGGAGCTGTTTTCCGAGCTGCGTAAGAAGGTCACCATCGTGATCGTGACCCACAACATGCAGCAGGCGCAACGCGTCGCGGACTACACAGCCTTTATGTATTTGGGTGAGATGGTGGAGTTTGGCGATACCAAAGAAGTGTTTGAAAACCCTCAGCATCAGCTGACGCGGGAATATCTGTCCGGACATTTTGGTTAAGAACAAACCGGCAAAGCCACTCCATGCTCGTCTTCCCCAAGATAGGGGAGCAGCTCTTGTGAACACCGCAGCAACGTCGGCCCGAAAGGGCCGATTTCATTTTTCCAGCATTGCTTTGGCACCCTGCGGCAGTTATTAATCCCATTTCAACGTCTTGAGCTCGGTGACCTTCGCGTCTTCCACCTTACCCGCGCGCACGCCGACATCGGTGAGGGCAAACACCACATTATCCATGAAGTAGCCGCGCACGCGGTAAGCCATGGGCGAGGATGTTGGCCCAGGCATCGGTTCCGTAGATAGTCCAAAGCCAGGCCCCTTTACAAGATCGGACACATCGAGTTTCCCCGCTTCTTGAACGCCGTTCTCCTTACTGGATTTAAAGAGGAGTAGCGCCGCATTCTGAGATGAATAAGACGACGTTGGAATCGCAAAACGATTTAACCAGGAAGCATCCACGACAGCGTGGTGTTCGTACTGCGCTTCTGAGCTCGCTGGGTAGAGGAGCGCATTCACTTCACGTGGAGCCGCGATGTCACTCGCATCAAAGTAGGAAAGTTTTAGGCGGCCTGCTTCGTTACCAACGCCCACCAATTGGTGTTCGCCGACAGGATGAAGGTAGGTCGATACACCGGGAATTTTAAGTTCGCCACGAACCAATGGATTCGCCGCATCGCTAAGATCCAGTGTGAACAAAGGATCGATCTGACGGAATGTCACGATATAGCCACGATCTTCCATAAAACGCGCGCTGTAGATACGCTCGTTTTCCGCGAGATCGGGTGTGCTACCCAGGACGTGTAGTTTCGCGCCGTCTTGTTGCAATGTCTGCACGCGATTCACATTTTTCTTCGCGTCGTTTTGTGTTGTTAGCGCGATGCGCAGAATGTCCTTGTACTCATCCATCGCGAATTGATTGATGAGATGGCCTTCGACACCACCGGAAGCGGCGTACACCAAACTGCTTTCATCCGCGGCTTTGAATTTGTGGATGAAGGTGTAATTGAAAGGACCTTGGCCGCCCCAATAGTAGTGGCTGGCGAGATAGAAGCTTGATTGATTCGCGTAGAGTTCATGGGCTTGTGCTAAGACGGATACTTCCTGCACACCCAATGAATCGAGGTTTAGCGTTACGAGGTTGATAGCAGCGAGTTCCGCGCCCGTAGACGGAATATATACGTCTTTGCAGTTGTTGACTGTCATGGCTTCGCCGGTGGTAAACCAGTCTTTTGCGGTCTTTGCCGTTAAGGCGTCACTGCTTTTCGTGAGGGCCTCGTTCAAAATTGCTTGTGCCGCTTCTTCATTCTTGGGGGTGCGATTCCAAAGATCTAGGCTTTCAACAGTATCCTTCGGATGTTTTACGCCAGGGTGATAGACGAAACGCACAGCGCTGCCGGAACGACGGCTCGTCTGGTAGTAGCCTTTAAATTCTTTTTCCAGTGTGATCTTAGGTGCCGCTGGATTGCTTACATCGACGACGGTGACATGAGTATAGCGATAACTCCGATTGCCGGGATAGGCGGGAGAAGAAGCCGAATCGCCCGCACCAATAGCTGGTTTCGCCTGACCGTTGTTATTGGTGTTCTCGATGGGTTCGCCGGCGATATGACTAAAGAGGATGATTTGTTTATCACGCAACAGCATTTCGAATGGCTGTTCTTTTAATGCCACTTTGCCCACTTGAGCCAATGATTCCACCGGCCAGCTCTTAATCACGCGGAGTTCTTTTTTACGCGCGATGTAAAGATGCTCGGAGTCATTTTTGAAAACGTCGGCTTCTTCAACGCCACCCGCCTGTCCGTTTGTGCCACTGCTATTTTCGGCGCTGTTACTTGCCGCTTTATCCGCTCCGGCGCCAGGACCAGACATGGTGTCAACGGTCGGGGCATTTGTTGCCGCAGGGGCATTGGCATTTCCAGCAACAACGATGCCGTCGTTGCGACCCTTATTGAAGTACCAGTAGATTTCCTGTTCATAGTATTTTTTCAGCTGCGCAAGTTTTTGTTCCCGCAACCAGCTTGTCATGGCGTCACAACTTTCAACCATCTGCAATGATCGCGTGAGACCAAGCGGAGATGGGTTCAATCCTGGATTGCCATCCGTTGCTGAATCATCGTTGCTCTTGCTCTTCTTCGCGAACCAGCAACCTTGAAGAATGGCCGTGCAGAGGATGAAGGTGACGACGCGCATAAAGCCTCCTATTGCGGCGTTGATAAGGTCTTTTCGGCATTTTGAAGCCTGATCAGGAGGGGAGGAGGCTCTATAGCGTATTCAGCTGTATACGGAAAACGAGCGCTATCCGTATACGATGAGATCGAAATATAGCCTAATTACATATGGTTAAAAATTCGCCTCAAGTTTGATCCCATTTCTGCCGTATACATAGGTGGAGGTTGCAGCTCTCTATGGCGAAAAAAGCCCAGTCCCAACTGAGCGTCTTTGGATACACGGATTACCGTCAGTATCTGCGCGATTTTTATCAGTTTAAGAAGGATTCCTATCGGGGTTATAGTTTTCGTCAATTCTCCAAGGACGCGGGTTTTACCTCTCCCAATATTTTAAAACTTGTGACGGATGGCGAACGAAATCTCACCGCCACCTCGCTTGAGCAGTTTGTGAAGGGCTTACGCTTGGAAGGCGCGATGGCGGAGTATTTCCGCGCTTTGGTCTTGATGAACCAAGCGGACAACGACGCCGACAAAGCCAAGCACTACGCGGAACTAAAACGTTTAGCGCCCAGCGCCAAGAAACGGGATTTGGACGCGGACTCAGTCGCTTATTTAAGTCACTGGCTCTTTCCTGTTTTGCGCGAAATGAGTCAGATTGATGGATTCGTGGATGATCCTTATTGGATCGCGCGGCGTCTCACGGGGCGTGCTAACGTGAAACAAATCACCCACGCCATGAAGTTTCTCATCGAAAAAGGTTTTATTGAACGCAAGGACGATGGTCGCTACGCAAGCCGTGATAATATGGTGTTATCCAGTGATGAAGTGCGCAGCCTTGCCATTCGTCAATACCATCGCACGATGCTGGAGCAAGCGGGGGAGTGTCTTGAGGATATTCCCATGGAGGAGCGTGAATTTGGGGCTCTCACTTTCATGGTGCCGGCGCATAAGCTTGAAGAGTTGAAGTTTAAGATGAAAGAATTTCGCCGCAGCATCCACCTCTGGGCTATGCAGGCTGCCGAGGAAAAGGCCGCGGACGCCGTGGTGCAAGTGAATATGCAAATGTATCCACAAACAAAAAGGAACAACGGGTAATGCGACAGGTTCGCCGTCTTATCTGTCTTTTATATCTTGGTTACAGTGGCCTTTGGGCATGCACTGGCACCGAGGTTGGTAATGGCGCGCGTCCTACGGACCCTGATGGTGATAAGGTACCGAGTACGACGGGTGAACAACTGCCCGAAAGCTCTGGCAGTGGTTCAACGAATACGAATACGAACACGGACACGATGGGGAATGAAAGCACTGGTACGGCGCATGTCCTACCTTATCTTTTTGCCTCATGCGCCTCGCCTTTGGTTGAGGCGGGTGCGAGCTCATTCACGACACCAGACGTTTACCAATTGAAAGTTGTGGATCAGGGCGTTAACTGGCGAGTGGATATCAGTCAGCACGTTCCCGTCGCGTCCGGCGTGGTTAAAGCTGCGGCCACGGGAAGTGAGCCTTATGCTTTGACGGTGGTGGATGCGCAAACCCTTCCGATCGCTAAAAACTATGCGTGTTCGGCGGTAAGCTCAGAGACAACGTCTGTTGCCGAAGGCGAGCAAACAAAACGAACAATGACCGTGACAACGGAGAACGGCGCCGCGACGATCCAATGGATCCTGTTAAAATCCACGAGCGGCAGCGCAAAGGTTACGGAAATCCAGGTTAAGACCACAGGAATGATCATCTTCCGCAGGGATCCTTAAAGATTAGGATCCCGTCTTTGAAAGTTTCGTCTCACAGGCAAGCTGAAGAATCTCGCGGACGATTTCCGGCAGAGGCTTCACTAATTCCGTGCCACCCATTGACACCGCCTCTCGCGGCATCCCATAGACAACACAGGTCTCTTCATTCTGCGCGATGGTGCGGGATCCTTTATTGCGCATGGCAAGCAGACCGCGTGCGCCATCCGCGCCCATGCCGGTCAAAATCACGCCGATTGAATTCGCACCGACTTCCGTGGCGATGGAATTGAATAACACGTCGACGGACGGCTTGTGGCGGTTCACGGGAGGCGCGTCTTCAACAACAACGCGGTAGGTGGAGCGATCGCGCACAATGCGCATCTGCAGGCCACCTGGCGCGATGAGGACACGATTGGGTTTTACCTCATCATTATTTTCGGCTTCCTTCACCTCAAAACGACAAAGGGTATTCATACGTTCCGAAAAAGCGCGTGAAAAGACAGGGGGAATATGCTGCACAATGACGATGGGCGGGATATTGGCGGGTAATTGCGTGAGAACCACGCGCAGAGCTTCCGTACCACCCGTGGACGAGCCAATCGCGATAATCCGGCTTAAATCCAAATCCCCTTTAACCTGCACGGTGGGGGTTGTGTTAGGCGATGGCTTGTGGCGCGCCGTAACGTTGGCTTGGGCGGCGGCCTTAATGCGCTCGATCATATTGGGAGCCGTTTTCTGCAGCTCCTGCATGCTTGGTTTACGGATGTAATCGATAGCGCCGTGTTCCAAAGCATCAAGAACATACGACCCGTCTTCGATACTAATGGCGCTCACCATCACGCAAGGGATTTGATACTTGGGCCAGATACGTTTCAGTAACTCGACACCATTCATATGAGGCATATGGATGTCGAGGGTGATGACATTCGGCTGAAGCTGCTCGATCATCTTTTCGGCTTCCAATGGATTGAGACAGCCACCGACAACTTCCAATCCGGGATCGTCGCCCAATATTTTTTGTAGCAACTTGATGATAGAAGGAGAATCATCCACCACCAAAACGCGCATTTTTTGCGCCTTTTTTGGCTTAACCGTGATTGTTGCCGGTGCCGCTGTTTCTTCTTTGGCTACCATCAGCTTGTTTTTAGCGGGAATAAAGACGATTTCAATCGCCTGCGGTCGAGTGACAGACTTCGCAACCGGAATCTTGTTTTGTGCAAAAACTGCTTCACAGTGTTGCACGAGGAAGGTGTTGCCAATAATCTTCCACTCGACGCTCTTGCCACGAAGTCTGTCTTTAATGGCCTGAATCCATTTGAGAAGATGAGGGGCTTGAACGCCACTGCCTTGCAGAACGACGCCGACCGCCTCGCCCTGCTTCGGTGAGGCGACAATCATAACGCCGCTGCGCAGCTTCAAGGTGATCCCGTTGGGATGCGATTCAGCAGTGATCAATCCGCTTGGTATGTTTTTTCCGCTGGATTCTGTCATGCCTTACTCAAATGAACGGTGGACATATAAGCAAAGCTTGTGAGCGGCACGCGATCGCTGCCGTGAAAAGAGGCGTTTGCGGTGTCTTCAACAAGAGTGTAAGCGCCTGTCCAACGGGCGATTTGATCCAATGTGGTGGTGGACTTATCGCCGAGGATGAGGAGCGCGGTTTGGCGGTCCTTGCATTTTTCTTTGAGACCCGCGAATGCGGCATCGAAGAATGCCGTATAGACTTCATTGGCTTTGGGAGTGTGCGTACCGTCCCATGCATGAACCGCCTTGTGGAGAAGAGATTGGAGCTTACCCGTAAGGTGCGGGAGCGCCATGTCATGGCCCACAAAAAGCACCATGGTTGGAGGTTGCGGCGATTGCAGCTCTTTAAGCGTTTGGTGCAACTTATTCATTTCGCCCGGTGTGGCAATCAGAATGCGTAAGCCGCGTTCTGGGCGGGCGATGGTGATCTTACTTGAGAATTCTCTTTCAACGGCGGAGATAGCGCTGCGTGACGTGCGATCCTGCACGGCACACTTCAACTTGATGCGAATCTCGTCGCCTTTGTCATGTAAGTTCTGCAAGCTCGGCTTTTCCACATAATCCGCCGCGCCCAAGCTGAGCGCGTTCAGCGCCAATTCGGAGTCCTCTCGAGCAACCGAAGTGAGCATAACGACGGGTGGATGCTGCGGGCCAAAATTCCGTTGGAGGTATTCAATACCTGTCTGCTCCGGCATGTGGATATCGAGTGTCATGACATCCACTTTGTGTTGCTTCAACTTCGTGGCTGCGTCTATGCCGTTCACGGCGGTAGCGACAATCTCAAACCCAAACTCCGGTTTGAGTATTTGTTTTAGAACCATATGGATACTGGGAGAGTCGTCGACGCAAAGGACCTGCAATGGGCGCGTTGCCATGGATGGCGTCGGTGTGCGCGTCGGGAGCGGCACAACATTGCTGGGGGATGCCATCGCAACGGCCGTGGGTGAGGGCGTCGCTGTTCGTTTGTGACGATAAGCGGAGAGGCCCATGGAATCGATATCGATGGGGAGACCGTTCAACGTTTCGGAGATTCCAAGGAACAACATACCGTGGGGGTGCATGGAGCTCATAAGGTTCTTTGTCACCTGAGTGATGGTGGGGCCATCAAAATAGATGAACACGTTGCGGCAGAAAACCACGTCGAAAGGCGCTTCATGGAAATTGTTTCGGAAGTTAACTAAGTTGGTCACGTTGAAACGTGTATTCGTTCGCAGTGAGTCTTTGGCTTTGACGTAACTCGCGATATCCCCGCGGCCACGCGCCCAATGATCCTTCATATACATATGAGGAACTTCTTTTAAGTTCTCCCATAGATAAACACCGTTCTTGGCGATCGACACACTCTCAGCATCGACGTCCGTGCCGAGGATGTCAAATTTGAGATCGGGAGCCAGCGCGGGAAGATGGTGCTGGAGAAACATGGCCAATGAATAAACTTCTTGGCCGCGGCTGCAGGCGGCACTCCATACACGGAGTGTTTTGTCGGGACGGCGGCGAACGGCTTCAACAATTTCGCGAAGACCGCTGTTAAGAAGAAATTCAAATTGATTGAACTCTCGAAAGAAGAACGTGTGGTGCGTGGTCAGAAGGGATACCAGATATCCGGTTTCCGCTTCCTGATGGGCGCGAAGATACTGAGCGTAGTCAGTCATGGAAGTGAGATTCAGATCAAGAAGGCGCTTCACGAGACGGGAACGCACCATGCCCTCTTGCTTTACACCCAACTGAATACCTGTGATGCGGTTCACGAGCGCGCAGATGTCTTTGATGACGCGTTCTTCGTCAGCAGGGCTCTTGGAAATTGCATTAATCATATTTTCTCTCTCACACTTCTTCGAATCGTGGATCGTTTTCAGAAGGAACGCTGATGTCGCTTCCAGCTACCTTTTTTGCCGTCTGCGTGGATGGTTTGGTTTTTGGTTTTAGCGGCACCACTTTGCCGTTTTCCGCGGACGCTTCATCTTTTACCTTGGTTGATGCGGTCCTGGTGGTTTTCTTTTTGGTATGCTGCACAGCCATCATGTTCTGGCTGGCGTTGCCACTTCCGTGCACGATCGCTTCAAGGCTAACAACCATTTGGTGTAAATCATTGGATTGGCCTGAGAGCTGCTCCGCCGCGGCGGAAGACTGCTGCGATACCGCTGTGTTCTGCTGTGTCGCTTGATCGAGCTGGCCCATGGCTTTGGTTACTTCTTGGATGCCCGTTGCCTGTTCGCGCGCGCTGGTCGCGATTTCTTCAACAATGCTGGTGACTGCACTTGAATCCTGCATGATCTCATCAAAGACCTTGTCACAAGAACGGGCTTTTTCGTTACCATTGCTTAGAGCCGTTTTACCCGTTTCGATCAGCTGTTCGACGGAACGTTTCGAGTCGTTGGAGATACTGGTCACTTTTTTGATGCTGTTTTCCAGCATGCCGGAAATCTCTTTCGCCGCGTTTCCGCTCATTTGCGCGAGATTTCCTACCTCTTCCGCAACGACCGCAAAACCCTTGCCGTGCTCTCCAGCGCGAGCGGCTTCCACGGAAGCGTTGAATGAAAGTAGTTTTGTCTGGAATACGATGTCGTTGATCACTTTGGTGCGATTGCCAATCTCGCTGATGATATTGACCACGGACTCGAACTCGCGCGCGTTGTCAGTGACCTGCTTCACGATAAGTTCGTTGCTTTCGTTAATACTGGACATGGCCTGGAGCATATCGCTAATGGCGCGTTTGCCGTCCTGAATACGTTCTTGGCTCGCTCGAGCGCGGTTGCGGGATTGCTCGGCGTTTTCGGCACTGCGGTTGACCATTGCGCTGATTTCATCCACGGCCGCCGAGGTTTCTTGCAGGGACGCCGCCTGTTCGGTGGCTGATTCCGAAAGCTCGGTGGCGCCGGTCGCGATCTCTTGCGAGGCTTGCGCAACCTGCTCGGAACCCGCGCCGAGACGCGAGGCAATCGCCGCGATGGAATTTGATAAGCCGCTACCCAACATCCAGGCGATGAGGAACACAAAACCAACCGACACCGCAATAAGAGTCATCAAAATGTATTTCAATTTGTTAACGCCAGCGAGGCCTTCAGCCTGATCGATCTTGGTCATGAGAAACCAGCTTTGGTAACCGTCGAGAGGTTCAAAAGCCATGATGACGTCTTGTCCGCGATAGTCTCTGCCGAGCGCGAGCGCTTTGTCACCACCGACGGCTCGTTCAGCTAGGACGCTCTTAACGACGAATGACGTTGCGCTTGTGTCCGCATTGTTCATCCACTTGAGAGTTTCCTCGTCCACGCCGGATGCGCGGGCTTCAGAGAGATACTTTTCCTTATTTTCGAGGATACCGCGCGCGCTGGTTCGCATGACCTTATCTTTACCGATAATGAACATCTCACCCGTATCGCCAAGTCCGCGCTCTTTCCATTTTTTGTCGAGATTCGTAATCTCGTCGAATATATCAAAGGGAACTTGAAAAATAATAACCCCTTCAACTTTTTCGTCAATTTTAATGGCCGAGGAAACGAAAATGGACGGCCTGTCTAAGCTGGGGAAAAATCGCTCCATATCGGTGATATGGGCTTTGTTGGGGTCGTTCATCGCCGCTGCGAAAGCTTTTCCTTCTAAAGATTCCGCGAGTGGCCCTCGCTTTATGTTCAAGCCGAAATCGATTTCCTTATCCCCCGTCCAGATAATGTATCCGCTTCGAGCATCTACAAGGACGACATCATCCATGCCAAATTCTTCACCAAGAGTATTGAGAGGCTTGTGGTAAATCTTATGTTTTGCGGAATAGTCCGTTCCATCGTCAAAAAATTCAAATGCCGACTTCTTTGCCTCGGGGTTATTGGCGGCATAGCTGTATTGGGCCGCAGTGGTCTTCTCATCGAAGTATTTGAGATACATTTCTAAATTGGCAGGGGCTGTCTTATGGATCTTTTGGTATTCGTTAGCCCAATCTTTTTGATAAAACGATGTTACTTGTTGCGACGCCTTTTGTGCGTCGACCTTCTTGTAGAGTTGCTCTGGCATTTTGTCGAAAGCGGCGCGAAAATCCATCAATGCCGCCTTAACCTCGAGGTTTTCCGCCGATGATCGCGTTAACGCGAAGATTTTTTTCAATAGATCATCAAGACGCACTTTCTGAATATCTCGTGTGGATGTGAGCTTGCTCTCTAGTTCGCTCATAATGAGATTTGTGCCATTCCACCACGATATTCCCGTCGCAATGGTAACAGGAACAAGGCCAACCAGAAGGAAGGCCGTGATGAGTTTGGTTTTTAGGTTCATCTTGCTCATAGACTTTTCCTTATGCGACTTTTTTTGCGCCCGGTTGTTTCAGCGCCATCAGATCTTGGGTATTCAGCGCTTTGGAGATATCGAGGAACAGAACCAGATGATCATTGCGGCGATAAACAGCTGTTATGTACTCGGTGCTAATTTTGCTTTCGATCGGCGGCTTGGGAAGTATTTCATCTTCTTTCGGACTCAGAACCGAGTTCACCGAGTCCACAAGAATTCCTAACACCATGGGATTCATGTCGCAGATGATGACGGCGTCTTCCGTGCCGTTTTTAGGCTGCACGCCCAGTTTTTTTCGCAGGTCCAACACTGAAATCACTTGGCCACGAAGGTTCATGATACCCAGGAAATAACTGGGGGTATGGGGTATCGGTGTAAATTCCGGAACGGCAATCACTTCTTTTACAGCTAAAAGGGGAATGGCGAACTCTTCGGGTCCCATGGAGAAACTGAGGTAACGTTCATTGGCTTTTACGCTACTCAGGTGCGCGAATTCGCTCATGCGGCTCTCCTTTGTGAAGACGTGAGGTGTCCGTGTTGGTGTACGAGTTCCGTCAGCTCTAGAATCAGGGCCGGACGACCGTCGCCAAGGATGGTGGAGCCACTGATACCCTTGCTGTTGGCGACTTCCTTGCCGAGCTGTTTTACGACCACCTGAGAGCTAGCGATAATTTCGTCGATGGCGATGGAGAAGACATTTTTCTTCGTGCGGACGACGATGGCGCAGGTCTCTTTTTCATTCTCGTTGCGTGGCTTAACACCCATTAAACGCCCCAGGCGGTACAGAGGAACGTTTTCCTCGCGAAGGAAAAGAACCTCCCCAAGACCGCTCGATTGCTGCAACGCGCTGTTGTCCAAACGAACGGTTTCGTGGACGTGTGACAAGGGAACGATAAATCGTTCGGAGCCGGTGCGCACCACCATGCCGTCGATGATGGCGAGGGTGAGAGGTAATTCAATATGGAAGGTCGTGCCTTTTCCAATCTCGGAGAGGATGGTGATGGTTCCCCCGAGTTCCTGGAGGTTCGTCTTCACCACGTCCATGCCGATACCGCGACCTGACACGTCGGTGACGTCTTTTTTGGAAGAAAAGCCGGGGAGGAAAATAAGTTCTCGGGCTTCACTTTCAGAGAATTTTTTATCCGCACTGATGAGACCTTTTTGCAGCGCGATAAGGCGTAGTTTTTCACCATCAATGCCGCCGCCGTCGTCCTCAATTTCCATCACCAATTTGCCACCTTGGTGGAAAGCGCGAAGAATCACGCTACCCTGGGGATTTTTTCCTGCGTTCTGTCGTTCTTCCGCCGTCTCCAGTCCGTGGTCCACCGCGTTACGGATGAGATGCACCAACGGATCACCAATCTTTTCGAAGACGGTCTTATCAACTTCAGTCTCGTCGCCGCTGGTGCTGAAACGAACATCCTTGCTGAGGATAGCGGACGTATCGCGCACGATACGGTTCATTTTCTGGAAGACCGGCTTCAGCTTCACCATACGCAGACTCATGGACATGTCTTGGATCTCTTTGATGACCTTTGACATCTGATGCGTGTTGCGGCGTAACGCTGTCGAATTGCTTTCGGAAACCATCTGCTGAACCACGGATTGGAGGATAACGATCTCACCCACGGCGTCGATCAGGCGTTCGAGGCGACCAAGACTCACACGGATGCTATCATCGACGTGCGCCGCTGCGGTTGCCGCTTTTTTTGACTCAGATTCGGGATGCGCCTGAGTGTTAATCGTGATGGACGGAGCTTCGTGCGCTGTATTTTCTTCCCATTGGGAACTTTGGGCGCTCGGGGTAGAAGCTTCGTCAAAAAGCTGCAGGCCTTCATTGGATTTTTCTTCGGGTGGTTGTTCGACGACTGGCTTTCTATGGCGAGCCTCAACGATCTCCGCCAAGATTGCCCGCGAATCAAAGCGGGCGTTAAAGTCATCGCGGAGACCATTGATAATGGTTTTAATATGATCGGCCGACCGGAGCAACAGACTCACCACCGTGCCGTCAACCGCGACTTCACCTTTTTTTACGGCGATAAGAAAGTTTTCAAACTCGTGACAGAATTGGTTCACGTCATCAAAGCCAACGGCTTTGGCGCTACCCTTTAAGTTATGAGCAAGTCGGAAAATCCGTTCCAAGGTTTCTTTATCTTGGGGATTATCTTCGAGTCGTAGAAAGCACTGTTCTACATCATCGAGAAGTTGTGTTGCTTCGTCGATAAACGTCAGTTTCATCTCGCGTTCAAAATCTTCCATGTCCTCATCCTTCGCAACCTGTGGAAAGTTCCAAAGTTCTGGGATCATTGTCGGAGCTGAGGTAAGTCTCTTGATGAGTTGTTTATGACTTATAGGTAAGGGGGGTGGATGGAGCAAAGTAAGAAGATGAAAAGAAAGATAAACCTCTGATTCTTACGGAATCGAGAGGTTCGCAAAACATGGTCTTATAGGCCGTTAGGACTTGGCAGTTTGTCGATTTGTACTTCCCGGCGCGAGGCTATAGAAGCATGGCACAACAAATAGAGTAAGGATTGTTGAAACAAAAACACCACCAATCACCGCCAGAGCCATCGGAATGCGACTCTCCGCTCCAGGACCGATGGCCAAAGCGGGAGGGATCGCGCCGGCGATTGTGGCAAACGAGGTCATGAGAATAGGACGCAGTCGCAGAGGACAGGCATCAATCAGCGCTGTTCTCACATCCTTCCCATCGGCACGCAGCTGGTTGGTAAAGTCCACCAATAGGATCGAGTTCTTTTTTACAATCCCCATCAAAAGGATAATACCAATCATGCTGTAGACGTTTAGTGTCTGCCCTCCGAGATACAACGCGACGAAAGCTCCCGATACACTGAAAGGCAAGGCTATGAGAACCGTCACAGGATGAATGAAGCTATTAAACTGGGACGCAAGAATCATATAAGAAACGACCAAGCCCAGGATGAGGGCAAAGGCGAGACTCTCAAAGGATTCTTGGAACGTTTTGGCGCTTCCCGCCATCACAATGCGATAGCCGGGGGGGAGAACTTCCTTCGCAATGGCTTGTACCTTCTCAATTGCGTCGGCTTGGGAACCGCCCTTGGGAATGTTGCCATAAATGGAGATGGCGCGTTCACGATCCTGCCGCATGATGGCTTGGAGACCTGTACGCTGCTCCACCTTTACCACCTCGTCGAGTGGGATGGTTTCACCACGGTTGTTGCGAATGTAGAGCTTTTTAATATCGTCAATGTTGCTGCGATCTTTTTCCGCCAATTGAACACGAACGTCGTAGCGGTGGCCGTTTTTCGAAAATTTCCCGGCGACGACACCACCCAACATGCTATTAATGGTTTGTGCAATCTCCGCGACGCTCACGCCTCTCAGACGAGCCCTTTCACGGTCAGGAATGATATGGAGCTCAGGCATGCCCTCGCGGTAATCCGTATCCACATCCACGAGAACTTCTTTTTCTTCAAGGGCTTTCATGATCTTTTTTGTGGTGTCGATCAAGGTTGCAAAGTCAGGACCGCGAATGGTGAAGTCAACAGGATAACCACCCCTCGCGCCAAAACTTGCCGTGGAAGGATCGCGCACCATCACCTTCGCGCCTTTGACCTCTTTTAGATCTGCACGATAGACATCCACCAAATCCTGCTGACGATACGGCTTACCTGTCGCGGGGTTAATGGGACGCTCCGGCGGATTTTTAAGGGTCAGGAACATATTGGATGAGTTTACTTCACCACCGCCAAACCCGCCGACGCTCACAAACGTTTGCAATACTTCAGGGCGTTTCGCGAAGTAGGCCTCAACCAGTTTTGTTTTTTCATCGGTAAAGGAAAGAGACGAGCCCGGCTGTGTTTGAATGCGCACCATCAGACGTGACTGATCTTCCGCCGGAACAAATTCCTTCTTAAGGAGTTTCACCATGGAAAATGTGGCGGCGCAGAAAAGAACCGCTCCGATTAGGACGAGCCAGCGCCAACGAAGAATCCACGGGATCGACCTTTTATAGATAACGGCGCATTGGTGAAAGGCGGTCTCCACCATCTTGCCGAACCACGTTGTGCGCTCGGAGACGTTGAGAAAGCGCGAACAACGCATCGGGGTGAGAGTGAGGGCTTCCAACAAAGAGATGGCCACCGCGACGGAAAGGGTCACACCAAATTGGAAAAAGTATTTGCCGATCACACCCTTCATGAATGCAACCGGTAAGAATATGGCGATAATCGCGGCGGTGGCGGCCATGGCGGCGAAAGAAACTTCCTGCGCGCCATCGAGCGCGGCCTTCACGCGATGGGAGCCCAGCTCAAAATGCCGGACGATATTCTCCAAAACCATGATGGCATCATCCACAACGATACCAATGGCAAGTGATAGACCCAATAGGGTGAAGGTGTTGAGCGTAAACCCGAGAGCATAGAGGACGATAAACGCACCCACAATGGAAGTGGGAATCGCCAGAATCACGTTGAGCGTCGCCGACCAAGAGCCGAGGAACACCCAGCAGACAACCGCCGTGAGGATCGCGGAGAGTAGAAGAGTGAAATTAAGTTCACCGATAGCTTCTTCGATAAATTCCGTGGAATCGAAGCGAACTCCGATTTCCACACCTTCGGGAAGCTGCTTGGCTACTTCCTCCATCTGAGCCTTCGCGGCGTGGGCAACGGCAACGGCGTTGGCGCCCGCTTGTTTTTTTATACCAAGACCGACCGCGATTTTTCCTCCGGAGCGGCTGATGCGACGGATATCCGCGAGACCGTCCTCAACCTGCGCCACTTGATTCAACGAAATTGGGCGGTAGTTTGGCGCGCCGCCGCGGCGGTTGATGGTGAGCTGTCCGAATTTCTCCGCCGTTGGCGCTTCACCCATGGTGCGCAATGTGAGTTCTTTATTGGCAATCTCAATGCGGCCACCAGGAAGCTCGGTGTGTTCTTGCTGAATGGTGGTGATGATGTCATTGGCTGTGAAGGAGAGATCACGCATCTTGCTGGATGACAACCAAACGCGCAAAGTCGGGTCCACGTAACCGCCAAGAAAAACCTCACCCACACCCGGAAGCGTGGAGAAACGATCTTTGACTTGATCTCGTACCAATGTCATCAGCTGTTGTTGATTGAGTTTATCGGAGCTGACGGCGAGCCAAAGAATGGGGCTGTCTTCCGGGTTGGATTTCTGCACGACAGGTGGATCGATATCCTTCGGAAGCCGTCGCTGCACGCGGGAAATAACGTTTTGAATCTCTTGCGCGGCGGCATCGATGTCACGATCAATGTCGAATTCCACGGTGATACTGGCGGAGCCCGCGCGCGCTTTGGAAGAAATACCCGTGATTCCTTGAACCGACATCAGGGCTTCCTCGATGGGATCCACGACGTCAACCTCCATGATCTCGGGGGCTGCGCCTTCAAGGCTGATGCTGATGCTCACGACCGGGAAATCAACATCCGGAAGCTGACTCACGCCCATGCGTTGAAAGGCAATGCCGCCGAAGACCAGCAGCGCCGCCATAATCATCCAAGCAAAAACAGGGTTACGGATTGATATTGCCGACAGGCTCATGAGATGCTCCAGCGCTCATTCCAGGGACTGCCGCCGCCTCGGCCTGCAGCTCCGCATAGGCTATTAAAGTTTGAAAACGCGCTTTATCGAGGGTGCGTTTTGTTTCTTGAAAACTATTGAGCGCTTGTAGCACTTCCAGATGCGTCACGAGTGAATAACGATAGTCGCGTAGGTGAGCTTTGTAATTGGCTTCCGATACTTTAAAAGCTTTTTCCAGTGTTTTGACTTGCGCCAGACCGCCCGCGACGCGCTCATGAGCAGCCTGAAGGTCAACGCGGGCTTCCCGTTCCGCCTGATGCAGCATTTCATTTTTTTCCGCCGCTTTTGCCGCATATTCGCGCACCCGTGAGGAAACAATGCCGCCTTGATAGAGAGGAACGGTCAAGCCGAGACTTATATCCCAGTTGCTGTCTTTTAAAGCGCCCTCGCGATGAAGATAATAGTTCCCGGTAAGATCGAGACTCGGCCAGTGACCGGCGCGCGCGATCGCCGTTTGTTCCGTGAGAGAAGCGGACTCTTCCCGCAAAGCTTTCAAGTCCGGACGATTCTCAAGGCTTTTTAGCTGTGAGGTGACCTCTGGTAGCTTAATTTGCTCGACTTGAGATGATTTAGTGGCAACTTTGATCTTTCCGGAAAGGCCGGTGAGGGCCATGAGTTTATCTTGCGCCTGTGATAAAGCGGTTTTTGCCTGTTGCTGCTGCGATTCGAGATTGGCAACCTGCGCTTCCGCCGTCAATACTTCCGTATCGCGCGAGCGACCAATGCGCATGCGTTGCTTGAGATCCTTGACGCGACGTTCCGTCAATTCGATCAAGGTATTAATGTTTTCTATCTCTTGTTCCTGGTTCGCCAAATCGTAATAGGCGCGCGCCACCTGGGTGTAGAGATCAATTCGAGCCTGCTGCACACCCGCGCTGCGAGCAGAGAGCTCGTGTTCGGCGGAGCGACGCGCGGCGTATTCACCGAAGCCACGGAACAGGGGTTGTTGGAGTGTGAGCTTCGCTGTTGAGTTGTCAGTGTCAAAGTTAGGTTGTCCGGTGTCGTCGAGGCGTTGGTAGGCCGCGCTGGCGCTAATGGTGGGAAGGAGCGCCCCATCCGATTGCTCCATCCTTTCGCGAGCCTGATTTTCCCTTTGTTCCGCCATGCGCACGGATTCCGTATTCTTGAGAGCGGCGTTGTAAACCTGTTCTAGTGTGAGTTCTTGCGCCAGCAATGAAGGGGTCAATAAGCAGCCAAATGCGCTGGAAGCGATGAACAGTCGCAGATTCATTCGATCTCACCTAGGTTTGGACGAAATAATACTGTTAGTATAGAGAGAGGAGCAAAATAAAATCAAGGCACCAAAATGCTAGGAAAGCTTAAGGAATTCTCATGGTTGGCGCTACTTTGCGGGCTTTTGGCAGTCTGCGTCCGCTCCGCGCGACCCGTCGACAGCGATCTATTTGCATTTATGGGAACGCCGTTGCCGCGCGATGTTTCGCGGGATTTTGTGGCCGCCAACGGCGTGCAGGTTTTGCAGCTAACCGATGATCCCTACGGCAGCGAATTATCCGACAACGATATTCCCCTTTATCAGCCGGAAACGCGCCGCATCTTCTGGAACACGCTCCTCGATCCGGGCACCAACGAGTGGGCTCTTTTTTCGGCGCAATGGCCCGAATGGAAGCCTCGTCTCATTATTCGTCGCATGGCCCCGAACGCCGAGACAACACATATGGATATGAGTTACGACCGTCACATCATAACCTATCCTCGTGTGAATGACGATGGCGATAGCTGGGATTTTTACGGTATTCCTTTGCAAGAAAATGATCTGCAAGAACTCCGCATCACACAAAAGAACCATCCGCTAAAGAATGGCGATACCATTGTCACCTCTCCCGCGAGTTGGGATGCGAAGGTGGAGCGTTATCTCATGTCCTATGGGATCAACAGCGAGATCTATTTAGTCTATGCGGACGGTGGGGATCAATTCGCACAGGTGGGGCCGTGGCAACCAACAGTCACGGATCTCATGCAAGAGCCGAGTCGCCGCGAGAAGAACACGCGTTTGGCACGCGTGCGACTCAACCCCGCTTATCCATCGTTGCTCTTATTCCGTCGCCAGGGCGTCGGTGATCTTTGGCTGCAAGATATTCGCACGGGTTCGAAGCCTTCTGTGCGATTGAGCGATGAAAAATCCGCAAACGCGCTATGGACTCCCGATGGAGGGCGAGTCGGGGCGAAAGAGCAGGGGATGTGGGTGGAGCGCAGTGTCGCCACTCTTCTTGGCAACGTTGTGGACAAACTCAATGTAACTAATATCAAAAAGAAAGTGATTGGCGCGTTCGGAGGTCTTCGGCAGGAGGGCGCGGCTCTTTTTGCTTCTTACAGCGCTGACGGCAAGTACGTCGCCGTTGTTACGGATCATCGCCAAAACGGCGGTGGAAAACTTTACCTCATGGATTTGAAAAGCGGTAAGACGCGCTTGCTCTGTGATTTGCGTTATCATGGCTCCCAATTGCGCGGCCAACCTCGTATCGGGTTTCTCGAAGGTCAAACCGCTCTTGTTTTTAGCTCCGATCAGAGTGCGGGGCTGGAAGAAGTCAATCCACCACAGCTCTTTATGGTTCGCTGGTAATCGCTCCCTTATGATTCTTTTAGAGCATCCACGATACACATGAAAAGTGTAGATTCACTTCGATTGTGGGAGGAATTATGAGACGCGGAGTTCTCGTGGCCGGTGCCAGCGGCACAATCGGGCGAGAAGTCGTGCGCCTGTTGGCGCAGCGTCCATCCTATGCCATTCGCGCTTTATGTCATGATCCCAAACACATCGCATCCCTGAACGGTTGGGTCCAGGAAGTATACTGCGGCGATGCGACCGAAGATCGTTTTGTCCGCGGACTTTGTCATGGCGTGCGTGCGGTGATTAGTTGCCTCGGTGCGCCTCTGCAATGGCACAGCCGTGAGCGGCGTTCCTTTCATGCGGTGGATACGGCCGCCAATCAAAATCTTATTTTAGAAGCCACCAACGAGGGCGTCGAAAAATTTATCTATGTCAGCGCCCATCGCGAGGAGATATATCAGCACACAGATTACCTTCGCGCGCACGAAGATGTTGTTCTCGCACTAAAGGCATCGCGGATGGAGTACACCGTGATTCGCCCCACTGAACTATTCTCGCATCTCATTCCGCACGCAATGATGGCTCGCTGGGGTATCGTGCCTGTTTTGGGCAACGGCGCGGCGCGTGTGAATCCCGTGCATGCGGCGGACGTCGCGGCAGTCTGTGTCGCGGCTTTGGCGGATGATGCCACGGAGCGTGATATTGGAGGGCCAGAAGAAATGACGCGCCTGCAGGTAGCGCAGATGATCGCGTCTAGGGGGGATCAAAGCTGGCGTGTGATGCATGTGCCCTCACCCTGGCTGCGAGTCGCGCGGCCTTTTGTGACTTGCGGCAACGCCCGCCATCGCGAATTGATGCAGTTCTTACTGTTAGTGGGGGAGCATGATTGTTTGGCGCCGGCGGTGGGCACAAGAAAATTTGGTGACTACTTGGAACAGGTGATGAAGCGCATGAAGGGTTCACGGTGCGCGGCATAAAAAAGATTGGGACTCATTAATAGAGTCCCAATCAAGCGACGAAGGTATTCATTCCATAAAAGCGAGGCAGGAAACACTACCGGGAAACCACCGGCAGTTTTTGGTTTTTTGAAGCGAGGCTTTAGCACTCTAAAAAACTTATCGGCTAGAAGCTAAAAATCTTTAGTAAAAAATCCCATTTTTTCAAATAGCTATAAAAAAAGAAGCGCTTTTTCTCGCGACGGATGCGGTTTTGTCTTTGAAAAATCAATGGATGCGCAACGTTGCGTGTGTATTAAAGTGTGCGCTTTTTCACAAAAAAACGCCTGTCAGAACTTTAACACTTTGTAAAATCTGATACTTTTTAGACACTCCAACTCCTCACGAAATCGTGTTTTGGATGAATATCTAAAACTGGAATTTTCTAAAGTAATTTCAAATTATTCCGAAAAGTATACGGTCCCAAACTAGTTTATTCATAGGGTTGAATGACTCTTCCACCTAACACATCGGCAGTTCTGTCGGCGACACGCCCCTTGTTGGTGCAGGTGGCTCAAGACGTGAGCGTGGCTGCGTTCATGTCTTATCGCGACTATTTGGATGGACTCTATATAGAAGTGAAAAATCGCGCCGGAAATTATTCATACCTACAGTTGGCGGAAGATCTTGGCTTTTCGAAAAGCAACGTGATTTGGCTTGTGATCGCGGGGCGACGTAAGCTGACGATGAACACCACCCAACGTATTATCGATAATCTTAATCTGAAGGGCAGTGAGAGGCGCTACTTTCAGGCATTGGTTGCTTATAACAACGCAAGCCGTCCTGATAAGAGGGAAGAATACCTCAGTGACCTTCTCATTATAAAACGTGAGCAATTGCCTCCTGGAGCGGTGCAAGAAAACCTCGAGTACTATTCGGAGTGGTTTTATCCCGTTATTCGAGAGATGACGGCATTAGCGGAATTTAGTTCCAACCCCGAATGGATTGCGGAACGCTTGAGTATGAAAATACTTCCACGCCAAGTGGAGAAGGCGCTCAAGCTGTTAGAAGATCTTGGTCTTATCCGCTACGACACACGAAAAAAACGTCACATTTCGACAGGTGAACCGATTCGCCCTGATCGCTCCGTCAGCGGATTAGCCGCGACGGCGTTTCACCAGAAGATGTGTGAGATAGCCGCGGAGGCGCTCACACGCGTTCCATCCGCCGAGCGGGAGTACAACACGATTACCTTCTGTGCCTCAAAAGAAGAGGCCATGGAAATCAGCGCCCTGATTTATGAACTGTGTGAAAAAATTGTTCGCATCGAACAGAAGTCCACAAAAAAGAATCAAGTGTTTCAAGTGAACTTACAACTATTTCCGCTTACGAAAAAATAGCTGGAACCTTGCCTTATGAAGCGTGTGCACAACAAAATGTCCTTTCCCATGCTTGCAGCCATGTCGTTGCTTTGTTGCTTGATGTGGGGTTGTAGCTCTTGGCTCGGCAATCCATCCGACAAGGATGGAAAAGGAGATGGGCCAAAGACACCAACCGCTGAGATTAAGCTCGAGCATCCAAACTTTTTGCAAAAGTTGGTGCAAAGTGAGCGTGCGCAGAAAATTCGCGAAAAATGGATCGCACACCTTGAATCGTTAACAGGTTTGGTACGGCCGAAACCAGTCCCCGCCGGAAATGATGCATCCACTCAGAAGGCAAGTACCGTAGTCTTCCCGACTGAGGAAAAAACACAGTACCCGTCTAAATATCCTCAGGATCCCTAACATAAGGAACTACAGCCGTTGTCGTAAAACGGCGGCATGGATTCTGCACCATTCGGCGCAAGCCGGAAGAGGAGGCGCACCCATGCGGCCATTTTGGTCAGGAAATATTAGCTTTGGACTGGTGAACATTCCCGTCAACGTGTACACGGCAACAACCGAGGAACGCGTTGATTTGGATATGCTCCATAAGACGGATCTTTCTCGTATCAAGTACAAGAAAGTCTGCGCGGATTTTGGGCATGAGGTCCCTGAGAATGAAATTGTTAAAGCTTATGAATTCGAAAAAGACGAGTACGTCATTCTCTCTAAAGAGGATCTGGCGAAAGTAGCCGCTGATAAGTCAAAGGCCATTGATATTCAGACTTTTGTGCCACAAGACGAAATCCCCACGATGTACTACACGAAGCCTTATTATCTCGAGCCAGGAAAAGGCGCGGGCAAGGCTTTCACGCTTTTGCAAAAGGCTCTCGTCGAGACAAAGCGAGTGGCCGTTATTCAAGTGGCGTTTCGCAATCGTCTCAATCTCGGTGTGGTTGAGCCGACGGAGAATGGATTGCTGCTGAATATGATGCGTTATCCCGAGCAGATTCGCTCGAATGAGATTCAACTCCCTGACGTCAACGTTGATAAGAAGGAGTTGCAACTGGCTGTGTCACTGGTTGATTCATTGAGTTCTGATTTTGATCCTGCAAAATACCGCGACAATTATCGCGAAGAACTGATGAAGATCATTGCCGCGAAACAAAAAGGCGTGACGGTTCCAGTTCCTTCTGCGGGTGCTGCTCCACCCACCAAGGTGATCGATTTGATGGAAATGTTGAAGAAAAGTCTCGATCAGCAGAAGAAGCCGGCGCCTAAAAAAGCCGTGGCGAAAGCGAAGACAACCGCGCGACGTAAGACGACCACGGCGCGTCGAACGAAACGGGCTTCATAGTGGGAGCGCGATAGAGCCTGTCTCTTTAGGAAAGGTGATCTATGGCTACACCGCAAAAGGATGCTCTAGAAACCTATCGAGAGAAACGTCGGTTCAGCAAAACGAGTGAACCGCGAGGCGGTCAAAAAGAAACCCACGAACCGTTTATATTTGTCATTCAAAAACACGCGGCGTCCCGCCTTCACTACGACTTTCGCTTTAACTTGGATGGCGTGTTAAAAAGTTGGGCCATTCCCAAAGGATTCGATTTCAAAGAAAAAGGTGTAAAACGTCTGGCGGTGCAGACGGAAGATCATCCTCTTGAATACGCGGACTTCGAAGGTGAGATCCCTCCAGGAAATTATGGTGCCGGAACAGTGACGATCTTTGATCGTGGCACCTTCGAGCCTGTGGTGAAAGAAGGGGAAACGCCGCTTGAGGCCGTGCGTCGCGGTTTGGAGAAAGGCCATCTACGTTTCATTCTCCATGGTCATCTCCTTCACGGTGAATACAGTCTTATCCGCACAAAAACAGGAAAAAAAGGACAATGGCTTTTGCTTCAACATCGTAGTTTTGCGGCGGGAAAAGAAACGCCTTCGGAGCCCATGCCGTGGCCTCTTAGACCGATGCTATCCGAGGCTACGGAGGAACCATTTTCTCGCGATGATTGGTTGTTTGAGTACAAGTGGGATGGCTATCGCGCGTTGGTGCGCATTGTTAACGGTGAAGTGACTCTATTATCGCGCAATGGCATTTCTTTAAATGATCGATTCGCCGCTGTGATTCCTTCGCTGGCAAAACTACCAGGAACGCTCATCCTTGACGGTGAAGTCGTTGCCTTCGGTGCGGATGGTTTACCAAGCTTTCAGGAATTGCAGCATCCAAGCGCCGATACAAAATTGGTCTACGTTGCGTTTGATTGCCTTTACGCGCAAGGTCGCAATTTGATGTCTCTGCCCTTGCGCAGCCGACGCGATGTTCTTGAAAAGGTTGTTGGCGCGGGTGACGACTCTTTGGTCCTAAGTCCAGCGGTGTGGAACGATGGCATGAATGCCTTCGCGGCGGCAAAAAAGTTTGATCTTGAAGGCATGATGGCTAAGAACGGCGAGGCCGCTTATATTCCCGGCATGAGAACGCGGCAATGGCTCAAAATCAAGAGTCATGCAACGCAGGAAACGGTGATTATTGCTTATGTGCTTCGACAGAAACATCTGCGCGCCTTTTTGATGGGAGTTTACGATAAGGGAAAACTCCGTTATGCGGGGCGTGTCGGTTCGGGGATTTCTCCGCAGCAAAGTCAGGATCTTTTAAAAGTCCTTGTTCCTCTGCGTGTTGATAAAACAAGCGTCGAGCTCCCCAAAGACGCCACGACAAGTCGGGATGATGAGATTTGTTTTGTGCGACCATCAGTCGTGGCACAGGTGCGGTTTTATGAATGGACCCGCGATGGACGAATGCGCCACTCTGTATTTCTCGGGCTTCGCGATGATAAGACCGCGATGGACGTGGTGAAGGAAGAGACCCAACCGGTTGCCGAGAATGTGACCATCACGCATCCCGATCGTATGTATTTTCCGGAAGCAAAACTAACCAAGGGAGATGTCGCGGCCTATTATCGAAATATTGAAGCCGTGATCATGCCGCAACTTCGGGATAGACCGCAGTCCCTCAATCGTTTTCCCGAAGGCATTCATAAGTCGTCCTTTTATCAAAAAAATCTACGCGAGCGTCTACCGCCTTGGGTGGAGACGGTATTGGTTACGTCCAGCAGCGATCCTGATAAGCAAACAAAATACCTCGTCTGCAAGGACACATCTCACCTGATGTTTATGGTCAATCGCGGTTGCATCGAGATCAACCCATGGGCTTCTCGTGTTGGCGCATTGGATACGCCTGACTATGTGGTGTTGGATCTGGACCCTGAAGCCATCGCCTTCACCGCGGTGGTGAAGGTCGCGCAGGCGGTGCGTGCTGTGCTGGAAGATCTTGAGCTGCACGGGTTTCTCAAAACTTCCGGAAAACGAGGTCTACACGTCTACGTTCCATTGCAAAGCCGTTACCCCTACAATCTAGCCTATGCATTTTCGGAATTGCTGGCGCGGCTCGTACACGCGCGTGTGCCAGAGCTAACAAGTCTAGAGCGTTCTCCCGCTAAGCGGCAGGGAAAAGTATTTCTCGACTATTTCCGCAACACACGTGGACAGACAACGTGTTCCGCGTACTCATTACGCCCTGTTCCTGAAGCCACCATCTCAACGCCTTTGCACTGGAAGGAGCTGACCGCGCGGCTCAATCCGGCAAGCTTTACCATAGCTAAACTCAATCGCCGCCTAAACTCATTGGGCGATATTTGGGAAACCTTCTTTATCAACGCCAACCCGATCGAAGACCCCCTCAAACGTCTTACGGAAATGCAGTCTTGCGAATTCAAAGCTGCGTGATAAACTTTTTACAGCACAATCATCCCTAGGAGATCTTTCATGAAGCTGCGCGCCGCGCTTTTTAGCTTGGCATTGCTGGGTGTATTTGCCTGCAATGAAGAGAAAAAAGACGACAAAAAAGATAAATCCGCTTCGGGAGACGTGTCTCCATTGCCAGGTGGAAAGCCGGGTCAACCAGGATCGGGTGTTATGAAGTTCGCGGACGCCATTGACGTACTGCGTGATGAGATGCGCGCGGGAGCATTTCGCCGCGAAGTTCCAACAGGATACCGTGAGTCTTTTGCCTGCGATGAAAGCAGCGAGGGCGCCTTTGGTGAATGTTTTGCTTCGACGCGTCGTTTCCTCGATAAAGAGCTCGTGGCGCCGATTGATTTTTTAAAGTGGGACAATGCTGGTCCTAATATCGTCGCGAACTTCGAACAAAAAATGTTCCTCACATGCTTGCTCGCGGTTGGTGTCGATACGCATGTTGAGAAAGATAAGAACGGCTATGCGAAGAACGGCATTTACGATATTTCCACCAAAACATTGAACCTTGATCAAGTTGTTCAATCCTGCGGAAGCACAAAAGCAACCATTCAATACATGATCGATACGGTGCCGTTCTCGTTTAACGTCGAGATCGCGGACGCTCAGGATAAAGTGCAGTACGACAAGCGGTTTATCGTTGACGCGGGTGACGCAGTGGCAACGCATCTTGATATCCTTGCCCGTTACAAGGACGAGAACGTCAACTTCGTGGTGCGCCAACGCTACAAGAACAAAGATCTCTACGGTGGTGACGGCTATAACTCCATGGATCGCGCCGTCGTTCAATGGAATGGTAAAACGGATCTTTTGCGTTATGAGTTTATCTCACCCAAGCCGATGAAAGTGGGCGGTACGGGCAACGCGGGAACGGTGAGTCTACGTTACTTTGCGGATGGTCGCAGTGATATTGCGTATGGCCTTGCAGATCACGATTTCGCGCCACGCTTGACTTACACCTTGGCTGGTAAACCTGTTGCCGGCGCGGAGATTGCTCTTAGTATCTTAGGTGGATACCTTACGGACTTTAACTTCACGTCGGTGAAGTATGGTTGCCTTCAGAAGGATCTCGTTGCTCCCGTTACAACCAAAGACGGCAGCCTCGCATGTCAGTTGGCTGGAACAAAAGCCAACAGCAGCCGTCTGCAAAGTCTCCTGACGACCGTGCACATGCTGGCATTAACGGCGGACAATATCCAAGACGCATTGCTTCCTTTGACTTCGACATTGAATCTCGCCTTCACTGGCGATGATTTCTACACCGCGGATTTTCAGAAGTAAGGAGCCGATGATGCCTTTGTACGAATATCGCTGTTCCCAGTGCGAAGGCATCACCGAAGTGCAAGCTCGTTTTACGGACGCGCCTCCCATGGGCTGCTCGCAATGCGGGCAAATGGGGGCGCCGCTCCATAAAATATTCAGTCGCGTTGCAGTAGGGAATCAAAGCGGGGCGGCGCAAGAGACCGCCGCGGAAGCATCTACGACTCAACCCTCGCCCAAACATAGCTGCTCAGGTTCTTGCGGTCACTGAGGCCCTTCGCTTCGCTCAGGGTGACGGCAAACGCCACTCTGAGCGAAGCGAAGAATCCTGTCAGTTGAGCAAAGCGGGGAATAACGCCACTCTGAGCGAAGCGAAGATTCCGATCATTTTGAGCAACGCGGGGAATAACGTCATTCTGAGCGAAGCGAAGAATCTTAATGCTTCTGATGCCACGCCAATGCCGTCCGGCAAATATTTTCCAACGACGAATGTTTGGCTTTAAAGCCGAGGTTTTTTTGCGCCGCGGCGGGGTTTGCCCAGATGGCCGCAGCATCTCCAGGGCGACGGGACGCGTATTGCACTTTTACCGGTCGATCGAGAACCTTCTCCACCGTCTGCACCACTTCCAAATTGCTGTAGCCAGTCCCTGAACCAATATTCATGGCGCCAAAGAATTTTTTCTCCGCTTTCACCAAGTGCGCGGCCGCGAGAATGTGGGATTCCGCGAGATCCGTCACGTGAATGTAATCGCGAATGCAGGTGCCATCTCGTGTTGGATAGTCGTTGCCAAAAATCGTGACCGTTTCGTTCTTGAGGGCGCGCAAAATGATATTGGGAATAAGATGCGTTTCTGGTTCGTGATCTTCGCCGATTTTTCCGCCGGCATCGGCGCCGGAAGCATTGAAGTAACGGAGCGCCATCGCCCGCATGGCATAGGCGCGTGTGTAATCTTCAATCAGCTGCTCGCAGCCGAGTTTTGTATTTCCATATGGAGACTCGGGAAGGCGTGGCAGATGTTCCATCACGGGAAGTTCTTTAGGCGTGCCGTAAACCGCGCACGTTGAGGAAAACACCAACGGGATGTTGGGATTGATGGCAACCATGGCGTCGAGCAGTGATTTTGTGCCGAGCACATTGTTGCGGTAGTAAAGCTCGGGGTGTTCAACGGATTCGGGAACAAGCGCGAATGCGGCGTAATGGAGCACGACATCTGGTTGAATGCATTGCAATGCGGCTTTTATCGCCGCCGTATCAAGGACATCCGCTTCAATTAGCTCAGTGCCCTCAACCGCCCAACGGTGACCACGGCTAAGGTTATCGAGAGCGACACAGGTGTGACCTTGGCGTTTTGCTTCAGCGATAAAGTGTGAACCAATGTAGCCAGCTCCACCCGCAACCAAAAACTTCATCCATGACCCTCCGCGGCCTTCCCGCGCGGAAACGCGAGACCCATTGCAAAACTGATAATGACAAAAACCAGGACGACCCAGAACACCGGTTGCAAAGCCGCGGCGAGATGGGAACTAAGAACACTCGCTTCGGCGGGCGACAGCTGAGGTCCAGCCGCATGTCCCGAGGCAAGAAGCTGATTTATCATAGCGTCGCTCACTTGTCCGTCTTTCTTGAGCAAAAGACGCATCAGACCGCCCAACACACCCACGGCGATGGTGCCACCGATGGAGCGGAAGAAGAGGGTGCTGGCTGTGGCGACACCGCGTCGGTCCCAAGGAACATTGGTTTGAACGGCGAGGACAAGAGCGGTGTTGATGAGTCCCATGCCGAAGCCGAGAAAGAAGTTCGCCGCGTAGAAAGCAAAAGACATGTGCTGCAATTGAATGCACGTCGCGAGCCCGAGGGTCGCGAGAAGCATGATCAGTGTGCCCCAAAAGACAAAGGTGTAAAAACCAAACTTCGGAATGAGACGGCCGGAGAACGTACTCGCCGTCGGCCAACCAATCAAAAGCGGTGTCATGACCATGCCGGCGGCGGCGGGATCTTTAAGAAGCACGCCTTGAAAATACAGCGGAAGATAAGTCACGGACGTGAACATCGCCGCGCCGCAGAGGAAGCTTAAAGCGGCGGAAAGAACAATCAGACGCTGACTGAATAGATCCACGGGAAGCAATGCTTCCGGTGCTTTTTTCTCCACCAGCCAAAATGCCAAGAGTGATCCCAGGGCGACCGGGCCCGTCACCCAAGCGTAGATGCCGTTTCCAAAGGCGAGGAGCGCGAGCACACCCACTGAAAGGAGAATCGCACCCCAGATATCCATCTGCCTTTTCTGCTTCACGACGTTTTCATGGTAGGCGAAAGCCAACACGGCGAGTGATGCCAGGCCGAAGGGAATGTTGATGAAAAAGATCCAGTGCCACGATGTGTAACGTACAATGAATCCGCCGAGAAGTGGGCCGGCGATGCCTGAAAATCCCCACACCGCCGCGAATACACCCTGAACGCGTCCCCGTTCTTTCAAGCTGAAAATGTCACCAACGATGGTGAGGCTGGTTGTCTGCACGGCGCCCGCGCCGAGGCCCTGGATGGCGCGGAATAAGATGAGCTGTTGGATGTTGGTTGAAAAACCGGATGCCACCGAGCCAATCAAAAAGAGCGTCATTCCGAACATCAAAATCGGCTTGCGTCCGACGAGATCTGAAAGCTTGCCATAGATGGGAACCGTGATGGTGGAAGTGAGCATGTAGATAGTAAAGATCCAGCTGTAATACTCCACACCGCCGAGATCACCGATAACCGTGGGCATCGCCGTGGCGACAGCGGTTGCCTCCATCGCGGCGAGAAACATTCCTAATAACAAGGCGGCCACAGTGAGCCGCCTATTCGTCTGACGCATTGAAACTTCCTTCACAACAGTAACCCGGACCGCGGTTCATTTATGAACCAAAACCCTCAGATTAGCGAAGGATGCGCGTGTCGTCTTTAGAATGTTGTTTTTGAGTAGCGACAAATTAATGTCGAGGTTCGTGTTTGGTTTTCACCATTGACGAGGCCGTCGCCATCCATCAGATGCGTCACAAGAAGTTTCCCCGCGCGAAAGGCGAACTTCTGCGAGCCGTGATCCTTCCAGTGTTCGCCGGTGCTCATGTTGTTGAAGGTTGAGGAAATAGAAACCGTTAGAAGGGATTTGTCGGGGCTCCAGAGGGCGATTTCGTTGAGGTCGCTGTTCCAACTCGTGGCTGGGGACGTGCGTCCGAAGCGCCGTGCTTCCCCCACCTCGTAGCTACTTTCCCCTTTATCCCTATTAACGATGCGCAGGTACTGGCAGCCGGTCTGGTCGATGCGGATGTTATCGTCGTGCGTGTTTTCGCTCATATCCTGGCACTGTCCCACCCATTGACCGCTAAAGTCGGCGCAGCTCGCGGTTGAGGGGTTCGCGGGGGTGTCCATGTTGGGGCGTGATTGAGCCATAAAGTCTTGCAATGATATCGCTAAAGCGGAGTGGCTGCACAATAAACCCAGCAAAATACCCACCCACTGACGGCCTTGCTCCCATCGCATATTCTCTCCCCTGCTAGACTAGGAATTTGTCCCATCTTAACGGCTTCATGCGGCCTTGTGCAGCTAAAAAATGCCTCGATGGGCCTGCATGAGGCTTGGGACAAGGCCTACGCGTGAATAAAATAGAAGCGCAGTTGGTTAAAAAACGGTATCATTTTTAAACCGTTTGTTTGATTAGTATGATTTTGTTACCAGTCCTGTTGCTGCTGTTGTTGTTAAAAATGCTGCAATTCCCGTTGCTTACAAAAATGGTCGGATCGGCATGCATCCTGCTTTATGATTGACGCTAAATTTCGATGATGAAGACGCTCATCACACCGTTTACCAAGGAGTGGTCGCATGAGAATTTTGAAGCCTCTGTTAGTGACTGTTTCTCTTTCTTTTGCCTGGGTAGCTCAGGCGCAGATCTGTTCGAATAACGCGAAGATCGCGCAGCTCGGCATGGAAGTAGAAAACCGCGCATTGGATTTCGAACGTCTACTGCAAACAAAACCAGAACGCGAAGCGGTGCTTGAGCGTGTAAACAGTTTTGTTAAAGACGCCGTTTTCTTTAACGACCTCGTGACCGCTGAAGCGAGCTGCGACCGTGTGGTGCAGGAGTTCCAGGGGTTGGGTCAAGCCTACATCCAGACACGTCAGGTTTTAGCGGCGACACATCATCCCGATCGTACAGGCGAAGTTTTGACCGCGTGGAATTTTGTTAAAGTAAAAATGGCTGATCTCGATCTGGCGGTCCATGGCCGTTCGCTGGATGAGGAAGATAGCGACCCGCACGGCGGCGGTAATGGCGGCGGCGGTGGAAAAGGCGACGATAACGGCGATCGCGCCCCTGCAAACCGACTGTACTAATAAGAAAAAATGAATGAAAAAAAGGCCACGCGAAGTCCGCGTGGCCTTTTTATATGGCTAGTGGCTGTACCGGTCTTCGTCTGTTTTTACTCGGTCACGAGCGTCGCGCGCGCTGCGAGTTTTTTGCGTGGGACGGTTTTCCGCCCAATAACCCTTGACGACTTCAGCCACGATAATCGGTTGATTGCCATAGTTGACATAGAGCTCATCCACAAGGTCCTTGTCGATAACCTCCGCCACTTCCGAAATGGTGAACATGCGCAGAGGCCCCATCACTTCCACATAGTCGTTCTTTTTGAGAGGAACGCGGTAGCCTGTCTCGTTCACCACGAGAATCTCATTTTGTCCCATGAAATTATCGATCGGCATCACGAAAGTACGAGCGTTTACCACTTTTTTCACGTCACCGCGGAGCTTGATGTCCTTGCCGACAAACTTGCCAGGGCGTTTCTCTAATTCTTTATCTTTAGTGATGTCGGTTGCTTCTTTATTCATCATTGCGGCTTCGCCAAATACCTGCGGATTCTTTTTCTCACTCTTATGAGCGCAGCCTGTGGCTGCCAGCGCTCCACTCAATACCAGAATCATTGTTGCTGCCTTCATACCAGAAACCTCCTCAAGAATACGGTTAGGGCGAAGCGAAGTTTGCAAGGGATGGACCAAATAAGAAAAGCCGCCTGGAGGCGACTTTTCTGGGGGAATTGGTTTGTGCCTGTACGGAAAATGATTCAGTGCGAATCGGTTTTGTAAAAGCGACGGGGGCCCTACGCTCTTTTTGGCATGATCGTTACAGACGATGCCTTGCGGCCTTTATCACCATCTTCCGCGTGAAAACGAACCCTTTGTCCAACGTCCAAACGCATAAAGTCGTCATTCAGAATGCTGTTCTCATGGAAATAGATCTCTTCACCCGTATCAGTGAGGATAAACCCGAACCCATCCTCGGGAATGATGCGGCTTATGCTGCCTTGAGAGCTCTCTATTTCGCCGTTGTGATGGGACTTCACCTCATGCTGAAGTCGTTTGGCCACGTAATCCTGAAGCCTTCTTTGCATGGAATCGAAGGCATCACGAATGGCCACATAAGGATCTTCGTGACTCCCGTTGGCTGCGGGAGAACGATTTACCACAAGTAATTCCTGAGGAACTTCGAGTTCAATCAGTATCTTAAACTGGTTTCCCTTTGTTTTACGCTGAGATGGCAATTCCACGGTCACCGTACAACCGGTGATGCGATGAAAAAATTTCTCTAATTTTTCAACTTTGTTAGCAATTTTTTCAGATAATGCATCGGAAGGGGTTAGTCCATGATAGCGGATCTCAAGAGGAGTCTGCATAAAATTCCTTTCTGCCTCTAACTGCGGCAAATGCCGCAAAATGCCTCGAAAAATTCACTCAAAATAGAAATAGCAAGCGGAGTGCCAGCGTGGCTGACGGGCCCAACCTTATGTTTCCATTAAGAAGAGCGTTTTTAATAGACGCAAAACAGCAAGAGCCATATTGGCTCTCTGTTTGGGATCGCGCTGATTTTCCAAAAAATGTTTATCTTATTCCGTGTATTTCTTTTGAGTTTGAGGGATGGGCATGAGGCTACTAAATCAACTGACTCTATCGAAAGGATTGCTGCTCATTGCGTTTACCGCCGCCGTCGGCATCGGCTGGTACAACTACGCGGTTCAGGATGCGGCGATGCAGAGTTCAATTCGAGAACTCGAAGACATGCGGAACATTGCAGATAATATGGTGCGGCTTCAAGATGAACATTCGCAGGCTCTGTTGAGTCTTGTCTTAACGAAAAAGGCAGCGGATGCGATCCGTCGCCAAGAACTGCATCTTCAGGTGGACCTCCTTGATCAAAATTTGGAATCCCTTTCCGTAAACTCCGCGGAGGGGCGGCTTCTTCTGAAAAAGTATCGCGCGAGCCGTGCCGCCATGGAGGAGGCGGAAGACAAGCTTTTTATCGCGATATCCAGTTCCGCAAATACGAGTGAAACACTTTCGGAGTTTAAAGCATGGAAGGATGCCTCTCGCGAGAGCGCGTCCCGCATGTCGGACTTGGAGAGTTACCTTGCCGCGCGCCTCGCCGTGGTGATGCAAGAGAACTCTGAAATGACTCAGCATGGATTGATTGCGTTGGCCGTGATTTTTGCTCTGGGACTTTTAGCGATCGTTGCATCTCATCTGCATTTTTATCGTAATCTCGTCGTGCCGATTGAGAAGCTGGAGAAAGCTTTAAAAGACCTTGCGGAAGGGAATCTCTCGACCCGTGTGCGTATTACATCGAAAGATGAGTTGGGGCGCCTCGGCCAAAACTTTAACAAGATGGCGCAGCAGCTCCAGACCATGACGGAATCCTTGGAGAATTCCAACGACAGCTTAAAAAACTTTACGGCCATTGTTGCTCACGACCTTCGTTCCCCTCTGGCAAGCATGCTTGGTTACCTCGAATTGATGCAAGACAAAGACCTCGACGACGCGAGCCGTGAAGAGACGGCGGGAGTTATTGAAAACATCGCGCAACGAACTATCAAGCTCCTCGATACTCTTCTTTCTTACGCCACGGCGCAAAGTAAACATCTTGAGATAAGGCACCTCAACGCACGAAGTGAGATGGAGCACGTGCTGGTTGATCTCGCCGGTGACATTCAGAAATATGATGGTGAAGTCGAGTTGCTCGAAATGCCCGATATCGATGCCGATCCGGTCCAGTTTCAAGAACTCTTTCGTAACTTAGTGAGTAACGGCCTCAAATACCGACGGCCTGACGTCCGACCAAAGGTGTCCGTGCGTGGATATTCCGCGCAACATGATGGGCGCGATGTCTATTGCTTTGAAGTGAAGGACAATGGCATTGGCTTTGATACATCGCTACAAAAGGAATTGTTTCAGCCGTTTCATCGTCTCGAACGTTCGGCGCGAGTGCTTGGCTCGGGCATGGGGCTTAGCATCTGTAAGACCATTGTGGATCGACACAAGGGATGGATTAGGGCAGAATCACATATTGGTAAGGGCTCGATATTTACCGTAGAAATTCCGCGTGAACTCAACGAGATGCTAACGACAGAGGCAAAATGAAACGACGACGCGCCCGCTCAAGTTCCGTGGCCGCCATTGCGCTTGCCATCGTTTTGGGTTTTGTTCTTTACGAACGAAGCCGGTCCGATGAGGTTATGACGCAATATCAAAAACAAGCTCAGTTTGTATCTCTGCCTGATGGCTCGCGTCTGCGCATTCGTCACAGTGGCAAAGAGAATCTTGGTTATCCGATTGTTCTCGAAGCGGGCATCGGTGGGACATCCGCCGATTGGGCTTGGCTCCAGGCGGAATTGTCCCAAGAATTTCAGGTTATCGCTTACGATCGTCCGGGGCTTGGATTGAGTGATGAATCAACGTTGACTCGCGATGGATTGAGCCTTGCGAAAAATCTCGACGTCGCTCTTCGTCAGATGCAGGTAAAACCTCCCTACA
>CAYOJQ010000039.1:0-33594 GCA_964404325.1 uncultured Oligoflexales bacterium
TAATGCCACAGGGAAACTAGAATGGCTAGTGGATTAGGTTAAGGGGGGAAGGTCATTATGCTAGCATTTTGGATTTAGTGACCGAGCAGACTACCTCTATTGAAAGCACGATTGATGCAAGCAGAAAACCAAGTCTATCGACCTTTGCGGAAGCAGTGACCGCGGCTGTGAAATTAAATTTTGCAAATGATCAATCTCTGCAAACTAAAATCGCTCAAATCGTGGAAAAAAACGCAAACAACAACACTGAAGGCTTTGCGGAAAGTTTCACCGATGTCCTTAAAAACTTCGTTATCGGCGCTAAAACAACTCTAGGAGAGAATAAAGACACAGCAGCAGCGCAGATCTTCAAGGCGGAAAGTATCGCAAGCATCTCCATTCCCGATCCCGATACATACACAGGCGTTATCTACGCTTCGGCTGGCATGTCTTTCACGGATGCTGATATGACAAGCATGTTGGGAGGAAGCATTACGATCACTCCATCCAGCGTTGAAACCGGCATTGAATCATACGTGGTTTATTTCGGTGGCAACAATGTCGCCAGCGCAAAACTGAAGCTTGTGGGTTCTGCCGCTAAAGGGCAAAGCCCACTTAGCGTGGCCCTCGACAATGGATCGGCGTTGCCTACGGGCGCGACTCGCTTCTGGGTGTTTCCCGTAACCAAAAAAGGCGAACTCGGACTAGGAACTTCAATAGCCATTACCAATATCATTATGCCGGCGGGATTAACATATGCGACACCCGCGGCGACATACACTGCGGGCTCACTCATCACCCAAAACGTGGCCAGTTCAACAGGCGGAACCATTACGAGCTATACGGTTTCACCAGCATTGCCAACGGGACTTAGTATGGACGCAGCCACGGGAACGATTAGCGGCCGTCCCACAACAACACAAGGTACTAGCAGCTACACGGTGACAGGAAGCAACGCCTCAGGATCCACAACGACCGTTATTTCCATTGCCGTCACCGCGGCGGCTGCCGCATCTGTCAGTTTATCCGCACCGAGCACGATGATTTCTGGCAATAGCTTCGTGTTATCTGGAACCTGCTCCGGTGAATTGGGAGCTATTTCGGTGGATATTGGCAACGACACAACAGCCACAGCGGGTGTGTCCACCGACCCACTCAGCTGTACCTGCGAAAACAGCGTATTTACCTGTCCTGCGGTGACCATTACTTATCCTACATTCTCATCACAAACCGTTTCCTATAAAACATCCATTTCCAGCTCATGGGCCGGAAACGCCAACCAAACCAGCAATAATGCCACAACTCTGGTTCACCTCTCTTTGACAGGACGTCCTGTGGTTGGCATTGGTCTCACCTTAAATCCGGAAGGATCCTGCTCGCCTAATAGTGCGACTGTAACGTTAACGGCGCCAATAGGATTCACGCCAGCCAGTATTAGCTGCGCCTGTACGTCGGGAGCTCTGACGGCCTGCGCTGATTTCACAGAAAGCACCGCTGCTCATGACACACCGCTAGCTCTCTCTGCAAGCATCACACACGGTGGTCAAATGCAAACCGCCACAAGAACAATTTCGGTTGGCAACCAACCCCCGATTGCACTTTCTGGTTCCTCCGGCGCAGGCAACGCCTATCAGTCGGGTCAATTGGGCGGTCTCACTTTTACCCGTTACGGGCATGGCAACCCAACGCAGGTTTCCCACGATGAAATGATGGACTTTATCGACGACCCGATTGGCAATGCGGATGGATACCGTGCGGATAACTCTATAGCGCGGCAAGTTTACGGTTGGGATGGGACGTCAGAACTTGGTTGGGATGTATCAGCATCAGAAACTCAAAACAAGTACGCGGATGGCAACAATGAAATCACGCCGGTCGGCGGTGGTGATTTCTTCGGCGATACCTATCGTGGCTATTTTGTGCCACCTGAGGATGGAGCTTATAAATTTGTAGCGGCTATTCCAGATAACGCCGTACGCCTTATGATGTCACCCAATGAATGCCCGAAAAATGCCATCCCCGTGGTGAGCGCCGACGCAGCTGGCAACATGGGGGCCGTTGATCCCGCATCTATTTGGGTTAACGGTAATGGCGGCGCCTATGATGGCACGCAGCGTTACAATCACAAGACAGCGACGTTTTTCCCAGGTGGGGAAAGTGATCCAGAATATGGACACGGCACCTTATATCTGCGGGCGAACAAAATCTACTACCTGGAGATTCGTTATGCGGAGGGCGGTGGTGGTAACTCCTTCTCCTTCGGCATGGATCATCGTGATTTTGGCTCGAGTACATGGGATGGTGTCGCCAACTTAAAGGCTAACACTATGTTGCCTTACGGCGGCACGGATCAGTACGTCCCGCGCCAAGCCTGTGGTGGCAGTTCCTACAACGCCTCGCTTCTGTTCACGGATCCTGAGTCGGATGCGATGGAATATAAAGTACGCCTCGTGAATAACGATGGCTCGGAGATCTCCGGAGCTGGAAGTGCTATTTCTTCGGTGGGGCTCTCGTTTGACACGACGACAGGTGTATTAAGTGGCACCGCAAATGGCAGCTATACCACCCAAAATCTCGTATTTAGCGCCCGTGATCCCAGCGGTAGTAATCTTTGGACGGATTCTTCACCCATTGCTCTCGTGCAATAGACAACCCTTCCTAGCGTATGGGCAAGTGGCCCTACCCGAACTGCGACGACTGGACTCGCCATGCGCCGCAATGCGACTCAAACAAAACGGATCGAAACATGGAGAAGTTCTTACCGACTTTCTGAAAGGGGTGACCAACGAAAAAGCTGCTGGGTGGAAACGATTGTTGAGCCTAAAAACAGCTTCGAAGCTCGAGAATATGGAAGAAGTTTAGTCTTTAAGCACCTTCGTGCATTGACCACTGGAAACCGATATTCAAACCATAATGAGGGTTCCGATACCCCTCACCAAGCATAAATACTAGACCTCTCGGGTCGTAGTCGTTGATGTATACGCCGGGAGCGATACACGACACGATATGCAGTTCGAAATGCGCGGCACACACAAATAGCAGATCTTCTGGGGGAACGCAAAAACGAACAATCGATACGCTGAACATCGAAGACATCCAGCACACAGGTCCTCACCCGGCGCTGGATTTTTGTGTAAGCACTTGGTTGGAAGTCGGACTGACGCGTCTTACACGGAATTTTTGGCTATAGTCGGTACCCAATGCTCATACTGGGGTACAGCATCGTCTTCTGCTGAATCACGGAGTTTCCTATCGAAATGGATTTATCGAGTTGATCCATAAAACGAAGATTTGTTCCAACCTCCACAAACGTCCCTTGATCCGCTCCGAATCCGACACCGAAAGATGTCTCGAGATACCGGAGATACTTTTGAGAAGACTTATCCGGGAGGCGTAAGTTCACAACTCTAGCCTTCTGCCCAAGATACAAACCTTCATTTACCGGAAACTTTGAAGAGAAACCAAAGTTCCACGAGCGCGCTGTGCGACTGTCAGACTGAGTGGCTGTACTATTCGCAAATACGCGCTCACCCATCCCCATATCGAAATGGAAACCAGGAATCATGAAGAGCAGGCCACTACCGGGGACATTAAACTGTGGTAGCCGATAGCCAACATTAACATCGTAGCCAAACGATTCCTGCTGATCCGCTCGCATCTCCACTTTCCATCGTGATGGGCTCTTTTCTTCTTCCGCGAGCGCGGCGTGTGACATAAATAGTCCGGCGACAAGAAATATTTTTTTCCATTTTGCTTTCATACGTTTCATCTTTCTATTCATCAGCAACCACCTTTGATGCAGCACTCAGCTGCTTTCACAATAGTTTCTTGTGCCACGAAACAAGTTCCCGCCACGGCCAGTACATTCACCATGCACGTCCCGCCCGCACTCATCGCAGCTCCCACAGTGCAGCCCGCTGGAATGATGGAGACCGTTCCTTGACAGGCTAGCGCCGCCAATACAGGAACTTTCAAATCGTAGCCGCAGACTGTGATGGATTTCGTACCCATACTGGGCACACGAGGAATACAATCACCCGGACGGGCGATACTACAAGCCTCCACTTCACCCAGACCTTCTGTCTCAGAAAGCACGTAACTTTCCGCCTCACTCGATGCGCGCTCCGCACTCACCTTCGATGCTTCTTCCTGCTTAGCTTCTCTCCCGCACGCAACTGCACCAAGCCCCCATAGCAGGAGCAACATCGTTCTCATTCGTTCATTCATAGAATTTCCCTAATCGCTAAATTTTATGTCGATGCTCGCGAGCAATGACGCACCAAGCAATTGCAGGGCCAGAAATGATGGCGAACAGATTCAGTGAGTTAGATGAAATGAGAAATGTGAATGTCCCAAGGTGAGGAAATCTTCACCCAATTTAGGGACAGTGGTCTTGAGTGAGTGGCGCACAACTTAAAGCAAAATAACCATTTCCTTCGGTGATTTCTTTCTTTTCGCGATTTTACCAACCAAAAATTACCATTTCCCCCTCCTATTTTTGACTCTCACTCCGATAGCCATGTAAAGCTCATGGAGAATTCATGCGGATTCATATTCAACTCATTTGCGTCGTTGGACTCTTTTTCTGCGCCTGCAAGAAAGAAGAAACTACTAAAGCCAGTAACTCTTCACTCGCGGGAAGCAAATCCACTGAAACTGGTCTTGCCGGCACGCTGATCTTACAGCTCGAACCTAAAAATGGAGCCGCGCCGGAGACTGTCGCTAAAGCCGCGGTCACGGTAGAAAATCATCCGGAAATCACTGCGGTCGCCAGTGCTGGCGGAAAAGTCGAAATGAGTTCACTTCTTCCCGGCACGTTGAATGTATATGTCACGTCAGCTGATGGAACCGCGCTTACAGCAACGACCAGTAAGTACGGCCTCAAATTCGACAACGTCATCGTCAAAGCGGGGCAAGCGACAGATCTAGGAACTCAAGAATTTAAAGAAACCGGCGGCATTAAGGGCGTCGTCGATTTTTTTGAGAACCCTAACAATCTTGATCTCACAGGCTCAGACATCTTTATCCCCGGGACGAGCTTTATCGCTAAATCTGACAATCAAGGTCGTTTCACTCTTATGGGTCTTCCAGAAGGAAAATACAGCATTCGCCTGCAGCATACGGGCTTTGCCGTGTTGGACATGAAGGATGTTGAAGTAACGGAAGGTCATGTCACTGATCTAGGATCAGTCACGTTATCTCTTTCCGATGGTCCCGAGGGTAGTGTCCAGATTGCCCCAGAGGTTACGGCCACCATAAACGGCGCCAGCAAGAAGATTGCGAAGTCATGCACTGTTACATTTAATCTCAATTACGATAGCGACGCGGCCTTGATGAAGATTTCCGATGAGCCGTCCTTTCTCAACAAATCTTGGACACCTGTCAGCAAAACAAAAACATGGACATATAATTCAGACGGTCCCAAGGCCATTTATGTCATGTACTCCGATTTAAACGGCTTGGAGAGCTCGCCCTTCTACGACGAAGTTCTCGTCGATACCGAAGCTCCCGTTCTTACTTCAGTGACGCTACTCAATGGTTGGACACAAACATCGAAGCTTCAGGTCTTCGCTGATTTCGTAGCGTCAGACACGGGATCGGGCATTGCCGAGGTTATGTTTAGCAACGTAGACGGCAACTTCACAAATGGAGAGACGTGGCAGCCTTACGCCGCTCGCAAAGACTGGACGTTATCGGCAGGAGATGGCGCGAAGGTCGTTTACGCTAAGGTGAAAGATTACGCAGGTCATGTTTCAGTCGTGAAGACGGATGCGATCAACAAAAGCGACTACACCATCATCTTAAATACATCGTACCTAAGCAAAATGACTCTCTACAAAGCGCAAAGTCCCTACAAAATGTCCACTTCCATCACCTTCGACTCAGATCTTGAAATTGAGCCGGGAACAACTATTGCCATGGAAGGGTCGCGAAATCTGAAGGTGAAAGGTGTCTTTACAGCCGCGGGTACAGCGAGTCAGCCCATAACAATCGTTAAGGAAGCTAGCGCCACTTGCTCTCCCGAAATCGAGTTGCATGACGGACTACCAGGCATCAGTGAAAACCATCGGGTGAGTTACGTCACCTTCAATGGAATAAAGACGATCCACATCAACGGCGGCGAATTTTCCTATAATACCTTCGATTCATCCAGTTGTAGCGGCAACCGCGGATTCAATGTCAAGACTGGTGAAGACAATCTCTACATGCACCACAATACCTTTAACGACTACCTAGTGGGCATTCAGGTTAATAATGGCAACGGTAATACCCGATTTGAGAATAATACGGGCACATTAAACAAAGCAGTGGTTCAAAGAGATGCCGGCAATGGCACCATCATGCGCAATAACACCTTAAGCTGGAACGGCAACATCGGTGGCGCGTTCATCGAAGTTGAGAACGGTGCTTTGACTATGTCAAACAACACATTGGGTGGCGCTAACGCTAACATTGTTAAGCGCGCTTCCACGTCGGCCCTGACCATCTCCGGTTTAACCGTCACGAGTTGCGCGAGCTTTGTCGACGGCAGTAGTGGTAACGGAACCGCGTTAACCGTTGAAGACTCAATCATCAATAACTGCGGGGATGTGATTGGTTGGGCACAAGATCCCGTCGTCTTCCGTCACAACACGATCAACTATTCCATCTCTCTCATGCAAACGGGCGCCTTTGGCGTCGACGCCACCTTTTTGCGCAACAACATCACCTGTTCCTCCTCAGTCGACTATTGTGATCTTGCCCGTAGTAATGGTGGCGGAGCTCTCACAATCACTCTTACGGAAAACAACATTACTTGCCTCGATGCTAACCACTGTCGCGGCGGGTTTGTCGGCGAGACCGGCGGAGGATCGTTTGGCCCTTTCACCTTGGCCTTCGCGGGCAATCATTTCACCGATAAAACTCCGGTTGCCAACATAGCATCGAGCCTAATCCTGGACGCTATGGCAACTGAAAGCACGACGACGGACGGTAACATTAGAGGCTATGAGTTTAAGGGTTCTCAGGTCGGCATTCCGTCCACATGGAATGTGAGCGGTGAAGGCACTCACTCCGGAGCGCCCGTAAGCGGCACCGGTCCGAGGTAGCATTTTGGTGAACCAGTATTCGCGCTCCTTGGCCAATGAGGTTTAATTGGCGGAACGTTCTTTGCTTGCATAGCCTTGAACATCGGGAGAAGGGCTATGCTGCAACAAATACCAAATCTACCGAACGGCATCATCGGCGTCGAAGCTAAGGGAAGAATCACTGGAGAAGATTACGAAAAGGTTTTACTCCCGCTCGTAAAAAAAGCTCATGAAGAGAGTCGGCATATCCGTTTCCTTTATCGCGTCGCGAACGACTTCACTTTTACCCCAGGTGCTGCATGGGAAGATTTTCAATTTGACATGAAGTACATGCGTCTTTTTGAGCGGTGCGCTGCAGTGACCGATGTTGGATGGCTCACGAACGCCGTTAAAATTTTCGCTCCTATGTTTCCTTGCCCCATAAAAACTTTCAAAGATGCGCAAATGGACGAAGCGATCGCTTGGCTTACCACCAAAACGACTATGAAAAATATGTTACCGACATTTCTGGTGGATAGAGAGGTTCTGTTGGTTGAAGTGGAAGGCCCACTCCGAAAAGAAGATTTTGATGCACTCGCAGCCGAAGTCGATCCCCTCATCGAGAGAAAATCTCTACTAGGCATTGTGATCCACACAAAACGATTTCCTGGTTGGGAAGACTTAGGAAGTTTCTTCCGGCACATGGGCTTTGTCGGCGCTCATCACCGCAAGATAAAGCGCGTCGCTGTCGCTGTGGATGGCCTGATTCCCGAAGCCATTCCGTCACTCGCAAAATATTTCGTTAAAGCGGAGCTTAAACATTTTCCCGCACGCGAACTTGAAGATGCCATCACCTGGGCCTCAGCTGGAGGTACTAGCAAAGTCGCGTAACATTATGGTCGTTCATATGTTGAATATTAAAGCGCGCCCAACCATCGCAAAGCCGACAAACTCGGCATAAAACAATATTCCCCGCCCCGAGTTACAACGAACTGCGGTAAACCTTGCAGGCGTTTGCGCACGGGACGACGAGGAACGACAAACTCTTGCGATTTCTGTCGTGTTCCCATGATCGGATCGTCTTGATTTTCCGCTCCGATAAACTCGCCGTCGTTCATCCACGTTGTTTGCACGAACTCGAATTGTCGTCGGATATCCGCGCCGACGAACGCGAACATCAAGCCGCGATCAGCACCATCATCATCGATAACACCTTCGGGGAGATCGGGGCCATAACTGGTACCACGACGAATCATGCGACGAAATCCGACGTTCGTGCCGCTTTCCTTGATACTGTCGCGGGGATTCATCCTTCGGATGTGCGAACCTGGCGGCGTTTTGTAACCAACCTTATCGTCATCATAGAAGAGAAAGGCATTGTTTCGTTTGGGATCAGCGCCGAGTTCGGGATCATCTCGTTCTGGGGCAAGCGCCAATGGTGCCCCACTGCGCCATCGTCCCATCATTTTCGCCGCCAACAACTCCTCAGCATCTGGTCCCTCGGCATTGTCTTTAAGAAACCGACGAAAGACTGCGACACGCTGGTGCAGTTTGCGAAAAACAGCATAAGAGCCGTTACGGCCTAAAATTTCTGGCGTTGGCGCCGGTGGCAACACACCCGTTTCATTGTTGTAGCCAAGAACAAATTCGCCAGCCTTGATGGGTTTTTCATACGGATTGCTGCCAGGTATGCCACTGCCCTCAATAGCAGGATGACTGATGTCATCCTTGAACCCAAACGCCTCTCTTTCACCTTCGCGCACGTGACAATTCTGATTCCAAACTTCCACGACTCCGCCGAGATCTTGACAAGCTTTGCGCGCACGATCCATGCGCGTGGCAAGTTGATCCTGGCCCGGAGCAATAACAGCAAAAATCACATGCACGTCTGCAGAGCCAAGCGGCTTTTCCCAGTTTTCCGGCGCGTTCTCACCGACATCGCCGAGAATCGCCGCACGCGCGGCCATCCCCTGCTGAAATTCCTCAGGAAAACTTTCCAGTGAATCTCGTGGCACGCCGAGAGCTTTTAGACCCTGGAATGTCAAAACCACGCTGATCCACGCGTCGGCATCAGGACTTTCGGGATGATCCGCGGATGCAACAATTTCAGACGCGCGTTTCATCAACGTGCGACCGGCCTTTGCATCGTCAATACGCAGAGCAAAATAGGCTGCCACGTAAGGACTTGGCCTTGGACGAAGAACTCCGCTTTGGATGTCTGCAAGCTCTAGCATGTTTCCTCGCTATTGCATGAGATCGAGCATGTGTCCGAAAGTTTCCTTCACCTTGAGCGCCTTTTTCACTTCGTCGGCGGTGACATAAGGATACTCGCCATACTCAAGAAAGCTTGGGCACTGATGATCACGGAAGAATTGGATAACTGCTGAAACGTTCGTCTTCCAGTCTTCTGGCCAACCCTCGAGGTTTACGAAAACAGTGGTGATACCTGTCTTCACGAAGAGCGCTACGGCGTCTTCGATATATTTATCAAAGTCTGTGTCGAAGATGCCCTGATACATAAAGTGAAGGCCCGAACCCACATCAAACAATACCCAACGCAGGTAATGGAGCTTCAATGGAGCCAACACTTCCGGGTTCGCTTTCACTGCTGCTTCGATCGTTCTGCCATACTCACGAATAGCCGCCTCACGGCCAGGTTTTACTTTTGCTACAACAGAGAAACCATAGTTTGCAGGAGTTCTGGGAAAAACGGGCCCGTAACGTCCCTGTTCTTGCTTGAAATATCCTTCCTTAGGAAGAGCCATCGCTGCCGGTTTGTTTAAACCACCGTTCATTTCCGTTTGCATTTCTATCTCTCTCCTTATTTCACAAGATTTTGCCAAAAACGTTTTAAGCTATCTGAAGCGCCGAATAACGTACTGAATAGTGTTGAGTCTGCAAAGAGTACGTCACCAGCGCGTTCACCTTCGGGGCTTGCCCACACGAAAGTGTTGAACTCTTTATTACCGGCTTGCACGAATGGATGTGGGCGTGCCATGTCGATAGGCTGTGTTGCTAGAACATGAATCCCCTTCGCCTTCTCATCGGTAATGGCATAGTGGGGAAGATGCTTGTGGAAGTTAAACGTCGTGACCCCATCCAGCCAACCGCGCTTGTCTAGATCCTTGTTGATCGTCAGGGGAACAATTTGATTCGTACCGCTCACGGTTGCAGGCCGCAGACCATAGCGGTTTTCGACGGGAATACCGAGCCCCTGAAGCAGCGAACGGCAGTAGTTGGCAAAGCGTTGTTGCCGAGGCACCAAAGCGTCGCCGTGGTGACGGTATTCCATTTCGCGTATTTCAAGATCGGACGATGCACCCACTTCGTGATGGGGACCAATGATAAGACAAGTGCCATCACGCTTCAGCCATTCACGCACCGCGGCGATTTCAGCCGCACTTGCGGTTTGTTCTGTGACGTTGTGATCAAGACCAAAAAGAAAAAGTGTATCGGTATCCGCGAGGACTTTTTCGTCCAGTGGTTGGCGATATCCAGCTTGATCGACACGTTGATAAACAGGAACATCGAAACCGGTCATTTCTTGAACCGCCGCTTGGAAAGGCATCCATGCGCGGAAGAAGAGTTCGAGTGACCCTGCAATTCCTTGTGAGTATGAAAGTGGATCTGACCACTCAGGACCTTCCCAGTGGGGCCATTCAACGCGGCGTACTTCGGTCATGCTTGAAAAGCGGTTATCAAGCTGTGATACATCGCGCCCCGCTTCGCCGGGATAACTCCACGAAACATAAATGCTCGCACGTCGTCGCCCAGGAACGGCCTTACGGGGCGTGTGCAATTGATTATAAGTCCGCGGACCGGAATTCGTGTTTGTCATAACGATCTCCCTTGTGGATGGTTTTCATCAGGAACCCTTGCAGGGCACGACGGATTTTCAGAGGACTTGGATTTAGAAAGTAAGCGGCGAATGCCGTCAAATGCAGCGTATTTATAAGCGTAACTATAAGTCGGAGTATTCAGTGTCATATTGGAAAAAGTGTGGATGGTCGCACCACAGCGGATCGCCATCTGACCAATGCCGACAATTTCCGATGCAAGATCGCCAATGCAATGAACACCGATCAGCTTCCGGCTATCTTTGAGAAACAGCAGTTTAAGCAGACCACCGCGCCCAGCGATGGCACCCCGTGGCGTTTCACTAAGATTAGAACGACCTACCTGATAGTTCAGACCTTGCTTAATGCATTCTTCTTCCGTTAAGCCGACTCGAGCAACTTCAGGCATGCTGTATACGGCCGAAACGGCGACAGTATCGATGACGCCCTCAACGGGGATGGCGAAAGCGTGACACACCGCCACACGCCCTTGATCCATCGCAACGGAAGCGAGAGTGGGACCAATCACGTCACCCGCGGCATAAATCCCTTCCGCGTTCGTCTGGAACTTTTCATCAACAGAGATTCTCCCTTTCGCGTCGAGTACAACTCCGGCACTTTCTAAGTTGAGTCCATCCGTGTTTCCAACGCGACCTGCCGCAAATAGAATTGTATCGGCGGTCAGAAGCTTGCCATTCTCTAATGTGATTTCTATGGAATCGTTTTTGTCTGTAGTGGTTTGAATCGTCGTATTGAGCTCAAACTTTACCCCCCAACCAGACATCTGCTCCCTTAAAAGGTCAGAAATCTCTCCATCCATAGAAGTAAGGAGATGGTCTCCCTTGCTGACGATGGTTACATCGATATCCAGGGTGCGCGCGATCGTGGCGAACTCAACAGCCACAGGTCCACCGCCAACGATAACGAGAACTTTTGGGGGACGCCCGCGTTTTAAAACCGTGTCTGTATCACAGAGACCGGGGTGTCCCGTTGGTAGACCGCATTCCAATTTGGCGGGTCGAGAACCCGTCGCAATCAGAATCGCTTTTCCTTGAATGACTTTTTCGGCTCCATCAGCCTGTTGGACAATGACCGTTCGATTCGATCCCAGACGGGCTTTCCCGTGAATAAGATCGATGCCACGCTTTCGGATATTGTCGGCGGTAAATTCCTGAAGGGCTTCTCCCACCTTCCAAGTTCTCTGCCTGATGGCGTCCAACATGATTTCAGGAGGAGAGGCCATGGTGAAGCCGTAGATGTCACGGTCTCTAAACCCTGAAAAATACAGTGCAGCTTCGCGCAATGTTTTTGTAGGAACACCTCCGGAAGTTGTAACCGTTCCTCCGGGTGCGTCCTTCTCAATAATGAGGCATCGATAACCAAAAAAAGCAGCAAGCTCTGTCGCACTTTCACCTGCAGGGCCGCTGCCTATGGAAATAAGATCATACACGTCATCTATGAGGCTCACGTCACCTCCTTAGGCGGTGTAGTGACCTGTGTATCGCTTTCTGATTCTCCATCACGATGCATATATGACAAGAAACGATTCAAAGGGCCGCGAACAAGAAGGTACGGAACAACCGCTAGGAGAATTGCCGTAAAAAGCAACTCCAGCATGTAGACGCCTTTTTGCATGATCAACTGGTAAGTAAAATCGAGCATAACGGCGAGAATAAAAACGCGGCTGAGATCTCTTGCCCCTGCTTGGATGAGGGGACGCCGAAGCTTTCGTTTACTCAGAAGAGCCCAGAAGAACGGTGGCTTCTTTTCTCGTGCGTCTTTAAGACCGGAACGTACCGCCAATAGCACGGCTATCGCGGGCTGAATAAGAAAACGAAAATTCATTGGCCCCGTTGTGCGGGCAATGAAGTTGTCCCATCCACGTATGAGGATCTCTTCTATCATGCGTCTCCCAAATCACTGGCAGCAGCAACATGCAACTTTGAGCCCAAGGATTAGCTATTATTGGCTTCGTTTGCGACGAAGTGTTCTGCCATATTGACGTGGAAGAGAAAAGTAAAAAGCCCCTGCCTTACCCCGCGACACTGTCAAAGCCTTACCCTCTCCGGCTCACTCCTTCTTAGTGAATTTATTAGTCTTTTAAACGTCTCACCCTGGCCAGGAAGTTGCTCTAAGCGGGCTGCCAATGAAAGGCCTTCTTGAACCAATGTTTTTCTAGAGGAACAGATGTCCACCACCATCATCAAAAGCCTTGTTGTTGTGTTTATCGGAGTGAACGTTGCCTGCGCACCGCACGATGCGAGCGAATCAACAGCGAAGATTGTTAACGGTCAAATCGTATCTTCTAAAGATGACAATCCCGCGCATCACAGCGCCGTGGGAATCACCATCAAAGGCAGAAATGATAACAAGCCTATCTGCACGGGAACGTTGGTAGCCGAACAGAAAATTTTAACCGCGGCTCACTGCGTGAGAGAATACCAGCCCGCGGAAGTTTCTATCTTCTTCGCTAAATCGGGCGGCCTTTTTGGAAAAGATGCTACGCGCTCAGTGACACAAATTCAAACGGTACGTGATAATTATTCGCGCAAGCTGCAGATCTCCACGAACCTGGATCTCGCCGTCTTGACGTTCTCTGACTCCGCTCCAAAAGGATATCAGCCCATCCCCATCCTTCCGCCAGAAAAGCAGGAAGAAGCTTTAAAGAATGGTCAGGAGATGGTTATTGCTGGTTTCGGTGTGACTTCCACCGATGCGAAAGAGACAGATGGCAAGCGTCGCTTCACCACAACGAAATTGAAAGCGCGCTTTGACGAAACGTTTGCTCGTGGCCTTCTGTTGTTGGAAGGAAACAACACGAATGCATGCCTCGGCGATTCTGGTGGTCCCGCTTATGTGAAATCAAATGGTCAGTGGTATGTTGTCGGCGCGACCCAGGGCATGGATGTGCGCTTTATCTCAAAGCCGCAGAAGTGTGAATCATCGGAGATCCTTTATACGAACGCCACAGCCTATCACCGTTGGCTTCGAGACGTCGCGGGGTTAGACATTTCAAGTCAGGACGGCGGCTTTGATCCTCTCGCATTTGGTGAAGAAAAGACTTACGCCTCCTTCAAAGAGATGTGTGAAGATTCTCGTAGCAGTTTCGACAACTGGGTAACGCTTACAAGTCTTTCACTCGAAGCGTCATCGCGCTCATGTGACGCCATTGAGGCATATATGCGTGGCCGCAGCGCGACATCCGTGAGCCTTGCCAATATCATGGGCCTCTCGTTTCTGCGCTTTTTCCCGGAACTCGAAATCGTGAGCATTCGCGACAGCGTCTTGCGTGATCTGAGTCCCTTAGCAAATGTGCCAAAGCTTAATGCTCTCAATATCTCAAGCAGTGAAGTCACCGACACGACGCCCATTGGTTCTCTGGCGAATCTTCAAAGAATCAATATCTCAGGCAGCAGCATGAATAGCGTTGCGAGCTTCGGTAACTTGAAGAATGTGAGGGAAGCGAATTTATATGGCAACAAGCTGACGGACATTTCTGGGCTTGCTGGTATGACGGCTCTCGAAACATTGCACTTAACCAACAATAACATCACCACGCTTCCCGTCTTTCAAAGCCCGGTGTTGAGCTATCTTGAGCTGCGCCTAAACAAAGATCTTTCCGACCTCAGCCCGCTCTACAGCGTGAAGTCTCTTAAGGAAGTTTTTGTTTACGATACGAAGTTACGTCGTGCTGATTGCGCCAAGCTTGAAGCGCAGATTCCCGATCTTAATTGCGTAGCCCCTGAGTAACGGGTCTAACGGCATAAACGAGTAAGAATTAGGTCGGATTTTCCTCAAAATATTGGGTAGAAAGCCCTTTACGCTCACTAACGCCTTATGTTTTGCCTCTCATGGTCGAAAAGAACTAGGATTTCCATCGACCAGAGAGGCTTAACGTGCTCCAGAGAGTCTTCATTGCGTTTCTTATCTTTGTCGCTGTAGCGTGCGATAAACCGAAGCCCTATAAGGGGGACTCTGGTACCGAGGAAGAACAACAGTCTGGCTCTGGCCCCATCATTGTCGTCAGTGATATGGGCGATGAATTCGACGACCCACAAGGGTCTGCAAATCCAAAACCCAATTCACCCACTCCTGATAATTCATCTTCGACCCCACCCGCGGGAAACCAGTGCTGCAAAATCTGCAAAAACAGCACCCCCTGTGGTGATGCCTGCATTGCATCGACAAAGACCTGTTCAAAATCTGCTGGCTGCGCCTGTAAGGCTGATGGCACAAAACCTTAGCGCACTCCCATAACAATGAATCTGCGGTATCATGGGAAGGCGACTATTGAAGCTTCCGAGGAGGGACAATGGGTACCATCCGCATTGGCATCTCAGGTTGGACATATGAGCCTTGGCGAGAATCGTTTTATCCAAAAGGATTGGTGCAAAAACGTGAGCTCGAATAAGCCAGCCGCAAGATAAACGCCATCGAGATCAACGGCACCTTTTACGCCATGCAACGGCCAAAAAGTTACGAAGCTTGGTACGCACAAACTCCCGACGATTTTCAGTTTTCCATCAAAGCGCCCCAATACATTACGCATGAACGACGGCTAAAGGATGTCGCCACACCGGTGGCGAACTTTCTTGCTTCTGGCTTGCTACTTCTAAAACAAAAGCTCGGCGCCATTCTCTGGCAGTTTCCACCCTCTCTTCCCTTTAAGCCAGACCGCTTCGAAGAATTTATGGCGATGCTTCCGCACGATACGATGCACGCCGCGGAAGTTGCGAAAGGTCACAGCGATTGGATGAAGGATCGCAGTTATCTCATCAGCGAAGAATCGTTCCCCATGCGTCATGCGATCGAAGCGCGTCATGAAAGCTTTAAGGATCCGGATTTTGTGGCGATGGCGCGCAAATACAATATCGCCATTGTTGTGGGAGATACGGCTGGACGTTGGCCGATGATCGAAGATCTTACAGCGGACTTTGTCTACATCCGTCTTCACGGTGATGAAACGATTTATCCCGAAGGTTATACTGATGAAGCGCTTAGCATGTGGGCGCAACGTATCGCCACATGGTCGCGCGGAGAACAGCCAACGGATGCGCGCCTTGTTAGCACCGAGCCTCCAGTTCTAAAGCCACGCGACGTGTTTGCTTACTGCGATAACGACACAAAAACGAGCGCGCCCTTTGATGCCATGAATCTTTGGACACTTCTGGGTGGCAAGGTTCCAACAGATGAAGAAATGGGGATTCAGATCAAGGAGTCGAAAGCAAAGCCGGCTGTGAAAAAGACGGTGACAAAAAAGGCCGTCACAAAAAAAGAGACCACGAAGAAAGCCGCGACGGAAGAACCTGCGAAGAAAAAGACCAAAAAGAAAAAGACCTAATTAGATATAGGGCTTTATAAGACAGCGGATGATCGCGGTATCAGAGAAACCTTCGGTCGTTGGCGATTTAAACACCAACCCTTCAATGCGCTCGTCCCCTCGTTCGAGAACTTCCATGCATTGATCGACGGTTCTTAGCACTGACAGCGTTTCAATCATAGGTGAGGAATAAACGCGCGGAAGAAGTTCATACCGTTCCGCGTAAGTGTAAGTATCCAGCATGCGCCCATTCAGCTTTAGCACATCAAAAATATAGAGTTTCTCGCCTGGCTTATCCCATTCCGCGTCGATGACGGTCCAGCTTTCTTTTAAAGCGAAGAGCCGACGAAGTTCCGCGATAGCACTCGTGGGAAGTACCTTCTTATGGGGAGTACCCTGACGATTGTAGACGATGGTTTTTTCATTGGGGTCGGCGGAGATGTGAATCTGAGCGCGGTGACCATCCATTTTGACCTGGCCCCACCAGCCCGCGTCTAACACCTTTTTGACCGCAACGCGCGTGGGCGAGATCGCAGTCTTGGGATGCATGGCGCGAATGAAGCGTGAAGCAGACAAAACTTTTCGCCTTGAAAAGATCGTTGGTTCAAACAGCTCTGGAAACACTTCATTCCTCCGGGGACTTTGGAGGAATGTAACACAATCACTCGATCGTTCAACAGCTGCGGCCGCAATACAGCCCCTGCAACAACTATTTTTTAACGGATATAATTTTTAAGCTTCAGATGGCGCAGGATCTCTTTCAACTCTTCCGGTGATTTCACAAACTTGCGTGCCGTGCCCGCCGCACCTGTCTTGGCTTTCATCGCCATGGGCTTAAAAAGATTTTCAAGAATTTCTTCCGGCAACGTCTGTAAGGCCGCGACCACTTCGTCGTAGTGGGCCTCGAGAACCTTGTCGTTAAATCGGATACTGCTGTAATCGCGCGTGATCAATTCTTCCGCCGCTTTCTTTCCCCAGCGCGCGGTGAATTCTTCGAGATCTTCTTCACTCAAGCCAGCGCTTGAATCTTGCACGACATACATGGCGATTGTTTCAATGCCTTGAACTTTAAAACCATCGTCCATGCCTGAAAATAGTCTCTTGGCGTATTCATCCTGGCAGAAGTTGAGCACCTGGTTCTTGTGAACGGTTGCCTCGCCCTCGAAGAATTTCGCTTGATCTTGAGCTTCACGAAATGCGTCCACTGCTTCCGCGACGTGATCGGGGGCAGGAAGAATATTGTCGGGTGTTTTCTGTTCCGTGGTGGAACGTTTCGTCTTAAACGGGTTTACCGCTTTCGACTTCTCGTCCTTCTTTTTCTTAGGCGTTGCCATGAGATACCTCCGCCGATGGGTCGGCATACGGCGTATCGGAGTCCTTAAGATGGAGTTTAGAGGAATTGCGAAATGCAGGATGAAATCTATAGAAAACAATTACTTAGCCAGAAGCGCCGCTAAGCGTTCATGACAATCTTTTAGGTCCGCCGACGTATTGAAGAAGCCCTCCCAGAGGTCTCCACGTTTTGCGATCCTTTGGATCACTGTCTTCATGGTGAATACGGAAGGGTCAAGATCGCGGTTGATCTCATCCCATGTGATAGGCGTTGAAACAGGAGCCTTTGGGCGTGGACGCACGGCATAGATGGCTGCCGTGGTCGCACCGCGCCGATTCTGCAGAAAATCGAGATAGACACGACCACGTCGGCGCGCCGGCATACGCTCCACACTCGTTATCGCCGGCAATAGTTTATTTACAACATTGGCGAGAAGTTCCGCAAAAAGGCGTACCTCTTCGTAACTATAAATGGGAGCTAGCGGAACGTAAATATGGAGTCCTCGACCGCCCGACGTTTTGCAGAAGCTTGGAGCACCAATGTCATCGAGAAGTTTTCGCACCAACTGCGCCACTTCGATAACCGCTTTAAACGGTGCTTCCGTGGGATCAAGATCAATCACCACATAGTCGGGATTTTCGAGCGTTGCGACACGCGAGTTCCACGGATTGATCTCGATACATCCGAGGTTTGCTAAATAGAGAAGGGTCGCTTCGTCCTGACACAGCGCGTAAGTGATGGAACCCGCATCGTTACTGGAAGTGACGGAAACGGTCTTGGCCCAGCGCGGCATGTTGCCCGCCATTTCTTTTTGAAAGAAACCCTCATTCTCAATACCGTTAGGATGACGATGCAACGACTGTGGTCGGTCGATCAGATACGGCAGCATCAACGGGGCAATCTCGCGGTAGTAATTGATGAGATCACCCTTCGTGTAGCGCTCTTCCGGCCAGTAGATTTTGTTGAGATTGGTTAGGGTTGGCGTATTGCCTGAGTCGCCGAGACTGTCGGCACCACGATGAAGTGATATCGTCAACCAATCTTCACCATTCTTTTCTTGGTTGTAGATCGCCTTCCCATCACGGGCCAATAACGATTTACACTGCTCATCGAGCAATTCGTTAAACACGGCACGTCCAACTTCGTCGGCACAGGGATTGAGTTTAATACTGGCATCCGCGCTTTTAAGAATGGCGGCCAAAACAGCTTTTCGTTCTTGAAGGGTGAAGTGACGTAAATCGCGACCAGCAAAGTGAAGTATGTCGATGGCGAAAAAGATATAGGACGAAGTGCCTTCACCACCAAGCGCACCTTTGCGTCGCGGTGCCCCGTTTTCATCCACGGCGACGATAAATCCATCGATGACGACCGTGTTTTCTAGCGCATCGAGGGCGGCCACAATATTCGCGAACTTTCCTTTAAACGCGACGCCTGTTTTTGAAAAGATCTGACTCGCCCGGCGATCGCTCGCAACGGCGATGGCACGATATCCATCCCACGCCGGCTCAAAAATCCAATCCGCACGATCAAAGGGGGCTTTCCCTAGATTTGTTTTTTGCGGCTTAAAGCGAAGGGGAAGATCTTCTTTTGGCGCTGATTTTAGCAACGCTTCCATTTTTTTAGCGGCCATCGCCGTTGGCACTTTTAGTATTTTCTTTTGTTTCGCCTTCGATGGTTTTTCGATTTCTTCGGCCGACGCATCGTAGCGACCTTTAGCGGTCCAGAATGTTTTTGTTTCCTCGGACTGACGCGCAATCTCACCCATGGTGCGTCCGGTAACCGCGGATCGATCTTCGTAAGTGATTTCTTGACGAGAAACGAACTGGTCATGTTTCTTTACAAGCAGCCAGGCATTCTCCTCACCCTTTGCTAACTTGATCAGCGCAAATTCACCGTGCAGCTTCTTTCCGTGCAGAATAAACGTGATATGGCCTTTAGCGAGGCTCTTAAGAAGATTTGCCTCTCCCTCTTCACGGTCTTCCGTCTCGCGGGAAACATACGTGCCTTCATCCCAAATCATCACCGTTCCGGCGCCATAGTTTCCTTTAGGAATCACGCCTTCAAACGAACCGTATTCAATGGGATGATCTTCCGTCATAACCGCAAGACGTCGTTCAAGAGGATCTAACGATGGTCCCTTGGGCACCGCCCAGCTCTTCATCACGCCATCCATCTCGAGACGAAAATCGTAATGGGTGCGACTCGCGTGATGCAGCTGCACCACAAAACGCAACGCTCCACGCCCCTTCTCCTCCGTTCCCGAAGGTTCAGGAGTGCGCGAGAACTTTCGCATCTTTTTGTAGCGGTCGAGTTTCATACAAACCTTGGCTTATGAGGGAGTTTTCGGACGGTTTTGCGTCATCCGCTAGGAAGATGTTGCCTAAGATGTACCGAGAACTGGGAGACAGGTGTCCCACCAGCGGAATATGAGGCCAAAGCGATTCAATCGATCACAGCGAAGGGCGCCAATGTCCGCACAGGCACAGGTCTAGTTTTGGGCTATCACGCATCCGTTGGCTTGACCCTCGATGTGAGTTACCTCTTCTTCAAAGTAAAAAACCGCTCCGGTTCTGATTCGCTCCTCGGTGGCTACGCTCTTACCTATGACCTTGGTTATCGTGTTAAGATTGGTAGTAGTTTTGCCGTAGGCCCGCAGGTCAGCATGACAACCTTCTCTTACGAGAAAGAGAAGACCGATGGTGTTACGTCCGACCTTAAGGGCACATGGCGTGAACAGCATGTATTGCCCTATGTGGCATTCTGGATCTACATCTAGAGGAAGGAAGAGTGAATGAGACTGCCTGTTCTATTGTTGGGCGTGCTAACAGCAGTTAACGGTTTCGCGGAAGAAAACACGCAACCAGCACCTGAAACACAAGAAACCAGGCAGTCCTACGATCTATTCCCAGAATCCCCTCTTGCCATAGGCACCGACATTCTAAATCAGAAGGTACAGCACTTTTACTTTTCCTCGAGCCATCTCACGGGAGAGAATTTCGAAAAAGTCGGTGTCATTGAACAGGAGACACGAGCTCGAGGCTCTTTCAATTCGTTGGGCGCCTTCTTCTCCCCAGTGCCATCGAGAATAAGAGTCGGCGTTACCTACGAACAGACAGAAGGTTTCGGCAAGGCATCAGCCACAGATGTTACTGATCCCTCCAAGCCTTCCACGGTGTATGGGATAAAGTTTAAGTCTCAGGAGGCGAGTCCCCATCTCGTTGTGGGTGCGCAGATCGGCGATAGTATCCGCATGGCATTGGATTTTAGTAACAACACCGTCACGCAAGATACAACAGTCCAGTCCGGCACAACAAAAGTAAACAACGAAGAGTCCCGCGCTTATAGCACATATCGTCTCAGTGCAGCTCTCGCTCTACCATTGGGTTATGAAATCGGTTTGGACTTCACTCCCACCATTCGTTTGGAAGACGACGTGACTGTTCATCGTGAAGGGGAAGTGAGCGCTGTTATCAGGCGGAGTCTTCCTGATAGCGTGGTGCAGGGAAAAGTCACCCACACGCACCACAGCGCCGTCAATTCAGAATTTGAAGATACATACAGCGTTTCCATTGGCGGCGAGAGAAAGATTTTTGATGAGATGGCCCTAGGTGGCGTTGTTCGCTACGACCCAGCTCATTACGGTAAAACACGGAATCTCTCCTCGGATAACATTCCCACGTTGTCCGTCGCTGCTATGGGGAAATTTCAGATGGACAAGAACTTTCATCTGACAGGTGAAGTCGTTCGCGCCAAGGCCGCTGAGGTAAGCAAAAAAGTTAGCGGCGTGGAATTCACCGCCAACTCCGTTACCACCGGTGGGACGATCACTCTGAGCTACACGGGAATCTAAATGGAATGCGGAGACAAAAGTCTCCGCCCACATCTATGCTGACTCCGCCTTCTTCTCACCACCCTTCCAATCCCGGATGGCATTCACAACATTCATCGCGGTTGCGGTCGATGAGGCAGGATTCTGCCCAGTCACAACGCGATCAGAGACGAGACTTAAGGATACCCAAGGCTCCGTAGACTCATAATCAGCACCCATTTCCGTTAGTTGATCTTCAAGAAGATAGGGGACAACCTTTGTCAGACCGACAAGCTCTTCTTCCATATCTGAGAAGCCGGTGACATTGCAGCCCATCACAAATGGATTGCCGTCTTTATCCGTCACACCAATAAACGCGGCGGGACCATGGCATACGGCTGCGATGATGCCATTTCTGTCATCAAGATTTTTAATGATGCTTTTAATGTTCGGGTTGTTGGGAAAATCCCACATGGTGCCATGTCCACCCACAAAGAAAACGCCGTCGTAGTCGTTCGGATTCACATCAGCAAGCGGAACGGTGTGATTCAACTTCTTCATGGCCTCTGCGTCATTCTGAAATTGCCGCACTGTGCCTTTCGCCAGATCATCTGAAATGTGTTCCACATCACTTCTCGGATCGGCTGGCGGTCTTCCGCCCTTCGGACTAGCAAAATCCACGTCGTAGCCGTACTTCTTAAAAATTGAATAGGGTGCCGCCACCTCTTCCCACCAAAAGCCAGTCGGCTCATCCGTATCGCCCAATTTTCCATGACTTGTTAAAACCATGAGCGTCTTTGTCATCATGTGCTCCTTTTAAAGTTCACACATGACGTGTTGCAGAATTCATTCCAGATAAGAATCATCAAGGAAGGTCGGCGTAGCTCACCAGTTCGATTCCAAATTCAGCCATAAGACGCGCGCGATCGAAGCGTTGGAGAAGATTGTACTCCCTCATCCCCTGCGCGCTTTCAAAATTCGGATGAACACAAATTTCACTGACTCCTTGCGGCAGATTTTTTAACAGATCGGCATGCTCTTCTTCGGTTGGGCTACCAACCAGAAAACTGGGAATAAATTGATCAGGGAAAGAAAGCGATCGCGCGGACAGGTAACTTTCGACATCGACGCGAATGTGTTCGAGCTCTTCCGCGCTTAGGCCTATCTTTCCACCGAGAATAAAAAGCTTCCGTTCTGGAAAACAGCGAAAAGGCATCCGCATGGGAAGGCCGTATTCAAGAGCTAAATCGACCACGATACGAAAGCGATTGCGATCCCCGTAAATTTCGGGACGATGATTATCTATGTGAGTAACTCTGGCTCCCGATGCTAGCAGCCTTTCGATCTGTGCACGAAACTCGTCTCTCAAATCAGAATTGTTTTTGATGTCTGCAAAAGAACTCGTTGAACACGGGGGCCCGGAAAATAAGTTAAGGTGAGCGCCACACGGGATTTGCTGATCAACGAGTGGCCGCACGTATTCCGCAAAGTCATCGAAGTTCACCAGCACGGATGTACTGCTCAGAAAGCCTTCTTCAAAGCCCTTGAGAATGGCATTACAAATCCCTTTCTCAGGACCAAAATCATCCGCATTGACAATGATTTTCTTCATATGATGCCAAGGCCTCGGTGAAGGCCCATTCTAACGTTATCGCACGACAAAAACCAGAACTCTCAGCTCCATGGGGACTTGTAGTGCTGCCAGCGAACAAAATCCGCGGTGCGATCCCAGTCGCTGTAGATATCCTTTTCAAGAGCAAGCCAATCGTAGGTAAAAGCGAGACCGCTGATGCCGAATAGGGCTACAAACTTTTCTTGCAGCCGCTGGAGACAAGGAATCCTCGCACAAATGGCGCTCAGATTTATGAAACTCTGCATGTAACACTCCTACCCTTAAAAAAATGACATAGAGAACACGTTCCCCTATGCAAGAAGAAGGGCCAAAATGTTACACAGGAATCATTGGCTTTTTTCTCTAGCTCGAGCCCCCAATAATAAAAAATCGGGACAACAGTTGTCCCGAAATATTGTCAAATCGACTCCAGGCCCGGTTAGCATTGGGTTCTTCTGGCACCGAATCTGGTCGCAGTAACCGGTCAATGAGGCTTGATCAAAAAACTGCGCCACGCGTCCCCAAGACACCGTGGCGAGGGTCAAGCGCGCCTTCCACTCATCGTCACACCCTCATTCAACCACCCCACCCATGCCTCATACAGCATCACCATCGCGAGCGTATCGAGCTCGCAATAGCGCAGCAGAGCTGATCGCAAGGCGTCCCGCTCAAGGGCACTCATTTCGGTGAACTGCATGCGGGCAAAAGCCACGGACGCAGCGCCGCCGTTGTTGAGTTCATCGTCGCTGGTGAGAAGGTCAACCTCTTTAACGTCGATGTCTTTGAAGATTGGATCGAGAGATTTATAGGGATCGAGAATGGAGCCATCGGCACCTTTGGCGATCCAAATCTTTTCCTTGAAGTTAAGACTGGGGATTTTGCCCTGCGAACCATAAATGGGTTGAGCATACTTCTCTTGGAGATGCTTTGAGGACGCGAGAATCGCCGGAAGTATGTACTTGATGCTGTTCGAGCCTTTTGTCGCGGGATGGTAGAAGAACCTTTTGATGATCTCGCACAGGTCTATCATCGACCTCGATCCAGCCCATTCTTCCTTATTGTTCGTAACAGTCCTAATCCAAGCCATCAACTCATCACGATCCGGCTCTGATGACTTACTGAGTTGATTGTAGATCTCAACGAGCACAGTGTTTTCGTGATTTGAGTATCTAAAGATACTTCCTTCATCTCTCTCCAAAGCCTTCTTAAGAGCTCTTACGAAATGAAAGTTCGGCATTTCACCCTGTTTGTCGTGAATATATTGATCCGCGTGCGCCATCATCCCATTCTCAAATACGACGTGATGAGAAAACTGAAAAGCCACCTGTTCGTAAGGGCGCTTTCCCTTGTTGAAGGGAATCGCAACACGCGTTGTTTCAAAATCAATGAAGTGGAGCGGGAATTTCCAACGTGCTATCTCGCTTCGCAGTCCTTCACGATCGAGATAGAAATCAGCGGGAGGACGCACGGCGTATTCCACTTGAAGCCATTGCCGCTGAGAAGAAGATAAGCCAAGTTTATCGTCGTCCTTGGGCTTGATATCGTCTTTCACGAGATTCTCGAGGAGGAGCTTTCCTTCTTCGATATAGTCATCGGCTTTACGAGAATTCCAGATTTCAAATACGGTCGGCTTCGCCATGTCCTGAGGTTTGATAAGGGTGCTAAGACATTCTTTGCGGCCATCGCGCAATTCAGGATGACGCTTGTTCTGAAACTCGCAATTCTTGCACTCCGAACTTAACTTCGGCTGATGTTTCTTATCGGAGACGTAGAGATCCGCCCACATCTCGGCTTCTTTTGCGAAGGGTGGAATTTTAAGATCTTCCCTTGTTTTCTCGCCTTGATCTTTCCCCGCGATAATCAGGTGGACAACGTCACTAACGGGAACGTTGCAAAGAATACGATCGCCTAGCGCTTCTTTACTTGTCTCGCCAACAACTCGAATACGCGTTCTGCCGTCATGCCGCTCAAGCAGAAATTTCTGATTAAGCCCTTCGACGCTGGCGGTTTTGGATTTATCGACCAGAGTGAGATGGGGAAGGATTTTGAAACCAGGGCACGACTTCAAGCACACATAGGTTTGAAAAGCGACGTCATAAAGATAGGACTGCCATTTGCTGGTTAACTTGTAGAATCCCTTTTTCAGAAGACGCTTATCGAAGAAGGGTTCTTCCTCGTTAGGGTCAAATGACTTCGCCTTCACCTCGTAAAGACGCAGCGTATCGCCTTTCTTCTCAACAATGTCAGCGCGCACAAAGAAATTCTGAAAACGAAAAGCGGCCTCGTAGATAGTCACTTCTTTGCGTTGCAACAGCTCTTGGGTTTCTTTGATAGCCGTTTCATGATCGAGTGATGTGACCTCCACGCCACCAGAAAAATACAACTTCGCCAGCTCACCCACCTGAAAACCAGAGTCAGCGAGGGCAGCCAGAAACGGATCTTCGATCTTGGTATTTTCATAAATTTCGCGATGCGCCGCGTAGTACAACTTCGTGGGGCATTCGAGAGCTAGCTTATAACGACTCTTCGTCAGATAACGGGTATTTCCCACTATTCCTAACCTCCGCAATGAAGAACCAACAGTTTCGCATCGGTATTATGAGGAGCTCCTTGAGTTAAGAAAATATAGAGGGAACTGAACCCGACGCACCAGAGTGCCGTGCGTCGGGTGGACTCTTATGACGTGTGAGACTTACAGCGAACAACCCAGAAGTAGTCGTTTTCGCCAATATTCTTCAGGTTCGCGATGGTGCTTGGTTTGCGGCTTTTTTCGACGACTTCGTAGTCGTTTGTCATACAAATTTCACCTGCTTTATCGCCAAGTTTTTTGTCGTATGATTCTCGAAACGCCTTAAATTCTTTTTCATCCACTGAACCATACGTGTAACGCAATGTATGAAGATCGCCATTCTGCGCCACATATTCCGCATCGGGAAGAATGAAACTCATTGTCTGGCATGCAGCCATGATAAGTGCGATCGAAACTATTGGAAAAAAATTCTTCATCATCATTCGGCTCCTTATATTATGGAAAAACTTTTGCGCAAGCATTCTGAGCGAGGAGAAGACCACCACCTGCTCCAAAAAAGCCACCGATCACAGCGCCCCATGGCCCCGCTATAAGTCCCGCTTCCGCAATAAATGCTGTGATGCCAGCGGCAACAGCCGCTATGCATACATCTCTGTTTGAATTCGCTTGAGATTGTGCCAGCGCGAGCGCCTTGCCTTCTAATAGAGAGCGGACGTCATTTGTTAGACCGAAATTTTCAAAGGATGTCTTCAGTGACTTTTCAAGGTCCTTTAGCATGTCACTGGCGGCCTTGATCGGCCCGCTGATGCAGTCTCCAGGACGCGCGATGGAGCACGCCTCTAATTCACCAAGATCATATTCACGCGCGAAGACCGTCCCATCATCGGGGCGATCTTGCTCAAAATCGGGACGAAATGAGCTGTAGGAATCTTCTGGTTTCGCCATTGAATTGAGTTGCGACTCATTCTGTGAAGCTTCTCCGCAACCAATTATAGCAATCATCACGGCACTCAACAAAAACAACTTATAAAATCGACTCTGCTTCTTCATCTTTCTTCTCCTTGAAATGTGTGAAAAGCAGGTCGACTTAAGCACGCTCTATGCCATTCACCCCGCGTTTGGAGACCGCGAGATGTCGTTGGTAAAGATCTTGCTTAGTGATTATTTCTTTGACGTTTTCAGGGATGAAAACGAGTTCTCGGCATCCCGTTGGTGAGCCTGTGGTCAAGGACGACCACATCACCAACGGGACAATCAAACCTAATCCACACGAAACAGCGTATTTTTATCACGATGGTGGAAGATTTTCGGTTGCCCAGGAATTTGTAGCTGTGTGTCTTCATCGTAGCTAAAAGAGCCGTTGCCGTTGATCTTCACATTGAGTTCGTAGCGAACGGTCTTAAATTCACGATCGAGAAACGGACTGGAACAGATACCATATGTCGGGGAACCAAGGTCCGCCGCCAGGTTAAACTCCTTCGCATCCGGTCGCACGGTTCCACCGGCAAGCACAGTGATCCCGCGTGGCACAATAAAGCAGCGCATCACCTGCTGTGAGGCGCTATCCCACAGCCAATAACCCGTCTCTTCGTGAAAGCTATCAGGCTCGTCAAGGCGCCAAGCAAAAGTGCTATAGCGCAGACCATAAAGTTTCTGTTCATGGTTATCAACGGGACCGAACGGCAATAGCGTCAACCGCTCGCGGTACTTATTATTCTCCACGCCACGGTCGTCTGAAGGCGCGATATCATCGCCCTTATCACCCTCCCAGATGCCCGCAAGTGCCGCTAAAGGCCCCAAGTGAACCAACAACTCTGTCATGACTGCTCCGAATTCTTAGATGAATGCAAAGATTCTACTCGTATTTCACCTCACCGTGAATAGAATCCTTATAGCGACCAAGGAGATCTTTCATGACTGACCCCGTTCTTATCGACATTCCCATGCCCATTCAGACGCGACGTCTCATCATGCGTCATTCACTGCCGGGAGACGGACCTGTGTTGGCGGCGGCCATCAACGAAAGTTATGAAGAGCTCCGCGAATGGATGCCTTGGGTACAAAATCGCCCCACCGACGATGAACAAGAGGCAAACGTACGCCGTGCGCATGCTCAATGGATTCTGCGCGAGGATTTACGGATTAATCTTTACGACAAAAAGAGCGCTGAATTTTTGGGCTGCTCGGGCTTTCATCGCATGAAATGGGATGTGCCACGTCTCGAGATTGGCTATTGGGTGCGGAAAAAGTATGAGGGACAAGGCTACATCACGGAAGCTGTTGCGGCTTTGACGAAATTTGCGTTTGAAGCGCTGGGAGCGAAACGTCTGGAAATTCGCTGTGACGCCGAAAACACCCGCAGCAAAGCTATTCCCGAACGCTTGGGTTATCAGCTTGAGGCCACTTTGCGCAATGACATGATAAAACCATTTGGCACGGAATTGCGAGATACGCTGCTCTACACGCGTTTTGATGCTCAAAACATCATGGATGTTGGCGCTACCTGGTAGCGCCTTTTGCCTCAGTTTTCTCATCCGTCGCTAAGGCAACTATGGGGCAAACCCTGAGAAAAGTTCCGCAAAGTTTACGTAGGGACGCTGGAATGGGATCAGGATCCTTATGTCTTTGAAGACATCTATGATCCCATGAGAGACGAGCCTAATACAAACTAACAACCTTTTGGGTTTCCGTACTGCGGAAATACGCTCCCAAATAGAGCTGAACAAGCTTGGCATCCTTAAAGTTCGCGCCCTTCAACTGAAGCGTTCTTTTTTTACGGTTTCTAATAGCAAAACGATCCCCACTTCGTGGGCGATTCGCGGAACCGTCTTCCTGAATCTGCGCATTGCTTGAAGAAGAAATCGTTAAAGTCTTCTCGCCGGCCTCAAGGGAAGCTCGCGCCCAGATAAAACCTTCTTGAAGAAGGCCGTCTTCATTCTGAAGCACAAAACTGAGCTCCAGAGTGTTGTTATCTATTTTTCGCAAAGAGACATCTGAAGCCGTGAATCCTGATTCGAGTTCAAACTTTTCATTTGCCACGGCGACTGGCATCAACTGTTTCGCGGGTTCGCTCGTTGACGGTGTTTTTGGCGCCTCTATCTCGGCTTTTGCCGCGACAGGGACTTCAGCGACAATGGTTTCTGGCATGGTCGCGGGAACAAACCATTCTCGTAACAAGAGCGTCGTCGCGATGAAGCTCCATAACATGAGCACGCCGATGGCACTCATCACGACGGAAAATCTCCTCAAAGGGAGAACAAATGTGCGAGAAGTATGATCCGTTACGGTCAGATCAATCTTTACGGTGTTGTGATTTGACCATTGGGTGTTTGCCATCACCATCCCCCTAATCGTACTGCCAAAGGACACCCACCGAGAAGCCGGTGTTATTCATGCCAAAGTCCCCCGCGCTCGCGACAGCCACATTCATGGCGCCAAAAAGCGCGAAGTTTTCCGCCATAAAACGATACAACCCAACTCCAAAAGTAAAGCCGTACATGTCCGCCTGAACGGGGGCTTTATTCTTATTTCCTAAGTTGGGTTTGTTGATTTCCAACGTATCAGACACGCGCCACTGCCCGATGCCAGCCGTCGTGCGAATGAGCCACTTGGGAACTCGTTGAACTTCGGGCGTACCATCGGGTGCTACGTCGCCGCTTTTTGAGCGAATGGGATCGGAGTCGTAGACGATGCCAACAGTAAATCCCTGCAACGAAGAGTTTTTGATATCTGTCTCATACTTTCCCATCACCGACCACAGTCCCGTAAGATGGTGAGAGAGAGCGCCGTAGATTGTGGTCGTGGAGATGGTTTTTGGCTTATATTCGCCGCTCACAAGATTCGCCTGTGACGTTCCAAAACCGGCGGTCACTGAATCCGCCAGTGCTAAGGAACTTCCTAAAAGCCCCCAGACAATGATGAGAATTTTTCTGTTAAGAGGCCGCACGGGTCACCTGAGCGTCTTCTTCATAATTGCCATTATTTTTTTGTTCGCGCGCCGCATCCGCCATCGTGATCGCCGCTTTAATCTCTGATTGCGTCATCAAACCATTCGACAAGAGATTGCGTATCGCCGTGGATACCTTCCTCCACGCCTCCGCACGTGCGGCGTCTTCATGAGAACGTGCCGCAATATCAGTAAAGATCACGCGGTATGCTTCCGGGAGAAGAGTCTTGAGATTCTCGAAGCCATCTTCAAGTCCACTCAAAGCGACCGCCAACACGTCAGCATCCACTCCCTGACTTAACACGGTAGCCATACGCGTTGAGAGATGATCAAAGTCCGTCGCTAAAAGAATTTGTGGGCGCACGTGCGTATAAAGGCCCTTATCCTCAAGGAGAAGCTTATCCATCAGAGTACGTTGCTGCTTCGGCAACCCGACGCTTTGCACCAAGTAAGTGATCGTGCTCACACGCGCCTTGTCACTGAAAAGATTCGACGAGAGGGTAAGCGTTTTTTCCTGAAGTTTTTTGCGCGCTCCGGAAAAGTCCTCAACCGTCGGGGATTTTAGGGCTGAAATCTTCGACAACAATGCATTGAGGGTGTCAGCTGGAATCTCACTGCAAAATTTTTGCAAACGATGAATGGGAATCTGCGTCGCGACCAAAGCCACAGTGTCAAGACTTTCGCCGTGCAATACGGAGGCAATATCCTCATCCGACAGAATGCGAAGAAAGTCGAGAGGATCGGGTTTGGCCTTAAGAAGCTGCTCGGCCGCGAGCAAGGCAAAATCCCCACGGATACGCTCGATGACTCTTTGATTTTCTTCGCTGAAAGGATCGAAATCTTGGATGTTCACGGCAAGAATCTTCTCCAGATCCGAAGGATGAAGAAGAGAACACACATTTTCAATCGTCTTGATGTCACAGTTTTTTAGAAACAGCGCCGCGTAGCGAGCGTTTTCTTCGCTTTGGGCCACCCATCGGCTAAGAATTTTGGCAACTTTCTTTGGATCGCTCTTAGCTTCACCCACAACTTCCTGTGTTGCGGTGAGGATGGCCTGATCTTTGGAATAAATCTCATCCTTGCTAGCAGCAAGGCGTTTGCGATTTTCGCTATCTCCGCTTCCGATGACACCCTTTTTATCCTCTTCGTGGTTTTTTCTCGGAAAGGAGGCTTCGCGGCCCGTTTGCGCACCAAACTGCGAAATCCTTTTCAGGAATACGTAGGCCGCAATGATTGAGACAATGGCGCACCACAGCACAAAGAACATGCGACCCAACAAATCTTTATTCTTTTCTACCTGATCCAAAAACGAAGGTTCGTGCTTCGTCGGAGGAGGCGGCGGAAGCTCCTTGGCTATTTCCTGCTGCGCGACACGAAGGCGCACTGTCTTCTGCAGGCCTTCCCCCTTCAGAATGCGTTTTACGATTTCATCGGCAACTTTTACACGATCAGGAGAAATCGCTTTATCGATGAGAACAAGAAGATCACCACGCTGCGCACCTGAAAGTTTGGGTGTGGGGGACTGCACCGCACTTGTGGGAACACCCGTTCCTATCTTTGCCACTGGCCCTAAGAGTTCTAGACCAGGCAGGAAGTTGTCGCCGTTTTTATTGGCACCCGCATCCGCCATTTGAAAATCGATGAGATACTGATCAGGTAGGAAGATCCGATCGAGTTTTTCACGGATTTTGTCTTCGAGAGAGATCGTATCAGCCGACTGCGCATAAAGGCTCTCCGCCGTTAGCAGAACTAACGTCAAAAGTATGGGCATTAGGCTTTTCACTGGTCTCATAACGATCCTCACCGCGCCTCGGAATCAATTTTTATCACCACGCGTCGATTCTTAACTGAGTCCTCAACGTCTTCTAAAGGCTGCGTGTCAGCAAAGCCAATCGCCCGCATGCGTTTTCCGGGAACTCCCTGAGTCACGAGGTAACGCACAACACTTCCCGCACGCGCGGATGATAGTTCCCAGTTTGACGGATAAAGTCCCGACGTGATCGGGCGGCTATCCGCATGTCCTTCTACAACGATAAAAAATCGTTCAGGCAAATTCTTCACAAGCTGAGCGACTTCAACAAGGATTGAAGCGGCCTCTTCACCGATCTGCGCTGTACCGGATTCAAAAAGCATCGCACTTTCAAATGTCAGCTCAATGCCCGTGGCACTTTTTGAAAGGCTCACCCTTCCGCTCAAATCACTGTTCTGAATAACCTGCGCGATAATCTGTTGCAGCGCATCGATTTCACTCATTCCCTCACCGATGCGACCAGTTGCGTATTTTTTTGAAGAAACGTATTCCTCAATGCCACGCATAAAATCATGCTTGGTCTTTTTCGTTCCCATGGAAAGAACCAGAAGCATCACGAAAAGAGCCAAAAGATTAGGACTTTCTCATTACGCGGCTTTCCCTTTCTCGGCGGCGCCGTCAATCCTAGAAGAACGACTGTTAGCCATTTCTTCCTTCATGATGAGATCAAGCATGGGATAGTCTTCGCGCGGCAGATATGCCTTTAGGGCCTGGAGAAGATAAACGGGGTGATGTGGCTGTCGCCGCTCCTGACACGGCACCAATGGCGTTGAGACTAAGGCCCGACGGAAGAGAACCCGCGGCCACTGCGAAAACGTAGGGCGGTCGACCACCAGTCGCAGCGAACGAATAGTGATACGAGGAGCCAAGAACCGCATTGGTCGGCGTTCCCACGGAAACAACGGGGGAGTTAATCGTTACTTTGAGTGTGAGCGTTTTTTGAGCGCTCACTTGATTGAGGGAATCCCGGGCGCGTACATGAATGGTGTAAACGGTTCCGGACGGTAGACTGCCAGAAGCGAGATCCGGTACACCAAAGAAAGAACCGCTGCTGGAAAGACCAATACCTCCCGGCAGAGCACCGGAATACTCGAACGAGTATGGCCCCGTTCCGCCAGATGCCGCCACGGCAACACCACCATTCGAATACATCGCGCTTTCAATCGCATCTTGTAATGTTGCCGTGCTAACGACAACGGCAAAAGCATTAACGGTTAACGCGTAGCTCACGCTCACCTGAACGTTGTTGGCGTCCACGCTGCGGATAGTGAAGTTTTTTGTATTTCCTGCTTCAGCTTCTGAAACAACACCTGCGATAAGACCCGTACTGGAATTAAGACTCAGGCCAGAAGGCAACGCACCGCTTGTAATCGTGTAAGTGTAAGGTGCTTCACCACCAACGCTAGCCAACGAAGCACTGTAACTTGCACCCGGTGTTGCGGCGACGAGTGCCGCGGGAACGATAGCAGTCGTATAGGTGCCCACGAAACCGGAATAGATTTGCGACGCGGACAATGAAGCTGCATCCGTAACTGTGATTGTAAAGAGATAGGATGATCCTTTCGCCGCATGTGCGACCGAACCAGAGATCAATCCGGATGTTGAGTTGATGCTAAGGCCACTCGGTAACGCGCCAGCGGAAACGGCGTACGTATAAGGCGCCGTTCCTCCCGTCACACCAATGGCAGCTAGGTATGAAGATCCAGCGGAAGGAGACGGAATCGTTGTGGTCACAATACCAAGAGAACTTGTGGAACTCGAAGCAACCGTGCCCGTGTAAGTTTTACTCGCGTTTTGGTTATCCGCATCTGTGCATGTGATAGTAAATGCGTAAGCCTGTCCCGCGGTGCCCGCCGTCGGGGTTCCAGAAATCAGACCAGATGAAGAGTTTAACGCTAATCCTGCTGGCAAACCACCGGATGAGACACTGTAGGTTCGTGGCATCGAGCCACCGGTCACCGCCAAAGCGTATGAGAATGCAATGCCTGAAGTGATCTGCGATAAAGTGGTGGTGTGAATCGTGAGAAGAGAGGAACCCGGCGCGACAGTGCCGGTGTATGTTTTTGAAGCCGTCTGGCCGGTTGCGTCGCTCACTTTAACCACAATGGCAAAAGCCGTGTTGGCTGCCGAAGAAGGAATGGTACCGGAAATCAATCCAGTCGTGGCATCCAGAGTCAAACCAGCGGGCAAAGAACCACTATCAATGGCGTAGTTCAGCGGTGCGATGCCACCAGTTGTGCTAATACCGGATGAATAACCACCCACCTGCATGGATGATAAAGCGGTTGTATGAATGGTTAACGTTGAACTCGTCGGAGCCGGGAGTGTCCTGAATTTTGTGTAACCAGCTCACATTGACCGGAGGTAAACTTGT